>DATJZB010000118.1:0-28288 GCA_035499335.1 Rhizomicrobium sp. | reverse complement strand
GCCATCGCCCGCGCCATCCTGCGCGACGCGCCGCTGCTGCTGCTCGACGAGGCGACCAGCGCGCTCGATGCCGAGAACGAACGGCTGGTGCAGATCGGTCTCGAGAATCTGATGGCCGGAAGGACCACCATCGTCATCGCGCACCGTCTGGCGACGATCCAGCGGCTCAAACGCATCGTCGTAATGGAGAGCGGCAAGGTCGTGGGCGAGGGCAGTCATGCCGAACTCGTCGCCCATGGCGGCCTCTATGCGCGCCTCGCCGATCTGCAGTTCACGAGCGCCATGGCGCTGGCGAGCTGAGTATGCGTCCTGCCGTTCGCGCCGCCATCACCGCCGGATCGATCATCCTCGTCGCCGTCGTGGCGCTCGCGTTCCGCTCGCTGATCGCGTTCGGCACCTTCACCGACGTCACGCCGAAAAGCGCCGGCGCCTGCGTGCAGGTCACCGGTCTCGCCGGCGCCGAAGACATCGCGATCGACGCCAAGCTCGGCCTCGCCTTCATCTCGGCAACGGACCGTCGCGCCAGGGCCCGCGGGACGCCCTCGCGCGCCGACGGGCTCTACGCGCTCCAGCTCGCAGGTCCCGGCAATCTGGTACGGCTTTCCGGGACGCCGGCCGATTTCCATCCGCACGGCATCAGCCTCTACCGCGCGCCGAACGGCGACGAAACGCTGATGGCGATAAACCATCGCAGCGACGGCAGCTCGAGCGTCGACAGTTTCGACGTCGTGCAGCAGAACGGCGCCGTGAAACTGCGCGAGACCGGCAGCATCGAAGGCGGCGAACTCGTCAGCCCCAACGCCATCGTCGCGGTCGACCAGAACAGCTTCTACGTCACCAACGATCACACGAGCATGACGTCGTTCGGCCGCCTGCTCGACGATCTCCTCGTCCTGCCGCGCGCCAACGTCCTCTATTTCAACGGCTCCTATTTCCGGCTCGTCGCCAACCGGCTGAACTTCCCGTCGGGCATCGCGCTCTCGCCCGACGGCAAATACGTCTATGTGAGCGAAGCGTTCAACCGCCGCATCGACACCTATGTGCGCGGCGAGCTCAGCGGCGCGCTCGATCCGGCCGGAACGCTCGAGATCCCGTCGGGCCTCGACAATTTGCGCTTCGACGAGCGGGGCGATCTCTGGGTCGCCGGCCATCCCTGGGCGATGGCCATGGCGCGCTATCGCGACGATGCGGCGAAACCCGCGCCGTCGCAGGTGTTCCGCGTTGCGCTGGCGGACGGCATCCCGCAGTCCGCAACGCTCGTCTATGCCGATCCGGGCGAGCAGATCGGCGGCGCCAGCGTCGCCGCGGTGGCCGGACGGCGGATGCTCATCGGCGCGCCCTGGGACGACAAAATCCTCGATTGCCGGATGGCGCCATAACGCGTTCAATGCGCTCGAGGGCGCCCTCGGCGTATCAGATACAAAAAAAGGGCGCCACGACGGGCGCCCTTCTTTCATTCGACGAAACGCGCTCAGGCGGCTTCGGTTTCCTCGCCCGACGGATCGCGCAGCACATAGCCGCGGCCCCAGACGGTTTCGATATAATTGTCGCCGTTCGTCGCCGCCGCCAGCTTCTTGCGCAGCTTGCAGATGAAAACGTCGATGATCTTGAGTTCCGGCTCGTCCATTCCGCCGTAGAGATGGTTGAGGAACATTTCCTTGGTGAGCGTCGTGCCCTTGCGCAGCGAGAGCAGCTCGAGCATCTGATATTCCTTGCCGGTGAGGTGCACGCGGCTGCCGTCGACTTCGACCGTCTTGGCGTCGAGATTGACGATGAGCTTGCCGGTGGTGATGACCGACTGCGAATGGCCCTTGGAACGGCGGACCACCGCCTGGATGCGAGCGACCAGCTCGTCTTTGTGGAACGGCTTGGTCATATAGTCATCGGCGCCGAAGCCGAGCGCCTTGACCTTGGCTTCGACGATCGCGTTGCCGGAGAGGATGAGCACCGGCGTCTGCACCTTGGCGACGCGCAGCGCCTTCAGCACTTCGAAGCCGCTCATGTCGGGCAGCTGAAGGTCCAGCACGATGATGTCATAGTCGTAGAGCTTGCCGAGGTCGATACCCTCTTCGCCCAGGTCGGTCGTGTAGACGTTGAGACCCTCGCTGCGCAGCATCAGCTCGATGCTGCGTGCCATGGCGCTGTCGTCTTCGATCAAGAGAACACGCATGTGACGGAACCCCTCAGGAGCCGACCCCAGCCGGCTTTAGCCAATCGATCATGTGACCGTATGCTTAACTGGTTAACATCCCGTTGCATTGACATTTGCCAACTCAGGACCTGCGAACCCGGACTTAAGAAAGCGTTCGACTCAGGACGGCGCATCCCCTTGATTCGCTTTGTTAAGTTTACCGCCATTTAAATCCTTCCCGGCAAGATGGGCCATCGCAGGGGGCAGAACGCCCTCGAAAAGGGCCCGAATGCACGCTCTGCTCAAGGAAATCGATGGCGTTTCGACGCTGCGCCGCTTCGGCCGCGTGGCCCGGATCGAGGGCCTCCTGGTCGAGGTCACAGGTGCCGCCGGGGTCGTCAGCCTGGGCGGCCAGGTTCATCTAAGCCGTGGAAATAAATCACCAATTTCGTGCGAAGTGGTCGGCTTTCGCGACGGGCGCGCGCTCGTCATGCCGCTCGGCAGCCTGGACGGAATTACGCTGGGCGCGCGGGCCGACTTCGACGATCAGCCGGCCGTGATCTTTCCCTCCAAGGCCTGGCTCGGCCGGGTGATCGACGGCTTCGCCAATCCGACCGACGGCAAAGGCCCGCTGCAGCAAGGCCCGCAAGCCTATGCGCTGAAGGCAAGTCCGCCGCCCGCCGCCTCGCGCGCGCGCGTCGGCGGCAAACTCGATCTCGGCGTGCGCGCGCTCAACGCGTTCACGACGTGCTGCAAAGGCCAACGCATGGGCATCTTCTCCGGTTCCGGCGTCGGCAAGTCCACGCTGCTCGCGATGCTCGCGCGCAACACGGAAGCGGACGCGATCGTCATCGCGCTGGTCGGCGAACGCGGACGCGAAGTGAAGGAATTCGTCGAGGACGATCTCGGCCAGGAAGGTCTCAAACGTTCCATCATCGTCGCGGCCACGTCGGACGAGCCGCCGCTGGTGCGCCGCCAGGCGGCCTATGTCGCGATGGCGATCGCCGAGCAGCTCCGCGACTCCGGACTTCACGTTTTGCTGCTGATGGATTCGGTCACCCGTTTCGCAATGGCACAGCGCGAGGTCGGCCTCTCGGCCGGCGAACCGCCGGCGTCCAAAGGTTACACGCCGACCGTTTTCGCCGAACTGCCGCGGTTGCTCGAGCGCGCCGGGCCGGGCTTCCAGAGCGGGCAAGGCTCGATCACCGGACTCTTCACGGTGCTGGTGGAAGGCGACGATCATAATGAACCGATTGCGGACGCCGTGCGCGGCATCCTGGACGGCCACATTGTCCTAGAAAGAAACATCGCCGAGCGCGGACGCTATCCGGCGATCAACATTCTTAAATCGGTGTCGCGTACCATGCCGGGCTGCAATACGCCGGAGGAACAGACACTTGTATCTCGCGCAAGGGCTCCTCTGGCCGTTTACGAAGATATGGCCGAACTGATCCGGCTGGGAGCATACAAAGCTGGCACGAATGCTGAAGTAGATATCGCCGTTAAACTTTATCCGCAGCTCGAAACCTTCCTGTCGCAGAAGAAGGATGAGCGGGCGGCGTTTACGGAAACATATGCTGCCCTTGAGAAAATCATGGGCGGGGCACCGGGGAAAGGTGATGGGTCATGAAGCGTGGTGATACTCTGATCCGACTGAGACGGTTTCGCGTTGACGAGATGAAGCGCCGGATGGCGACGCTCGACGGCATGAAAGCCGATGCCGAACGCAAGCTCTCCGATCTCGAAGACAGCGTCGCGCGCGAACGTCAGCGCGCCGGCGACTCCGATATCGGTCGTCTGGCGTTTCCCTCATTCCTGCGTTCAATCGAAAGCCGTCGCGAAAACCTGAAGGCCACCTTGAAGGAGATCGAGCGCGAGCGCGTCACCGCGCAGGCCGATCTCAACGCCGCCTTTCAGGACTTGAAGAGCCTGGAATTCGCCACCGAGCAGCAGGCCAAGCGCGTCGCGGAAATCGAGACGCGCCGTTCGCAGTCGCGGCTGGACGAAATGGCGCTCGTGCGTCACCTGCGCAAGCACGCGATGCGCAGCGCCTAGCGCTGCCTAGCGACGCCGTATCGGACCGCGCTTCTTCGGATCGACCGGACTCATGATCCCGACATGGTTGCCGTCGGGATCGGCGACGATGGCGTAGCGCGAACCCCAGAAGGCATCAAACGGCGGCGTCAGCCCTTTGTGACCCGCTTTCGTTAGCCTGGCGTAGGTCGCATCGACCGCGCGACGCGTCGCCACCCCGAATCCGATCACCGTCCCGCCGCCTTTTCCCTGCCCGCGATAGCCCTTGTTGTAGACGCGCGCGAGCGCCGGGCTGTCGAAGGCGAGCTTCATCCCGCCCCTGAAGCGCACGCGTACATGGTCGATGCCGTTCGGCGTCGAGCCGATCGCGCGCTTCGGGATCTTCACGCCCAAAAGCCGGTAGAAGGAGAGCGTCGCCTCCATGTTGCGCGCCACGAGATCGATCTGGTCGAGAATCACCGCCATTGCTGCCTCCTCCGGGACGATCGTGTCGGGCTCGCTCTGCCGCGTCGTGCCGGAGAATCCTGAAGCCGGCAGGAACCGATCTGCGATGAATGTATCCCGATAAATGTATCATGTATGGTTGAATCGCTGAGTCGCCGGGCCCAAACGTGTCCTTCTCCGAATATATCTCCCCCCTCATCGGCCGTCTTGTTCTGGCCTGGTTCTACTTGAGCGAGGCGGTGCACTATGCGGGACAGTGGGACGCGACCGTCCAGCTCATGGCGCTGCGCAACATGCCGGTGCCGCCGCTGCTCTTGGCGCTGACGATCATCGCGCTGTTTCTCGGGGGACTGGCGCTGGTGCTCGGCTTTCACACACGCCACGGCGCACTCTTGCTGTTCGCATTCACCATCGCCGCGTCGCTGGCGATGCACAATTTCTGGCAGATCCAGAATCCGCTCGAGAGGGCGGCGGACTATGAAATCTTCTCGCGCAACATGGCGATTGCGGGCGCGCTCCTGGTCCTTGTCGGCATAGGGCCGGGTCCGATCGCCATCGATACCGTGCCGAAGAAGAAGAAATAGCTACCAGCCGCCGCCGCCACCCCCGCCGCCGCCGCCGCCGGAGAAACCGCCGCCCCCGCTGCCCGAACTCGAGCCCGGCGCGGTCGACGCCGAAGCGGCTGCGCTGCCGATCGACGAGCCGATGGACGCGGCGAATCCGGCCATGCCTAGACGCGAGAAGGAATTGCCGGAATACCAGACGGGCGTGTAGCCGTAGTTCTGGTCCGCGCCCATGCCGGCCGCGGCCGCCTGCATCTCGAATTTCTTGCTCCACTGATTTTCGCAGTCGAGCGCGATGGCGTAGGGCAGGAAGCTCTCGAAAAGCTGTGGCGTGACGTTCGGCGGGTTGAGGATCTCGAGCCGGTCTTTTTCGGCGGTCTCCAGAAACAGCTTGAAGCCGTCGATCTGGTCCATGGTGTGGGCGCCGAGCGCGGTGGGCGCCTTGAGCAGATGATAGAAGACGTAGGCGAGCACGCCGCCGACCGCCAGGGCGATGCAGGCGAAGAGGGGCAGCGCGTTCTGCAGGACGAAGAACATCGCGAACCAGCCGAAGACGAAGGGAATGGCGAACAGGCTGGCGATCAGGGCGCTGAAAAAACTGCTGAAGCGCGCCGGTCCGAAGAACGTGTCCATCCAGCTATTGTAGGCGGTGTGGACGAGGAACGCGGTGCCTACCGACCAGCCGGACAGCCAGACGAGGGCAAATCCCGCCGTGCCGGAGTCCTCGCTGAGAAGCGCCGACGCAATGCCGGTCAGGCCGAGGATCGCGATGCCGCCGAGGAAATACCCGCTGTTGGTGATGAAGTAGTTCTTCTCGCACTCCGACTTGAGCTTGGACTTGAGGCCGGTGATCGCGTGCTGGACCGATGTGTGGTTGGACTGTTTGAGCTCGATCGAGGCGGTCAGATCGGTGAACAGCGCATCAGACATCGCGATCTCGGCGGGCGACAGGCCGCAATCGCCGACCGTCTTTCCCGTGCGCGTCAGCGTGTAGGCCGAGCCTTCCTGCGAGATCGTCAGGAAGCCCTTCACCGCCATGTTGATGAGCGCGGCCGCGAAGGATTTGCGGTCGTAGGACATGCGATGGATGTAGCGCACCGCTTCGGGCGAAAGGTTCGCCGGCGGCGCGAACAGGGGAATCACGGTGCCGCGCTTGGGGTCCCGCCCGTGATGCCACCAGGTGACGAGATAGAAGATGGACAGCACGAAAACGCCGAGCATGGCGACGATGGCGCTGGCATTGTCGACGATGAAGTCGCGCCGAAGCTCTTCCGCGCTCGGCGGCACGACCGCGCCCTTGGCGAAGCCGACGGCGACCGTCAGTCCTTCGTTCGCGCCCAGCGGCTGGGTCGTCTCGAAACGGATCGTATCGGGCCCGAGTTGCGTCGCCAGCGCGTTGGTGTCGGTCGAACCCTGGGCGCCGGTGTAGTAGGCGTTCCGCAGGATTTTCGCGCCTGCCGGCAGGTGGATCGTCGCGCTTGCCTTGCGGATCGGGAAGATCCAGCCGTTGCCGGTCACGTTCCAGTACAGCTCGTCGTACTTGTCGAAGAAACCGATCTGGCGCGCCGTCATGTAGGTCAGCGTGTAGGTGTGCAGACCCTGGTCGATGATGACGTCCTTGTCGCCGATCCTGACGCGAACGCCGTTGCTGATCCCCTCGGTCGCATAGGGCTCGCTGTGTCCGTCGCGCGTGACGCTGGTGACGTCGAAGCGGACGCGGACGTTGGCGCCGTTCTTGTCGACGTAGCGCGTCGGGAAGTCGCGATAGATGCCGTGGTTGATCTGGACGTTGTCGGCATAGACCGTGATCGTCTCGGTGACGGTCAGCGTGCCGTTGCGCGCGACTGTGATGTCGCTGTCGAAGCTGGTGATGCGCTCGGTCGTGTCGCTGGGGTCCTCAGCCGGCACGCTCGGCGTGGCCGTGTTGGAGCCCACGCGGCCCTGATCGCTCGTCTGGCTGTCCTGCGCCGCCGCCGGAAGCGCGAGAAGCGCGAGCAGCAGGGCGAAGACGGCGGTTCTCATCAGCCGAACGAGACTTTCGGGGCGTTGCGGTCGGCGGCGTTGTCGAGCTGGAAGAACTGCGCCGCGGTGAAGCCGCCCATGCCGGCGATCAGGTTCGAGGGGAACTGCTGCACGCTGACATTGAAGTTGCGCACCGCGCCGTTGTAGTAGCGGCGCGCGAGCTGAATCTGATCCTCGAGATCGGCGAGATCCTTTTGCAGCGTCTGGAAATTCGCCGACGCCTTGAGATCGGGATAGGCCTCGGCCACCGCCATCACCTTGCCGATCGCCGCCGAGATCGCGGTTTCGGCCTGGGCGCGTTGCGCGGGATCCTGGCTGCCCGCCTCTGCGCGCATCTTGGTCAGCTCGTCGAAGGTCTCGCGCTCGTGCGTCGCATAGCCCTTCACCGTTTCGACCAGATTGGGAATGAGATCGGCGCGGCGCTTCAGCTGCGCGTCGATGCCGCTCCAGCCTTCCGCGACCATGGCGCGGCGGCTGACGAGACCGTTATAGGTGAGGATTGCCCAGAGGACGACGAGTACGGCGACGCCGAGAACGACATAGAGGATCATGTGGCCGACGCTATCTGCTTCGCCCCCCTGGCGTCCATGCTCCGGCTAAGCGGTTGAGACGATTTATCAATCGCGCATCGCCAGGACGCGCGCGACATGCGACGCCGCGATCAGCGCCGCGAAGGTCAGGCCGTAGGCGAGCAGGGTCAGCATGTGCAGGTTCTGGAACGCGAGCCAGTCGTGCGTCGCGAACGCCGCCGCATTCTCGCCGCCCAGAAGTACGGCGCGCACATACAGTGCGAGCGCGAACGCCAGCAGCGCGATCACCGTCGTCGTCACGATCGAGCTGAGATTGTGCATGATCAGCCCGGCGCCGACCGCGATCACCAGCATCAGCGCCAGCGTGATCATGTCGGACGTTGTGAGAATTGCGTGGATCGCGTGCCAGATGTCCATCAACACAGCCATGGTGCCCCCGATGAGCGACTGATGCTCTCGCTGTCTCCGCTCCGGTGAATGGCTCACCGCCAAGCCGAGTTCTGGGGAATTTTATACCGGAATTTTCTCTTGCCGAAAATTCACGCAATACAGAACGTCGTAAATGTTCAGCGTGGTCAGCGCAGGCCGATCGCGGATTGGGGTACGTCGATCGCGCTGTGCAGTTTGCGCGCGAGCGTTTCGATCGCGAGCGATGCCGGCGTCTGCGGATAGGCGCTGAGCAGCGGACTTTGACGGCGTACAGCGTCAGGGACGCGCGCATCGAAGGGAATGCACCCGACATAGTCCGGCACGATGCGCAGGAACGATTGCGCGGCCTGCAAGAGCGTGTCGGCGATGCGGCGGCCCTCGGTGCCGTTCAGCGCCATGTTGACGAGTACCTGCGGGGCGCGGGCGCCCGTGCGGCGCAGCATGAGCTTGGTGAAGGCGTAGGCGTCCGTGAGCGAAGCGGGATCGGGTGTGAGGACGAGCAGCGTATCGTCTGCGCGCGCCGCCAAACTCATCACGGCCGCATCGACGCCGGCGCCCAGATCGATCAGGACGCGATCATATTGGCGCGCGCCTTCGACGGCCGCGATCAACGTCAAGGCCGCCGCTTCGCCGGCGTTGGCGAAGGTGCCGGCGCCGGGCGGCGCCGCCAGAAGATCGAAACTGTGGCGCGGGCCGCAGGAGACGCCGACGACCGCATTGCGCAGCGCGGTCTTGCCGGCGATCAGGCCGGCCACGTCTCCCCCGTCCTTGACGCCGAGATGGACGCTCGCGTTCGAGAGGCCGAGATCTGCATCGCAGAGCAGCACGCGTTCCTTGTTGTGCGCGAGGGCTTGGGCGAGGCTGACCGCGATCAGGGTCTTTCCCGTGCCACCCTTGCCCGATCCGATGGCTGTGATGCGCGGGGTCACTGCCTGCTCCTGTTTTCGTCGAGCAGGAGGCGCGCGATCGACAATGAGGTGGGCGTTTCGAGTCCGCCGGCAACGAAGGGCGAGCGGGTGATGTGAGCCAGGGCGAGGTCCTGCATCGCCGCGGACAGCAGCGCTCCGGCGCGGCGCGCCAGGTCCACGCCGGTGACGATCAGGCGTCGCGCACCCAGCGTCTTCAGCGCGACTGCGATCTCTCCGGCTTCTTCGGCATCGTTCAGCGCCGAGACGACGGCGAGCGTTTCGACGTGCGCGATCTGGCCGAGCGCCGAGAAGGCGTTGCGCGCCCTCGCGTCGCGCGGGTCGAACCCGGCGGTGTCGATGACGACGAGGGTTTTCTTGGAAACGCAGTCCGCAACGAGGGTCTGCAGTTCGGGTGCCGCCTCGGCGACGGCCATGCCGGCGTCGAGATGCTTGGCGAAAGTCTCGAGCCGCGCGACCGCGCCGGCGCCGGCTGAATCCGCGGCGACGAGCGTGACGCGACGATCGCGCAGCTTGGCATGGGCCGCGAGCTTGGCGGCGACCGCGCTCTTGCCGGCACCGTTCGGGCCGACGAGCAAAAGAGCAGTGGCGGCGGTCAGATCGATCGGCGCGCTGGTCATGTGTTTGTCGATGGCGCTGGCGAGCGCGAGCGTCATGTCGATCAGCTGCGCCTTGGCTGCGTCTTCGGCGAGCGCATGTGCGATCGAGTCCGGCGCGCGATGACGGTGCAGGGCGGACAGGAGTTCGGTGCGGTCGAAGCGCGTGCGTGCGGGAGCGTCGGTCGGAGCGGCGCGCAGCCGGCGCATCAGGCCGTCGCGATAGTGCATCTCGAAGTCGGCGACGGGCGCGGACTCGACGGGCGCCGGCGCGTCGGGTTGGACGGGCGCGTCCGGCTCGTCCAGCGCCGCGCGCACCATGACGCCGCCGCCTTTGGATTTTTCCGAGGCGATGATGACCGCATTGGGACCCATGTCGGCGCGCACATGGCCGAGCGCCTCTTTCATGTCCCTGGCGAGAAAGGTGCGCAACTGCATGGTCGATTACACCTGACCCATCGTTCTCAGCTTGACGCTGGCGTGGATTTCGCTCTGCGACATGACGACAGTCTGCGGGCGGAAACGCTCGACGATCGAACGTACGAAGGGACGGATCTGCGGGCTCGTCAGCAGCACCGGCACCTCGTTCTTGGCGCTGGCTTCGTCGAAGCGGTCGCGCACGCTCTGGATGAACTGCTGGAGCTGCGACGGGGCCATGGCGAGCTGGCGGTCTTCGCCCTGGCCGACGATCGATTCCTGGAACGCCTGCTCCCAGGCGGGCGACATGGCGATGAGCGGCAGATAGCCGCCGGGCGCGAGATTGGCATGGCACAGTTGGCGCGCCAGCCGCGCCCGCACATGCTCCGTGATGTAGAGCGCGTTCTTGGTGTGACCGACCGCTTCGGCGATGCCTTCCAGGATCGCGGGCAGGTCGCGGATGGAGACGCGCTCGGCGAGCAGGGTCTGCAGCACGCGCTGCACGCCGGTGACCGAAATCTGCGACGGGATGAGCTCCTCGACCAGCTTCTTGTTCTCGGGCGGCAGGTCGTCGAGCAGCTTCTTGGTCTCGGCGTAGGAAAGCAGTTCCGACATGTGCGACTTGAGCACTTCGGTGAGGTGCGTCGTCAGCACCGTGCCCGGATCGACCACGGTGTAGCCGCGGAAGCTGGCCTCCTCGCGCTGCGCCGCC
Source organism: Rhizomicrobium sp. (assembly GCA_035499335.1). Lineage (GTDB taxonomy): Bacteria > Pseudomonadota > Alphaproteobacteria > Micropepsales > Micropepsaceae > Rhizomicrobium. The sequence goes on along the minus strand of DATJZB010000118.1, from coordinate 17,484 downwards.
GGAACCCAGGTCGCGGGCAGGCCGAAAGCCGGCTCGGTCGTGTGGGTTCCCGACATGTCGATCGGCAGGCCGCGCGGATCCATGACGAGCAGGCTTCCCGGAAAGAGCTCGCCACGGCCGGAATCCACTTCCTTGACGCGGATGCGATATTCGTTGGACGGCAGCTGCATGTTGTCGAGGATGCGCACCGCGGGCATGACGAAGCCCATCTCGCTCGCCAACTGGCGGCGCAGCGCCTTGATCTGGTCGGTGATGCGGTGGCCCTTGACGTCGTTGATCAGCGGCAGGAGGCCGTAGCCCAATTCGACGCGCAGCAGGTCCAGCGCCAGCGCCGAGGCGATCGGCTCCTCCTTGGTGCCGGACTCGGCCTTGGCCTTTTCCTCTTCGGCGCGCGCCTTGTTCTCGGTCGCGTCCTTCCGCTTGAAGGCGAAGTAGGCGAGGCTGCCGGTGGCGGCGGAGAGACCCGCGAACACCAGCGTGGGCATGCCGGGCAGGACCGCGACGATCCCCATCACGGCGGCGGCCATTCCGAGCGCCTGCGGATAGAACGAAAGCTGACCGATCAGCGCCTTGTCGGTGGCGCCTTCGACGCCGGCCTTCGAGACCATGAGGCCGGCGGCCGTCGACACGATCAGCGCCGGCATCTGGCTGACGAGTCCGTCGCCGACGCTCAGCAGCGTGAAGGTCTGGGTCGCGTCGGAAAAGCTCATGCCCTTCTGCGCGACGGCGATAATGATCCCGCCGATGACGTTGATGGCGACGATCAGGAGTCCGGCGATCGCGTCGCCGCGCACGAATTTGCTGGCGCCGTCCATGGCGCCGAAGAAGTTGGATTCGCCCTCGAGGTCCTTGCGGCGGCGCTTGGCCTCTTTCTCGTCGATCAGGCCGGCCGAAAGATCGGCGTCGACCGCCATCTGCTTGCCGGGCATGGCGTCCAGGCTGAAACGCGCCGCGACCTCCGCGATGCGCCCCGAGCCTTTCGTGATGACGACGAAGTTCACCAGCACCAGGATCGCGAAGACGATGAAGCCGATGACGAAATTGCCGCCCATGATGAGCTTGCCGAAGGCCTGGATGACGTAGCCCGAGGCGGCGGTGCCTTCGTTGCCGTGTCCGAGGATGAGGCGCGTCGAGGCGAGGTTAAGCGCCAGGCGCAACATCGTGGTGATGAGCAGGACCGTCGGAAACGAGCTGAATTCCAGCGGCTTCTGGATGAAGACCGCGGTCATCAGGATGAGGATCGAGAAAGACAGCGACAGCGCCAGCGAGATATCGAGCAGCCAGGGCGGCAGCGGCAGCAGCAGCACGACGAGAATCGCCATGATGCCGACGGCGAGACCGAGATCGCTGCGCCGGATAACGGTCGACAGCGTCGAGAGGTTGAAGCCAAACCCCCCGGTCGCATTCGGCTGCGCTGCGCTTATGTCGGCCATGGTGCTTTAATGTCTTCGTGGTCGGACGTTTAACCGTTCGCCGCGCGCTGTTCGCCGTGATTGGGAATGGCAAGACCCGCCTGCGAATATTCGCGCAGCTTGTTGCGCAAGGTGCGGATCGAGATGCCCAGGATGTTGGCGGCATGCGTGCGGTTGCCGAGGCAGTGATCGAGCGTGTCGAGAATCAGATCGCGCTCGACGTCCGCCACGGTGCGGCCGACGAGCCCGCGCGTCACCGCGACGGCATTGTTGACGGCGGCCTGCACCGGCGCCGGCAGATCGGCGGCGCGGCCGGGGCCGACCTGCGTGCCGTCCGGCAGGCGGATCGCTTCGGGCTGGATGTCGCTGCCGGTGGCCAGCAGCACCGCACGATGGATCGTGTTCTCGAGTTCGCGCACGTTGCCGCGCCAGGGGTGCGACAGCAAAAGACGTTCCGTCGCGGGCGCGATGGCGCGGTAAGGCACGCCGTTCGCCTGCGCATATTTGTGCGCGAAGTGCTTGGCAAGCGCCTGGATGTCCCGCGGGCGTTCGCGCAGCGCCGGCAGGCGCAGGTTCACGACGTTGAGACGGTAGAGCAGGTCTTCGCGGAAGAACCCGTGTTTGACGGCGTCGGCGAGATCGCGGTTCGAGGTGGCGATAATGCGGATGTCGACGCGCACGGGCTTGGTGCCGCCGACGCGGTCGATCTCGCGTTCCTGGATGGCGCGCAGGAGCTTGGCCTGGAGGCGCGCGTCCATCTCGCTGATTTCGTCGAGCAGGAGCGTTCCGCCGTTGGCTTCCTCGAACTTGCCGATGCGCCGGGCGACGGCGCCGGTGAAGGCGCCCTTCTCATGGCCGAACAGTTCGGATTCGAGCAGGTTTTCCGGGATCGCGGCGCAGTTCACCGAGATGAACGGCTTCTCAGCGCGTTCCGATTTCTTGTGGACGTAGCGCGCCAGCACTTCCTTGCCCGTGCCGCTTTCGCCGGTGATCAGGATCGAAGCTTCGCTCGGGGCGACCTGGTCGGCGAGACCGATCACCGCTTCCATCGCCGGATCCTCGTAGATCATCTGATGATCGTCGTTCGCCACGGCGGCGAGCACGGCGGCGATCAGTTCCGGATCGGGCGGCAACGGCAGATATTCCTTGGCGCCGGCGCGGATCGCCTCGACCGCGCTCCTCGCATCGGTGCCGATGCCGCAGGCCACGACCGGCGTGCAGATGCGCTCGGTGGAGAGCCCGCGCACCAGCTGGCCGATGTCGCACTTGACGTCGCACAGCACCAGGTCGGCGCCGTGTCCGCCGCGCAGACTGGCGAGAGCCTGTTCGATGTCGCTGGCGTGGGTGACCTTGGCCCCGCGATCCATCGCGATCTTGGTGGCCGCGCTGAGCTGGCCCTGAAGCTGGCCGACGATGAGAAGACGCATATCCGTATTCCTTCCTAGGACTGACCGGCCTTGATGATTTCCGTCATGGTGACGCCGAGGCGGTCCTCGACCAGCACCACTTCGCCGCGCGCGACCAGGCGGTCGTTGACGTAGATGTCGATCGCCTCGCCGACCTTGCGGTCGAGTTCGACGATCGTGCCCTTGCCGAGCTTGAGGAGCTGGCTGACCTCCATCGCGGACTTGCCGAGTACCGCGGAGACGGTCACCGGAACGTCGTAGACCGCTTCCAGATCCTGCGCCGTGCGCTTGACCTCGGACTCGCTGTTGGTGTCGGCGTTGAGCAGCGCCGGCGCGGCGCCCGGCTGCTCCTGATGACCCAGATCGGGAAGGTCGACATTATCGCTTGCGGCCATGACTTAGCTCTCCACGGACGGAAGATTGGAAAAACGGCGGGTGATGAGTTCGGCGATCGCCGACTCGATCGCGCCTTCGGAACGCTCGGCGCCGCCGCTGCGCCAGTCGATGCGGCAGTCGGCGGTGGCCATCGACGCGTCGGCGACGACGGCGACGCGACCCTCGAAACCCTCTTCCAGCGCGATCTCTTCGAGCTGGGGCTTGAGCACGTCGACGACGCGCTGGCTGGCGCTGAGCACGATCCGCGGTTCGCCGATCGCCTGGTGCAAGGCGGTGCGCAGGGCAAGTTCGACGTCGGCGGCCGGAAGCTGGTCGATCGCCGCGGCGGCGAGCTTGCGTGCGGCGGCGAGCGCCAGCATGGAGGCTTCCTGGCGCACCTCGTCCGTCGCCTTGTGCGAATTCGCGAGTATCTCGCGCACCATCGCGACGAGCCTGGCGACCTCGGCGGCCTGCGCTTCGGCGGCGCGGACCTGTCCGGATTTAAGACCCTGTTCGCGCGCGCGGGCGGAGATCGCATCGATCTCGTCGGTGGTGTACGCCTTCTTCTGGCGCGCCCGTGCGGCGTTGGAAACGAGATCGCCTTCCGGGCGGAACTCGACGTCGAAGGTGTATTTGCTGCCCGCGCCCATCAGTACACCAGCTCGTCTTCGCCCTGCTTGTTGGCGATCATGATTTCGCCCTTGTTGGCGAGATCCTTGGCGACGTTGACCATGCGCATCTGCGCCTCGTCGACGTCTTTCAGGCGCACCGGACCCATGGCCTCCATGTCCTCGCGCAGGATCTTTCCGGCGCGTTCGCTCATGTTGGAGAAGAAGACGTCGCGCAGCGTATCGGTCGAGCCCTTGAGCGCCAGCGCCAGCTTGTCCTTCTCGACGTGGCGCAGCAGGGTCTGGATCGAACCGGGATCGAGCTTGCCGAGATCCTCGAAGGTGAACATCAGCGCCTTGATGCGCTCGGCGCTGTCGCGGCTTCTTTCTTCCAGGGCCGTGACGAAGCGGCTTTCGGTCTGGCGGTCGAAATTGTTGAAGATCTCCGCCATATGCTCATGGGCGTCGCGCTTGGCGGTGCGCGCCAGGTTGGACATGAATTCGACGCGCAGAGTCTGCTCGACCTTGTCGAGGATGTCCTTGGGGACCGATTCCATGCGCAGCATGCGCTGCACGACTTCGAGCGCGAATTCCTCGGGCAGCGCGGCGAGCACGCGCGCGGCATGCTCCGGCTTGATCTTGGAGAGCACGACCGAGACGGTCTGCGGATATTCGTTCTTCAGATAGTTGGCGAGGACGGTCTCGTTCACATTGGCGAGCTTGTCCCACATGGTGCGCCCGGCCGGACCGCGGATTTCCTCCATGATCTGGCCGACCTTGTCCTCCGGCATCATGCGGGCGAGCAGGCGCTCGGTGGATTCGTAGGAACCCATGAGCGAGCCGGTACCCGACATCTGCGAGACGAAGTCGACGAGCAGCTTCTCGATCAGCGTCGAGCTGACCGTGCCCAGAGTCGACATGACCTGGGAGACTTCCTTGATCTCGTCCTCATCCATCATCTTCCAGATCTTGGCGGAGTGTTCCTCGCCGAGAGACAGCATGATGATGGCCGAGCGCTCCGCTCCGGTGAGCTGGCGGATGTCTTCTTTGGCGGCGGGTTTTGTGCGTGACATGGTTCTTATGCCGGTTCGTGGAGCCAGGTGCGGATGATGGCGAGCGCTTCTTCAGGATGGGCGTTGACGACTTCGCCGACTTTCTTGATCGAGGATTCGCGCACCTGTCCTTCGATCTGCGAGATGTCGATCGAGGGTCGGTGCGGCGCCGGAACTGCCAGCGTCTGGCCGTCGGCGCCCATCTGCTGGACGTCGGCGCCGTTCGCGCCGGGCGGCGGCAATTGCGCCGCATGCGGCGTTCCGGACTGGATCTGTCCGCCGGCGAGGGAGATCGGCGCGAACATGCGCGAGATCAGCGGACGGGCGACGAAGAATCCGATCAGGAGCGCCGTGACGGAGAGGATCGCGACTTCGATGATCTTCATCCATTCCGCGCTGTCGAGGCCGAGAAGCGGCGAGGCCGCCGGCGTCGCATCGCCCAGATCGACATGCGCGAAGGGCATGTTGTCGACCTGCACGACGTCGCCGCGCTTGACGTCGAAGCCGATGGCCGATTTGACGAGGTCCTGGATCTGCTTCATCTCGGCGGGCGTGCGCGGCTTGTACGCGCCGCCGGCGCCTTCGGCTCCGTCGACGACGACGGCGACGGACAGACGCTTGACCGTGCCGCCGTCGACGGTGCTGGTCTTGATCGCCTTGTTGATCTCGTAGTTGATCGTCTCTTCGTTGCGCGTCGCGTTCGACTTAGAGCCGTCGTTCGCCGCAGGCGGCGGGGCCGCGCCCGGAAGCGCGCTGCCGACCGACACCGGCGCGCCGCCGGCGCCGCCATTGGTGTCGCTGTTGCTGGTTTCGACCGATTGCGTGGAGCGCACGACCTTGCTGTCGGGATCGTAGGTTTCGGACGTTTCGCTGGTGTGGGTGTAGCTGACGTCGGCGGTGACCTGGACGCGGACATGCCCGGGTCCGACCACGCTGGCGACGATCGATTCGACGCGCTGGCGAAGCCGTTCCTCGAAGTCCGTGGTTTCCGATTCCTCGCCCGCGGCGACGGCATTGGGTCCGTTCTTGTCGTCGCCGCCGGCGAGCAGGTCGCCCTTGTCGTCGACGATGGCGACGCGTTCGGGCGACAGGCCCGACACCGCCGCGGCCACCAGATGCTGGATCGCCTGCACCTGGCCGCGGCCGAGCACGCCGCGCGTGCGCAACACGACCGACGCGCTGGGCGACTGGTCGTCGCGCGCGAATATCTGGCGCTCGGGAATGACGAGGTGGATCCGCGCGCCGTCGATGCCTTCGATGGTCTGCACCGAGCGGGCGAGTTCGCCCTCGAGCGCGCGCAGCCGGTTGATGTTCTGGACGAAGGCGGTGGCGCCGAACGTGTCGGACTTGTCGAAGATCTCGTAGCCGACGCCGGCGGCGGGAAGATTTTCGGCCGCGAGCTGCATGCGAAGCTTGGTCACGTCGTCGGACGGAACCAGGATCGTGCCGCCGTCACCCTTGGCGTCGTACTTGACGCCCATGGTGTCGAGCTTGCTCGTCACCGCCGATGCATCGCGCGGGTCGAGGCCGGAAAACAGGATCGCCTTGGGCGGCTCGGTCAGCGCGCCGGCGACATAGAGAAAGAAGGCGGTGAGAGCGGCGGCCACGCCAGCCATGACGCCGAAACGCGCCGCACCGATCGCTTTGACAAATTCCGGCAATGCCTGCCCTCCGCATGAAGGAACGAAACCGATGTCCGGTTTCGCGCCGTGCTAGGCAAACATTGCCGCGTGTTGGGTAAAGGCGTGCTTAACGCGGCGGCCGGCGAATAAATATCGGGCGCCGCTTTTGCGTTAAGAAATTCTTTCCCTTTTCCGGCGTGACGCCGGTCGATCCGTCTACAAGCTCAGTTGCGATACTGCTGCACGCGCGTCGCGCGCAATCCCGGCATGCCGAAGCGGTCGATCGCGCGCTGCCAGGCGAGGAATTCCTCGACGGTCAGCGTGTATCGCTTGCAGGCATCGTCCAGACTGAGCAAACCGCCGCGCACGGCGGCAACCACTTCCGCCTTGCGGCGGATGACCCAACGCCGCGTTCCGGGCGGCGGCAGGTCAGCCAGCGTCAGCGGACTCCCATCGGGTCCGATAACGTAGCTCACGCGTCCCTTTCGGTCTTCGGCCATCTATGTGGACTCCCAACTCCATTACCCGCTGCGAAATTAGACGCTTCGCCTTTAAAAAATGGCCAAGAGCCTTGGTAAATGAAGTCGTACCGAGTTCCCTAAATTGTCCGGCAATCGAGACGCCGGGCGCGGCGCATCACGCGCGGCGCGCGACGTCTCCAGTCCGGCGTTACTGGATTTGTTCGAGCGTTTGCAGCATCTGGTCTGCCGTGGTGATGATTCTCGCCGAAGCCGAGTAGGCGCGCTGCGTCGTGATCAACGTGGTAAACTCCGCGGCCAGATCGACGGTCGAACCTTCGAGCGCCTTGGAGTCGACCGAACCCGCGCCGCCGAGATTGGCTTCGCCGATCGTGGCCGTGCCGGACTGGTTCGACGCGGCATAGGCGTTGCCCGAAACCGCCGACAATCCGTCCGGATTGGAGAAGGTTGCGATCGGCAGCTTGAACACGTTCTGCGACAGGCCGTTCGAGAACTGCGCGGTGACGATGCCGTTATTGTTGATCGAAACGCCGGTCAGCGATCCGAAGAGGGCGCCGTTGACCGAGGACTGAACCAGAGACGACGGATTGTCGAACTGCGTGACGCCGTCCGACGCGCCGGGCGTGCCCATATTCAGCGCGATGGTCTGCGGGTTGAGGCCCGAGGTTCCCGGTGCCCAGGGAATCGTGATGTTGACCGATCCCGTGGGGCTCGCCGCCGACGTGTCCGCGGTGTTCAGCGTGCCGTCGGAATTGAACGACATCGTGCCCGAGGCGACCAGGTTGTTCGTCGGCGGGCCGGTGAGGTTCGAGGCGTTGCCCTGATAGGTGACTTCATACGCCCAGGTGTTCGCGCCGGTCTTCAGGTACGCGATCTGCAGCGGCTGCGCGCCGCCCTGGCTGTCATAGACGTCGATCGTGCGCTCGAAATCGGGCGTCACCGTGCCGGCCGCCATGTCGCCGGCGGTGTAGCCTGCGGTCGCGGTCGTGCTGGCCTGGAGATTGGCCTGCAGGTTCATGGTCGAGGTGGCCTCGGCCTTACCCGACAGATCGTTGATGTTGATCGTCGTCATGTTGTTGCGGTTCGTCGGAACGTTGCCGTTCGCATCGAGCGGCCAGCCCATCAGGTAAAACCCCGATGCGTTGCGCAGGTTGCCCGTCGAGTCCGGCGTGAAGTTGCCGGCCCGCGTGTAGAGCAGGGACTGCGTCGAACCGCTCGCCGCGGTGGTCGTCGGGCTGACGACGAAGAAGCCGTTGCCCGAGATCGCCAGGTCGGTCGGCGACTGCGTGGACGTGATGCCGCCCTGCGTGGTGACGAGCTGGGCCTGGTTCGCGATCACGCCGGCTTCCGCGGGGCTGCCGCTGCCGGCCGTCGAGGCCAGGATCGTCGAGAAGGACGTCGCGCCCTCCTTGTAGCCGATCGTGTTGACGTTCGCGATATTGGACGCTGAAACGCTCAGCGCCGTGCTGTCTGCGTTGAGACCGGCTACGCCGATCTGAAGTGCGCCGTACAAGCTCATTGTTTTCTTCCTTCCGGCGTTGGGGACTTCGTCCTTCAGCGCGGAGATTGGAGCGCCCGGTTCTGGGCGCCGGTTTCACATCAAGGGCCGGAGACTCCGGCGATATCGCTGAGCGGTACCTCCATGGAGCCGATCACCAGCTGCGGCGTGCCGCTGGTCATATCCACTTCGCTGACGGTGCCCGAGCTCGCCACGGCGGTCGTGACGGTCGAGCCGTCGGCGGCGGTCGATTTCACCTGCAAGGTGTAGACGCCGTTCGGTTCCTGGGCGCCGTTCGAATTCTGGCCGTTCCAGGAGAACGTGTTGTTGCCGGCGGTCGTCGCGCCGGGCGCGGAATAGACGACGTTGCCGTTCGCGTCCGTCACCGTCAGCGTTGTCTGCGCCGCCTGCGTTCCGAGATTGTAGGTCCAGTTGGCGGCACCATTGGTCAGCGACGCGTTTCCGTTCGTCACCGTGACGTTGCGGCCGAGATAGTTCACCGCATAGGAGGCGGACTGGCTCGCGCCCTGGTTGATCAGCGTCTGGAGATTGGTGTTGGTGTTGATCTGCTGCTCGACCTGGCTGAATTCCACCAATTGCTGGGTGAACTGGTTGGAGTCCATCGGGTTCAGCGGATCCTGGTTCTGCAACTGCGTGGTCAGCAGCGTCAGGAACGTGTCGAAATTGCCGCTGAGCTGCTGCTGCGCGCTGTTTTGCGTCGCGGCGGCGGCCGTTGCGGCGGTGCTGGTGACGGGCGCGGTGGTTGTCATGGTTACCTCAGACTCGAATATCGAGACGCGCGTCGCTTGCGCCGACGCCGCTCGGGGATGAACTGGATGGTGCCGTTTCGACGGCCGCGATCGCCCGCACGTTGAGGACGCGGCCGCGCGACGTCGGCGCATTGCCGTTGCCGTTCTGCTGCTGCTGGCCCTTGAGCGAGAAATTCAGTCCGTTCTGCGATAGATCGAGACCCGCGTCCTTGATGGCGCGCTCGAGCTGCGTCGAGTCCTTCTGCAGGAGCGCCAGCGTCTGCGGCTTCTCGACCGTGAGCGAGGCCTGCGCCTTGCCGGAATCGTCGACCGTCAGCCTTACGTCGACGCGGCCGAGTTCGGCGGGGCTGAGGCGGATGTCGAAATGCTTGGCGCCGCCCTGGCTCTTGGCGGCGATCGATACGGCGAGCGTATTGGCGTCGAGCACAGCCGGCGCATTCGCCGTCGTGACCTGGAGCGTGACGGGTGTTTGCGGTGTCGTTGTGGGCGCAGTGGCTGCGACGCTGCCGGCCGCTGCGACGGTCGCGGCGGCGGCCGGAGGCACAGACACCTGAGCCGGTTGCGTCGCAGGTGTGGCGGGCTGCACGGCGGCCTGCGCGGCGGGACGAACGTCGTTCGCCTGCGGCGCCGTGCCGGTCTGTGCCTGGGAGGTACTGGTGTCGCCAGCGGACTCGGTGGTTGAAGCTGCCACGCCCGGCTTTTGTCCGGCCGGCGCATGGAACGGCAGATTGTTCGTCGCGGTACCGGAGGGCGCAGCGAAATTGCGTGTCGCGGCGGTGGACAGTGTCCCGAGCGTCGTTGCGGTCGAGGCGCGCGCCTCGGTCTTCTGGTTGTCGGCGGACGTCGTGCCGGATTCTGTCTTCGCGCTGCGCGGCGTCTTCACGTTCGCGCCGTTGCCCACCATGCTGGACGCCACCGCATCGGTGAACTGGGTCAGAGCATCGCTCGGCGCGGTCGTCGCGTCGGCGGCAGGCTGCGGTGCGGGTGTCTCGGCCGCCGGTGTCGGGTTCGCAGCGGGCTGCGGCGCGTTCGGCGCCACGAGAAGCTGGGCCAAGGCGCTGTTGTCATTGCTCGACGTTTTGCCGGTGTCGCGAGTCGTCGCTTGCGTCGTGTCCGCGGCGGGCTTTTGGCCCGGCTTGCCTGCGGAGACGGCGGTAGCGCTGCCCGCGGCGGCGGTCGCTGCACCGGCGGGAGGCGTGGTCTGCAGCGCCGCCAGCACGTTTGCGAGCGTGGCGGAAGGCTGGCTCGCGCTTTCCGCATTGGCCGGCGTCTGCGTCGGGTTGGGATCGGCGGCGGCGGGCGCCGTCGCGTCGGACGTATCGCCGCTCAATTCCGCGAGCAGCTCCGCAAAAGCATCGAACGCCACGGGCGCATGGCCGGCCGACGCGCCGTGCGCGGCGCTGGCCGAGGCGTGCGCCGCAGTCGACAAGACGTTCGTTGCAATTGCTGCCACGAGCAAGACCCGCATGGTTCCGCTGCCCCTCGTAGCAAGCCTTGGACCAGATTTTTTTGGGCGCCGTTTCACGCTTTATCTGGAGCGCAGCGAATTTCCGGCCTCTACGTGAAGGGCATGAACTGCCTGTCTGGGCAAAGTCTGCCGCCTCGGACTGCGCGATTTGCCGGTCAGGCGCGGGAATTTCCAGCCAAAGCGCGGTGCGCAACTGGCACAGGGCTTGCGATCCCTTCTTCGGCGGCAAAGCATTCGTGGATTAGACGCGTGAGCCTCAACGGAATTGCATCGGCAGCACTCAGCGCTCTGCAGACCAACAGTTCGGCGCTGCGCGTGGTCAGCGACAACGTCGCCAACCTGAACACCCAGGGCTATGCCCGCCGCGTCGTCAACCTGCAGGCGCAGAGCGCCGGCGGCACCTTGACCGGCGTCGACATCGCCAACATCCAGCGCGTGGTCGATCAGTTCCTGAATGCCGAGACGTTGACCGCCGGCGGAACCTCGGCGCGCTACGACACGCAGAATACCGTGTTCAGCCAGATCAACGGCATTCTCGGCCAGCCTGGCGACAGCACCAGCCTGACTGCCGGCCTCACTGCCATCTCGACCGCGCTCGGTCAGGCTGCGCTCGCGCCCACGGCCAGCGCCAGCCAGCAGAGCGTGCTCAACTCCTTCCAGAACATCGCCGCGACGATCTCGAACCTGTCCTCCTCGATCAGCGGCCTGCGCGACCAGGTCGACCGCCAGGTCGCCAGCTCGGTCAGCACGGTCAATTCGCTGATCAAGCAGATCTACGATCTCAACACCCAGGCCAAGAACGCGCAGGTCAGCGGCGACAACGCCTCCGCCGTCCTCGACCAGCGCGATCTGGCCTTGCAGAGTCTCTCCCAGCTCGTCGGCATCCGCACGATTCAGCAGCCCGACGGCAGCGTTTCGGTGATGACGAACGACGGTATCAACCTGGTCGGCGACAGCTACGGCCAGCTTTCCTACAGCGCCGGCGCCAGCAACGGCTCCTACGGCTCGATCATGATCCAGGACACGAGCCCGCAATCGGGCCAGGCGATCGGCCAGCCGCAGGTCTTCGATCCGCATCTCGCGTCGGGCAGCATCAAGGGCCTGATCGACATGCGGGACGGCACGCTCGCCGATCTCGGCCAGGAATTGGGCAATCTCGCGCAGTCGACCGCCGTCGCCTACAACAGCCAGCACAACGCCAATGCCGCGTTCCCGCCGCCGACCTCTCTCAGCGGCCGCAACACGGGACTGGTGGCGAGCGACGCGCTCAACTTCACGGGCAAGACGACGATCGCGGTCACGGATGCGAACGGCAATCTCGTATCGCGCGTCGACGTCGACTTCGACGCCGGCACGATGTCCGTCGACGGCGGCGCCGCAACGCCGTTTACCGCGACGGTCGGCGGCTTCACCAGCGCACTCAACAGCGCGCTCGGCGCCAACGGCACGGCGAGCTTTTCGAACGGCCAGCTCTCGATCGCCGCCACCGGCACGAACGGCATCGTCACGCAGGACGACGCGACGACTCCGGCGACGCGCGGCACGTCCGGTTTCTCGCAGTTCTTCGGCCTGAATGACCTTTTCACCGCCGCCGCGCCGTCTATCGTCGCCACCGGTCTTTCGGCGAGCGACGCCGGCAATTTCACCAGCGGCGGCTCGATCTCGCTGACCCTCAAGGGTCCGGACGGCGAAGTCGCCAAGACCGCGACCGTTTCGGTCGCCTCCGGCATGACCATCGGCAACGTCGTCACTGCGCTGAACACCGCGATGGGCGGGCAGGCGGTCTTCACGTTGAACAGCGACGGCTCGATCTCGGAAACCCAGCCGACGACGCTGTCCTCCTACACGCTCAACGTCACCGCCGATACGACGCAGCGCGGCACGACGGGCATGAGCTTCACGCAGCTGTTCGGCATCGGCGCCAACCAGCTCGCGCTGCAGGCGTCGAATTTCTCCGTCAGTTCGCAGATCGCCTCGTCGCCGCAGCGCCTAGCCTTCGCCAAGCCGCAGATCACCGCGTCGACTGTCGCCGGCGGAACGGTGGTGACGCCGGGCGACAATACCGGCCTGCTCGCGCTGCAGAATGTCGACAGCAACCAGCAGAGCTTCCGCGCCGCCGGCGGCATTTCCGCCGAGACGGCTTCGCTCGACGACTATGCGGCCGCCTTCTATCAGGACGTGGCGACGCGCGGCACCGCCGCCAAGTCGAACCAGACTGCGCAGGACGACCGGCTGCAGGAGGCCCAGTCGCGCCAGGCGGCGACGTCCGGCGTCAATCTCGACGAGGAACTGACGAACATGACGACCTACCAGCAGGCCTACAGCGCCGGCGCGCGTCTGCTCTCGGTCGTCGACCAGCTTTACGCAACCCTGTTGGCGATCCAGTAAGGGCATCCGGCAATGACGATCGACCGCACATCCAACGCCACGCAATCGCAGTACCTGCTCTCGCTGATCGGCAAGGCCTCGTTCTCGATGAACCAGACCCAGGATCAGGTCGCGAGCGGCCTGGTGTCGACGGACTATACCGGCTACGGCAACAAGACGGCGCTGATGGAAGCGACGCGCACGGCCGTCAACAAGGCGACGGCCTACCAGGCCAACACCACCATCGCCGTCAATCAGGCGAGCCTGCAGGACACGCAGCTCAGCTCGCTGTCGGACATCGCCAACCAGTTGCGCCAGGCGATGACGCAGGCGGTCGCCAACAACAACGGCACCACGCTGATGACCGAGGCGCAGAGCATCTTCGATCAGGTCAGCCAGATCCTGAACGCCAAGGATGCCAACGGAAACTACATTTACGGCGGCGACAAGGACCAGACGCCGCCGTTCAACGTGACGTCGCTGTCGCAACTCGCCGCCCTGCCGAACGTGGCGGCGGCGTTCTCCAACGGCACGCTCAAGAAGTCCGTCGCCATCTCGGACGGGCAGACCGTGCAGCTCGGCATTCTGGCCTCCGACATCGGCACCGGCCTGATGCAGACCCTCAAGGACATCGCGACCTTCGACGCCGGGCCGACCGGAAACTTCGCGACGAGCAACACGCTGTCGACGGCGCAAAGCAACTTCCTGACGTCCGAGCTTCCGACGTCGATCAGCGCGGCGAACGCCGTGAACTCGGCGGCAGCGAGCAACGGCTTCGTCTACAATCAATTGCAGAACTCGGTCGCGCACCAGCAGTCGCTGCAGACGCTCTATACGGGCTTTCTCTCGAACGTCCAGGACGTCGACATGCCGACCGCGATCTCGCAGCTCAACCAGGACCAGGTCGCGCTCCAGGCGGCCGAGAAAGTGGCGTCCCAGCTAGGCCAGATCACGCTCCTGAACTACCTGCCCGCCACCACCGCCACCGGCTAACTTGCGGCGGACGGCGCGGCGGAATATAGCCACGCCATGCGTGACCTACCGCTGCCAGAGAAGGGCTCCCGGATCGTCGCCGCCATGTCCGGCGGCGTGGATTCCTCGGTCGTGGCCGCCTTGTTGCAGCGCCAGGGCTATGAGGTCATCGGCGTCACCCTGCAGCTTTACGATACGGGCGCGACCCGGCGGAAGGGCGCCTGCTGCGCCGGCCAGGATATCTACGACGCCCGGCGTGTCGCGGAGAGTCTGGGCATCGCACATTATGTTCTGGACTACGAGCGGCGTTTCAAGGAACGCGTCATGTCGGACTTCGCCGAAGCCTATGCGCGCGGCGAGACGCCCATTCCCTGCGTGCGCTGCAACGAGCGGGTGAAGTTCGCGGACCTGATGGACACGGCGCGCGAACTCGGCGCCGCCGCCCTCGCGACCGGACATTATGTCCGGCGCGTCGAGGGAGCGGACGGGGCGGAGCTGCACCGCGCCGCCGACGACAGCCGCGACCAGAGCTACTTCCTCTTCGCCACGACGCAGAGCCAGCTCGAATATCTCCGCTTTCCGCTCGGCGGCATGGAGAAGCGCGAGGTGCGCGCGATCGCCGCCGAACTCGGGCTCGGCGTCGCCGCCAAGCCGGACAGCCAGGACATCTGCTTCGTTCCCGACGGAAAATACCCGGACGTCGTCGCGAAGCTGAAGCCGGATGCGGCAAAGGCCGGCGACATCGTCGATCTCGCGGGCAGGACCGTGGGCAGGCACGAGGGCGTGGTGCATTTCACCGTCGGGCAGCGCAAGGGTCTCGGCTTGTCCGGCAATGCGGAACCGCTCTTCGTCGTCGCCCTCGACGCCGCCAGGGCGCGCGTCGTCGTCGGTCCGCGCGAAGCGCTGCGCACGCAGACGATCGCGTTGCGCGACGTGAACTGGCTCCGCACGGCCGCGGCACCGTTCGATTGCGCCGTGAAGGTCCGTTCCGCGAAGCCGCCGGTTCCGGCGCGCATCGTCCCGCTCGCTGACGGCCGGGCGACGGTGGAATTGCTGGCGCCGCAAGACAGCGTCGCGCCGGGGCAGGCCTGCGTCTTCTATGAGCGCGACGGCACGCGCGTTCTGGGCGGCGGCTGGATCGCGCGCGCGGAGGCAAGGCGGGACGCTGCCGAATGAGGCGCTATTCGCATGCGCTGGTCGTGGGCGGCTCGGGCATGCTGGCAGGATTGGCGCGCGCGCTGTGCGACCACTGCGACCGCGTCTCGCTTCTCGGCCGCAACGAAAGGCGCATCCGCGCGATCTCGCCGGCGATCGACGCCGTCGCCTGCGATTACAACGACAGCGCCGCGCTGAGCGAAGCGCTGAGCCAGGTCGCCGCTCCCGATCTCGTCGTCGCCTGGATCCACGGCCGCGCGCCGCACGCCCGACGCGCCTTTGCCGAATGCCTCGTCGCCGACGGCCGCTTCGTCCACGTGCTCGGCAGCGCGCACGCCGATCCCGCGCATCCCGAGCGGCTGGCCGAAATGGAGCGGGCCGCCGACGGCTTACCCATCGACTATCAAGCGGTGGTGCTCGGCTTCATCGTCGATAGCGGCGCGTCGCGCTGGCTGACGAATGCGGAAATCTCGGACGGCGTCTTCGCCGCCATCGCGTCGGAAGCCCCGCACACCATCGTCGGCACGGTCGAGCCGTGGAGCGCCAAGCCCTGAGCGGCGCCTAGCGGCTGGAGAGCTGGACCGGATTGCCGTCCGGATCGCGCCCGTTGCAGAGCGAGATCGGACCTTTGGAGACGTCGCCGAATTTGGCGCCGCGCTTGTTGAGCGTGGCGCGCAGGCGCGCGACGTTGCGCGACCGGAACGCGATCTTGGGACCCTTCCTGCCCGGCGAGGGCGGGCCGGAGTGCAGCGCGATCGTCGTTCCGCCCGCCTCGAATTCGCGCCAGCCCGGATCGTTCCCGAGCTGCGGCAGACCGAGGACGTCGCGGTAGAACACGGTCATCGCCTCCATCTTGTTGGTGAACAGGATCACGCGCGCCATCTGCATCTTCATCGCTGCCCTCTTTGCCGAGCCGGTCTTTGGCGTCAGTATAGCCTCGGCAGGCAGCCGGCGGGGAGACCGATGGCACAGGACACTGGACACCGATCCGTCTTTCTGGAGGCCGCGCCGTTTCTCCTCGTCGACGACGTCGTCAAGGCGGCGGATTATTATCGCGACAAGCTCGGATTCGAAGTCGGCCGCTTCTTCGGCGAGCCACCCGGCTTCGTCATCGTCCGCCGCAATCTCGCGCGCGTCATGCTGCGGCAGGCAGCTGTGAAACCCGCCCTCTCGTCGAACGTCTCCAAGATGCCCCATGCGCTCGATCTCTATATCTGGGTCGCCGACGTGAAGGCGCTGGCGGACGAACTCACGCGGCGCGGGGCCAGGATCGTCAGCGAACCGGAACTTGAAGACGGCCGCAGCGAGATGCTGGTCCAGGATCTGGACGGATATCTCATCTGTTTCGGCGAAGTCGAAAACTGGCCGCACTAACGCAGCGAGATGTCGTCCGGGAAGTACGCCTTGATCGTTTTCTTGGGCACGATGCAGCGCCACGCGGCAGACACATAGTCGCGCAGTTCCGACGGGCTGAGTTTGGCGACGTCGACATACGCCCAAAGCAGCGCCCCGCTGCGCATGGGCGTGAAGATTTCGGGGCGCGCTTCGACCAGCATCAGCACCTGGTGCTTGGGCAGTTTCAGGATCCACTTCCCGCCCTTGGTCCAGTAGAGCGCGAAGGTCTTCTTGCCGACGTTGAACCAGGGTCCGTGACGATCCACGATTTCGACGGCGCCGGGCAGCGACAGGCAGAGCCGTTTCATCAGGGCGTAACGGGGCGGTTTTTTCGGTCGGCTTTTGGTCATCCTGGGCCGCATTATGCCACGGCGCGGCCGACAGGGCGTGTCAGCAGCGCCGCGCCTTGACAGGGGCAAGACCCGCCCCTTACATCCCCCGCCTCGACGGGCTTGGCAGCGTAGCTCAGTGGTAGAGCAGGGGAATCATAATCCCTTGGTCGGCGGTTCAAATCCGTCCGCTGCTACCAATACTTTCAATAAGTTAAGCGGAAATTGCGGTCCAAGGATCGGACGATTTCACTGACGGGGTACCACCGTGGGTGCCACCGAGTCATTAGAAAGGGACCGCTCGAGTCGGTCGTATTCCGTGCCTCGGCTCGTAAATCGCCACTCGATCTCTCGCTGACCGATCGGCTCTGTCATTCGTAGTGACGGCGTCGCGTGTTCGAGTCACGCAGGCGGCACCATTTCCGGCGCATAAGTGCGTCCGGCTCTGGTTTCCTTGTAGATCACGTAGTTAGCGTTTCACCTGTGTCACATTGCTGATGCACAAGGAACGCTTTCGATGTCGCAAACTCACCATCTTATTCGGCGTAGAGGTACTTGGTACTTCCGCCGCCGCGT
>DATJZB010000117.1:0-17662 GCA_035499335.1 Rhizomicrobium sp. | reverse complement strand
AATCCCCCGCATGCGGCCATCCTCGCCGTCGGAGCGGGTGAGAAACGCGCCATCGTCGTCGGCGACAAGATCGAGATCGCGACTGTGATGAAGGTCACCATGTCGTGCGATCATCGCGTCGTCGACGGCGCAACGGGCGCGCGCTTCCTGCAAGGCTTCAAACAATTCATCGAAGAGCCTGCGTCCATGCTCTTGTGAAAGGACGAGGCGGACCATTTCGAGGCCATGGCCGAACCGGGCGGCGGGCGTGGCGCAGGTCGCGATCTGTTTCACGATTACCTTGGCCGTCTGCATTTTCCTCGCTATGAAGCGCTTTTACGCGCAGGGATGGGTCGTCAAGTCGGTCAAGTTTCTTTTCAAATCGGGAATCGATACCGTCTTTTTTGTGCCCTGCGATGACCGGCATCCTGGCAATCAGTTTCATTGGAGGTTCGTTTGGCTGACGCATTCGATGTCATCGTCGTCGGCGGCGGGCCGGGCGGATATGTCTGCGCCATCCGCGCCGCGCAGCTCGGACTGAAGACGGCAGTCGTGGAACGCGACCGGCTCGGCGGCATATGCCTGAACTGGGGCTGCATTCCCACCAAGGCTCTGCTGCGTTCGTCCGAGATCTGGCATCTGATGCACAGGCTGAACGAATTCGGGTTCAGCGCGGACAACATCGCCTTCGACATCGGCAAGATCGTCGATCGTTCGCGCAAGGTCGCGCAACAACTCTCGAACGGCGTCGCCTTCCTGATGAAGAAACACAAGATCACGGTCATCGCCGGTGAGGCGAAGCTCGTCGGCGGCGGAAAGCTCGCCGTTTCGAAAGATGGCACGACCGAGGAATATTCCGCACGCAACATCGTTCTGGCGACCGGCGCGCGGGCGCGCACGTTCCCCGGCATGGAACCCGACGGCAAGCTGATCTGGACATATCGCGAGGCGATGGTGCCGACATCGTTCCCCAAGTCGCTGCTCATTGTCGGGTCGGGCGCCATCGGAATCGAATTTGCGAGTTTCTACCGCACGCTCGGCGCGGAAGTGACGGTCGTGGAGGTGCTCGACCGCGTGCTTCCCGTGGAGGATGAGGAGATCTCGGGCATCGCCGCCAAAGCGTTCGCCAAACAGGGGATGAAGATCCGAACCTCGACGACTGTCGAGAAACTCGAGAAGGGCGTCGACAGCGTCACCGCGACGCTGAAAGCCAGGGACGGCAAAAGCGAGACGTTGACCGTCGACAGAGTGATCCTCGCGGTCGGCATCGTCGGGAACGTCGAGAATATCGGGCTCGAAGCCGCCGGCATCAAAACCGAACGTACCCATGTCGTGGTTGACGAATGGGGTCAGACCGGCGTCGCTGGCGTCTGGGCGATCGGAGACCTCGTCGGCGCGCCCTGGCTGGCGCACAAGGCGATGCACGAAGGCGTGGTCGTGGCCGAGCGCATTGCCGGCGTGAAAGGCGTTCATCCGCTGGATACCTCCAGGATTCCCGGTTGTACGTACTGCTGGCCGCAGGTGGCGTCCGTCGGAATGACGGAAGCCAAGGCCAAATCCGCCGGCCGCAAGATCAAGGTCGGCAGGTTTCCCTTCATCGGAAACGGCAAGGCGATCGCGCTGGGCGAAGCCGAAGGCCTGATCAAGACGGTCTTCGACGCCGAAACCGGTGAGCTTCTCGGCGCGCACATGATCGGCGCCGAGGTTACCGAACTCATCCACGGCTACACGATCGCGCGCACGCTCGAAGCGACCGAAGCCGAACTCGGCGCGACGATCTTCCCGCATCCCACGCTGTCGGAAATGCTGCACGAAGCCGTGCTCGACGCCGACAAAAAAGCGCTACATAT
This sequence comes from Rhizomicrobium sp., assembly GCA_035499335.1. Taxonomy (GTDB): domain Bacteria; phylum Pseudomonadota; class Alphaproteobacteria; order Micropepsales; family Micropepsaceae; genus Rhizomicrobium. The sequence goes on along the minus strand of DATJZB010000117.1, from coordinate 15,833 downwards.
CTAGCAGTCCGTGCAGGTCGGCGGCCAAGCCGGCGACGTCGTCCGTCTTCGTGGCGACGAGGCGCGCGCGGCCGTTGCGGTCGAAAAAGAACGCGGCGGCCGAGTGCATCACTTCGTACGGGTGGCCGGGCGCGTCCGGCGTCACGCTGTAGACCACGCGATAGCGTCGCGCCACGTCCGTCAGCTGGTCCGGCGTCCCGCGCAGTCCCTGGACCTGCGGTGCGAACGAGCGCGCATATCCCGCGAGGATCGGCGGGGTGTCTCGATCGGGATCTACGGTGACGAAGAGCACGCGCACGTCGTCGGCGCGCGCGCCGAGCTTTTCGATGGCCGCCGCCAGATTCGCCAAGGTCGCCGGACAAATGTCCGGACAATGCGTATAGCCGAAATAGAGCACGACGACCTTGCCGCGATAGTCGGAGCCGTGAACCGGCACGCCATCGCCGGCGCGCGTGAGCGAGAAGGTCAGGGGCGGCATGGCGCCGGTGATATCCTTCGCATGCCAGTTCGTCCCGTTCCGGCCGCAGGCGGCGAGCAGGGTGAATATGAGCAAGGCGGCCAGACGACCAGGCTTCATTCGTGCCAGATAGCACGGGATTCGCATTGCCGTTCTGTAACGCTCGCGGGCGCCGATGTGACCAATCGCCTCGCAATGTGGCGGCTTCGCGTCTTATAAGGCCCGCATGAGGCTCCCGGCGAAAGAATGGATGTGGTTCGGCGCGCTCCTCGCCGTGGGCGCGGCGGTCGACACGCTGTGCCGCTATTTTCCGGCCGAGCTGCCGTTCTGGATGCCATGGGAATTCTCCTGGGCCGTGTTTCTCGCCACGGTCCTGACGCTCGCCTGGTATTGGCGCGGATGGGCTCTGGCATCGCCGGACGAGAGACCCGCGCCGTGGCGTGCGGTCAGCTTCGTCGCCGGCGTGCTGTCCTTCTACGTCGTGCTCCAGACTCATATCGATTATCTCGCGCAGCACATGTTCTTCGTGCATCGTTGGGCGCATTTCGTGTTGCATCATGCCGGGGCGTTCTTCATAGCGCTCGGCGCGAGCGGCCCGGTCTTGCGCACCGGCATGCCGACCTTTCTCGTTCCCGTCATCGATGCGCGGCCGGTGCGGCGTACGCTCGATTTTCTGCAGCATCCGGCGATGGCGCCCTTTCTCTTCGTCGGCCTGCTGTATTTTTGGCTCATCCCGGCGATCCACACGCGCGTGATGCTCGACGTCAATCTCTACGATTTCATGAACTGGACGATGGGTATCAACGGCGTGATGTTCTGGTCCTTGGTGCTCGATCCACGTCCGAAACCGCCCGCGCGTTACTCCCATCTGATGCGCGCCGCCATGATCATGATCATCGAGCTGCCGACCATGGTGCTGGGCGCAATATTGTCGTTGTCCATGACGGACTACTATCCGGTCTACCAGATCTGCGGCCGCATCCTCCAAATGTCGGCGATCACCGACATGCATTATGGCGGACTCATCATCTGGCTGCCGGGCACACTGACGAGCTTCGCCGCGATGATCGCCGTCCTTTGGACGATGCGGATCAACGAAGAGAAGGCGGAAGCCGCCAGGATCGCTCTGGAGAGCGTCTAACGGGTCGCGCCGTCCACAAGACGCCGAAGATAATTGTACTTCTGATCCGCCAGTTCGCTGAGCTGACTCGATCGGACGAACACCAGGCCGGCATCCTTGTCGCGGCTCCATATCACGCGGGCGTCGTGAACCATGCGCTCGCGAACGCTGATGAGGAACAGGTTCGCCGGCAGCGGTTGGGTCCGCGGCTTGGAGATGCGCGCACCTTCCGCCGACAGATTGCGGATGGTGCAGCCGAAGCTCCGGGCGCCATCCCAGTACGTCACGATGCCGCTGAGAAGCACACGCTGGCGCGACTGGAGCCTGCGCTCGTTCGGCACCGTGGTTTCAAACGTATCGCTCATCATGTGCGCCTACCAATACATCCTGCCCCGGTGTCTCCAAGCGGGGCGCGTTAACCAGCCCCGCCGAGACGGAGCCTCAAGACGATGCAAGCAAGCGATGTGCCGATGAGCTTCGTTCGCAAGGGCCGAATTCCAGCGGATTCAGAGAACGCGCAGGGCATGCGCGTCCGCGAATCTAGAATCCGAACATGCCTGCGGACGGTCGCTGTGCCGAATTGGAACGCGCACTAGTAACCGATCGCCATGCCGTCCTTGCGCATCTCCGAGGCGCCCCAATAGACATGGTTCTTGGCGTCCCACATGATCGCCTGATAGCCGCCGAACGCGCCCGTGCCCGGCTTGATCGTGTAGCCGCGCGCGGCGAGGGCCGCCTTCACCGCCGGATCGAATCCGGATTCCATTTCGACCACGTTTTCGGCCGGCGGCTCGCCCGTCACTTCGCTGCCGCCATGGTGGTACCAGCGCGCGGCGTCGCCGGCTTCCTGCAGGTTCATGCCGAAGTCGATGATGTTGGTCAGAACCTGAACGTGTCCCTGGGGCTGCATGTCGCCACCCATTAGTCCGAACGACATGAAAGATTGTCCGTCCTTCATCACGAAGCCGGGAATGATGGTCTGGAACGGGCGTTTGCCCGGCGCATAGACGTTGGCGGCGCCCGGCGTGAGCGAAAATAACTCGCCCCGATCGTGGAACATGAAGCCCAGTCCGTCCGCGACCAGTCCGGAACCCATGCCGCGATAGTTCGACTGGATGAGCGACACCATCATGCCGTCCTTGTCGGCGGTGGTCAGATAGGTCGTGTCGCCCTGGCCGAGCTTGGGATCGCCCGGACCGATATTGGGATTGGCTTTCGAGAGGTCGATCAGCTTGCGCCGCGCGTCGGCATAGGCGTCCGACAGCAACTGCTTCATCGGCACATCGGCGAAAGCCGGATCGGCGTAGTACTTCGCCAGATCCTCGTATGTCAGCCGCTTGGCTTCGAGCTCGGCGGTCAGTGCATCGGCGCTCCCGGCGCCCATCTTTCTCAGGTCGAAGCCTTTCAGGATCTGCAGCATCTGAAGGACGGCCGCGCCCTGGCTGTTGGGCGGCAGTTCGTACACGTCGTAGCCCCGATAGTTCACGCCGAGCGGCTCGACCCATTCGCCGTGATGGGATGCGAAGTCCTCGTACCGCAGGTCGCCCCCGATGCGCTTGAAATAGGCATCGATCTTGTGGGCGATCTCTCCCTTGTAGAAGGCGTCGCGCCCGCCTGCCGCGATGAGCGATAGCGTGTGGGCGAGGTCGGGATTGCGGAACACTTCGCCTTCCGCCGGAGCATGTCCGTCGATGAGGTAGGTGTGCCGTGCGTTCTGCGTTTCCTCCAGCATCGCGGCGTCGCGCTCGAACGCCTTCATATTTCCCTTCCAGTACATCGCGACGAGCTGAGAGACCGGAAATCCGTTCTGGGCGTAGGAAATGGCCGGCGCGAGGTCTTCAGCGAGCGGCAACTTCCCGAACCTGTCGTGCAGCGCCCCCCAGCCGTCGACGGTTCCGGGGACCGTGATCGCCAACGATCCGAATTTCGGAATGTGCGGCTCGTACGGCTTGCCCATTCGGGCATAGACCGCCTTGATCTCCGCGATCATCCTGTCCAGGTCTCGACCCTTGGGCGATCGGCCCGAGCCGTTGTAGCCGTACAGCTTTCTCGTCTTGGGGTCCCAGACGATGGCGAAGAGGTCGCCACCGATTCCGTTGGAGACCGGTTCCATGAGGCCGAGCGCCGCGTTGGCCGCGATGGCGGCGTCGACTGCGCTTCCGCCCTTCTTGAGAACGTCGATAGCGATCTCGGAGGCGAGAGGCACGGCCGTCGCGGCCATCCCGTGCTGGGCGACCACGGGCGAGCGCGTGGCCCATGCCGCTCCCGAGTAGCGGTCGCCGCGGCCGACATCGCCGAAGACAGAATTCGAAACCATTCCTATGGCCATGATGATCGCTGCCCCTGCCAGGCTCTTGGACAAATTCATTGCGGTACGCCCGCGCCTTGACTCGCGAGACGCACCGCGCGTTTTCCTTGGAATCCGGATCGGATCCGCTCCTCGTTGCATCGGACGCGCTGCGGTTCGCGTGGCGTTTCAATCATCGGACGACCTCGACAGGAACGCGAGAGACTATAGGAAGCTCGTTCGGCGCGGTCACCTGTGAAGGCGTACGCGGTCGGCGTTTCGACGCAATTGCGGGGATATAGCGCAATTGGCGATTTGACCGACTCGGTTCAAGGGGAGCCTGGAGATTTATCGAATAAATCTTTGATCGGTCTCACTGCCGCAAACTTATCCAACAGCTGGCGCGCCAGATTCCAGGTTTGCCGCGGGTGTCCGGCGTCATTCTGTAGGATAACTTCGGGCCACTCCTCAATCTGGGCCCGACCGAAAGAAGGCGCTCGAGTGTAAGCGACGTCGTCGATCGTTCTGATCCCGATGAATACGTCGTATATCCGCCATGGTTTTAGGGTTTGACGCTTTTGGGGCAGTTCCATATTCCCTCCGCGCCATGCTCGACCCACTGATACGACGTTACGCCTCGCCGCCAGCGACTCGAATCGCCGCGCTTGGGCTTTCGCCCACGGCGCTGACTGTGGCGGGGTTTGCCTTGGGTATAGCCGCGGTGCCCGCCATCGAACGTCACGCCTATGCCGTCGCGCTCGCGCTCATCGCCGTCGGCAGGCTCCTCGATGCCGCTGGCGCCATTTCCGCGCGTCCGTCCCAGCCGGAGCCATTCGCTGACTACACCGGTCGGATTCTCGACCTCATCTGGACGGCGAGCGTGCCGTTCGCCTTTGCGCTCGCCGAGCCGGACAGGGCGCTCGCGGCGATGTTTCTTGTGTTCGGATTGACGGTGAGGGCGGTGGCCCCGCCTATCGCGGGCCAGGCGGACCCGCCCGGCCGCGTACTCGAGGCGGGCGGGCGCCTCGTCGAAAAGAGCGAGCTGTTCGTCGCCTACGCCCTTGCCTGCGTCTTTCCGGACCGGTTCAGCATCATTGCCTACACGCTTGGAATGTTGTGCTTTGTGATGGTGGGGTTTCGCGTCGCGCGTGCCGGATTGCGCAGGTCATGAAAGTCATCGTCATCGGTGCCGGCGTGGCCGGCTTGTCGATCGGCTGGCGGTTGCAGCAGGCCGGGGTCGCGGTGACCGTCTTCGACCGCGCGCAGCCTTCGTTCGGCGCGACCTGGGCGTCCGCCGGCATGATCGCCGCCGGCGGCGAGCTTGGCGGCGCGCAAACGCCCGAGGCGGAATTTGCACATCATTCTAGCGGCTTGTGGCCGGCCTTTGCGACAGAAGTCGAAGAGACCGCCGGTCAAAGCGTGCACTATCGCCGGTGTGGCGCGCTCATCGTCGCCCGCTCGCCGACGGAGCTGGCGGGCCTGACGCCTTGGGGCGGCGCCGAACGGTTGGATGCAGCGCAGGCGCGGGCGAAAGAGCCGATGTTGGCACCCGACATCGCCGGCGCCGTATGGGATCCGAACGAGGCACAGGTCGATGCCCGCAGGCTCGGCGTCGCGCTGGCAAAAGCGTTCGTCCGTTCGGGCGGGACGCTCGTTCCCAACGAGATCGTCCTGCAGGTCAAAGTGGAAGCAGGCCGGGTCGCCGGGATAGCCACACCGTTCACGAAGCATGAGGCGGATGCCTACGTCATCGCGGCCGGCGCGTGGTCGGGCGGACTGGATGGTCTTCCTGGCGGCGCTGCGCTGCCCGTCCAACCCGTCAAGGGACAGATGCTCGCCGTGGCTCCGTCGAAGGACGGAAGAATTCCGGCGCATATCATCTGGGGCAATGACGGCTACATGGTGCCGCGCGACGACCGTCTGCTGATCGGCGCGACGTCGGAGGAAGTCGGCTTCGACACGAGCCTCACCGACGCCGCGGCCGATTTGCTCTCCGCGCGCGCTCGCGCCGTGATGCCCGCTCTCGGCGGATGGGAGGTGGTGGAGCGCTGGGCCGGCCTGCGGCCCGGGTCGCCCGACGGCCGGCCTATTCTCGGACGCACGGCCGTCGACCGCCTGTACGCGGCCACCGGCCAGTATCGCAACGGCATCCTCTACGCGCCCGCGATCGCGCAGCACATGTTGAGCATCGTCCTGCACCAGGCGCCGGAAATTCCCGCCTTCGATCCGAGGCGCTTTGCATCTTCGGAGTAGTGCGGCCGGCGCCGCCGAGTTCGAGACAATCTCACAGCGATCACGTGCGCATGGGCGCGACCCGCTCGACGACCTTGGGAACGGCCCTGAATGCGATATGTTCGACGCGCCAACCTACTATCTAAACGAGAGTCCCGTGGCGCATTTCCAGCTGCATCAGCGATTGGCGGACGATACGTCGTTCGTCGCCGATTGGCCGCTCTCGCGCGTGCTGTTGATGAACGACGCGCGCTATGCGTGGCTGGTACTGGTTCCCCGGCGCGAAGATGCAGTCGAACTCTTCGATCTGAGTGCGCCCGACCGGGCGACGCTGATCGAAGAGTGCGCGCGCGCGGCGCAACGCCTGAAGGCCGTGAGCGGCGCCGCAAAGATGAACGTCGGAGCGCTCGGCAATCTGGTGCCGCAATTGCATGTCCATGTGGTCGCGCGGAACCCGGGCGATCCTGCCTGGCCAGGACCGGTCTGGGGCCACAGTCCGGCAATTCCCTACGCGCCAGCGGCGCGCGACGCGCTCATCGCGCAACTCCTTAAGAGCCGTTAACCAGACTGGCACGCCGATTGCTCCTGATTGGCGCAGGAGAACCCGTAGCCATGCTGGCAGAAGCCGCAACCGCCACGAACAACCGCTCGACGATCGTCGCCGCCCTGCAGCAGGCAGCGGCCGCCACGGGCGCCGATTTCAACTATCTGCTCGGCACGGCAACCCGTGAATCGAGCCTCAATCCCACGGCAAAAGCGGGCACGTCGTCGGCTGCCGGCCTGTTCCAATTCGTCGAGCAGACCTGGCTCGGGGTGGTCAAAACCTACGGTGCGAAGCATGGCCTGGCATCCTTCGCCAACGCCATCACGCAGGGTCCGGACGGCAAGTTTCACACGTCAAATCCAGCCGACCGCTCGGCAATTCTTGCCCTGCGCAAGGACCCCACCGTGGCCAGCCTCATGGAAGGCGAGTTCGCCCAGGCGACGCGCGCGAACCTCGAAGGCTCACTCGGCCGCAGCGTCTGCGGCGGCGAACTCTATGCCGCCCACTTCCTCGGTACCGACGCCGCGTGCCGGCTGATCCGCATGAACGACAGCCAGCCGGACGCCACCGCCGCGAACGCATTTCCGGCGGCCGCCGACGCCAACCGCAACGTGTTCTTTCACAAGGACGGAACCGCCAAGACCGTTCACGAGGTCTACGACTGGGCCCTGAAACAGCCCAACTCGGGAACGCTGTCCGCTGCGCCTGCGAAACCTTCGGGCAACGCGGCGCCCACCACGACCGTTCGTCCGGACATCGACGCGACGCCGGACTCGGACGCGCTGTTGGCGAGCATCACTTCCTGGAATCCGAGCCGCGGCTTCTTCGCGACGGACGACGGGGACAGCGGCGCATCCGCAACGCCGTTCCTGCTTTCGCCCGGCGTGATGAGCCTGCTGACCTCCATCAACCCGGTTGCGGTTCCGCGCGCCGCCTCTTAAAGCCTCTCCCACAAAATTGGGGGAAGGATGCGCGCCGCCGTCGCATCGGTTTGGGCCGTCATTGCAACTATCGCTTTCGTCCAGCTCGCGAACGGCCTGCAGACGAGCCTGCTCGGCGTGCGCGCGGGCCTGGAGGCGTTTCCCGCCTGGACGATCGGCCTCATCATGGCGAGCTACTATGTCGGCTATTCGAGCGCGCCGCTGTTCAGCCACGCTGTCATCGGCCGCACGGGTCATGTCCGCACGATGACAGCGGGCGCCGTTTTCGCGGCAGTCTCGATCGTTTCCGCCGCCTTCTTCGTCACGCCGCTCGCCTGGGCGCTGCTGCGCGCGATCTCCGGCTTCGCCTTGTCCAGCCTTTATGTCGGGGCGGAGAGCTGGATTCACGATCGCGTCGAGAACGCCAACCGGGGCAGGGTGTTCAGCATCTACATGGTCGTCCAGATGGTGGCCATGACCGGTTCCCAATTTCTGCTGAATGCCGGCAATCCGCGATCGGCCGTCTCGTTTCTGGTCGCCGGCGCGCTGTTCGCCGTTTCCTGTCTGCCCGTTATCTATGCGCGCGCATCGGCGCCCGACCACGCGCCACCCGAGCCGTTTGGAATCGTCAGGCTGTTCCTTGCCACGCCGCTCGGGGCGATCGTGACGGTCCTGGCCGGCGTGTCCTGGTCGATCGTGTTCACGTTCGGTCCGGTCTATGCGCAGCACTACGGCTTCGATCTCTATCAGGTGAGTGTGTTCATGGCGCTCGCCATGACGGGCGGCGCGGTGCTGCAATTCCCCTTGGGCTGGCTATCGGACGCGGTCGGACGCCGCATCACGATCGCCCTGATGTCGGCCGGAGGCGTCGCCGTCGCCCTTTTCGGGCTGATGGTCGGTTCGGACGGTTTCGCGCTGAAATGCGCAGCGTCCTTCCTGGTCGGCGGTCTGATTTTTCCGGTCTACGCAGTCTCCGCCGCACACACGAACGACGCGGTAGCGCCGCAAAATCGCGTTTCCGCTGCGGCAGGATTGGTGCTGCTGTTCGGACTCGGCTCGATCTTCGGTCCGCTGGCGAGCGGCGGCGCCATGTCGGCGATGGGCGCTGATGGGTATTACGTCGTACTTGCCGCAACGATGCTTGCGAGCTTGGCGGCGGCAGCCGTCACTCGGTAGAGTGAATCGACAAGAGTGAGGAAAAATGGCCGAGAACGAAAAGCCCGTCGCTGTGCCGGTGCCCGCTGCGACGATACTCCTGCTTCGCGACGCACCCGGCGGTCTCGAAGTTTTCATGGTGAAGCGTCACCATCAGATCGACTTCGTCGCCGGCGCATTGGTGTTTCCCGGTGGCAAGGTCGAGAAGGGCGACTCGGACGCGGAGCTCAAGGAATTCTTCGACGGCGGGGCTGACTGGACGGATACGATGCTGGCGATGGGCGCCGGCGCGATCCGCGAAGCATTCGAAGAGTCCGGCATCCTGCTCGCCCGCGATGCACGCAGCGGCGATTTCGTCACCAGCGAGCGGCTGGCCGATCTGCAGCACTATCGCAAGCTCCTCGATAAGCGCGAAGCCGTGCTGGCGGAAGTGCTGCGCAAGGAAAAGCTGCGCCTGGCGCTCGATCAGCTCGTGCATTTCGCGCATTGGATCACGCCGGCCAACATGCCCAAGCGCTTCGACACGCACTTTTTCCTTGCGTCCTCACCGATCGGGCATGCCGGCAGCCATGACGGACGCGAGTCGGTGGATTCGATATGGATCACGCCGAGCGGAGCGATCTCCGACCGCAAGAAGTGGAACGTGATCTTCCCGACCAAGGCCAATCTGACGAAACTCGATCAATCCAGGACCGTCGACGAAGCCCTTGCCCGGGCGCGCAATGCGCCGGTGCTGCCGGTGACGCCCTGGATCGAGCAGGGTCCGGAAGGCCAGATCCTGCGCATCCGCGACGACGCGGGCTACGCGCAGACGTCGGCCAATCTGAAGGACGATATGTAGGACTAGTCGAGCACGTTGCCGAGCAAGGCGTCGGTGACGCGGGCCTCGAGCTCCTCGACGACGGCGATTGATATCCTGTCGGTCGCGGTCCTGACCTTGTCGCGGAAGACGATGCGGATGGCGGCGATGTGCGCGTCCACCAGGCTGAGCGGAATGGTGTCCGTCGGCTTGGTCCCGTCGAACAGCCGGGTGAGCGAAGCCGCCATGCGCGCAATCATCGGATATTCGAACGTCGTGGCCTGACCCTTGAGATCGTGGGCGAGGCGAAACAGCTCGTCGCGCGTCTCGGGATCGGGCTTTTCGGCGAAGCGGTCGCGGCAGGCGCCGAGTCGTTCCACGTCGGCGCCGACCCAATCGTTGAACTCGGTCTTCAGCGTCTCCATGGCGAGTTCGGCGCGTTGGATGGCCGCCATGTCGATGGCGCCGGTCGCGCTGCCGACCTTGGCCTTCAGAACGTTCGGCGGCATGAAGATTTCGATCGGCAATTGCTTGGTCATCTGTCCCCGCTCGACCGCTACGTGGCGGCCATCTCCTTAGGCTCCTCGGCGGTCGCGGCGCGCCGCTCCGGTCCGCGGTATTCGTCCATCGGCCTGCGTCGGCGGCAGGGGCCGAAATAGCCCTTGGTCCTGACATAGGGCCGCGGATGCTCGATCACCGCCACCAGCCGCGACATGATCGCGCGAACCGAGACCGGCTTGGCGAGGAATTCGTTGACGCCGGCATCGCGTGCCTGTCGCACATGGTCGATGTGGGTGTGGCCGGTCAGCATGATGATCGGCACGAACGGGTTGGGTGTCTGGCTCGACGTCCGGATCATCTTGACGAGATCGAGACCCGACATCCCGTCCATCTGCCAGTCGAGAAAGATCACGTCGGGGTTGGCTTCGCGCAGCATCGCCCAGGCGCGCTGCCCGTCGGCCGCCTCGAAGATCTGGATTGCGCCGAACGCCTGGAGAATGGTGACGACGAGTTTTCGCATGTGCTGGTTGTCGTCAACCACCAGGATTTTCAGCCGATCGAACCTGTACCCACTCATTCGCCGATACCAACGCTAAGACCGGGCCCTTTCGTCCCCACGTCTTGACGCTAGTTCACAGGTCTTAAGGCTGCGTGAAACGAATGGAACGTTAATCGACGAACTGCTCCGCAAGGATTCGTTCATCAAGGCTGTGCCCGTGGTCGAACAGCATCGTCATCGTGACGTTGCGATCCTCGGCCACGTCGACCGCGACAACGTCGCGCACTTCGAAGTCGTCGGCGACGGCGCTCACCGGCCGCTTGGCGCTTTCCAGGATCTCGAAGCGCACCATCGCGCGCCGGGGCAGGAGCGCGCCGTGCCAGCGCCGCGGCCGGAACGCGCTGATCGGCGTGAGCGCGAGCAGGGCGGCATCGATCGGCAGGATCGGCCCATGCGCCGAGAGGTTGTAGGCCGTGCTGCCGGCAGGCGTCGACACCAGCACGCCGTCGCAGATGAGCTCGTTGATGCGCGGCTTGCCGTCAATCAGGATCCGGATCTTGGCTGCCTGGCGCGTCTGCCGGAAAAGGTGGACGTCGTTGAATGCCAGCGCCTCGGACGAGCCCTTGTTGGTCTGCGCGCGCATGCGCAGAGGGTGAAGGCCTTCAGGCTCGGCAGCCGCGAGCCGTTCCACGAGATCGCCCTCGCGATACTCGTTCATGAGGAAACCGACCGAACCCAAATTCATGCCGTAGATCGGCTTTCCCTTGCCGACGAAGGCGTGGAGCGTCTGCAGCATGAAACCGTCACCGCCGAGCGCGACGACGATGTCCGCCGCGTCGGCGCCGACATCCTTGTGTACCCGGCGCATGGTCGCGAGGGCCGCTTGCGCGTCCGGCACAGCCGCCGCGACGAAATGAAGGGACGGCGTCATGGCTCAGCCGCCCGTCAACGACATGTGGCGTCCGACCGCCGGTGCGGCGTGGCGGCGATCGATGACGAAGTCGTGCCCCTTGGGCTTGCGGCCGATCGCTTCGTCAATCGCGCGGTGAAGCGCCGCGTCGTCGCCCGAGGCTCGCAGCGGCGCGCGCAGGTCTGCCGAGTCGTTCTGACCGAGGCACATGTACAGCGTGCCCGTGCAGGTCACACGCACGCGATTGCAGCTTTCGCAGAAATTGTGCGTCAGGGGCGTGATGAATCCGAGCCGGCCTCCGGTCTCCGCGACGCGCACGTATCGCGCGGGCCCGCCGGTCCGGTAGTCGCTGTCCTCGAGCGTGAAACTGCGTTCGAGACGCGCGCGAACTTTGGACAGCGGCAGGTACTGATCCATGCGGTCTTCGTCGATGTCGCCGAGCGGCATGGTTTCGATCAGCGTGAAATCGAATCCCCGTGCGTGCGACCACAGCATGAGGTCGGCGATCTCATCCTCGTTGACGCCCGCGAGCGCGACGGTGTTGATCTTGATCTTGAGGCCGGCGGCGTCCGCCGCGTCGATGCCGTCCAGGACTTTCGAAAGCTCGCCCCAGCGCGTGATGTCCCGGAATTTTTTGGGATCGCGTGTGTCGAGCGAAACGTTGATGCGCTTGACGCCCGTCGCGGCGAGGTCGCGGGCGAAGCGGGCGAGCTGGCTCCCGTTGGTCGTCAGGGTGACTTCCTTGAGATTGGAGCGGCCGACGTGCGAGCCGAGCTTGTCGAACAGGCTGATGACGTTGCGCCGGACGAGGGGCTCGCCGCCCGTTATTCGAAGCCTTTCGACGCCCTTGGCGACGAACGCCATGCTCAGCCGCTCGAGTTCTTCGAGCGTCAGGAGTTCCGCCTTGGGCAGAAAGCTCATGTGCTCGGACATGCAGTAGACGCAGCGGAAATCGCACCGGTCCGTGACGGACAAGCGCAAATAGGTGATATGGCGGCCGAACGGGTCGATCATGGCCGGAACCTAGCAGGAGACGCCGGTTAATTGAATGTCAGGCTGGAAAGCTCTGTCAGGGCGCCGGATTTGGGCACGGTCGCGAAGACCCGGTCGACCTCGGCGAGATCGGCGTAGGACAGGTTCGTCCGCATATTGTGCGCCTGGCGCGAGAGGTTGAAGACGGTCGTAAAGACGCAACGGTCGATGCCGACGCCTCTGCAGGCCAGCGCCACGGCGCGCGGGCCGCCGCGGTAGAATTTCGCGCGCAGTTCCGCGACCGGCAGGTTGGTCAGCTTGGCCAGCGCGAGGTCGAACAGGTCGGTCTGTCCCTGATGCAGGACGCGCAGCAGGAAACCCGCCTTCAACTGTCCGGACGCGGCCAGCTTGTCGATCAGCTTTTGCGCGCTTTCGGCGGGCGGCGTTTTGGGCGCCGGCGGTTCGCTCTGGACGGCGGTCTGGGCTTGCTCGAAAGCGGCATCCAGCTTCGTCGCCGAAATCGCGTAGTTCTGGCGGATGTAGGATTTGAGCGCGTCGGATACCCACTCGCACATGCGCGTGGCGAGCTGCGGCGGGAGATCGGGCCGCTTCGTCAACGGCTCCTGGAGCGTCGCGATGCTGCGAGACTTTTCCACGAGCGTCGTGTAGGCGACGGCGGAAATGCGCGCGGTCGCGTTGCGGACGAGTGCGACCAGCACGGACTCGGCTTCGCACCGGACGAGCGCTTCGGTCACGGTTTCGCTGATGTGCGGACGCGTAGCGACTGTTTCCTGATGATCGACACTGCACTCCGCGATGAGCCGGAGCATGTCTTCGTCCGAAAGGAGCGGGCTGCGCAGGAGGAGCGGACGGGCGACTTCGATGTTGTCGTCCGCGAGCAGCAGGATCAGGTCGTGCGGCGCGGTGGTGTCTTCGGCGAGGCGTTCGGCCAGCGCGATGCGGATGGCCATCTCGACGTCCTTGGTGAGACGGCGGAGGATTTCATGCATGAGCGCGCGCTCGCGCTCGTTCAGACCGCTGCCCTGGATGCGATAAAGCGAGGCGACGGCGAGGTAGATTTCCTCGCGGCTCGTGCCCTGCGGATTGACCGCGAGCTGGGCGAGCCTGCCCATGTCGCTCATATCGTGTGCGGTAAGCCCCACCTTCTGCCCCGATGCGTACTGCATGCGGCCATTCTGGCCGTACCTCAGGAGTAGCAAAGGCGCGTTAACGCGGTGTTAACGAAGGCGCGCCGCCGAGTCGCAAATCGTTGGCGGGAAAGACCCTTGGACGCGGCGCCGGCCGCCCGGGGTGTACGACTTCGCTTCCGCAACGTCAGAAGCGGAACGCCCCGACGAGCGTCCAGGTCGTCGCTCCGTCCGGCGAAAGGATGGGAAGCAACACTGTCTCGAGGTGGAACACCTCGATCCCGTCCCGCAGGATTCGCAGATCGACCAACCCGGGATCGCGATCGACCGCGGCCCTCCGCGCGGCCTTCAGCAGCACGGACGCACCTTCGGGATTCTCCGCATAGATGTGGCTGGCCGTGTCGCCCGCGACGTCGCGCCCGAACCGCTCGATCAGCGACGTTCCGGCGAGGCGTATGCGGGCGTCGTCCCAATCTCCGACAGGCTCGGCGATGAGAATGTGCGGCAGGAATTTGGCGACCGCGCGGGAAGGAATATCGTATCCCATGCGCATCCCGCCCTTCGGTTCCTGATCGCGCCAGAAGGTGAGCAGCGCGTTGGCCGACGGATGCTCCAACCTGTCGAGCGATTTGCGCAGGAACAGATGCGTAGGCGACGGACTCAGAATGGGTTTGCCCAGGACGACAGTTTGGTTCATGGACGCGCCTCCGCCAAATTCAGGCTGCGATTATTCCGAGCGGACGCGTTTCCGTGAGCTTAATGCGCTTGCAATACATGGTCTAACTCGACCAAATCGTCGTCCGGATCGTTCCGATCGATTGGCGTCCACTCATTTATCGTGTCATTCAATTCGGGTATGACGTCATGATACTGCGTAACCAATGGACGTCATAAAGCCGATGAACGCCGAAGCTCCCTACATACTGGCGATCGATCAAGGAACGACATCCACGCGCGCCATTCTCTTCGATGCTTCGGCGCGCCCCGTCTCGTCGCACGCGATCGAATTGCGCCAGATCTATCCCGCGAACGGATGGGTGGAGCATGACGCGGACGAAATCTGGCAAGCGACGCTCGCCTGCTGCCGCGCCGCGTTGAAGGGCGTACCCGCCGCCGACGTCGCCGCGATCGGCATCACCAACCAGCGCGAAACGACCGTCATGTGGGACCGGCTAACGGGGTCGCCGCTGCATCATGCGATCGTTTGGCAGGATCGCCGAACCGCGGACCGCTGTCGCGCGCTCAAATCCCGGAAATGGGAGCCGAAGATCGCGGCAAAGACCGGCCTGCTCCTCGATCCCTATTTTTCGGCCACCAAGATGGAATGGCTGCTCGACCGCATTCCAGGCTCGCGCAAGCGGGCGGAGCAGGGGGAAATCGCGCTCGGCACCGTAGACGCCTGGCTCATCTTCAAGCTGACGGCGGGCAGGGTCCACGCGACCGACGTCACCAACGCATCGCGCACGATGCTGCTCGATCTCAAAAAGCTCGCCTGGGATGCCGATCTGCTGAAACTCTTTGGCATTCCGCAGGGCGCGCTGCCCGAAGTGCGCGACAGTTCCGGACATTTCGGCAAAACCGAAGCCGGGCTGCTCGGTGCGGAGATTCCCATCCTCGGCGTCGCGGGAGACCAGCAGTCCGCCGCTTTCGGTCAGGCGTGCTTCGCACCCGGCGATGTGAAGTCGACTTACGGGACCGGCTGTTTCGCGCTCGTCAATACCGGCACGAAGGCGCCGACCTCGAAGAACCGTCTGCTCGCGACCAGCGCGTTCCGCATCGGCAAGCGCGCGGTTTACGCCATCGAAGGCAGCATCTTCATCGCGGGCGCCGTCGTGCAATGGCTGCGCGACGCCGTCGGCGTAATAAAGAGCTCGGACGAGATCGAGGCACTCGCGCGCACGGCCACCGACGCGCAGGGACTCTACTTCGTCCCCGCCTTCACCGGACTTGGTGCGCCCTACTGGGACCCAGACGCGCGCGGCGCGATCGTCGGACTGACCCGCGACATGGGCGCGGCGGAGATCGCGCGCGCCGCCCTGGACGCGGTGTGCTACCAGACGCGCGACCTGCTGGACGCGATGGCGAAGGACATGAAGCGCTCGGGCCTTCGCGCGCCCAAGGCTCTCAAGGTCGACGGCGGCATGGTGAGGAACGACTGGTTCTGCCAGCGCCTGGCAGACCTCACCGGCTTGCCGGTGGACCGGCCGGTGGTCACGGAGACGACGGCGCTGGGCGCGGCCTATCTCGCCGGATTGGCCGCGGGTCTGTTCAAGGACACGAAGGAAATCG
>DATJZB010000116.1:0-25896 GCA_035499335.1 Rhizomicrobium sp. | reverse complement strand
CACACCACGCAACTGTTCGGCGAAGCGGGCTATGCCACGGTTCTCGGACCGATTGCGGCGGAACCTTTCGCGGGTCTTGCCTATGTCGACGCGGGATCGGGCGCCTTTTCGGAGCAGGGCGGTGCTGCGGCGCTGACCGGCGCGGGCGGCAGTCTCGCCGAGACCTACTCAAGTCTCGGCGTCCGCCTTGCACCCGAGGATGACGGCGACTCCGCGCGGATCGTGACGCCGCGTGCCTCCGTGTCGTGGGAGCATGCGTTCGGGCGCCTCACGCCGGCCGAGATCGTGACGTTCGAGGCGACGGGCGAAACGTTCCAGACGCTCGGCGTCACCCTCGACCGGGATGCGGCCAACATCCAGCTCGGTCTCGACGTCCGCGTCGCGCCGTCCGGCCTGCTCAGCTTCGGTTACCAGGGCGTCCAGTCGGGCCGCGCGCACGACAATGCCCTGCGGGCGCAGTTCAACTGGAACTTCTAGCGTTCGGCCGACGGTTTTCTCCTGCCAGGCCGCATCCCCCAATCGAGGGGGTTCTCGCGCGGAACGGGGCTGTTAGTCTTCTCGTTTGCGGGGGAAGTCGAAGATGTTGCACCGTTTCGCAGGGATGGTTTTTGCGGCCGCCATTGTCGCCGTGCCGGCGGCCGGCGCGCCTCTCGAAGCCTACGGCCATCTACCGGCCATCGAGAATGTCGCGATCACGCCGGACGGAAAAGTGCTGGCGTTCACCACGATCGTGAAGGGCATGCGAGTCGTCGCCATCTATTCGCTCGACGAGTCCAAAGCGATCACAGCGCTGAACGCAGGAGAACAGAAGCTGCGCGATCTTCGCTGGGCGGACAACGATCATCTGCTCATCACGATCTCCAGCACGACCACGATAACGGGCGTGATCGCACCCAGGAGCGAATATTTCGTCACGGAGGTCTTCGACCGGACGACGGGTGACCAGCGGCCCTTGATCCGTGACCTGCCCGACACGCTCAACATCAGCGGCCGCCTACCCACCAGCCGCACTATCGCCGGCCACACCACGGTGTTCGTGCAGGGCGTTCACTTCCAGGATGAGAGAGGCGTCGATGCACTGTTTTCGATCGATCTGGAATCCGGACGGGGAAAGATCGTCGAGCCCGGTTCGAGGAACTCCATGGGGTGGCTGGTCGACGAAGCCGGCAACGTGACTTGCGCCGAAGAATATAACAACGACACAAAGGTCTGGAACCTGAAGCTGCGCAGAGGCGACGACTGGACGACCGTCTATTCGGTTCCGGCGGCGATCGATCTTCCGACCGTGCTGGGCATCACGGGCGATGGAAAATCAGTCGCGGTGAAGGCGATCGCAGACGGTAGGATTTCGACCAAGCTGATCAGCCTTTCGGGCGACCCGGGGGCGGCGCCGCAAGATCTCGACGCGATGGCGGGCGAACCGATCGACGACCCCAGCACCCATCGTCTCATCGGGACCATGTTCTACGCCGGGAATACGGTCTATCGCTTCGAAGATCGCGAAGACCAGCTCGTCTGGAACAGCGTCCTGCAGGCATTTCCGGGTGAGAACGTCACGTTGATGTCCTGGGATGCCGATCGCAAGCGCGTCGTCGTCCGCGTCGACGGCTTGCGCTACGGCTCGCAATTCCAGCTCGTCGATCTCGACACCCATCAAGCGCGCGTTCTCGGATCCGCCTATGAGGGGATCGGGATCGACGACGTCGCGGAGGTGAAATTCATCCACTACAAGTCCGCCGACGGAATTGTCATCCCCGCCTTCCTCACCCTGCCGTCGGGCCGCCCGCCGAAGAACCTGCCGCTCGTCGTCTTTCCGCATGGCGGGCCGCTTGCACAGGACTATCCCGGATTCGACTGGTGGGCGCAGGCGATGGCCTCACGCGGCTATGCCGTTCTGCAGTCAGAATATCGCGGCTCCGACGGCTTCGGCTGGGCGCACGCCGCAGCGGGTTTCGGACAATGGGGGCTGAAGATGCAGACCGACCTGTCGGACGGCGTGCGCTATCTCGCCGGACAGGGGATCATCGACCCCAAGCGGGTCTGTATCGTCGGCGCCAGTTATGGCGGCTATGCCGCACTCGCCGGTCCGACGCTGGACCGCGGCGTCTATCGCTGCGCCGTATCGGTCGCGGGCGTCTCCGACCCCCAGCGCATGCTGCGCTGGGTGGCAGGCCGGGCGCGTGGCTCCGATACGCTGCCGGTTCGCTTCTGGACGCGCTTCATGGGCGTGACGGACGATGACGACCCGAAACTGGCGACGATTTCGCCGCTGGTCCATGCCGGCGATGCCGATGCGCCGATCCTGCTCATTCACGGCACGGACGACACCGTCGTTCCAATTTCGCAAAGCGAGGACATGGAAGACGCGCTGAAGACGGCAGGAAAGCCGGTGACCTTCGTCAAATTGCATAGCGAGGACCATTGGCTGTCGCGCGCCGAGACCCGCGAACAGATGCTCGCCGCGACGGTACAGTTTCTCGAACAATATAATCCGCCGAACTAGGCGCATCGAACGCGCGCGGGCCGGCAACTTTGCAAGCCGATCCTTTTGCGGCATGCTCCAAATCGCGGCGGCGCGCGTGGCGCGACGGCCTTCGATCGGGAGTGTGAGTGAACAGCGAAACTGCCGCGTCGTCAGCCGACGGTGATGTCCCTTCCGGCGTCGAAGCCTTCGGATACAAGCAGGAACTCCATCGCAGCCTCGGTCTGTTCGATCTCCTGATCTACGGCCTGGTGTTCATCGTTCCGACGGCGCCGTTTCCGGTCTTCGGCATCGTCTTCAACGCGAGCAAGGGCATGGTGCCGCTGGTCTATACCGTCGGCCTCGTCGCGATGCTGTTCACCGCCTTCAGTTACATGACGATGTCGCGGGCTTTTCCCGTCGCCGGCTCGGTCTATACCTATGCGAGCCGCAGCCTGGGCGAGACGGCGGGTTTTTTCGCCGGCTGGGGAATTCTGCTCGACTACCTGCTGACTCCGACCCTCATCTATGTGGTTTGCGCGATCGCCGTTCACACCGTCGTGCCCGGCGTTCCCAAAGGCGTCTGGGTCGTTCTGCTGCTGGCCTTCAGCACGGTCGTCAACTATTTCGGCATCGAGACAGCGACGCGCGTGAACATCGCCCTTCTCGGGTTGCAGCTCGTCCTGCTCGCTGCGTTCCTCGTTCTGGGCGTCGTCGCGCTCATGCACGGCGTCGGCGGCGCGCACTTGTCGCTGACGCCGCTCTACAACGCGAAGCTCGTCTCCCCGTCGCTGATCTTCGGCGCTCTCTCGCTTGCCGTGCTGAGTTTTCTCGGTTTCGACGCGATCTCGACGCTGGCGGAGGAGACCAAGGGCGGCCCGCATCTGGTGGGGCAGGCGACCATCCTGTCGCTGTGCCTCGCCGCGGTGCTGTTCGTGGCGCAGACCTACATCGCTTCTCTCTTCGTTCTCGGACGGACGCGTTTCGCGCCGGGCGATGCAACCGAGACTGCGTTCTACGGTATCGTGCAACTGATCGGCGGACCCTGGTACAAGGCGACGATCTCGATCCTGGGCGTCCTGGTCTCCGGCATTCCTGCCGCGCTTACCGCGCAGGCCGCGACCGCGCGTCTACTGTACGGAATGGCGCGCGACGGGAAACTTCCGCGGCTTCTCTCGCACATCGAACCGCGCCGCAAGGTGCCGGATTACGCCATCGCCGCGGTCGCGCTGGTCACACTCGTGCTCG
Source organism: Rhizomicrobium sp. (assembly GCA_035499335.1). GTDB lineage: Bacteria > Pseudomonadota > Alphaproteobacteria > Micropepsales > Micropepsaceae > Rhizomicrobium. The sequence continues at coordinate 22,187 of DATJZB010000116.1, read as the reverse complement.
GTCTGCTGCTTGTCAGCCAGCTCGAACTGCTGAGTTCGATGGTGAGCTTCGGCGCCTTGCTGGGATTTTTCCTGCTTCATTGTTCGGTGATCGCGCATGGCTGGCGCACGGCGCAGCTCCGTCAGTGGCTGCGATTCCTCGCCGCGCCTGCGATCGGACTGCTGATCATCGCCTATGTGCTGGTCAACGCGCAGAAGAACGCGCAGATCGCGGGAATCGCGTGGCTCGCCTTCGGCGTCGGCGTGCTCCTGGCGCTCAGGCTTGCGGGACGCCCGACCGGGCTCATCGCCGATGCGGGCGCGCCGCCCGGAGACGGGGCCGATAGATTCTAAGACCCCTAACCATTTGCACTGTGTTGCGGCGCTGCACTTGCGCGGCCGGCGCAGGTCTTTATCATTTGCGACGGATTATTGAACCGGGGGCGGGACAATGACTCTCCTGAAGAAGATTCTGGTGGCCGGCTGCGCGAGCGCGGCGCTGGCTGCAGGCGCGGCGGGGGCGGCCGATGAGCCGACGAACCGCATCGAAACCGTCGTCGTCACGGCGGAAAAGCGTTCGGAGGACATCCAGGCCGTTCCGATCGCCATCCAGGCCTTCACCGCCAAGCAGATCAGCGACCTCGGCATCAAGGCGTCGACCGATCTCAGCCAGTACACGCCCAATCTCGACATCGCGCTGCCGGCGGGCAACGGCAACCAGCCGATCATCACCATCCGCGGCGTCGGTCTGAACGACTACGACACCAACAATGCGGGCCCGAACGGCGTCTATCTCGACGACGTCTATCTCAGCTCGCCTGCTTCGCAGACCTTCCAGGCCTTCGATCTGGACCGCATCGAGATCCTCAAGGGGCCGCAAGGCACACTCTACGGCCGCAATACGAGCGGTGGCGCCATCAACTTCATCTCTGCGAAACCGACAGACGAGTTCACCGGCAATTTCCACAGCGAGTACGGCGCCTTCGATACCTACCAGTTCGAAGGCGCGATCGGCGGACAGATCGTCGATGGTCTCGACGGCCGCTTTTCGATCGTGAAGAACGGTTCGGGCGGCTACACCTACAATGCCCTGACGGGGACGCGCGAGAACGGCGCCAACAACATTGCCGGCCGCGCACAGCTCTTGTGGAAGCCGAACGAAAATCTGTCGGCGCTGCTCACCGTCTACGGCGGCTCCGTCGCCAACCGTCCGGCCGAATATCGGCATCTCGGCGGATACGTTGCGGGGACAAATCTCAATCCCTCACCGACACTCTGCACGCCCTCACAAGTTTATGCGCCAAACAGCACGTGCATAGACCTTTTTGGCTACGGCACGCCGACGAATTTCTATGGCGGCGCCTATGAACGTCAGCAGCACTTGCAGGTTCATAGTTTCGGCGCGACGCTTCGTACCGAATATAATTGGGACGGCATCACGCTGACGTCTCTGACCGCGTTCCAGCACATCGATAAGCTGCATCCTGAAGACAGCGATGCGTCGCCGAACCGGTTGCTCGAAATCAATTTCGGCGTGCGCAATGCGACGTTCACGCAGGAATTGCGCGGCGAATGGAATACCCAGAACAACGATCTACTCGCCGGTCTGTATTACCTGGACGAGGATCTCCATCAGAACCAACCGCTATTCCTTCTCCTGGACGCAGACAACTTTTTCGGTGGTCCGGGCACGGGTGACGGCGTAGCTGAGATCGTGACGGATCAGAACCACCAGAGCACGGTGTCTTACGCGGTTTTCGTACACGACACCTACAACATCACCGACGCGCTCAAGGCGATCGTCGGCGGGCGCTTCACCGGCGAGAGCAAGAGCTTCGACTGGTCCGGCGGAACCACTTTCCAATCCGGCGGCATCAACAATTTTCCGCCGGTCACGCCGACGCTGCCGCCGCCCGGCGAGACGTTCAACAAAAAGCTGGCGAACACTGCGTTCAACTGGCTCGCGTCGCTCAACTATCACTTCACCGACGCCATCATGGCCTATGCGAGCGTGAGCACCGGCTTCAAGAGTGGCGGATTTAACGGCAGTTTCCTGAACACCCAGCTGCCGGTGCCCGATCCTGTACAGGTTGAAGCACAACTTCAGCCGATCAAGCCGGAGCAGGTCACCGCGTACGAGATCGGCGAGAAGTCGTCGTTCTACGACGGTCGCCTGCTGCTCGATGTATCGCTCTTCTACAATGATTACCGCAACGAACAGGTCTTCAACCTGCAGACGTTCGGCGGCATTCCGGTCAACGTTCTGACGAATGCGAGGAAGGCGCACATGGAAGGTGCCGACATTCAACTCGTGGGTACGCCGCTCGAAGGGCTGACGCTGACGGCCAACCTCGGCCTGCTCGACGCGAAGGTCGATTCCAGCGAATATCCGGGACATCAGCTTCCGCTTTCGCCGCATGTCACGCTGTCGACCATGGCGGACTACAAGACGCCATTTTGGGACGGCAATCTCGACTTCCAGTTCTCGGCGAATTTCAAGAGCCACCAGTTCTTCGACGTCGCCAACAGTCCCTACCTGACGCAGAACGCCTATTGGCTCGAGAATGCGCGCGTCGCCTATTCCTTCGACGACGATCATTGGGAGGCCGCCGCGTTCGTGCGCAACCTTTCGGGAGAGAAATATTTCCTCGATGTGTTCGATCTGAGCTTCGTCGGGTTTTACCAGGGCATCATGGGCGCGCCGCGCACCTTCGGCGCGGAGGTGAATTACCGGTTCTGAGCGCGCGCTCCGGTCCGCCGCCGGGCTAGCCGCGATAGCGCTGCGGCGCGTCGGCGAGCGCGTCCCGAAGCGCGCCGAGCCAGGGTTCGTAGTTCTTCCACTGCTCGGTCGTAGACCGGTTGGAGCATGCCTTCGCGGCCGAAGCTCGCGCGAATCGCATTCAGGCTCCGATACTCGATGCGATACCCGAACGCGTCGTCCACGGCGCCGCCGGCGAGCCTAACAAAAATCCGATCGTGCTGCGCATCGTTCATATCCGGCAGCCAGTTGGCCGCGCCGGGGGGACGCCGCGCCAAGATTAGTACGCCCGGCCACGGAGCCAAAGCGCCGAACTCCCGCCCCAAATGGGAACCTGTTCGCGCGCAAGGCCCGGCGCGGAATCGCACGCTTTCCGCGCGGGGCAACGCCGGATTTTGCTGCGGCGCGCGAGCGGCATTCGTCCGGCTCCTGGAATGGAAATGCCGGAAAATGGCAGGCGCGATAGGGAATGAACCAACGATCCCTCCCATGTGAAGAAAGCGAAGTCCGGTTTTCCAGAAAAGACTGTCGATTGTTCAGCGACGACAATGCGCTTGAAACTCGAACATTTTCTTGTGTGGACACATTTCGATTGGACGAATTCAGTGACTGTTGGCGTGGCTGGAAGTGCAGGGTGATCGGTACAGCGCCGCGCGAACGATCAGTCAGTCCACTGACTGCGGAACAGACCAATAAAATTTGTGCCCCATCGCGGCCGTGAATCCAGCGGCCGCGACTTCTCAGTACGAGCGCTGCGAGAAGGTCGCGGTGCTACGGATCGGTTTCGTGCTGCAGCGCATGACGCAACTATGCCGCACCGCAAGTCATGCTGCGGCTGCGAATTTTTTGACTCAGCGCAAAGTCGCACGACCGTTTGGATTCAGCATTTGCCGTCGCGCGGTCCCAATTCCGGCTGCGCGCGAGTCAATAAGGACGCGCAACGCATATCGGGCGAAGAGATTTCGGAATTGTAGTCGTCGGAACGAAAAAGGAACCCGCCATGGCACTCCCCGCAATCGACCTGGATCCGGAACTGACCGAATTGGAATTCGCGGCATGGGAAACCGCGCATCGTTTCGCCAAGGACGTCATGCGTCCGGCGGGCGAGGCGCTGGACAAGCTGCCCGCCGGCGACGTCATCGCCAAGAATTCCATCCTTTGGGACGTGTTTCGCGTCTACAGCGAACTCGGCCTCAACACGTTCAGCGCCGACACCGAGCTTTCGCTGCACGACCAGGCCCGCCTGCGCTGCATCGTCGGCGAGGAACTCGGCTGGGGCGACTCGGGACTGGCGATCAGCCTCGGCGTCGCGCACTTCCCGACCATGATGGCGCAGCTTTCGGGCAACCCCGCGCTGATCGAGCGTTTTCCCAACGGAACGCTGGGATGCTGGGCAATCACGGAACCGGATCATGGATCGGATCAGATCAATTTCGACGGCACGCTGAATCATCCGGGCGGTCGGGCGAGTCGGCCCAATTGCATCGCGCGGCGGGATGGCAACCAGTTCGTCATCTCGGGCCAGAAGTCGGCCTGGGTCTCCAACGGGACGATCGCGGAGGCGGCGGCGCTGTTCTGCGCCGTCGATATGGGCGATGGACGCCTCGGCGGCGGAGTCTTCGTCGTGCCGCTGAACGAAGGCGGCGTGAAGAAGGGCAAGCCAACCGACAAGATCGGACAGCGCGCACTCAACCAGGGCGAGATCTTCTTCGACGATCTGAAGGTACCGGCCGACTCGATGGTCGTGTCGCCGGAGGGCTACCGCGACGCCGCAGACCGCGTGCTATGCATGGCCAATGCGGGCATGGGCACGACCTTCGTCGGCTGCGCCCGCGCCGCACTCGAGCTCGCGATCAGTTACGCCAAAGAGCGCGTCCAGGGAGACGTGCCGATCTTCATGCACCAGAGCATGAAGTCGCGACTGTTCAAGATGTTCCAGAAGGTCGAGGCGGCGCGCGCGCTCAACCAGCGCGTCGTCCGGATCAACATGATGCGCGAGACGCCGCTCCTGGAAATGGCGATCGCCTCCAAGGTGACGTCGACCCAGGCGGCGTTCGACGTGGCGAGCGAGGCGTTGCAGGTATTCGGCGGCGCCGGCATCTCGCGCGACTGCCCGATCGAAAAGATCTTCCGCGATGCGCGCATCTCGATGATCGAAGACGGTTGCAACGAGGTGCTCGGCATGGTCGCCGCTTCGCGCTTCTAGGGACGCAGGTACAGACAGCAGGAGCACAATCATGAAAATGAACGCCTACGTCGCCGGAGTCGGGATGACGCGGTTCAGCCGCATGATGGACCGCGGGCTGAAGTCCATCGGCGGGGAGGCGATCGAAGCGGCGCTGGCGGATGCCGGCGTGCAGAAGAAGGACATCCAGGCCGCGTGGATGTCGAATGCGGCGGCAGGCGTCCTCACCGGACAGGAGTGCATCCGCGGCCAGGTCGTGCTGCGCGCCATCGGCATGGGCGCGTTGCCGGTGATCAACGTCGAGAACGCCTGCGCGAGCGCATCCACCGCGTTCAACCAGGCCTGCGCCATGGTGACGGCTGGCGTCTATGACGTCGTCCTGGCTTGCGGCCTGGAAAAAATGTACCTCGAGGACAAGGCGAAAGTGTTCGGCGCGTTCATGGGCGCCGTCGACGTCGAACAGCTCCAGTCGATCATCGAGGGATTGCAGAAATCGGCGGCCGCGAGCGGCGCGAAAGCCGGCGCCAAGGGTGCGGGCCAGAACCGCTCCATGTTCATGGACATCTATGCCGCCGCCGCGCGCGGCCACATGGCGCGCTACGGCACCAAGGCGGAGCACTTCGCCATGATCTCGGCGAAGAACTCGTACCACGGCTCGCTCAATCCCCGCGCGCAGTTCCGCGAGGCGATGACCGTCGAGGAGGTGCTCGCGGCGCCGATGATCGCCGAGCCCCTCACGCGGCCGATGTGTTCGCCGATCGGCGACGGTGCCGCCGCGGTCGTCATCGTCAGCGAGCGCAAGAAACGCGAGCTGGGACTGAGCAGGGCGGTCCGCGTCGCTTCGAGCGTACTGCGCTCCGGCTGGGATCACGATGCGGGCAGCGAAGGCTTGTCCGAGGTGTGCGCGCGGGAAGCTTATGCCGAGTCCGGCATCGGCCCGAACGATCTGAGTCTGGTGGAGCTGCACGACGCTTCGGCGCCGGCCGAACTCATGGGTTACGAGTCGATCGGTCTTTGCCCGAAAGGCGAGGGTGGCCGGTTGATCGCGGACGGCGACACCAAGCTCGGCGGCCGCATCCCGGTCAGCACGTCCGGCGGATTGTTGCGCAAGGGCCACCCGATCGGAGCGACCGGCATCGCCCAGATCGTCGAGATCACCGAGCAGCTTCAGGGCCGGTCGGGCCCGCGTCAGGTCAACGGCGCGCGTGCGGGGCTTTGCCACAATGGCGGCGGCAATATCGGCAGCGACGCCGCCGCCCAGTGCGTGACGATTCTCACCAGCGGATAGGAGGCCGATGTGCGCGCGCTCAACGAAATGGTCCTGGCCGATCTGATCGCCGCTCGCGCCGAAACACGCCCGGACCTGGACGTAGTGACGTTCGAAGGCGGCGATACCGGGCGCGAGGAAATCCGCACCTACGCGCAGCTCTGGGCCAACGCCAACCGTCTGGCGGCGGGCCTGCTCGCGCGCGGCATGCAGTATGGCGACCGGTTCGCGATCCTGATCCGCAACCATCCGGAATTCATCGAGCTGATGATCGCGGCGTCGCTGACCGGCCTGGTGTTCGTGCCGATCGATCCGCGCACCAAGGGCAGCAAGCTCGCCTACACGCTCAACAATTCCGGCTGCCGCGGCATCGTCTGCGCCGACTATTCGCTGGCGCAAGTCGACGAGATTCGCGGCCAGGTGCCGACGCTGGAGTGGATCTGGGTTCTGGAGAGCGGCGAGGAACAGTCGGCGCCGCGTTCGGGCGAGGTGAAGGGCGCAACGAATCTTGCGGAGATGCTGGACCGGCCCGAAGTGTGGATCGACATGCGCCTGCGCGATCCCAACGACCCGCTGCAGATCCTTTATACCTCCGGCACGACCGGCGACCCCAAGGGCGTGGTGTTCGGCAATGCGCGCTACGGCGGCGCGACGTTCCTCTCGGCAATGCTCGGAATCGGTGCGGACGAGCGGCCCTACACCGGCCTGTCGCTGACGCACGGCAACGCGCAACTGATGACGCTGGCGTCGGCGCTTCGTCTCGGCCAGCGCGCCGTCCTCAGCCGCAAATTCACCAAGTCGCGCCTGTGGGACATCACGCGCGAATATGGCTGCACGTTCTTCAATCTGCTCGGCGGGATGTCGACCGCGATCTACAGCGAGCCGGTCAGGCCGAACGACGCCGACAATCCCGTGCGTTTCGTCCTCAGCTCGGGCATGCCGGCGGCGATCTGGGAGAATTTCGAGAAACGCTTCAACGTCAAGATACTGGAAGCATATGGCGCGATCGAGGGCGGAATGTCCTTCAAGCCGATCGGCGTCGGACCGATCGGAAGTTTCGGCAAGCCGCCGCCGAATCTCGACATCAAGATCGTGGACGAGGCGGGCAACGAGTGTCCGCCCTTCGTGCAGGGCGAATTGATCAGCCGCGCGTCGACGGGTGAAGCGTCCGTCGTCACCTATTTCAAGAACCAGGACGCCTCGAACCAGAAGACCGCCGGCGGCTGGCTGCGCAGCGGCGACATCTGTCATCGCGACGAAGAGGGCTGGCTGTTCTTCGACTATCGCAAAGGCGGCGGCATCCGCCACAATGGCGATTTCATCAACCCCGGCTTCGTCGAAGGCGTGCTGGCGGAGAATCCGCAGGTCACGGACGTCTATGTCTACGGAATTCCGTCGGCGAACGGCTCGCCCGGCGAAAAGGACGCGGTCGCGGCGATCGTCGTCGACCGCACGCGGTTCGACGCCGCGTCGCTCTTCGCTTATTGCCGCCAAAAGCTGGAGGCGAATTTCGTGCCGAGTTACCTGCAGGTGCTCGACGAAATTCCGAAGACGGCGTCGGAGAAGCCGCAGGACCGTTTCCTGATCGAAGCGCTGCGGCACGCCGGCGCCGAAGTTTACGAGCAGAAGAGCGGCGGCGCCGCACGCGTGAAAGCCGAAGCGCTCGGCGCGCTGGGAAACCCGCCCGTGCAAGCCGCCGGCGAGCCGGTTCGACGCGCGCGCGCCTGACCGCGCCGAGGGAAGTGGAGGAGAAGATGGATAAGACGGCCGAGACGGAAGAGGAAGAGCTGGAGGGTAAAGAGCTGCGCACCTCGCTGCGGCACGCCGCCATCCGCACGATCGCCCCGGGAGCGGAGTGGAACGAGACGGAAGAGAACATCCTGCGGCGGCGCAGCGTGCGCAAGTTCAAGGGCCGCCAGGTGCCGGAGCATCTGATCCGCCGCGTTCTCGAAGTCGGGCGTTTCGCGCCGTCGCAGGGAAACTGCCAGCCCTGGTCGTTCGTCGTCGTTCGCGACAAGGAGATGATCGCGCAGATGGAAGGCTATTGCGTGGCGGTCTGCAAGGCGATGACGGCCAAGCTCGACTACACGCACTACCCGCGAGGTTCCTGGAAACGCTTCACCACCAAGCTGAAAACGCAATTCATGAACAAGCGGGCGCCGAACGCTCTGCACCCGGTGCCCATGACGGCCATCAAGTCGATCGCCGCCGGCCGCTTCCGGGTGTTTCACAGGGCGCCGACCGTCATCCTTCTGCTGATGGACAAGCGCGGCGTCGGCAGTCCGGAAATCGACATCGGGGTCGTCGGGCAAAACATCGTTCTCGCGGCGCAGAGCCTCGGTCTCGGCACCTGCTGGATCGGCTTTTCCAAGATGCTCACGAGCAACAAGGCGCTGATGGATAAGCTCGGGATCGCGCCGCCGTTCGAACTCGTCGAGGCGATTTCGATCGGCTATCCGATCGGCGATCCGACGCTGAACCACATATCGCGCCAGACCCACGAGATCACCTGGTGGGAAAACGGCAAGAAGCAGGTCCTCTACTAGGAGCGAAACGATGACGATCCAATCCGTCCAGAAGGCGATCGTTCCGCCGGATCACATTCCCGAATGGGACAATCCGCAGGAAGCCATCTTCCACCGCGTCGAGATCGATCTTTCGATCTGCGACGGCTGCAAGATCTGCACGGTGGTCTGTCCGGCCAACGTGCTGGAGCTCTATGGACCCAAGACGGCGTTGAAGGCGCGCGTCAAAGAGGACGCGACCGGCTGCATGAGCTGCAACAATTGCTACGCCATCTGCGCCGGCAAGGCGATCATCGCGACGCAGCCCTATGATTTCGCGGGCCTGTACGAGCAGAAGCGGATCGGCGAGTTTTGCTTTCCCAGGAAATTCTGAAATCGGCCGGGATCCAATAAGAATATTGAGTAGATGCTTCCGTGAAACGGCGCCCGAATTGGTAGCCAAAGCCAAGATAGGGGGTCGCCGCGACGTCGCCGATGACGTGAGCCAAGCCAAGAGGTCCAAGAAAACCGGGACAGGGCGATACCGCTTAGAACTCGTCGGACGCACGCAAACGCATTGGCAAACCGCCGTCTTCAGTCTCTCGGCCACGGGCTCCGCGGGATCCGACCGCGCCAGAGGCCGACCCACAAACGCCCCGAACGGGCGAGCCGAATGGGAGCAGCTGATCGGAGATCGTGGGGTTGTAGCGGGTGACGCAACCATCAATAAAGTTCGCGACGCCGCCGCTTTCCAACCGCCCCGCGGCGATCGTGTACCCCGGAGGCGGTCACCGCGAAAGCCCGTGTCGCGTGATCCGCCGTGACGGCCGGCTACCCGTATACGTACTCAAGACACGCTGCCGCGAGCGGCCCTGCGCGTATGGTTTACCCGATACATTCCATGCGGCTCCGGACGCGCGGGGACAATCAATTCCGCATGGACTTACAGGGGGTTGACCAGATTGATCGGTATCAAGGACAGTCCACGTTTCCGCATGCCTTATCTACAAGCATTTGAGGGCGGGCAGAGGGAAATGGGCCTGGATTTTGAACGCGCGAGGAACGGCGCGACGCGTTTTGCGCCCCAACGGAATTTGTCATGAACTTGCCGCTGCAAATGGATCGTGAAGCGTCGATCCCTTTGCAGGATCAGCTGTTCGAGCAGCTTCGCCAGCTCATCGTCACCGGGCGGCTGAAACCGAATTATCGCATCATTGCGACGCGTTTCCTGGCGGAACAACTCGGAGTATCGCGCACCACTGTTCTGCTCGCGTATGAGCAACTCATCAGCGAAGGTTATCTCGAGACGCGCCCGGCCGTCGGCACGTTCGTCTGCGCAAGACTGCCCCAGGCGGAATCGGCCGTCCCGGCGAACTCCTTTTCCGAAGTTCTGTATGACGCCAATCTTCATACGGCGGCGCGCGCGGATGTGTCGGCCGCGTCGGTCGGCGGCGCGGCGGCAAGCGATGCGCCGTTTCGCGGCGCCAATCTCATCGACTTCTGTCCGTCGCATTTCGACGCCAGCCATCTGCTGCCGCAGAAAGTCTGGCTGCAGGGACTGCGCAACGCCCTCGCGCGCGATCCGGACGGATTCGCGAAAACGCAACCCGCGGCTGGCGCGTTGCCGCTGCGCCAGGCGATCGCCGATTCGCTCGCCGCGACGCGCGGCATCATGGCCGCGCCGGAGCAGGTCATCATCGTCTGTGGCCAGCGGCAGGCCTGCAGCCTCGTCGCGCACCTGTTCCAGGGCCGCGGCGATCGCGTGGTGATCGAGGAGCCGGCCGACGAGAGCATCGTCAGCTTCTTCAAGGCGCGCCATGCGGATCTTGTTCCGGTTCCGGTCGACGAATTCGGGCTGCAGACCGATGACCTGCCCAGGGGCCGCGTCGCGCTCGCCCATGTCACGCCCGCGCTTCAGCATCCGTTCGGCGGAATTTTGCCGCCGCCGCGGCGCAAGGCGCTGCTCGATTGGGCCGAAGAGACCGGCGCCTATGTCATTGAGGACAGCGGCAACAGCGACTTCCGCTATCAGGGAACCACGCCGCAAGCGCTGGCCGCGCTCGATCCGCATGGACGTGTATTCTACAGCTCGTCCTTCGCGCGCACGCTGGGCGCCGGATTGGGCCTCGGTTACGTCGTGGTGCCGACACGCTTCGTCGAGGCCATCGTCGGCATCAAATCGCATTCGGACGAGGGCGGACCGTGGCTCGAGCAGATGGCCCTCGCCGAGCTCATAGTCAGCGGCAAGTACGAGCACCACCTGCGCCGCGTCCGCAAGACATACATGGAACGGCGCGACGCGCTCATCGATGCACTGCGCAGCCATTTCGGCGAGGTGAGACTCGTCGGCACGGAAGGCGGCACGCAGTTGAGCTGGATTCTGCCCGATCATCTCGGCACCGCCACCGACGTCGCCGCCGCGGCGCGCCGCCGAGGCGTGCGGGTGATGGCGCTCACGGCCGAGAATGGCGCCGCGGACGATTCGTGGCCGTTCTGCAACAGAGTCCTCGTCTTCGGATATGGCGGCGTCGGCGGCCGGCAGATACGGGCCGGCGTCGGCCGTCTCGCCGAAGCACTAAGCATTTGAACCAAAACCGCGATGTCGCCGCGCATACGTAGAACTACGTAGTGCTGGGACAATATCGCTCGACCGCCGCTGGTATGATCGAAATTGCACAAAGTGGTTCTACGTCCGCGCTCCGCGCCCTGCGAAAACGCAAGTGTGAAATCGGTGTCGGGATTCGGTTCGATCCGCCGCCGACAGCTTGCGAAGTTCACCGGGAACAGACATGCGGTCGTTGCTCAATTTCATCCAGACCTTCATCCGTACAAATTTCAAGCTGATCGTCGTCGCCGGCGTTTCCGTGTTCTTCGGACTGGGCCTCGCCGCCGTCTACGCCACGGCGATCGACTATACGAACCGCCTCGATTTCTGCGCGCACACCTGCCACGAGATGGAGAGCACGGTCTATTCCGACTACATCCACAGCCGGCATTTCAAGAACGAGCACGGCGTGGTCGTCGTGTGCGCGCAGTGCCACGTTCCGCAGAATAACTGGCCGCTGACGTTCGGCCACAAGGTCCTCGCGACGTTCGAGCTGTGGGACCATTTCGTCGGCCGCGAATATATCGACGCCAACTTCGCCAAGCGCCGCTACTACCTGGCGCAGAAAGTGCTGGCCGGGTTCAAGGACACGAACGCGCGCGAGTGCAAGGCCTGCCACAAATATTCGAACATGCTGCTCGACGAACAGCGTCCGAGCATCCGCGCCCAACATGTCGACGCGATGAAGACCGACGAGAACTGCCTCGATTGCCACCAGGGCATCACCCACAAGAAGCAGGTCGACCCAAATGCGCCGAAGCCTGCGAAATTCGATCTCTAGAAGGATCAAGGAGAATTCGCGCCATGAAGACTTTGATGAAAGCAGCGATCGCAGCATCGGCGATGACGCTGGCGTTCGGCCTCGCTCCGGCGTCCGCAGCGCCGGCGATCCCGGGCGGCAAGGACATTGCGCTGTTCTATCCCGGCCAGTCGTCCTGGGAATGGGCGACGACGGTCGGCCAGCATCCGGGCGCCGACAAGTTCCGCGCCGGCAAGGGTTGCGCCGCGTGCCATATCGGCGATGAGAAGACCATGGGAGCCTTGCTCGTCTCGGGCAAGCAGAACGAGCCTTCACCGATCGCCGGCAAGCCTGGTTCGCTGAACGCCAAGGTCGCGTTCGGTCATGACGACCAGAACATGTACGTGCACATCGAATTCTCGACCGCCGGCCAGCCCAACGCGAAGATGGACGCCGCCGTCGACACGCGCGTCACCGTCATGATCGCCGACGCGGCGCTGCCCATCGCGGCGCGCGCCGGCTGCTGGGGCGCCTGCCACAACGATTCGGCGGGCATGGAAAGCGCGACGCCTCCGGGCAAGACCATGTATCTGAGCAAGGCCGGCAACGCCTTCGAATATTGGCAGGCCCGCCTCAACCCGGGCGCAGCCGCGGTCGGCGTGAGCGGAGCCATCACCGACAAGATGACGGATGCGAAGCCGTCGGACGTCACGGCCGAAGCCACCAACAGCGGCGGCACCTGGTCCGTCACGCTGAGCCGCAAGCTCGGCAGCGGCGGCATCGCGCTGGTTCCGGGCAAGAAGTACGTCGTCGCGTTCGCCATTCACACCGGCCACGCCGCGAAGCGTTTTCACTACGTCTCGTTCGAACGCACCCTGGTCCTCGACTCGGGCGCGGCGGACTTCGTAGCACCGAAGATTTGAGTGCCTCGTATTGAACAGAGAGTGGGGCTTTAAGATGTCAACAGCCAGCCGCAGCAAGGCTTTCGCGATCGCCGCCGCATTGTTCGGCGCGATGCTTGGGGTGACAGGTAACGCGGCGGCGCAGGACGCTACACCGCCCGCGCCGGCGGCCGCAGCGCCTTCGTCGGGCGACGCCAACGGACCGATGTACAGCGACCGCGGCGCCGCCACCTGCGCCAAGTGCCACGACAGCGCGCCGGTGACCGACATCTATATGACGCCGCACGCGGTCAAGGGCGATCCGCGTTCGCCCTTCGCCGGACATGAGTGCGAGACCTGCCACGGCCCGAGCGAGGCGCACGTGGCCAGCCATCCGGCACCGGGCGAGAAGAAGACTCTCGCGTCTATCGTCTTCAAGGGTCCGGACGCTTCGCCGGTGTCGGCGCGCAACGAAGTCTGTCTCAGTTGCCACCAGAACGGGCTGCGCATGAATTGGGCCGGCAGCCAGCACCAGAACAACAACATGGCCTGCGTCAGTTGCCACACGATCCACGTCAAGAAGGATCCGATCCTCGTCAAGGCGACGCAACCCGACATCTGCTTCAGCTGCCACGCCGAGCAACGCGCGCTGACGCTGCAATATTCGCATCATCCCATTCGCGAGGGCAAAATCGCCTGCAGCGATTGCCACAATCCGCACGGTTCTGCCGGTCCCAAGCTCCTGAAGGAAGTCAGGGTCACCGACCTTTGCTATACCTGCCATGCAGACAAGCGCGGACCGATGCTGTGGGAGCACCAGCCCGTCCGTGAGGACTGCACGAACTGCCACAATCCGCACGGCTCGGTAAATCCGCGCCTGCTGAAGCAAAAGGTTCCGTTCCTCTGCCTCGATTGCCATGCCGCGACCAACGACATGGGCGGCATCGGGGTGTCCAGGGCGAACGTCAATCCGCACGGCGGAAACTTCTACCTCTTCGGCGATCGCAGCTGCCTGAACTGCCATTCGCAGATTCACGGCTCGAACAGCCCCAGCGGCTCGACCTTCTTCCGGTAAGAAACAGGTGTGTCATGACCAGACTCCAGAACCTGAAAATCGCCGCACTGTCGACCACATGCCTGCTCCTGCTAGCCGGTAGCGCACAAGCCGCGGGCGACAGCTTCGACATCTCCGCGGCTCCCGCGGCGTCCGATTCTTCGGCTCCGGCGGATTCATGGGGCGTCGTCACGGTCGCCATCGGCGGCGTGTCCGACACTTCCGCCGCGTTCGGCCGCTACAACGGTATGCCGGACTCCGGCGCCGGCTTCCTTAGCAGCTGGAACCTCGGCAAACGCGACGCCTGGGACAGCGGAACGACGCGCTACTACAGCTTCACCGGCGACAATGTGAACGTCGGATTCGGCGGAGGCTTCGGTCCCGAAGCGACGATTACGCTGAAGGCGGGCGACCAGGGCACCTGGGACGCCTTCGCGACCTACGACGCGATGACCTACAGGGCGACCGACCACTTCACCACCGCGCTGGAAAGAGACGGCACCCTCGCGCCGGGCTTCTTCAACGTGCTCAACGGCCTGGGTACGAGCGGTCCCTTCATCGGCACGAGCTTCACCAGCGCCACGGCGCCCGGCTATTTCGCCAATATCGGCAGCGCGAAGCACTATCCCGGCGGCCTCAATGTCCAGTCCGGCGGCGTGGGCAGCACGGCGGGCCACGTGCTCGGCGGCTTCACCTATCCGAACCCCAGTCCTTCGAATTACAGCATCTATCTCGCCTCGCTGAACGAGCTGGTCGACAAGATCGGCACGCGCCGCGACAAGGGTACGATTGGCGCCAAGTACGATCTCGGCGACTGGACATTCGGCGCGGTGGTGAGCCACGAGCACAAATCGGGCTCGCTCGAGCAGTCGATGACGACGGCCGGCAGCAATGCCGGCATGATGACCTTCCCGATGCCGGTCGACTACGACACGGATCTGTACACGGCGACGGCAGCCTACGACACGGATGAGCTGCAAGCGCATCTGAGCTATCAATTCTCGAACTTCATAGACCACAATGCGGGCGGATTCGCCTTCGAGGGCTGGAACTTCACGGCCGTGCGGACGGGCGCCGCGTCGCCCTTCACCTATGCGAGCTACGAGTCTTCCGGCATCTACAGCTTGCCGCCGAGCAACCAGGCGCACACGTTCAAAGCCGAAGTCGGCTATAACCTGGATCCCGAGACGCGCCTGAACGGGACCGTGGTCTACGGGCTGCAGCTCCAGAACAGCGCTTTCGTCGCCGCGACGCAAAACCAGTTCGCGCTCGCCAATTTCGGTTCGTACTTCAACTCGAACCCGACGTCCCTGAACGGTCTGGTCAATACCTGGTTCGTCAATCTTGCGGCAAACACGCGGCCGCTGCAGAACCTCGACGTCAAGCTGAGCTACACGCTCGACGCGCGCGATACGCAGACCGATCCGATGGCGATCTACGGCGATCCCACCGATGCCATCACCCCGACCACCATCAACTTCACGCCGGCCCCGGTCGGTTCAGGCTGCACGACGACGCCCTGCGCCGTGCCGTGGCAGCGCCTGGCGGTGCCGGAGTCCTGGACCAAGCAGTCGGTCGTGCTGGAGGCGGACTATCGGATCGACCCGACGACGCGCGTCAGCTTCGGATACAGCTTCAGGGACGATCACCGAACCAACGCCATTACCCATCAGACCGAAACGAACGAAGAGTCGGTGAAGGTCTACACCTCCGCCATCCCGGACGTGGTGGCGTGGGTCGACTACGTCCACTCCGATCGCTCGGCCTCCGCGCCCGATTTCAGCATGTGGACGAAGCAGATCATGTCCGACTGCATCTCGCAGACGAATGCGATCTTCAATGCGGGGACGCTGGGCTGCCAGGAGGTGCCGTTCTACGAGGCGGCACGCACCGAGGATGCCGTCAGCGGCATGGCGACCGGTTCCTTCGGCCAGAATCTCTCTTACAGCCTGTTCGCCAAATACAGCGCGGACGAATACCACAACCCGCCGGCGTTCTATAATTCGATCACCAGTCCGGCCGTCGGTATCTACCGCAACTATTCTCTCCAGGCCGGCCCCGACGTGAACTACCGGCTCGACAAGGACACGGAGTTCCACTTCTTCTACACCTTCCTCCGCGACTATCGGGCGATGCGCGCGCTCAACAATCTGGGCACGACCTACGGCGTCATCTCCACCTACGACATCCACACGGCCGGATTGGGCGCAACGTGGCAATGCACCGACAAGCTGAAGTTCGCGGCGGATTACTACTACTCCTATGGCGGCGAAGGCTTCAGCCAGAACGGCTCATGGGGTTCGCAGGCCGCCGGCGATCCTCTGCTCAACACCCACTCGTCCATCCATCAGGTCAAGCTGCATGCGACCTATGAGTATTCGGAGGCCACATCGATCTACCTCGGATATCAGTTCGACAGCCTCTTCACGACCGATTGGGCGCTCGTCGGCGCGTCGACCGGCCAGGTCGTCACCGGCGACGTAGCACCCATGTATAATGTTAGCACCGTCATGGCCGGCCTGACGCTGAAACTCTGAGCCGAACGCGCGTGCTCAATTCGTCAAAGGGAGAGGCTTAACCCCTCTCGCTTTGATTCTGCTCAATGCCCCGCCTTGTGGGCCTGGGCTAGAGAGGGCCCATGGGGGCCGCGTAGACGGCGCTCGATAAAGTGCGGTTACAACATCATCCGCGTGGTTGCGGACGCACCGGTAAGCGATCAAGGGGCAGGCTGTGGTAGCAGAAATAGGACTGTTCGCGCTGATCCTCGCTCTGTTGGTATCGGCGGTTCAGTCGGTCGTGCCGCTGGTGGGAGCGCAGCGCGGAGAGACTGCGCTGATGAACGTCGACCGGCCGGCCGCATTCGCCCAATTCTGTCTGGTCAGCGTCTCGTTCGGCGCGCTCGTCTGGCTGCATGTGACCAGCGATTTCTCCGTGTTGAACGTGGTCAACAACAGCCACACCGACAAGCCGCTGCTCTACAAAATCACCGGCGTGTGGGGCAACCACGAAGGCTCGATGATGCTGTGGACCATGATCCTGGTCGTCTACGGCATGGCGGTTTCGGTGTTCGGCAGCAACCTGCCGCCGGGCCTGCGCGCCCGCGCTCTCTCCGTGCAGGGCATGATCGGCTTCGGCTTCATGCTCTTCATTCTGGCGACGTCCAACCCCTTCCTGCGCGTCGATCCGGCGCCGGTCAACGGCAACGGCCTCAATCCGCTGTTGCAGGATCCCGGCCTCGCATTCCATCCGCCCTTCCTCTATCTCGGCTATGTCGGTTTCTCGATGGCGTTTTCCTTTGCCATCGCCGCTCTGATCGAAGGCCGCGTCGACGCCGCCTGGGCGCGCTGGGTGCGGCCTTGGACTCTCGTCGCCTGGTGCGCGCTGACGCTCGGCGTCGCCATGGGATCGTGGTGGTCCTACTACACGCTGGGCTGGGGCGGCTATTGGGCCTGGGACCCGGTCGAGAACGCGTCGCTGATGCCCTGGCTCGCGGGCACGGCGCTCCTGCACTCAGCGATCGTCGTGGAAAAGCGCGATACGCTGAAGTCCTGGACGATCTTCCTCGCCATCGTCACCTTCTCGCTCTCGCTCCTCGGCACCTTCTTGGTGCGATCGGGCATCCTCACCTCGGTGCACAGCTTCGCCAACGATCCGGCGCGCGGCACGTTTATCCTGACGCTGCTCGCGACCGTCACCGGCGGCTCCTTCGCGCTCTATGCGTTCCGCGCGCCGCGGCTGAAGGGCGGCGGTCTCTTCACACTGGTCTCGCGCGAAGGCGGGCTGTTGTTCAACAACGTGGTGCTGAGCGTGGCGGCCTGCACGGTTCTGCTGGGCACACTCTATCCTCTGTTCGTCGATGCATTGGGACTCGGCAAGATCTCGGTCGGCCCGCCCTATTTCAACCGGGTGATGATCCCGCTGATGGTGCCGCTCTTCATCCTGGTATCGGTTGGACCGTTCCTGTCCTGGAAACGCGGAGATCTGCGCGAGTCGCTGCTACGCCTGCGCTTTGCGGCGATCGTCACGGCCGTGACCGTCGTCGCCACGCTCGTTGCCGCCGGACTCAATTCCAAATCCCTGGCCGCCGCGCTCGGCCTCGGCCTCGGCGCCTGGCTGATCGTCGGCAGCGCCAGCGAGTGGGCGGCGCGCGTGCGGCTCGGCCGGACGCCGCTGGCCGACGTGCTGCGGCGCTCGATCCACATGCCGCGCGCGGCCTGGGGCATGACGATCAGCCATCTCGGCGTCGGCATCGTCCTGATCGGAGTTGCCGGTTCGATGGCCTGGCAGACCGAGACGCTCCAGACGATGCGGCCGGGCGACAGCGTAACGGTTTCGGGCTACGACATCGAGTTCATGGGCGTACAGGAGAACGTGCCCGGACCGAACTACGTTTCGACGCGCGCCAAGTTCATCGCCTCCAAAGATGGTCATTTCGTCGCCGAGCTGACGCCCGAGCGACGCATGTACGCCAACCCGCCGCAACCGTTGTCGACCGTGGCGATCCACACGAATTTCTTCAGCGACATCTATGCGGTGCTCGGCGATCCGGACGGGCAGGGCGGCTTCGTCGCGCACATCTATCACACGCCGCTGGTGCCGTGGCTCTGGGTCGGCGCCGTCATCATGGTGATCGGCGGACTGGTTTCGCTCACCGACAGGCATCACCGCGTGGGCGCACCGCAGCGCCGCCTCGTGCCGCGCCGGCTGCAGGCCGCCGCGCCCGCAGCCATGTCCATGCCCACAGCAGCGCCCGTCGCCGCCGCGCCTGCCGCGCGGAGCTGGTCGTACATCCTGCCCCTGCTCGGCTTCACGGTGCTCGCCGGTTTCTTCATCGTCAGACTTTATCTGGTGGAAACGGGCGACACGCCCGATCTCATTCCTTCGGTGATGATCAACCGCCCGGCGCCGCAGTTCGACCTGCCGCCGCTGCTCCCGAGCGGACACGAATTCAAGACCGCGGACCTGCGCGGCAAGGTCACGCTGGTGAACTTCTTCGCGTCCTGGTGCATTCCCTGCCGCGAGGAGCATCCGCTGCTCACGCAGGTGGTGCAGGCGGGCATTCCGATCGTCGGCGTGAACTACAAGGACGCGCCTGGCGACGCCACCGGCTGGCTCGGCGAGCTCGGCAATCCCTATAGCAACGTCGCGGTCGACGCCAAGGGTCGCACCGGAATCGACTTCGGAGTCTATGGCGTGCCCGAATCCTATCTCATCGATAAGAACGGCATGATCCGCTACAAGCAGATCGGCCCGCTCACGCCCGAAATCATACGCGACGTGCTGGCGCCGCTCGCCAGGAAGCTGAACAAATGAGCGCGGCGCGCAAGCATGGCGGCATCGCCGTTCTCGCTCTCGCCGCGGCGTTGTGGCTGACGGGCGGTGCGGCCTGGGCCATCCATCCGGACGAGATCCTCAAGAATCCCAGGCTGGAAGCGCGCGCCAGAAGCATCGGCAAGGAGCTGCGCTGCCTCGTCTGCCAGAACGAGTCGATCGACGATTCCGAAGCCGATCTGGCGCACGATCTGCGCATCATCGTTCGCCAGCGGCTGGTCGCCGGCGACACGGACGATCAGGTCAAGCAGTACATCGTCGCGCGCTACGGCAATTACGTTCTGCTCCGGCCGCCATTCGACCTGGAGACCTATCTGCTCTGGCTCGGGCCGCTCGCGCTGTTTCTCGCCGGCGGCGCCTCGGCGTTCGTCTATTACCGGCGCACCGCGCTCGCCGCCGACGCGCTGCCCCTGTCGGAGGACGAGCGCCGGCGCCTCGGCGCGCTCGTCGGCGAAGGCGAAAGCGGGAGATCCTAGCGATGCTGTGGTTGTTCATGGCGATCCTGGCCTGCGCCACGCTAGCCGCGCTGCTCTACCCGCTCGTGCGCGGCGCGCGCGCGGACGCGCCGACCCGCGTGGACTACGACATCGTCGTCTATCGCGATCAGCTCGCCGAGATCGACGCCGAGATCGAGGCCGGAACGCTCGACAGATCGCAGGCCGATGCGGCGCGTGCCGAAATCCATCGCCGAATGCTGGCGACCGAGGATGCGGATCTTGATTCCGCAAGTGCGCCGCTGCTCGAAACCGAGCGCTATTCGCGCTTCGTCGTCATCGTGCTGATCGCAGTGCTTCTGCCGGTCGCCGCGGCCGCGATCTACACGACGCTGGGTTCGCCGAAGATCCCCGGCGCGCCTTATGCCTGGCGCGTCGCCCGGGATCCGGCCTTCGCCGAGTCAGCCACCGCGGAGAAACTCGCGCAAGAGCTTCGGGCCAATCCGACGGCCGACGGTTACCGCCGCCTCGCCGCCGACTATTTCGACGCCCGCAACTACCAGGCCGCCGCGGATGCGGACCGGCGCGCGATCGAGCTCGGCTCGAACGATGCGCGGACCTGGTCCGAACTCGGCGAGGCGATCACGCTCGCGAGCGACGGAGAAGTCGTGCCAGGCGCGCTCGCGGCCTTCGCCAACGCCCTCACGGCCGATGCGCACAGCGAACGCGCGCGCTTCTACGTCGGTCTGGCCGAAGCGCAAATCGGCAACCTGAGGCAGGCCGTCGCCATCTGGCGCGATCTTCAGAGGACGAGCGATCCTTCGGCGCCCTGGATGGGCATGGTCGCCGATCACATCGCCGCATTTTCCAAGCAAGGCGGCTTCGCCCCCGAATCCGTTCCGCCCGCCGCGCCTTCCGCCGACGCGCTGAAGGCGGGAATCGCCTCGATGATGAGCGCCATCAAGCCGCCCGGCAGCGCGGCTGCGTCGCCGGACGCGGCCGGCGCGGGCCAGGACATGATTCACACCATGGTGGCGCGTCTGGCCGCGCGGATGGCGCAGAATCCGCAAGACCTGTCGGGCTGGCTGCGCCTCCTGCACTCCTACGTCGTGCTCGGCGATGCGGACAAGGCGCGCGCCGCAGCCGATCACGTCGCCGCGCTCAAACCGCAGGACGTGCCCTCGCTGCTCGCGCTCGCAGAGGCCCAGCGCGCCCTCGCCGGGCCCGACAACAGCACCGCGCCCGATTTCGTCGGCACGATGCGCGAGGTCCTGCGGCACGACGCCAGGAACGTGCAGGGGCTCTATTACGTCGGGCTTGCCGAACAGAAGGCGGGCAACAACAAGAAGGCGGCGGCACTGTGGAAACAGGCGCTGGCGCTGGCCGCGCCCGAGGACCCGCTGGCGACGGCGATGCGCAACCGGCTGGCCGACCTCGCCAACAACCGCACCGTGCACTGAACCTCTCGCCGCATGAACCCGACGGAAAGCCCGGTCGCCGTCCTTCGTGAGGCGTCCGGAACAGACGCGGCATTCCCCGACAGCGGGGGCTGAGAGCTGGCGCTGTTCAGAAATCGTTCTGGAACGATGCGACCATCGCGGGAAACGTTGCGGCCGACGTGCTTTCAACCGCCGTCGAGACTCCGTCGCAAGTAGCGCGCTTCCCTCATGCTTCCCCGGACAGTCGCAGTCGTGCGGCGTCTCGAGCGGAGTTCTGAATGTCGATGCGATTTCAAAGGGCTGATGGTGGGCGCGATAGGGATTGAACCTATGACCCCTCCCGTGTGAAGGGAGTGCTCTCCCGCTGAGCTACGCGCCCGCCCGCGACGGCGGACAGGACCTATAGGTTGGCCCAAGGCGGGGCGTCAAGGCGCGGCCGCCCGCGTGGTGAATACTACGGTTTGCTCACCCGCCAGATGACGTTTCCGACATCGTCGGCGACCAGAAGTGCGCCCTTTTTGTCGATCACGACGCCGACCGGGCGGCCCTGCGCTTCGCCCGCCGCATCGAGAAATCCGGTCAGCACCTCGCGCGGCATGCCGTCGGGCTTCCCGCTGCGGAATGGCACGAAGATGACGCGGTAGCCGGCGCGCGGATCGCGGTTCCACGAGCCGTGCTGTCCGATGAAGACGCCGTCCGCGAAGTCTGGGCCGAGCGTTTCGCCCGTCGAGAAGGTGAGGCCAAGCGAGGCGGTGTGCGAGCCTAGCGCGTAATCGGGCGCGATTGCCCTGGCCACGAGGTCGGGCCGCTGCGGCTGGATGCGCGTATCGACATGCTGGCCGTAATAGGAATAGGGCCAGCCGTAGAACGCGCCGTCCTTCACGCTGGTCATGTAGTCGGGCACGAGGTCGGAGCCGATCTCGTCGCGTTCGTTCACCGCCGCCCAGAGCGTATTCGTGCCCGGCGCGAAACCCATGCCATTGGGATTGCGCAGGCCAGAGGCGAAGATGCG
>DATJZB010000115.1:0-22533 GCA_035499335.1 Rhizomicrobium sp. | reverse complement strand
GTCGAGCACGCCCGCCAGCACCATCGGCTGGTTCGCGACGAAGCCCACGGTCGCACCTTCGATGCGCCCGAAGCCGGTGATGATGTTGCGGGCGAAGGCCTCGCCGATCTCGAAAAAGTCGCCTTCATCGGCGACCTTCAGAATCAGTTCCTTCATGTCGTAGGGCTTGTTGGGATTCTCCGGCACGAGCGTATCGAGGCTCATCTCCTCGCGGCGCGGATCGTCCTGCGACGGCCAATGGGGCGGCTTGTCGCGATTGTTGAGCGGCAGGAAATCGTACAGCCGCCGCATCTCCTCGATGCAGATGATGTCGTTGTCGTAGGCGCCGTCGGCGACCGCGGACTTCGTCGTGTGGACCTTGGCGCCGCCGAGGCCCTCCGGCGTGACGTCTTCATGCGTGACCGTCTTCACGACGTCCGGTCCGGTGATGAACATGTAGGACGTGTCGCGCACCATGAAGATGAAATCGGTCATGGCGGGCGAATAGACGTCGCCGCCGGCGCACGGGCCCATGATCACCGAAATCTGAGGCACCACGCCGGAGGCGATGACGTTGCGCTTGAAGACTTCGCCGTAGGCGGCGAGCGAGCCGACGCCTTCCTGGATCCGGGCGCCGCCGGAATCGAACAGTCCAATGCAGGGCGCGCCGTTCTGCATCGCCATGTCCTGGATCTTGCAGATCTTTTGCGCGTGCCATTCGGAGGTCGAGCCGCCGAGAACGGTGAAGTCCTTGGCGAAGACATAGACCATGCGGCCGTTGATCGTGCCCCAGCCGGTGACGACACCGTCGCCGGGGAAACGGTTCTTGTCCGTGTCGAAGTCGGTGTTGCGGTGTTCGACGAACATGTCGAATTCTTCGAACGAGTTCTTGTCGAGCAGCAGCTCGACGCGTTCGCGCGCCGTCAGCTTGCCGCGCGCATGCTGCGCCTCGATGCGCGCCTCGCCTCCTCCCAACCGGGCCTTGCGGCGGCGTTCGTCGAGATCCTGGATGACCTGTTTCATGGGAAGACCTGCAAAGATGAAGTGGCGGCAATCTGTGGGCGCGAGGCCCGGCGGTCAAGCCCTTGCCAACTCTATGAATTTGCCCGCCATTTCGAGTTCCGCCGCATGCCGGCGAGCGCGCGTCTCGGCTTCGGCGTCGAGGCCCCATTTCTCGGCCTGAAACATCTCGTCGATGCGCGAGGCCGCAAAAGCTTGTGCGGGCGACAGGTGGCTGCGGGCTATCGCAAGGGCAAGAACGAGCGATCCGGTGATCGAGGCCGCCGTCTGCAGGCCCGTCAAGGTCCAGGGATCGAGTGCGGCAAGTTCACGCTCGAACGCGGCGATCGCCGCTTCATCCTGCTCAACGAAGAGGACGCCGTGGGTAGTCTTGAGCCGGGCGCCGAACGTCCGATCCGCCCAATCGAGCAGCGGGTCCCACGCCGCTTCCTGCCGCGCCCGCAGATCGGCAGGGGCGAGCGCTCTGTAAGAGAGAAGATCGCTGGCCCCGAAACGCAGCAACTCGTCGCTCATCGCCGCGCGCAGCGTCTCCCCGCGGTCGAAAGCGGTGTTCGCGAGACGCGTCAGGTGCATCGTTGCGGGTACGACGTCGCCGCCCTGCTCGCGCCACTCCTTCGCCACGGCGTCGGCGAGCGGACGCGAGGGCAGAACGAGCAGCGCGTGGGACGGCGTGCGCATTGGTTTGCCGTCGAGCAGGATCGAACGGTCATCGCCCACCGCGACATTTTTGTAGAACCGCTTCACTTCCGCTTCTTCTTCGCGGCGAACAGTTTCAGCGCCGCCGTGTTCGCGGCGAGCGCGGACGTGCGTGCTTTCGGCGGCAGGCGGTTGCGGATCGCGTCCGGCAAGCCGTCATGCGGTCCCAATTTGGGCACGGGATGGTCGTCCCAATGGTTGGGGCCCATCTCGGCCTTTCGCGACGGATGGTAGGGATACCAGCAGCGGCCCGCCGCGCGCGACGCTTCTCCGCCGACGAGCAGAACCGCATCGGCATCGCTGTTGTTCATGACGACATGAGTGATGCCGGTCCCGGCTTCCCAGCCGACGAAGTCGCCTTCCGCCATCGGATGGACGTGTCCGTCGAGCCAGCAATCGATCTTGCCCGACATCACATATACGAACTCTTCCTCGTCGCCTTCGGCGTGCGGATAGGAGGTGCGCCTGCCGGGCTTGAGCACTTCGACATGGATGCCGATGCGCGAGAACCGGGCGCGTTTCCCGAAGCGCGCGTCGAGGCCCTGGTCTTCCGTGCTGCCGGGATAGCGCCCGGCCTTGGTATCGAGGATGTCGCGCCAGTTCGCGACGAAGTCTGGTTTGCGTGATTTGCGCGAACCCTCAGGCGACGACCGGCCGCGCTTGGCGTCCGTAAGCCCGTCATGCGGTCCGAGCTTGCGGCGTGGCGGGTCCTTCCACAGCTTGCGCAAGCTGTCGGCGCGGGCGGACGCGACCGCGTCGGTGGGAAAGAAATATTTGGTCGAGAAGCGCGAACCCTCCTTGAACATGAAGAGGTGCACGTCGGAGCCGGTGTTGTTGAGGAAGGCGTTCGCGATCCCGGTCCGCGAATGCAGCGCGACGCCGTCGCCTTCCTTCAGTCGATGTAGATAACCGTCAACCCAGAGATCGGGTGTCCCCCGGAGAACGAAGACGAACTCCTCTTCGTCGCGCATTGCCGCGGGAGGTCCCGATCGCGCTCCCGGCGGAAGGCGAAGGTGACCGACGCCGAGACGCGACAAGCCCGTCTCCTCGCTGAGATTCGAAAAGGCGACCGTGTGATCGACGTCGCTCGAGTTCGGCACGCCCGGATATTCCGTCTCGCGCCAGTTTGTGATGATGGAGGGACGCGCCTTCATCTTTTGCCCCTTGGTTTCTTCTCGAATGGATTGGCCGCCAGGTCCGGATCGAAGCCCAGCAGTTTCCACGCCTTGAGCATATGGGGTGGCAAGGGCGCGGTGACAACGAGCCTGCCGCCGTCCGGCCGCGCGATATCGATGGAGCGGGCATGCAGGTGCAGCCGGTTCTCGATCTCGCCCTTGCCGCGCACGTCGGTGCCGCCATACTTGAAGTCCCCGACGATCGGCGTGCCGATGGCGGCCAGGTGCACACGGATCTGGTGCGTGCGGCCGGTCAGCGGCTTGACGGCGACCCAGGCCAATTCCTCTCCCGCGGTCGCGATCACGGCATAGTCGGTGATTGCGTCCTTGGCCTCCTTCTCGTTGACGGCGCCCTTCTCGACGGTCGTCATCCGCTCGTCGCGGCCGTGCTGGCCGAAGCCGGATTCCTTGATCAGCGCCGCCTTTATCGTGCCGCGCTTGACCTTCGGAACGCCTTTGGTGAGCGCCCAGTAGATCTTCTGCGCGTCGCGCTGGGCTAGCGAGCGCGAGAGTTCCGCGGCGGCGGGTGTCGTGCGCGCGACGACGAGCACGCCCGACGTATCGCGATCGAGTCGGTGGACCAGTTTCGGCCGCGTGTTCTTTTCGAAAGCGAGGCTGTCGAGCATGCCGTCGACATGTTCCGAAAGGCCGCTGCCGCCCTGCGTCGCCAGGCCGGGCGGCTTGTTGAGAACGATGACCGACTTGTCCATGTAGAGGATCAGGTTCTCGAGGCTGCCCTGCGGCCGCGGCTTCGGCGCCGGGCGCGGTTTCGTCTCGAGATCGCCATGCACGATTTGCGGCGGCAGGCGCACCGTCTGTCCGGAAGCGACGCGGTCCGCGGCTTTCACGCGTTTGCCGTCGAGCCGCACCTGTCCAGTTCGCAGAAGCTTTTCGAGGCGGCCGTGCGTAAGCGCCGGATAGTGCCGCTTGAACCAGCGGTCCACGCGGATCCCGTCTTCGTCACGATCGATGCGCGCCGTTTCGCTCATCAGACGGATCGTATCAGCCACATGCCGGCGAACAGGGCGGCGATCGAAAGGACCGCGGAACCCGATATGTAGAGCGCGGCGCTGACATAGGCGTGGCGCTCGATCAGCAGGGCGCTGTCGAGCGAGAAGGTCGAAAAGGTGGTGTAGCCGCCGAGGATGCCGACGGTCAGGAAGGCGCGCACCTCGGGCGTCATGTGCAGTTTCAGCGCCGCCAGCTCCGTGATGACGCCCATCGCGAAGCCTCCCGTGATGTTCACGACGAAGATACCCCAGGGAAATCCGGGCCAGGCTGCCGACTGGACGGCGCCGGCCGCGAAATAGCGCAACAGCGAGCCGATGGCGCCGCCGAGCGCGACGGCGAGAAGTATTCCGATTTGCATGGGCTGACCGCGAATGATCTGGCGGGGTCTATAGCAGATTCACGGCGGGCCTGCTCAAGCACCCGACTTTTTCGCCCGCAATTTGGCCCAATAGTCCAGCCGCTTGGCGACCTCGCGTTCGAAGCCGGTCTCGCGCGGGTGGTAGAACTGCTCGCGCGCCATCCCGTCGGGGAAATAGTTCTGGCCGGAGACTCCTTCCTCGGCCTCGTGGTCGTACGCGTAGCCTTTGCCGTAGCCGAGGTCCTTCATCAGCCTGGTGGGCGCGTTGAGAATGTGCGCCGGCGGCATCAGCGAGCCGTGGTCCGCCGCCGAGCGCCTGGCGGCGCCGAGCGCGGTGTAGACGGCATTCGATTTCGGCGCGGTGGCGAGGTAGATCACGGTCTGGGCGAGCGCGATCTCGCCTTCGGGACTGCCGAGGAAATCGAACATGTCCTTGGCCGCCAGCGCCTGGACGAGCGCGTTCGGATCGGCCATGCCGATGTCCTCGACGGCGGCACGGACCAGGCGCCGCGCGATGTAGAGCGGCTGTTCGCCGCCGGCCAGCATGCGCGCGAGCCAGTAGAGTGCCGCGTCCGGATCCGATCCCCGGATCGACTTATGCAGCGCCGAGATGATGTTGTAGTGCTCCTCGCGGGACTTGTCGTAGAGCGGCGCGCGCTTCTGTACCGCGGCCACGAGCCCTGCCGAGTCGAGCGGCGCAACCGTTCGGATCGTCGCAAGCTCTTCCACGAGGTTGAGCAGATAGCGCCCGTCGCCGTCGGCCATGGCGCGCAGCGAGGCGCGCGCATCGTCCGTCAGCTTCAGTTTCTCGCCGTAATGCGCCTCCGCGCGCTGGATGAGGGTTTCGAGAGCCGTATCGTCCAGGCGCCGCAGCACCAGCACTTGCGCGCGCGACAAAAGCGCGCCGTTCAGTTCGAACGAGGGATTCTCCGTCGTCGCGCCGACCAGGACGACCGTGCCGTCCTCGACCACGGGCAGGAACGAATCCTGCTGGCTGCGGTTGAAGCGATGTATCTCGTCAATGAAAAGCAGCGTGCCCTGCCCCATGCGCCGTCGCTGGCGCGCCGCGTCGAACGTCTTCTTGAGATCCGCGACGCCGCTGAACACCGCCGACAATTGTTCGAAATGCAGCTTGAATGCCGTCGACAGCAAGCGGGCGATGGTGGTCTTGCCGGTGCCCGGCGGCCCCCACAGGATGATCGAATGCGGCCGGCCCAGCGCGATCATGCGGCCGATGGGACCTTCAGGCCCGATGATGTGATCCTGGCCGACGACTTCCGCCAGCGACTTGGGCCGCAGCCGGTCGGCCAGCGGCCGTGGTGCGTCCTTCTCCAACCCGCCGGCTTCGAACAGATCGCTCATGCGCCCAGATTAGCGCAGGACGGGGCGATGCGCTCTAGCCGTCGACGCTGAGCGTCAGCCGCTGTCCGCCGCGGTCGATCACGAGGTCCCAGTGGTTGGTGTCGGACAAGGCCCGCTGCAGGTCGCCGGTGCTGCGGATTTCGGCGCCGTTGACCGCGCGGACGATGTCGCCCGGCTGAAAGCCGTAGCCGCCGGACGGCGTGCCGGGCGCGACCGACACGATCGCCACGCCCTTGGCCATCAGCGGCATCTGGAGTTCGGTCGCCGCGGCGGGCGAGAGATTCTCGATCCGGGCGCCCGTGAGCGGATTGCGGCCGCCGATCGATTGCAGCTCGCGCGGCGGGTTTTCCGGCGGCAGCGCCAGCGTCACCGCGATGTCGGAAGCCTGCTTGCCGAGATGGACGTGCATCTTCACGACGTCGCCCGGCTTATGCGTCGCGATGCGATAGTTGAGCGCCTGCATGTCGTTCACCGGCTGACCGTCGACCGAGAACACCACGTCCCCCGTCTTGAGACCGGCGTTCGCCGCCGGGCCGCCGGGATAGATGCTGCGCAACAGGACGCCATTGGGAACCGAGATGCCGAGGCTCGCGGCGATGTCGGCCGTGACCGGCTGTCCGTCCGCGCCGATCCAGGCGAGCTTTACGCCGCCGCCGAGAGCGCCCTCCAACACCCGGCGGGCGAGATTGGCAGGTATCGCGAAGCCAATGCCGATGGACTCACCTGTGCGCGACAGGATCGAGGTGTTGATGCCGGCGAGCTTGCCGTCCGTGGTGACCAGCGCGCCGCCCGAATTGCCCGGGTTGATCGCCGCGTCGGTCTGGATGAAGAACTGGTAGTCGGAGGCGCTCACCTGGGTGCGCGCGAGCGCCGAAACGATGCCCATCGTGACGGTCTGGCCGACGCCGAAGGGATCGCCGATCGCCAGGACGAGATCGCCGACCTGCACGCGATCGCTGTCGGCGAAGGCGACGGTCGGAAGCTGCTCGCCCCTGGTGTCGATCTTGAGGACGGCGAGATCGGTGCGCGGATCCGCCAGCAGGACCTTGGCCTTGAACTCGCGCTTGTCGGCCAGCGCCACGACGATGTCGGTTCCGCCCTGCACGACGTGATTGTTCGTCATGATGATGCCGTCGCCGCGCACGATCACGCCCGAGCCGAGCGATTGCTGCACGCGCTGGCGCATCTGCGGGTTGCCGAAGAGCTGGGCGAACAGCGGATCGTTGAAGAAGGGATTCATCGGCGCCTGCACGACGGAACGGGCATAGACGTTGACGACCGCCGGCGCGACACGCTTGACCAGCGGCGCGAACGTCAGTTGCACCTGGGGCATCGACGACGGGACGGCGCGCGCCGGCTCCGCGCAGGCGGGAAGCGCCAGCAGGATGAGGGAAACCAGGAGCGGGACCAGGCGAAACGTCATGACAATTCCTTCATCGCTGCCAATGAAAAAGGGCGGCCGAAGCCGCCCCCAAATCTAATTCAAAGCATGGCAAAAGTGAGGACTAGTCCTCGCCCTCGTCCTCGTCGCGGATCTCGACGGGCCCGGAATCCAAGCCCTTCGCCTCTTCGTCGCGATCGATGAATTCGATGAAAGCCATCGGCGCGTTGTCGCCGTGGCGGAAGCCCGCCTTCAGGACGCGCGTATAGCCGCCGGCGCGGGAGGCGTAACGCGGGCCGATGACTTCAAACAGTTTCTTGACCTGCGCCTCGTCGCGGATCTGGGAGAGCGCCTGACGGCGCGCGTGCAGGTCCTTGGCGCCGCGGCGCGAGAGCGTCACGAGCTTCTCCATCACAGGACGGATGGTCTTGGCCTTCGGCAGCGTCGTCTTGATCTGCTCGTGCTTGATCAGCGCGGCCATCATGTTCGCGAACATGGCGGTGCGATGAGACGTGGTGACGTTGAGCTTACGGCCTGAATTGCGATGGCGCATGGCACTTCCGCTTTGAGTTTCACCCTCATCCTTCGACAAGCTCAGGATGAGGACGGATTTTACGTTTCCTCATGCTGAGCTTGTCGCAGCATGAGGGGCTATAACGTTCAGTACTGATCCTCGTAACGCTTGGCGAGGTCCTCGATGTTTTCGGGCGGCCAGCCGGGCACTTCCATGCCGAGATGCAGGCCCATTTCCGCGAGAACGGCCTTGATCTCGTTGAGCGACTTGCGTCCGAAATTCGGCGTCCGGAGCATTTCGGCTTCGGTCTTCTGGATGAGGTCGCCGATATAGACGATGTTGTCGTTCTTCAGGCAGTTCGCCGAACGGACGGAGAGCTCGAGCTCGTCCACCTTCTTGAGCAGAACCGGATTGAAAGCGAGATCGGGCTTGGCCTCTTCGGCGACTCGCTCGCGCGGCTCTTCGAAGTTGATGAACACCTGGAGCTGGTCCTGGAGAATGCGCGCCGCATAGGCGACGGCATTGTCCGGCGTGACCGCGCCGTTGGTCTCGACAATGAGCGAAAGCTTGTCATAGTCGAGGATCTGGCCCTCGCGAGTGTTCTCGACCTTGTAGGAAACCTTCTTGACCGGCGAGAACAGCGAGTCGACCGGGATCAGGCCGATGGGCGCGTCTTCCGGACGGTTGCGGTCCGCCGGGACGTAGCCCTTGCCGGTCGCGATGGTGAGTTCCATGCGGAACTCAACCTTCTCGTCGATCGTGCAGAGGACGAGCTCGGGATTGAGAATCTCGATGTCCGAGGTGCCGGTGATCATGCCGGCAGTGACCTCGCACGGCCCCTGCGCCTTCAGCGACAGGCGCCGCGGACCTTCGGCATGCATGCGCAGCGCCATCTGCTTCACGTTCAGCACGATGTCGGTGACGTCTTCGCGTACGCCGGCGATCGAGGAGAATTCGTGCAGCACGCCCTCGATCTGGATCGAGGTGACGGCCGCGCCCTGCAACGAGGACAGCAGCACGCGGCGCAGCGCGTTGCCGAGCGTCAGGCCGAAGCCGCGCTCCAACGGTTCAGCCGTGATCGTCGCAGACTTGCCGGGCTCATGGCCCGCTTCGATCTTCAACTTTCCCGGCTTGATCAGTTCTTGCCAGTTCTTCTGAAACATAAATTCCTCATCGTTTCCCGGACGCGTCGGACCGCGCCCATTTCGTTCGACGGGTAGGCTCAATTCCGAAAGCAAACTCTCTAACTAGACGCGCCGGCGCTTCGGCGGGCGGCATCCATTGTGCGGGATCGGCGTGACGTCGCGGATCGAGGTGACGACCAGACCGACGGCCTGCAGCGCCCGAAGCGCGGACTCGCGGCCCGAACCCGGACCGGTCACTTCGACTTCCAGCGTGCGCATGCCGTGTTCCATGGCCTTCTTGCCGGCGTCTTCAGCGGCGACCTGCGCCGCGTAGGGCGTGGACTTGCGCGAACCCTTGAAACCCATCATGCCCGCCGACGACCAGGATACCGAATTGCCCTGCTGGTCCGTGATCGTGATGATCGTGTTGTTGAACGTGGCGGCAACGTGCGCGACGCCGACCACGACGTTCTTCTTTTCTTTCTTGCGAGCGCGGCCCGCTTTCTTCTCTGCTGCTGGGGCTGCCATGAGACTACTTGGTTACCTTCTTCTTGCCGGCGATCGCTTTCGCGGGGCCCTTGCGCGTGCGCGCATTGGTGTGGGTGCGCTGTCCGCGGACCGGAAGGCCCTTGCGGTGACGCAAGCCGCGATAGCAGCCGAGATCCATCAGGCGCTTGATGTTCATCGCCACTTCGCGGCGCAGATCGCCCTCGACGAGATAATCGCGGTCGATGGCTTCGCGGATCTGGATGATTTCTGCCTCGGTCAGGTCGTGAACGCGGCGCGAAGTCGCGATGCCGACCTTCTCGCAGATTTCCTTGGCCTTTGCCGGGCCGATTCCGTGGATGTAGCGAAGCCCGATTTCGACCCGCTTCTGGGTGGGAATATTGACGCCGGCGATGCGTGCCACGAGTTTCTCCGAATGCCACCAGGGCTTTGAAACGGCTTGTTTGTTCCAGCCGAACGACGGCAATGCAAAAGACCGGCCCGCGGCTGCGAATCGCACGCGAAAAAACGCCGGAAATTTCCAGGGAAATCGTCCGCAAGGGCGCGGATTATATGAATCGCGACCCCCCAGTCAATGGTTGGTAACCAGTTGATTTACATTAGCTTTCAAAAACTTTCACGCGGGACGGCCGGAAGGCCTGTCAGACTCGCGAAACTTGCCGCCAAAACGCCCCCGCTCACGGTGCCTGCAGCGCGATGGCCGTCAACCGGTCGCCGATCCGCTCCGTCCCCTCGCCCTCGACATTGCCGAACACGATGACCGTGACGCCATGCTTCGGAAGACAGGCGACGAACGAGGAGAATCCATGGCCGTTGCTGGCCTGTCGGTAGAGGGGCTCGCCGAACGTCCGGCTGTCGGCGAGGAATCCGCCATAGCCGGAGTCGAGCATCGTCTGCCGCGACGCGGCCGAGACGAACCCATCGTCGAAGAATGCATTGAGCCACCGAAGCGCATCGCGCGTCGTCGCGTAGGCGGACGCGTCGCCGAGCAGAGCCGCCCAGTCCGGCGACGGCGCCGGCGTTAGATCGCCCGATGCGTCGCGCACATAACCTTCCGCCTGACGTCCTTCATCGCCGGCATCGCCGGAGTCGATGCCGCTTCCCTTCAGCCACATCGGACCGAAGAAATCGGAATTCACCGTATCGGCGAACGGCTCGCCGGTCCGTGCTTCGACGACGCGCGCCAGGAGGTTGTAGGCCGGACGGCCGGCGAGCGACGCGGGATCGCTTGCCAGCAGGTCCCGGATGCGAACCCGATCGCCGCCCGGCGTTCCGGGAAGCATCTGGTCGAGCGTGTTGTCGAGCCACAAGCGCCGCTTTTCGACCAGCATCATCACGATGGTGGCGGTGAAGGCGCGGGACAGTCCGCCGATGTGAAAACTCGTCGTCGAGAGATTTGGATGGCGCGCCTCAATGTCGGCCATGCCGTACGCCTTGTCGAAGACGATGTCGCCGTCGCGCGTGACGAGGACGGCGCCGGAAAAGTCTCCGCCGGCGTCCTGCACCGCCTTGTCGAATTGATCCGTGAGCGGCGTGCCAGCCGTCGCCGGCGAAACGAAGAGAAGCGCAACGACAGCGGCGAACAGAACGTGGCGCGCGCGGCCGGACAAGGACCTATCGGGCCCCGGCCGCTTTATCGAGCGCGGCCGCAATCTGCCGGGTGACGTCGGCGATCGGCGCCATGCCGTCGACGGTCACGACCTTGCCCTGCTTGCCGTAATAGTCGAGCAGTGGCGCGGTGTTCTTGTAGTAGACGCCGAGGCGATGCTGCAGCGTCTCCGGCGTGTCGTCGGAACGCAGGATGCCGCCTTCCTTGATCCGCTGCTCGACGCGATCCAGGAGGACCTTGTCGTTGACGCGTAATTCGAGGACGACGTCGATCTTCTTGCCGCGCTTGGCGAGCATGGCGTCCAGCGCTTCGGCTTGCGGAATGGTGCGCGGAAATCCGTCGAACACGGCACCCTTTGCGCAGTCGGGCTGGTCGTAACGCTCGGCGATGATGTCGATGACGATGTCGTCGGAAACGAGTTCACCCTTGGTCAGCAGCGCATCGACTTTCTTGCCGAGCGGCGAGCCCGCCTTGACGGCCGCACGCAACATGTCTCCGGTCGAGAGCTGTGGCAGCCCCCGCGACTCCACCAGGACCTTGGCCTGCGTGCCCTTGCCGGCACCGGGTGGTCCGAACAACACCAAATTCAACGACGCGCCCCCCGAAGCTTGGCCTTCTTGATCAGGCCTTCATATTGCTGCGCGATCAGATGGCTCTGTATCTGCGCAACCGTATCCATCGTGACGCTGACGACGATCAGGACCGACGTGCCGCCGAGATAGAACGGAATGCTGTAATAGCTGAACGCGATTTCCGGGATCAGGCAGACGACGGCGAGGTAGAGCGCGCCGACGACCGTGATGCGCGTCAGCACGTAGTCGATATGCTCTGCCGTTTTCTTGCCGGGCCGGATGCCGGGGATGAACCCGCCATATTTGCGGAGATTGTCGGCCGTTTCCTCGGGATTGAAGACGATCGAGGTGTAGAAGAACGAGAAGAACAGGATCATGAGTCCGTAAAGGACGAGGTAGAGCGGCTGTCCGTGGCTGATGTAGGTCACGATCGTCTGCAGCCAGTCCGGGATGTTCTGCGCGTTGAATCCCGCGACCGTCGTCGGCATCAGAAGGATCGACGACGCGAAGATCGGCGGAATGACGCCCGAGACGTTGAGCTTCAGCGGCAGGTGCGAAGATTCCCCACCGTACATCTTGTTGCCGACCTGGCGCTTGGGATACTGCACGAGCAGGCGCCGCTGGGCGCGCTCCATGAAAACGATCCCCGTGACGAGCGCCGCGATGAAGAGCGCGCCGCCGATGATCATGATCGGACCGATCGAACCGGTGCGGACCGACTCGAAGGCCTGACCGATATATTGCGGGAACCTGGCGACGATGCCGGCGAAGATAATGAGCGAAATGCCGTTGCCCACGCCGCGGCTCGTGATCTGCTCGCCGATCCACATCAGAAGGATCGTGCCGCCGGTCAGCGTGATGACCGACGAAAGCCGGAAAAACAGGCCTGGCTGAATGACGACATGGCCCCAATGCTCGAGCCCCAGCGCGATGCCGTAGGCCTGCACCGCGGCGAGCCCGACCGTCCCGTAGCGCGTGTACTGGTTGAGGATCTTCCGCCCCGCCTCGCCTTCTTTCTTCAGATTCTCGAGATCGGGGAAGACCGTCGTCATCAGCTGGATGATGATCGAGGCGGAGATGTACGGCATGATGCCGAGCGAGAAGATCGCCATGCGGCTGATGGCGCCGCCGGCCAGTACGTTGAACACGTCCAGGAGGCCGCCGGACTGCTGCGTCAGCTGACGCGCCAGTTCGCCCGGATCGATCCCCGGCATCGGGATGTAGGTGCCCAGACGCGCGACGATCAGCGCGCCGAGCGTGAACAGGATGCGCTGGCGAAGCTCCGTCGCCTTGCCGAAACTGCTGAAATTGAAGTTGGCGGCCAATTGTTCGGCTGCTGACGCCATGACGTTCTCCCGAATCAGGCCGACTTTATATCGGGTCGGTCCTGTCCCGCGACAAGCGCGGGACGGGGCCAATATAGCCTAACCGTTGAGGGCTGCCCGCTTTTCGGCGGCTTTGGCGCGGCGCTGCTTCCTTTTGCCCGGCTCGCCCTTCTTGTTCATGTAGTTGGCCTTCTTGAACGTCGTCGTCAGCGTGCCGCCGGCCTTTTCGATGGCCTCGCGCGCCGAAGCGGACGCACCCGCCACCTCGATGTCGATTTTGGACTTGAGTTCGCCCGTGCCGAGAAGGCGTACGCCATCCCGGTTCTTATGGACGATATTCGCCTTCCTGAGCGTTTCCCCCGTGATCTTCTGGCCCGCGTCGATCTTCTTCTCGTCGATCGCCTTCTGGAGCCGGCCCAGATTGAGCTCGACGAAGTCGTTGGCGAAGATGTTGTTGAAGCCGCGCTTGGGCATGCGCATGTGCAGCGGCATCTGGCCGCCTTCAAAGCCGTACACTTTGGTGCCGGTGCGGGCCTTGGCACCTTTGACGCCGCGTCCCGACGTCTTGCCGAGACCCGAGGACGAGCCGCGGCCGACCTTGGCCTTGCGCTTGTGCGCGCCGGGATTGTTGCGAATTTCGTTGAGCTTCATGATGACTCTCCGTGGCGGGTCGGCAGCGGCGGACCGCGCCATCAACTTCATTTCTTGTCTTCGACGATCTCGACGAGGTGCTGGATCGAAGCGATCATTCCGCGGACCGAAGGCGTGTCTTCCAGCGTGCGCGTGCGGCGGATTTTGCCGAGTCCGAGCCCGCGCAGGGTCTGCGCTTGGATGGCGGGTCGGCGCGCCGCGCTGCGGATCTGGCGCACGGTCACAGTCTTCTTGGTGTTCTTGTCAGCCATGATTGGATTCCCTAGGAGGCAGAGGCCTGCTCGCCCTTCTGGCCTTCGCGGCGCGCGATGATCTCGGTCACGCTGCGGCCGCGGCGCTGCGCCACCATGCGCGGGCTTTGCTGGCTTTGCAGCGCGTCGAAAACGGCACGCACCATGTTGTACGGATTGGACGTTCCGAGCGACTTGGACACGACGTCGCCCACGCCGAGCGCTTCGAAAACGGCGCGGAGCGGTCCGCCCGCGATGACGCCGGTGCCGGCCGGAGCGGGACGCACGATGACCTTGCCGGCACCGTGATGACCGCGCACTTCGTGATGCAGCGTGCGGCCGTCCTTCAGCGGAACCCGGATGAGGGACTTCTTGGCCTCGTCCGTCGCCTTGCGGATCGCCTCGGGAACCTCGCGGGCCTTGCCGTGGCCGTAGCCGACACGGCCGCGCTGGTCGCCGACGACGACGAGCGCCGCGAAACCGAAACGCCGGCCGCCCTTGACCACCTTGGCCACACGGTTGATGTGGACGAGCTTGTCGACGAACTCGTTGTCGCGTTCTTCGCGATCGCCGCGATCCCGCCGTCTGCCTTCTTCACGCGCCATGGTTCAGCTCTCTCTCAAAATTCCAGGCCGCCTTCGCGCGCCGCATCGGCGAGCGCCTTTATGCGCCCGTGATAGATGTAGCCGCCGCGATCGAACACGACCTGCTTGATTCCCTTGGCGATGGCGCGTTCGGCGATCTTCTTGCCGACCGTGCTGGCCGCCTCGACGTTCCAGGTCTTGGCGGCCTTGCCTTCTTTCTCGTTGGTGGATGCCGCCGCGATCGTCGACTTGTGCGTGTCGTCGATGACCTGCGCGTAGATATGCCGGCCCGAGCGGAACACCGACAGGCGCGGCCGTCCCGATGCGTTGGTGACGATGCGGAAGCGCGTGCGCTTCTTGCGGCGGTCGAAAAGCTTCGTCGTCATTTCTTCTTGCCTTCCTTGCGGCGGACATACTCACCTTCGTACCGCACGCCCTTGCCCTTGTACGGCTCGGGCGGACGATAGCTGCGGATCTCCGCGGCGACCTGACCGACGAGCTGCTTGTCGATGCCGCTGATGGTCAGCATCGTCGGCTTCTCGGCCGTGATGGCGATGCCCGCCGGGATCGGATAGGCCACGTCGTGGCTGAAGCCGAGCTGCAGGTTCAGGTTCTTGCCCTGGACCGCGGCGCGGTAGCCGACGCCCTGAATCTCGAGCTTGGAGGTGAAGCCCGTCGTCACGCCGACCACGAGATTGTTCACCAGCGAACGCGACAGGCCCCACATGGCCGGCGCGCGTTCCATGTTCTTGCGCGGCTGCACCGAAACGCCGTCGGCGCCGAGGCTGACTTCTACCTCGGACGCGAGCGTGACCTTCAATTCGCCTTTCGGTCCTTTCACCTTGACGGTCTGACCTTCGACCGTGGCGGTGACGCCTTTGGGCAGTGCAACCGGCTTCTTGCCGATACGTGACATCGTGCGCTCCTTAGAACACCTGGCAGAGAACTTCGCCGCCCACATTCTTTTCCCGGGCATGGGTGTCGGTCATCACGCCCTGCGGCGTCGAGACGATCGAAACGCCCAGGCCCTGGCGGTGCGGCTTGAGTTCCTTGACCGAGGTATAGACACGGCGGCCGGGCGTCGAGACGCGCTTCAGCTCGCGGATGACGGGCTGGCCCTCATGGTATTTCAGCTCGATCTCGATTTCGCGGGCGCCGGACTTCAGCTCGACTTCCGTGTAGCCGCGGATGAAACCTTCTTCCTTCAGCACGTCGAGCAACCGGGCGCGGAGCCGCGAGTTGGGCGACTTGACCTTCGCAAGGCCGCGAAGCTGGCCGTTGCGGATGCGCGCCAATAGATCGCCAATGGGATCGGTGATCGCCATATTCTTCGTTCTCCTTACCAGCTCGCCTTGGTCATGCCAGGGATCTGGCCGAAATTCGCAAGATCGCGAAGCGCGATACGCGAGAGCTTGACCTTGCGATAAAAGCCCTTGGGACGGCCGCTCAGATCGCAACGGTGATGAATGCGCACCTTGGACGAGTTGCGCGGAAGCTTGGCCAGCTTCAGGCGCGCGGCGAACCGCTCCTCGGTGGGTACCTTCATGTCGTCGGCCTTGGCCTTCAGCGCCGCGCGACGGGCGGCATATTGCGCCACCAGCTTTTCGCGCTTCTTGTTCCGGTTGATCTGGCTCGTTTTCGCCATTTCGCTCGCCCTCAGTTCATAAACGGAAACTGGAAGCCCTTGAGAAGCTCTTTGGCTTCCGCGTCGGTCTTCGCAGTCGTGTTGACGATGATGTCCATGCCCCACACGGTCTCGGTCCGGTCGTAGTCGATTTCCACGAACACGATGTGTTCCTTCAGGCCCATGGCGTAGTTGCCCTGGCCGTCGAAGCTGTTGCCCTTGATGCCGCGAAAGTCGCGCACCCGCGGCAGCGCCATCGTGATCAGACGGTCGAGGAACTCGTACATCTGATCGCGGCGGAGCGTGACCTTGACGCCGACCGGACGGCCGGCCGTGATCTTGAACGACGAGATCGCCTTCTTGGCGCGCGTGATCACCGCCTTCTGGCCGGCGATCGCGGTCAAATCGTTGAGCGCGGCCTGGATCTTCTTGGTGTCCTGCGATCCCTCGCCCGCGCCGATGTTCAGCACGACCTTGTTGATCCTGGGAACCTGGAGAAGGTTCTTGTAGCCGAACTTCTTCATCATCTCGGGACGGATGACGTCGTTGTAGCGCTTCTTGAAGCGCGGGACGTAGTTCGGGTCGCGCTGGTGCTCGCCGACGGCGACCTGCGTGCCGGCGGCGATTTCGCGCTTCCCGCCCGCCTTCTTGGCGGCCTTGGCGTTGGCCCGCTCGGCCTCTTGCGGGTTCTTGCTGCCTGCTTCAGACATCGATGACCTCACCCGACTTCTTCGCAAAGCGAACCTTGCGGCCGTCGTTCAGTACCTTCCAGCCGATGCGCGTCGGCGATCCGTCCTTCGGATCGGCGTGCGCGATGTTGGACAAATGGATGGGCGCCTCCTTGGAGACGATGCCGCCCTGGAGCTTCTGGGTCTGGCGCTGATGGCGCTTGACCATGTTCACGCCGGAAACGAGCGCGCGGCCCTCGTCCGCCATGATCTTCATGACCTCGCCCTTCTTGCCCTTGTCGCGGCCGGTGGTGACGACGACGCGGTCGCCCTTCTTGATCTTGGCTGGCATCACAGCACCTCCGGCGCGAGGGAAATGATCTTCATCTGGTTCTTGGCGCGCAGTTCGCGGGTGACCGGCCCGAAGATGCGCGTTCCGATCGGCTCGCCCTGGGCGTTGATGAGCACAGCGGCGTTGCCGTCGAAGCGGATCAGGCTGCCGTCGGGACGGCGCACGCCATGCGCGGTGCGCACGACGACGGCCTTCAGCACTTCGCCCTTCTTCACGCGGCCACGCGGAATCGCTTCCTTGACGGAGACGACGATGATGTCGCCGACGTCGGCGTACCGGCGATGCGAGCCGCCGAGCACCTTGATGCACATCACGCGGCGCGCGCCGGAATTGTCGGCGACGTCGAGCTCGGTGGACATTTGAATCATCTATTCTACTCCGATGCCTGGCGGCTACTTGCCGACGCGCTCGAACGCTTCCCAGGTCTTCAGCTTGGAAAGCGGCCGGCATTCGCGGATCCGCACGATGTCGCCTGTCTTGTATTCGCCCTTCTCGTCATGGGCGTGGTACTTCTTCGAACGGCGCACGGTCTTGCCCATCACGGGGTGGGTGAAGCGGCGCTCCACTTTCACCACGACCGTCTTGGCGTTCTTGTCGCTGACCACGACGCCCTGCAGCACGCGCTTTGGCATACCTGTTTTCCTCTATCCTTCAGCCGGCCTTGCGGCGCTGCTCCGTCAATACCGTTTCGATGCGGGCGATGGTCCGGCGGACCTCACGCACGCGGTTCGTCTTCTCGAGCTGGCCGTTGGCGCGCTGGAAGCGGAGATTGAACGCCTCCTTCTTCAGCTTGACCAGCTGGTCGCCCAGTTCGTCCGCCGACTTGGCGCGGAACTCGTCCGCCCTGGACGAGGTCTTCGCCGAGGTCTTGGTGGCCTTCGCCGCCTTTGCCTTCTTGGGCTTGGGCGCCGTCTTTTCCTTGGTGCTTTTCTTGGTCGCCATCGTTTTTCTCACGCACCCATGCGCGCGACGAACTTCGTCGCGATCGAAAGTTTTGCCGAACCCAGGCGCATCGCCTCTTTCGCCGTCGCCAGATCGACGCCGTCGATCTCGAACAGGATGCGGCCCGGCTTGATCTTCGCCACCCAATATTCCGGCGCGCCCTTGCCCGAGCCCATGCGCACTTCGGCGGGCTTCTTGGACACCGGCACGTCCGGGAAGACGCGGATCCAGACGCGGCCGGCACGCTTCATCTGGCGCGTGATGGCGCGGCGGGCCGCCTCGATCTCGCGCGCGGTGATGCGTTCCGGCTCGAGCGCCTTGAGACCGAAGGCGCCGAAGTTGAGCTGCGTTCCGGCCTTCGCGGCGCCGTGGATGCGGCCCTTGTGCTGCTTGCGGAACTTGGTGCGCTTGGGTTGAAGCATGGCTGTCTCTTACGGTGCGGGCGCTGGTGTGGGTTGCGGGCGCGGCTGGTTCCCGCCGCGGCCGGCTTCGGCTTCGGCCAGGCGCT
Organism: Rhizomicrobium sp.; assembly: GCA_035499335.1. Classification (GTDB taxonomy): domain Bacteria; phylum Pseudomonadota; class Alphaproteobacteria; order Micropepsales; family Micropepsaceae; genus Rhizomicrobium. Next base: position 4,341 of record DATJZB010000115.1, on the reverse strand, counting down.
TATCCTGGGCCATCGGATCGTGTTCCATGATCTCGCCCTTGAAGATCCAGACCTTGACCCCGCAGGTGCCGTAGGTCGTCTTGGCCGTCGCGATGCCGTAGTCGATGTCGGCGCGCAGCGTGTGCAGCGGAACGCGGCCCTCGTGGTACCACTCGACGCGGGCGATTTCGGCGCCGCCGAGACGGCCGCCGCACTTGATGCGGATGCCGAGCGCGCCGAGGCGCTGCGCCGTCTGGACTGCGCGCTTCATCACGCGGCGGAAGGCGACGCGGCGCTCGAGCTGCTGCGCGATGTTCTCGGCCACCAGCTTGGCGTCGATTTCCGGCTTGCGGATCTCGACGATGTTCAGGTGCACCTCGTCCGACGTGTATTTCTGCACATCGCTCTTGAGCTTTTCGATGTCGGCGCCCTTCTTGCCGATGACGACGCCGGGGCGGGCCGAATGGATCGTGATGCGGCACTTCTTGTGCGGCCGCTCGATGACGATGCGCGAGACTCCGGCCTGCTTGAGCTTGTCCGACAGATACTCGCGGATCTTGATGTCTTCCTGCAGCAGACGGCCGAAATCCTTCTTGCCCGCATACCAGCGCGAGTCCCAGGTCCGGTTGATGCCCAGGCGAAGGCCGATCGGATTAACTTTCTGACCCATTATGCGGTCTCCTTTTCCGCCGTCCTGGCGGCAGGCTTCTTGGCAGCCTTCTTGGACTTGCCCTTGGGTTTGGTCTCTGCCTTCTCGGCTTCGCGCTTCTCCTCGACCACGATCGTGATCTGCGAGAACGGCTTCATGATGCCCGCCCCGCGGCCGCGCGCGCGCGCCATGAAACGCTTCATGACGAGATTCTTGCCGACGCTGGCTTCCGAGACGAAGAGATCGTCGACGTCCAGGTCGTGATTGTTCTCGGCGTTGGCGATCGCCGACTGGAGAACCTTCTTGACGACCTTCGCGACGCGCTTGGGCGAGAAGGTCAGTTCGTTGAGCGCGGCGCCGGCCTTCTTGCCGCGGATGGATTCCGCGACGAGGTTGAGCTTGCGCGGGCTGGTCCGGATCATCGATCCGATCGCCTTGGCCTTGTTGTCCGCGAGGACGCGGGCGCGTGCCGGTTTGCCCATTAGTCCGCCCTCTTCGCTTTCTTGTCGCCGCCGCCCGAATGGCCGTGGAACGTGCGCGTCGGCGAGAACTCGCCGAGCTTGTGTCCGACCATGTCTTCGGTCACGAGCACCGGAATGTGCTTCTTGCCGTTGTAGACGCCGAACGTGACGCCGACGAATTGCGGCAGGATCGTCGAACGCCGTGACCAGGTCTTGATCACGTCCTTGCGTCCGCTGCTCCGCGCGGCTTCCGCCTTCTTGAGCAGATAGCCGTCGACGAACGGGCCTTTCCAAACAGAACGAGTCATCGCTTACCCTTGTGCCTTGCCTTTGCGCGTACGCACGATGAACTTCGTGGTGCGCTTGTTTGTCCGGGTCTTGTTGCCCTTGGTGCCCTTGCCCCACGGCGTGACCGGATGGCGGCCGCCCTTGGTGCGTCCCTCGCCGCCGCCATGCGGATGGTCGATCGGGTTCATCGCGGTACCGCGGACGTGGGGGCGCTTGCCTTTCCACACGTTGCGGCCGGCCTTGCCGATCACTTCGTTCATATGGTCGGGGTTCGACACCGCGCCGACCGTCGCCATGCAGGTCAGCGAGACCTTGCGCACTTCGCCAGAGTTCAGGCGCAGCAGCGCATAGCCGGCGTCGCGGCCGAGATATTGCGCATAGGTGCCGGCGGAACGCGCCACCTGGCCGCCCTTGCCCGGCTTCATCTCGATGTTGTGGACGATGGTGCCGACCGGCATCGCGGCGAGCTTCATCGCGTTGCCCGGCTTGACGTCGACCTTTTCGCCGGAGACGACCGTGTCGCCGACCGCCAGGCGCTGCGGCGCCAGGATGTAGGCGAGTTCGCCGTCCTTGTACTTGATGAGGGCGATGAAGGAGGTCCGGTTCGGATCGTATTCCAGGCGCTCGACCTTGGCCGGTTGGTCGAATTTGCGCCGCTTGAAGTCGATGATGCGGTAACGCTGCTTGTGACCGCCGCCTTGCCAGCGCACGACGACGCGGCCGGTATTGTTGCGCCCGCCCGTCGAATGTTTGCCTTCCGTGAGCGACTTGACCGGACCGCCCTTGTGCAGGCCGGTACGGTCGATCAGCACCAGCTGGCGCTGACCGGCAGTCGTCGGACGGTATTGTTTGAGCGCCATGGTCTAGAGTCCCGTTGTGATGTCGATCTGCTGTCCCTCTTCGAGGGTCACGATCGCTTTCTTGAAATCGCTGCGCGAATACGGCTTGCCGCGGGCGAGCTTCTTCTTGCCCTTCACCGTGATCGTGTTCACCGCCTTCACCTTGACCTTGAACAGCTCGGCGACCGCCGCGGCGATCTTCGGCTTGGTGGCGTCGAGCGGCACGCGAAAGACGATCTGGTTCGTCTCGGTGAGCTTGGTCGCCTTTTCGGTGATGACCGGCGAGAGAATGACGTCGTGATGCGTGCTCATGCGAGGCGCTCCTCGATCGCGGCCAGCGCCGCCTTGGTCAGGACGAGCTTGTCGCGACGGATGATGTCGTAGACGTTGAGGCCGGCGGCCGGCACGAGCGCCACATGGCTGAGGTTGCGCGCCGACAGCTCGAAATTCTTGTCGAAGGTGCCGTCGACGACGAGCGCGCTCTGAAGGCCGAGCTTGCCGAACTGCTTGGCGAGATCGCCGGTCTTGATCGCCTTGGACTTGGCTTCGTCGAGCACGACGATGGAACCGGACTTGGCCTTGGACGACAGCGCATGCTTGAGGCCGAGCGAGCGGACCTTCTTGGGCAGGTCGAACTCGTGGCTGTGCGCCACTGGACCCATCGCCTTGGCGCCGCCGACGAAGAGCGGTGCGGAACGGGCGCCGTGACGCGCCTGGCCGGTGCCCTTCTGCTTGTAGAGCTTCTTCTTCGTGCGGTTCACTTCCGCGCGCGTCAGCACCTTGTGTTGTCCGGAGCGCCGCTTGGCGAGCTGCCAGACGACGACGCGCTGGATCAGGTCGGCGCGGGGCTCGAGTCCGAAGATGTCGTCCTTCAGCTCGACTTCGCCCGAAGCCTTGTTGTCCAGATTGAGGACCTTGGTCTTCACGTTCAGCCCTCCGCCTTCGCGGCGGCCGGAGCCGCCTCGCGCTTCTTCACCGAGCCGGGCATCGGTACGTCCTTGTGCGGACGCTTGACCGCATCGCGCACCATCACCCAGCCGCCCTTGGATCCCGGAACCGCGCCGCGGATCATGATCAGGCCGCGCTCGACATCGACCTTGGCCACTTCGAGATTCTGCGTGGTCACGTTGTCGACGCCGTAGTGTCCGTGCATCTTCTTGTTCTTGAAGGTCTTGCCCGGATCCTGGCGGCCGCCGGTGCCGCCGAGCGAACGGTGCGAGATCGACACGCCGTGCGAGGCTTCGAGGCCGCGGAAGTTCCAGCGCTTCATCGCGCCGGTGAAGCCGCGGCCGATCGTGACGCCGGTGACGTCGACCTTCTGGCCCGCAACGAAGTGGTCGGCCTGGATCAGGTCGCCGACTTCGAGCAGGTTCTTCGCGTCGACGCGGAATTCCGCCAGCTTGCGCTTGGGTTCCACTTCGGCCTTGGCGAAGTTGCCGCGGTCGGCCTTGCTGAGGCGCTTGGCCTTGGCGAAGCCCGAACCGAGCTGCACGGCCGTGTAGCCGTCCTTCTCGTCCGTGCGCGTCGAGACGACCTGGCAACCGTCGAGTTTCAGGACCGTGACGGGCACGTGCCGTCCGTCGTCCAGAAACAGACGGGTCATGCCGACCTTTTGCGTGATGACGCCTGTGCGCATCGCGTTGTTCCTCAGAGCTTGATTTCGACGTCGACGCCGGCCGCCAGGTCGAGCTTCATCAGCGCGTCGACCGTCTGCGGGGTGGGATCGATGATGTCGAGTAGACGCTTGTGCGTCCGGATTTCGAACTGTTCGCGGCTCTTCTTGTCGATGTGGGGCGACCGGTTCACGGTGAAACGCTCGATGCCGGTGGGCAGCGGAATGGGACCGCGCACCTGCGCGCCCGTGCGCTTGGCCGTGTTGACGATTTCCCGCGTCGAGTTGTCGAGGATGCGGTGATCGAAGGCCTTCAGCCTGATACGTATGTTCTGGTTTTGCATGTTCTGAACCTTCGATCCCGAAACCGCTTACTTGATGATCTTTGCGACGACGCCGGATCCGACGGTGCGGCCGCCTTCGCGGATGGCGAAGCGCAGCTTCTCCTCCATGGCGATCGGCACGATCAGTTCGACCTCGATCGAGACGTTGTCGCCCGGCATCACCATCTCG
>DATJZB010000114.1:0-2131 GCA_035499335.1 Rhizomicrobium sp. | reverse complement strand
TCGTTGACCAGCCGGCGCGCCTCCCTGGCACCGATCTTTCCCTTGTGCGGATCAATCGACGCGAACGGAATCAGAATATCGCTGTTTTCGGCCGCGATCTCGGCCACTTCTTCGTTCTTATATCGGCGATATCCCGTTTCGCGTTCAGCGTCGACAGGGAAAATAACGGCCGCGACATTTTGTTCGCGATAATGCGCAGCGGTCTCGGGCACAGTGGGCGGATGACTCCAGGATGCCCTGAAATATTTCGCCATCGTGCTCTGCAATTCGTCGTAGCCGTCGTCGGCGTGGCAGCCGCAAGGCTCTTCCGCATGCGTGTGGATATCGATCGCTCGAACCTTCGTGATGTCGACCATGTCAGTTCCTCACAAGCGCACGACCGCGGGGTCATTGTCGTCATAGAGCCGTTCCAGAAGTTCTTTGCGCAGCGTCAGCACCTTGCGGGCGTTGATGCTGCCTTTCGCCGTCAGTTCGCCGTCGCTCATCGAGGGCGGGGTCGCCAGCACCAGAGCACGCACGACGCGCGTCGACGAACTCGTCGCATGCCGCGACAGCGCCGACAAGCGCGAGTGTATGAGCATCCGCACCGCGTCCGAGCTGAACACCCCGCCCATGTCGCCGGCACTCAGCACGGACTCGTTCATCGAACCGGGATGCGGAAAGACGAGAAGCCCGAGTTCATTTCGGTCGTGTCCCGTCACGACCACGTCGAGCGCGATGTCGGCAAAATGCTTGAGCGCATCGAGACGGATATTGGTGGCCCGCACCCAAGTCCCGCTCATCAGCTTAAAGTCTTCCGAGATGCGGCCGTCGAAGTTCAGCCCGGCATTCGCGTCATTCGGATCGACGAACTTCACGGCGTCATTGGTGATGAGGAAACCCTCCTCGTCGAACGCCTCCTTCGACTTCTCCGGCTCCTCATAGTAACCCTTGAGGACATTCGGTCCTTTGAGACGCAGTTCGCAGCGGCCATCTTCGTCTGGGATGAGCTTTAACGTCACCTCGGGCAGAGGCACGCCGATGTTGCCCGGCCGGTCGACGGGCTGATGTGTCTGCGTCGCGGATGGCGCTGTCTCGGACATGCCCCAGCCCGAGAACATCAACGGCACTTCGCCGCGCACCTCCTTCGCGAATTTCGCGAGCGCCGACCAGATTTCCTGCGTAACCGATGCCGCCGCGTAGAAGATCAGGTCGGTATCCCCGAGGTAGGCACGCTTGAGATCGTTGTCCTTCTCCATCGTAGCGACGAGTTGCGCAAAACCGATTGGCACGTTGAACGCAAGGTTTCCAGCGTGCTCGCGGATGTTGCGGACTGACGCCGCGAAGCCGGCCTTCGTCGGCTTGCCCTCATCGATGTACAGGCTGCCGCCATTCGCGAGCATCATGTTGAAGTTGTGGCTGCCGCCGAACACATGATTCCACGGCAGCCAGTCGAGGATTTTTGGCGGGCGCGCATGAATGACCGGCATAGCGGCAGCCATCTGCGCTTGATTCACGCAGAGCATGCGGTGGGTGGTCAACACGCCTTTCGGGTTGGCCGTCGAACCCGAGGTAAAGATGATTTTTGCCAGCGTGTCCGGGCCGACGGCCCTATAGGCACCATCGACGTTGGCGCTCCTATCACCCTTCAGCAGATCGGAGAAGACAGTCGCACCGCCGGACCCGTTGCTCGCAACGACCTTCTCGATTCCGTCGAGGAACGGTAGCGCGAGCGCCGCGCCGTAGGCCGCGCCGTCGTCCGCGAAAATCATTTTTGGGCGCACCGTTTCGACCGCATATTGCAGGCGCGGATAGGCGTCCGCGACAAGCGAATACTGCTCGGCGAGGGGTACAAGCGGAACGCCGACGTATTGCGCAGCGAGCGCGAGGAGCCCATGGTCGACGCTGTTGCCGGACATGATGACGATCGGCGTTTCCGGTCCAAGCCCGCGGCCGAGCAGCGACGACGCCAGGGATCGCACTTGGCCGAGTGCGTCGGCGTAGCGCACCTCGCGCCAGCCTTGCCCCGATCGCTCCGCAAGGAATACGCGATCGGGCGCCTCCTGTGCCCAGCGATGCAGCCATGCGCCGGTATTCCGCACCACGGGCCCGAGCGGGACGCGCGACCGCAACAGGATCGATCCGTCCGGAC
>DATJZB010000113.1:0-22209 GCA_035499335.1 Rhizomicrobium sp. | reverse complement strand
TGCGCATGGGCCACTTCTTCGCGCCCGTTCGCGTTCAACAATTCGGCGACCGCGGCATTGGCGCTCGCGGCGAGATCGCCATAACCGACCTGGCCCGAAGCCTCGAGATAGACCATCAGCTTGAGGTCGTCGATCGTCGGGCTGGTGACGGCGTTAATGTGCCGGAAGGCCTCTCCGGAGCTGGCGGGCAGATATTTCGGCGGCGTGGTCATGGCGTATCCCTGCATCGATCGCGGCAAGTCTAGATGCCCCGCCGGGATTCAGGAACAGGATTCAGACGCACGCGCGCGGAACCGGCTTGTCCGGTTCCGGGCGGTCTCTAATACCGGTAGTGGTCGGGCTTGAACGGGCCCGCCTGCGGCACGCTGATATATTCGGACTGCTTTTCCGTCAGCTTCGTCAGTTTCACGCCGATCTTTTCGAGATGCAGGCGGGCGACCTTCTCGTCGAGATGCTTGGGCAGGGTGTAGACCTTTTTCTGGTACTTGCCCTGATTGTTGAAGAGCTCCATCTGCGCCAGCGTCTGGTTGGTGAACGACGCGCTCATCACGAAGGACGGGTGGCCCATCGCGTTGCCGAGATTCACCAGACGGCCTTCCGACAGGAGAATGATGCGCTTGCCGTCCGCGAACTCGACTTCGTCGACCTGCGGCTTGACGTTGTGCCACTTATAATTGCGCAGGGCCGCGACCTGTATCTCTGAATCGAAGTGGCCGATGTTGCAGACGATGGCGCGGTCCTTCATCGCGCGCATATGGTCGATCGTCAGCACGTCGACATTGCCCGTGGCGGTGACGAATATGTCGGCACGCGGCGCGGCGTCTTCCATCGTCGTCACTTCGTAGCCTTCCATCGCGGCCTGGAGCGCGCAGATCGGATCGATTTCGCTGACCATGACGCGGCAGCCCGCCTGACGCAGCGAGGCGGCGGAACCTTTGCCCACGTCGCCGAAACCGGCGACCATGGCGACCTTGCCGGCCATCATGACGTCGGTGCCGCGGCGGATGCCGTCGACCAGCGACTCGCGGCAACCGTAGAGATTGTCGAACTTCGACTTGGTCACGCTGTCGTTGACGTTGATGGCGGGAAAGAGAAGCTTTCCTTCCTTCTCCATGATGTAGAGCCGGTGCACGCCGGTCGTGGTCTCTTCCGAGACGCCCTTGATGTTCTTGGCGAGCTCGGCGAACCAGCCCGGTTTTTCCTTCAGCGTGCGCTTGATGAGCGCGAAGAACACTTCCTCTTCTTCGTTGGTAGCCTTGTCGAGGAACGCGGTGTCGCCCTTTTCGGCGCGCAGACCGTGATGCACGAGCATGGTCGCGTCGCCGCCATCGTCCAGGATCATGTTGGGCGTGCCGCCGTCGCCCCACTCCAGGATCTTGCGCGTGTAGTCCCAATAGTCCTTAAGGCTCTCGCCCTTCACCGCGAACACCGGGATGCCCGACGCGGCAATCGCGGCGGCCGCATGGTCCTGGGTCGAGTAGATGTTGCACGAGGCCCAGCGGATGTCGGCGCCGAGCGCCTTGAGGGTCTCGATCAGCACCGCGGTCTGGATCGTCATGTGCAACGAACCGGCGATGCGCGCGCCCTTGAGCGGCTGTGCGCGCGCGAATTCGGCGCGCGTCGCCATCAGGCCCGGCATCTCGACTTCCGCGATGGCGATTTCCTTGCGGCCCCAATCGGCAAGCGTGATGTCCTTTACGACATAGTCGTGAGCGGCGGCCATGCGGGGTCCCTTCCAGAAAAGCGCCGCGGATATAGCAGCGGCCGAGCCGATCGGCAAGAAACATATAAAGAAATATGCATGTCTTTATCTTATCCAGGCGGCTATAGGCATTTGGTCCTACCTCGGGCACCACGCGCATCCGTCGGATAGGATCGACGCCAGGCGGCAAAAGCGAGATTGGGCCATGAGGGATGCAAAGGCGCTCTTCGCGTTGGCCGATGCAGACGACGCGGACGCGTTGCTGGCAGCGCTCGACGGAGCACCGACCCACGCCGTTCGAACCGAAACGGGTGAGACGGTATTTCTGTATTCTGTCTACCGCGGCAAGACAAAATGCGTCGAGGCGCTGCGCAAACGCGGCGGTCTCACATTGCATGAAGCGGCCGCGGCCGGCGATCTGGCGCGCGTCGAAGCCTGCGCATCCGAAGCACCCTGGACTCTGCAATCGCTGTCGGCGGACGGCTGGACGGCGCTGCACCTCGCCGCCTTTCTCGGTCACGATACCGTCGTGACGCGGCTGCTCGAACGCGGCGCCGATGCGCGGCAGTGGGCGAGGGCGTTCGAGACGAATCTTCCCATCCATGCCGCCTGCGCCGGGCGGCGTATCGGCAAGGCGGCGTTCGCCAGGCTCGTGGCAGCAACCGGCGATCCCGACGTCACGCCGAAGCACGGCTACACACCGCTGATGGAAGCGGCATTGCAGGGAAGCGCGGAACTCTGCGATGTGCTGCTTGCGGCCGGCGCCGACAGGTCGCGCAGGCATCCCGACGGCAAAACCGCCGCCGACTTCGCGCGGGAGAAAGGCCATGCCGCGCTGGCTAGGATGCTCGCGCCTTAGCAATGGCAAACAATGTGCGCAAAAGGCTGGCGTAACCCAGCGCATCGTCAATGGCGCGATGCGTATGCGCATGATGTCCCAGCCATTCGGGCGGATAGATGCCGACGTCGCATTCATCGACGGGCCGGCCGAGAATCGCGGCTGCATAGGAGCGCAGGCACAGGCCCGTGGCAGCGAACAGCTTGTCCGCTTCATAGTGCCCCTGCACGAGCGCGTAGGGCGTGAACCGACGGAGGTAGAAGTCGATCCATCGGCCATCGAAGGCCAGTGGATGGGCGGCGAAAATGCAGGGCTCGGGTTGCGATTTCACCCAGTTGACGAAGTCTCCCATCACGCGCGATGGCGGGCGGGGATCGGCGGTTGCGGCCGCAAGGGCATCGGGCCGCTCGCTCCACCACCGCATCGTCTCCGGGTCCCGCGTCGCGCCGTCGAGGGGCGCGAGAACGGCTTCGAACGCGCCCAATATCTCGCCGGACTCGCGCGCTGCGACGGAGGCGAATGCGATCATCGAGTGCTCGCCTGGCGTGCCGCCGTCGCACTCGATATCGGTCACGATGTAGATCATGGAGCGATTTCTACTCTTCGCCGAACTTCGCTTCGATCAGCGCCACGATCGCCGTCAGCGCCTCGGCCGCGTCGGGACCTTCGGCCGAAATAAGGACTTCCGCGCCCATGCTGGCGGCCAGCATCATCAGGCCCATGATGGAGCGCGCGTTCACTTCCTGCCCGTCGCGCGCCACGGTGATGACCGACTGGAAGCGTGCGGCCGCCTCGACGATCTTGGCCGAGGCGCGGGCGTGCAGGCCGCGCTTGTTAGTGATTTTCGCGACCGCAGTCCGCTTTTCGCTCATTCCTTGGAAACGCCGGCGAGATCGGCCGAACCGGCGCGCATGTATTTGCGGCCGGCGTCGATCGCTTCCTTCACGGCCTGCTCAAGCGGCAGCTTGTTGCGCACGTCGATCAGCTTGATCAGGCTCGGCAGATTGACGCCTGCGAGCACCTCGATCTTTCCGCGCTCCAGGATGGTAAGCGCAAGATTGCACGGCGTGCCGCCGAACATGTCCGTCGCGATGACGACGCCGCGGCCCACGTCGACGGACTTCGCCGCCGCCGCGATTTCGCGCTGGCGCCGCTCGATGTCGTCTTCGGGTCCGATGCATACCGCGCGCAGATGCGTCTGCGGGCCGACCATGTGCTCCATCGCGGAAATGAACTCCTGCGCCAGGCGGCCATGGGTAACCAGAACAATGCCGATCATGTGATGCCTCAAATGCGCGCGAAAGATAGCAAGGTTCGACCGCGGTAAAAGCCCTCAAATGCGCTTGACAGACTCGCGGAAAGCGCCTTGGTGCAGCGCCGCGACGGCGGCGAGGATTTTGTCCGGCGCCGAATCCTCGAACGCAGACAGAGCGATAAGCGCGGGCCGCGCTTTTGCGGGCAATCGCAGCGATTTCGGCGGCGCAAAACGCTGACGCTCGGGCAGCCGGTCGACGCGTCCGGCGAGATCCACGACGAGCGCGATGTGCGCGCTTGCCGCATGCGGCATCGCGACAATGCCGACTCCGCGCACTTCGATCAGTCCCGAAATGCTGTCAGGCGCGCGCGCGACCAGCCGGCCGCGCTCGACCGACAGAAGCGTCCGGTCGTCGGCGACCAGACGCGCGCCGCGTCCGATCAGCCTGAGCGCGAGATCGGATTTTCCCGCGCCGCTCGTGCCGAGAAGAAGAATTCCGGCGCGCGCCGGCGCGCCTAACGCTTGTCCGGCGCGCCCGACCACAAGCGCCGTCGCGTGCACGTTGACGCTCACGCGCGCACCAGCGGAAGCTCGACGATGAAACGCGCGCCGCCGCCCGCGCGGTTCTCCGCCCAGATGCGTCCGGACGCGGCTTCGGCGATCTGGCGCGCGATGGAAAGGCCGAGGCCCGAGTTCTTTCCGAAATGGTTGTCGGGACGTTCGGTGTAGAAGCGCTCGAAGATCGTCTCCAGGTTCTCGGCCGGAATGCCGGGACCGTCGTCGTCGACGGTCACCCGCGCGCGGCCGCCTTCGGCGCTCGCCGTTATGGCGACCGTCCCGCCGGGCGGGCTGAAGGAGACGGCGTTGTCCACGAGATTGCGGAACACCTGGCCGAGCCGTTCGTCACGCGCCAGGACACGCGCCGTCGCGGGCAGCTTCGCGTCGAGCGTGATCCGGATGCCGTCGGACACGCCCGTCATCCGGTAGATTTCCACGATGGTTTCGAGAAGCCGCGCGAGATCGACTCGTTCGCTGGTTTCCCGGCTGAGTTCCGCATCGAGACGCGAGGCGTCCGAAATGTCCGTGATCAGCCGGTCGATGCGCTTCACGTCGTTGCGCACGATTTCCATCATGCGCGCGCGCGAAGCGTCGCTTTCGGCGCGCGTCAGCATCTCCACCGCGCTCTTGAGCGAGGTCAGCGGGTTCTTGAGCTCATGGGCGACGTCGGCGGCGAACCGTTCGATCGCGTCGATGCGGTCGTACAGAGCGCGGGTCATCGCCGACAGGCTGCCCGCGAGATCGCCGATCTCGTCGCGCCGCTCTTCCATGCTCGGGATCGTGCCGCGGCCGGCATGGCCGCCGCGCACTTCGTCGGCGGCCTTTGCCAGCCGCTGGATCGGTTCGGCGATGAAGCGTGCGAGAAAGAGCGACGATACGACCATGACGGCGACGGCGACGAGAAACACCTGGATCAGAGTCGCGCGCTCCTCGCGAAGGATGTCGTCGATGTCGCCGCCTTCGGTCGAGACGAGCAGGACGCCGTAGATCGCCTTGAAGCGCTGCACCGGAATGGCGACCGACAGCACCAGCTTGTTCAGCTGGTCGACGCGTTCGGCCGTGGCGATGTCGCCGCCGAGCGCGGTGGTCACTTCGGTGTAGACGCGGCCATTGTCGCCCGCTTCGAAATAGGTTTCGAGCGTGGTGAACGGACGGATGCCCATGAGGCCGTCATAAAGTCGGGTCACCTCGGCGCTGAAGCGGTGCCACGAGTCGATCGGCGGCAGTTCCTGCACCTGGACGACGTTGCGCGCCAAAAGGTAGCGCGTGTCGATCAGCAGATGCCCGCTCGTATCGTAGAGCCGCGCGCGCAGCCGCGTCGGCGCGATGAGCTGACGCAGCAGCGGCTTGGCCTGTCCCACCTGGATGCTGTGGCTGTCCTCGTCGGTCGTGTACTCGGCCAGCGTCGACGCGACGATCTGCGCCTGCTCCTGGATGCCGGCGAGTCGTTCGTCGACGAGGCTGGCGCGGCTCGACTGCACGGCCAGAACGCCCGATATCAGCACGACGAGTGCGAAGGTGTTGAACAGGATGATGCGGCGCGACAGCGCGGAGAAGCGCGAGCGGCGAAATCCGTCCGCCATCGCTACGCCTGTCCGCGGGCGTCACGCCTCGCGATAGCGATAACCCACACCATAGAGCGTTTCGATGGCATCGAAGTCGTCGTCGACGACCTTGAACTTCTTGCGCAGCCGCTTGATGTGGCTGTCGATCGTGCGGTCGTCGACATAGACCTGATCGTCGTAGGCGGCATCCATCAGGCTGTCGCGGCTCTTCACGAAGCCCGGACGCTGCGCCAGCGCCTGCAAGATGAGAAACTCGGTGACCGTCAGCCGCACCGGCTTGTTGTCCCAGGTGCATTCGTGCCGCTGCGGGTCGAGCGCGAGCTTGCCCCGCACGAGCGCGTCCTTCTTGCCTTCGACGCCGTTGCCGCCGGCGCGATGGGCGTCGGCGCGGCGCAGCACCGCCTTCACGCGCTCGAGCAGAAGCCGCTGCGAAAACGGCTTGCGGATATAGTCGTCGGCCCCGGCGTTCAGCCCCATCAGCTCGTCGATCTCCTCGTCCTTCGACGTCAGGAAAATAACCGGCAGGTCCGCGTTCTGGCGCAGACGCCGCAGCAGCTCCAGACCGTCCATGCGCGGCATCTTGATGTCGAGGATGGCCAGATCCGGCGGCGCGGCGCTGAGGGCGGTGAGCGCCGAGGCGCCGTCCGTGAAGGAGCGGACGTGATACCCCTCCTGCTCAAGCAGCATCGTCACCGAAGCCAGGATGTTCTTGTCGTCGTCGACGAGCGCAATGGTGGCCATGATTCCCGCCCGGGGTCAGCGGCGCCAGTATAGGGCGGCGCCCGGCAAAGCAAAGCAGCCAGGTCGGACCGATTCGCAATTCCGCTCAGATGAACTCGACCTTGAGGATCTCGTAGGACCGCGCGCCGCCGGGCGTCGTCACTTCCACCGTGTCGCCCTTGCTCTTGCCGATGAGGGCGCGGGCGATGGGCGAGGAGAGGGAGATCTTGCCGCGCTTGGCGTCGCTCTCGACGTCGCCCACGATCTGGTATTTGCGCTCCTCGTCGGTGTCCTCGTCGACCAGCGTGACGGTGGCGCCGAATTTGACGGTCGTTCCCGACAGCTTGGAGACGTCGATCACCTCCGCGCGGCCGATCTGATCCTCCAGCTCGAGGACGCGGCCTTCGATGAAGCCCTGGCGTTCCTTGGCGGCGTGATACTCCGCATTCTCCGACAAATCGCCATGCGCGCGCGCTTCGGCGATCGCCTTGATGATCTCGTGGCGCTCGACGTTCTTGAGATGATTCACCTCATCCTCCAGGGACTTGAACCCTGCCGCCGTCATGGGAATACGTTCCATGGCACTCAATTCCTGTTGTCAGCAAAGATGTTCCGGCCGGCCCCGCTTTGGCGGTACGGCCGGGTGCGGATTGTCGCGGTATTTTTCTTAAATCCTTGTTACGCCTGGGCTTTCTCAATCCCTTGGGGGGCGCCACTCATAAACTGTATGACTGGAGGGGGGCGACTTCAAGGGAGCCGGTCCGCAGGGCGGCGATGGCCTGGGTGGCCGCGGCCGCGCCGGCGATGGTCGTGTAGTACGGCACCTTGAGCGTCAGCGCGGAGCGCCGGATCGACAGCGAGTCGGTCAGCGCCGTCGCGCCTTCGGTGGTGTTGAACACCAGGTGGATCTCGCCGTTCTTCAGCGCGTCGACGACATGGGGCCGTCCCTCCATCACCTTGTTGATGAAGCGGACGGGCAGTCCGGCGGCCTTGAGCGCCGTCGCGGTGCCGCGGGTGGCGACGAGCTCGAATCCCATGGCGACGAGTTCGCGCGCCGAGGCGACGACCTCTTCCTTGTCGGCATCCTTGACCGAGATGAAGACGCTGCCGGAGAGCGGCAGCTTGAGTCCTGCGCCGATCTGGCTCTTGGCGAAGGCGCGGCCGAAATTGCGGTCGAGCCCCATGACTTCGCCGGTCGATCGCATCTCCGGGCCGAGCACGGTGTCGACGCCCGGAAAGCGGGCGAAAGGCAGGACGGCTTCCTTCACCGAAATGTGCGGCGAAGTCGACGGACGCAGGTCGAAGTCCTTCAGCAGTTCGCCGGACATGACGCGCGCGGCGATCGAGGCGATCGGCAGGCCGACCGCTTTCGCCACGAACGGCACCGTGCGGCTGGCGCGCGGATTGACCTCGAGCACGAAGATGTCCTCGCCCTGGACGGCATATTGCACATTCATCAGTCCACGGACTTTCAGCGCCCGCGCCATGGCGACCGTCTGCCGTTCGATCTCCTTGACCGTCGCCGGCTTGAGCGAATGGGGCGGGATGGCGCAGGCGGAATCGCCCGAATGCACGCCGGCCTCCTCGATATGCTCCATGATGCCGGCGATGAAGACGTCTTCCTGAGCGTCGCAGATCGCGTCGACGTCGACCTCGATGGCGTGGTGCAGGAAGCCGTCGATCAGGACGGGATTGTCGCCCGAGATGCGGAACAGCTCGCCGGACTGGACCTGCGAAACCAGATGCGCCTCGTCGGCGCACACCACCATGCCGCGTCCGCCGAGCACGTAGGACGGCCGCAGGATGACGGGATAGCCGATCTCCTTCGCCGCCGCGATCGTCTGCTCGGCGGTCATCGCCGTCGCGTTGCGCGGCTGCTTCAGGCCGAGGTCGTGAAGCAGGCGCTGGAAACGCTTGCGGTCTTCGGCCAGGTCGATGGCGTCCGCGCTGGTGCCGAGGATGGGCACGCCTTCCTCGACCAGCATGTTTGCCAGCTTGAGCGGCGTCTGTCCGCCGAACTGCACGATCACGCCGGCGAGCGAGCCGTTCGACTGTTCGACGCGGACGATCTCGAGGACGTCTTCGGCCGTCAGCGGCTCGAAATAGAGCCGGTCGGAGGTGTCGTAGTCCGTCGAAACCGTCTCGGGATTGCAGTTGACCATGATGGTCTCGAAGCCCTGCGCCGAGAGCGAGAAGGCGGCGTGGCAGCAGCAATAGTCGAATTCGATGCCCTGGCCGATGCGATTGGGCCCGCCGCCCAGGATGACGATCTTCTTCTTGGCCGTGGGCTTGCTTTCGCACTCCGCCGCGCCGCCGAAGGGAGTCTCGTAGGTCGAGTACATGTAGGGCGTCAGGGCGGCGAATTCGGCGGAGCAGGTATCGATGCGCTTGAACACCGGCCGGACGTCGAGCGCCGAGCGGACGTTGCGCACCTGTCGTTCCGTCATGCCGGCGAGCCTGGCGAGGCGCGCGTCGGAAACGCCCATCGCCTTGAGACGGCGCATGCCGGGCGCGTCCTTCGGCAGTCCGGCGGCGCGCACTTCCGCTTCGGCCGCGACGATCGCCGCGATCTCGCCGAGGAACCAGGAATCGTACTTGGTGATCTCCTGGATCTCCGTCATCGGAAAGCCGAGTCGCATCGCCTGCGCCGTGAGCCGCAGGCGGTCGGGCGTGGCCCGCCCCAGCGCGGCGCGGATCTTGTCCTTGTCGTTGGAGAGTTCGATCTCGTCGAACCCGGTCAGGCCCGTCTCCATCGAACGCAGCGCCTTTTGCAGAGATTCCGCGAATGTGCGCCCGATCGCCATCGCTTCGCCGACTGATTTCATCGAGGTGGTAAGCAGCGGTTCCGCGCCGGGAAATTTCTCGAACGCAAAGCGCGGTATCTTGGTCACCACATAGTCGATGGCGGGCTCGAACGAGGCCGGTGTCACCTTCGTGATGTCGTTCTTGAGCTCGTCGAGCGTGTAGCCGACGGCAAGTTTGGCCGCGATCTTGGCGATCGGAAAGCCGGTCGCCTTGGAGGCGAGCGCGGAGGAACGCGAGACGCGCGGATTCATCTCGATGATGACCATGCGCCCGTCGGCCGGATTGACGGCGAACTGGACGTTCGAGCCGCCGGTCTCGACGCCGATCTCGCGCAGCACGGCGATGCTGGCGCTGCGCATGCGCTGATATTCCTTGTCGGTCAGCGTCAGTGCCGGAGCGACGGTGATGGAGTCCCCGGTGTGCACGCCCATCGGATCGACGTTTTCGATCGAGCAGATGATGATGGCGTTGTCGGCGCGGTCGCGCACGACTTCCATCTCATATTCCTTCCAGCCGAGAACGGACTCTTCGATCAGCACCTCGTTGGTCGGCGAAGCGTCGAGGCCGCGTTCGACGATCTCGTAGAACTCTTCCTTGTTGTAGGCGATGCCGCCGCCGGTGCCGCCCAGCGTGAAGGACGGACGGATCACGGCCGGCAGGCCGACCAGCGCCAGCGCATCCTTGACGCGCGACTGCGACTCCGCCGCCAGCTCCATGATCGCGTTGCCGCGGCTGTCGTAGAGGAATTCGCCGTCGGCGTCCTTCTTGTGGCGCAGTTCGCCCTTCAGCGTCACGCCCTTGGGAACTTCGAGGCCTATCTTGATCATCGCCTGGCGGAACAGTTCGCGATCCTCGGCCTTGTCGATGGCGGCGGCGCTCGCGCCGATCAGTTCGACGTCGTACTTCTCCAGCGTGCCGCGCTTGCGCAACGAGAGCGCGGTGTTGAGCGCCGTTTGCCCGCCCATCGTGGGAAGCAGTGCGAAGACTTTTCCGGCCGGAACGTTCGGCCGCTCGCGCGCGATGATTTTCTCGACGAATTCCGGCGTGATCGGTTCGATATAGGTCGCGTCCGCCATGCCCGGATCGGTCATGATCGTCGCCGGGTTCGAGTTCACCAGGACGACGCGGTAGCCCTCGGCGCGCAGCGCCTTGCACGCCTGCGCGCCGGAATAGTCGAATTCGCACGCCTGGCCGATGACGATCGGCCCCGCGCCGATGATCAGAACCGTGTGGATGTCGGAACGCTTGGGCATTTGCTTCTCTGTTTGTCCGGGCCTTACGGCCGGGGGGCGCGCGCAAACGGGCCCGCGCGGTCGCGCGTCCTTGGGGCCCGAAATTGCAGGTTAAGGGGATCGTTTAGAGGGCGGGCGCGGCGCTCGCAACCCCCATGGCGCGCCAATCGGTCGTGTTCTGCGGTTTTGGCCGACGCGGCCGTGGATAAGCGGGCGGAATGCGGCGATGCGACGCCGGGGGAATCGGCGAGCGTCTAGCTGCGCCAGCGCAGCGTCTTTTCCGACACAGGATTGACGAACTCGGTCCCGTTGCGGATCGACTCGGCCCAGGCCTTCTTGAGGCGGTGGTACCACATCGCCGGCACGTCCGAATCCTGGATCAACATGAGCGAGGGGTTGAATTTCAGGCCCTCGCGCTGGAGTTCCACGATCCTGCGGTCGTCGCCGAGGAAGGTCGGTCCCAGCACGTCGAAGAACGGCTTGATGAAGCCGAGCCAGGCGGGCCAGAAGAACGTCTGCGTGACTTCGGTCGTCTCGTCGTCGCGCGGCGTGCACGTCGTCAAGCCGACGACGTCGACCTGTCGCCCGAACCAGGTGCCGCGGATGTTCTCGAAGCGCGTGCTGGGCAGCTCGAATGTGATCTCGGTCGAGACGTCCGCGCCGAGCAGGCCATACATCGGCTTCGACGGCGCGTGCCGGGTCATGACGAAGCCGGTGGGCAGCGGCGCGTAGTGCTTGGCCTTTTCCTTCAGCTTGACCTTCCACCACCAGCGGCCATGGACGTAGGGCGCATGAGCGGGATCCATCAGTCCGATGACCGCGTGGTCGATGCCGCAGGAAAAAAGCTGGCTTTCGATCCAGCGCGGCCTGGCATTGGGCACTCCGACCTTCGGCGGCTCACTGCGCGGCGGCGCATTCTCGCGTCCCGGAGCGGGCATGTAGATCCAGATCAGCCCGTCCTGCTCGCGCACGGGGAACGAGCGCACGCGAACGTTCGCCGCGTCCATGACCTGTCCGTCGACGAGCGACGGGATCAGGCCGCACTGTCCGTCGGTCTTGAAGCGCCAGCCGTGATACGGACATTCCACCGTGTTGTCGGCGAGCATGCGTCCGGCGGACAGGGGCACGCCGCGATGCGGACAGATATCGCGCATGGCGAACGCCGTGCCGTTGCGGTCGCGTCCGATCAGCACCGGCTCGCCGAGGATCTTTTCGTGTTTCAGGCCGGCTTTCTTCACCTTCGCGGAATGGGTCGCGAGATACCAGCAGTCGCGCAGGAACGTCGGCACCGCCTCCGTGCCGATGGCGGTCGGCGCTTCGGCTGTCATTGCGGCGCCTGTGGCGGAGCGGGTGCCTTGAGCAGGCTGTCGAGCGTCGTCATGAAAAGCTGGCCCTTGAAAGCGGGCAACTTATACGCCCATCCGGACGCGTGTGCATTGATCGCGGCGGCTTCTTTTGACGCATCCGCGCCTGCGCCGTCCGCCGAAACGACGGCCCAATAGTCCGAGCCCTGCCGTTGGACATTCACGCTGACGCGCAGGCCGTCGAACGTCCGCGTCACGAGCCGCGCCGTGATCGCCTGGTTCGAAAAGTCCAGATCGCGCGCGCGCCGCACGTCGTCGAATCCGAAATCGGCGATGGCGGCGGCGACGCCGTCGGGAACGGTCGGATCGGACACCGATTTGCCCGAAGGGAGCGGCGACAGCACGAAGTCCGGATCGCTCGGCTTTTCGCGGCGGACCATGAACGACGCGCTGCCGGCGGGATCGACGTCCACTTCCTGAATGCGCGCGCGATCCACGTCCATCACCGTCTTGTCGATCCAGTCCGACATCGACGCGCGCGGATCGAGCACCGAGCGCGCCAGCCAGCTCTGCGTCTCGTTCGGGCGGCGCACGAACAGGCCCGTCGCGCCTGACGGATCGCCGATGTCTTCGCTCTTGCCCGTGATCAGCGAGGCGAGTACGCGCCCCTTGTCGTCGCGCACGGTGACGGCGATGCCGTCGCCATTGGGCGGCGCGTCGAGGCCGACATAGTGAAACCATTCGGCGCGCGCCGTCTTGGGCTCGATGGTCTGCAGGGCGGCGAGTCCGACGAGCGTGCGGCGCACGAGGTCGAACGAGGCCGGATAGTCCCAGCGGCCCGGCAGCGTCCAACCCTTGTCCGGCGTGAACGCGACGTCGAAAGCGCCGCCGGCCTTGGAATCGATTTGGATCAGCGCGGCGTCGCGCACCTCGCGCGCGAATCCGGGGAAGAACTGCTCCGGCTCGTAGGCGGGGCGGCCGGTCTGCGATTGCTGCCACAGCGCCGCGAGCGCGAGAAGCACGGCGGCCAAGGTCGCGACGCCGAGCAGTGCGAGGTTGCGGCGCCGCGGATCGGACATGAACTGGTTGCGGTCCATCTCGCGCCTCACTGCGCCATCGCGCGGGCGCGGCGCCGGCGGCGGACCCAGGCGAGAAGCAGCGCGAGACCCGCCACGAGGATCGGGACGACGGCGATATTGACGAAAGCAAGGAAGTCGCCCAGCGAGTCGATGTCCTTGCGCAGATTGTGCTGCACGTCGCGCAGCGCCGCGCGCGTTTCGACCAGCTCGCGTTTGAAGCGGTCGATCTCCTGCTGCTGCTCGGCCGTGATGTTGGCAGTCGTGTTCGGCTTGCCGTTGACGGTTCCGCCTTGCTCGAGCTCATGCAGCCGCTGCTGCACGGCGGTCAGGCGCGCCTGCAGCGATTCCGCTTCCTGCTGGAACTGGGCCTGGGCGTCCGCCTGGAGCTGCTTCACCACGGTGAAGGGCCGGTCGTTGGTCGCGCGCGTGCGCAGCGAGATGAGATCGCTCGAGCCCATCAGATTCTCAACCGCGTTGAGGACGAAAGCGCCGTTGTCGGCGAAGGGCGCGGCGACGCGCTTGCCGAACGCGTTCTCGATGCGCACCCAGAACCGGTCGTCGAAGATGTCGGTGTCGGCCATGACGACGACGTTGATGGGGCCCGCGGACTGCCTGATCTGCGGCGGCAGCGGCGCAGGCGGCGGCTGGCCCGCCGTCGTCATCGCCGCGGGCGGTCCGTTGGGGAAAGCGGTGCGCGCCGGTCCGGAAATGCGCGCGGCGATGACGAAACTCTCGCCCGTCGGCAGGACGAGGCCCATCAGATCCTGCGGCCGGGGATTGAAGCGCACCTGCTCGCTGTCGAGCAGCGCGGATTCCGTCGAGGAACGGACCAGCGGCGTGAAATGCGTCGTCGCTCCTTTCAGCGCATGCAGCGCGCCCACGCTGGCGAGGTTCATCGACTGGAGATTGGCGGTGATCGTGTCCTTGGAATCGAACTGCGCCTGGCCGAGATGAAGCCAGACGGGGAAGCTCGCCACCGGATTGCGCGGATCGCTCGACACCTGCACGCGCTGGGCCAACGCCTTGTCGGCGACGACCTTGCCGGAGTCGTAGCCGATGCCCCAGGCCTGGAAAAGCTTGGGCATGTCGGAGACCGGCGCGCTTCCGGCCCGCGGATCCATGCCTTCGCCGGCCTGCGCCAGTTCCGAATTGGGATCGACGAAGACGAGCGCGCGGCCGCCGCCGAGCACGAACTGATCGATGGCATAGAGCTGCGCGGCACTCAGGTTCGCCGGATGCACGACCATGAGCACCGCGACGCTGGACGGGATCCGGTTGGCGGCGGGATCGAGCATCTGGGTGTCGTAGGTCTGGCTGAGCTCGGAATAGATGGCGTAGGGCTGCGACGCGCCTTGCAATGCCGCGCTCATGCCGCCGGGGCCGGTGTCGAGCGGCAGGTCGGAGATGATGCCGAGCACGGGCTTCTGCGGCATCGAGAGGTGATAGATCAGCGCCGAGAGATCGTATTCGAGATAGGGCTCGCGCTCCGGCGTGAAGTAGGGAATGACCTCCTTGCCGTCGATGCGGTTGGTGCCGACGAGTCCGAAGTAAACGGTGTCGCCGGAATCGGTCGGCGCACCCGTCAGGCCGTTCGAGGTCGCCTCGTCCTCCGCCGCGGTGAAGGGTTCGGGGTCTACATCCTCGAGGATGAGCTTGCCGTTGCTGAGCGCGACATATTCTTCGAGCAGGTCGTGGACGCGCTTGGCGTAGGCGGCGGTCTGCGCGTAATCGGCGGCGACCTTTTTCGAATAGTAGAAGCGCAGCGTGATCGGCTCGGGAATCTTGGCGATGATGTTGCGCGTGCCGTCGGCCAGCGTGAACTGCCCCGTCTCGGTCAGGTCGATCCGCGCCGTGGTGATCCAGGCGTCGGCCGCGATGTTGACGGCGACGAAGAGGATCGTCGCCAGGGCGAGAGCGGAGAGGGCGTAGACCCGGCGGGAGAGCGGTTTCATCGACTAGCCGCTCTTCTTCAGGTCGACGATGACGACGTTGGCCAGGAGAAACAGCGCGATCAGCGAGAAAAAGAAAATCAGATCCCGAAGGTCGATCACGCCCGCCGAGATTGCCGAGAAGTGCGTGAGGAAGCTGAACGACGAGATCGCGGCGATCAGCGGCAACGGCGCCCAGTCGCGGAAGAAATCCAGCACCAGCGGCGCACCGGAGATCGTGAACAGGAAGCAAACGACGACCGTCACGACGAATGCGATAACCTGGTTGCTGGTCGTTGCCGAGATGCACGCGCCGATCGCGAGATAGGCACCGGCCATCAGCAGGCTGCCGATATAGGACGCGACGATGACGCCGTTGTCGGGATTGCCGAGATAGTTGACCGTGAGCCAGATCGGGAAGGTGAGCGCGAGCGCGATTGCGATGAACGCCCAGGCGGCGAGATACTTGCCCGTCACCGTGGCCCAGAGCGGCACCGGCAGCGTCAAAATCAGCTCCATCGTTCCCGTCCGCCATTCCTCGGCCCAGAGGCGCATCGAGATGGCGGGCACGAGGAAGAGATAAAGCCAGGGGTGATAGCCGAAGAAGACGGACAGGTCGGCGATGCCGTTGTCGTAGAAGCGGCCGACGTAGAACGTGAACGCGCCCATCGCGAACAGGAAGATGACGATGAAGACGTAGGCGAGCGGCGTCGCGAAATAGGCGGCAAACTCGCGCTTGAAGACGGGCCAGACGTAACTCATGCCGCGCCCGCCCTGGCACGCGGCGAATCCGAGGTGGTGATGGAGCGGAACACCTCGTCGAGCCGTCCGGCTTCGGCGTGCAACTCGCGTACGTCCCACTTCTCGCGCACCGCGAGCGCGCTGACGTCCTCGATCAGCAGCGCGTTCTTGCGCGGAAAGGCGGTGATCTGGACGAGCCCGCCGTCGCGCGTTTCGCTTTCGAGGTTGGCGAGGTTCGACAGCGCCTTGAGGCTCGCGGCCACCGCGCCGCCCAGCGCCTGCGGTACGGTGATCGTCACCGCATTGTGATAGCGCGACCGGGTCAGGAGCTGCTCCGGCGTGCCGTCGGCGACGATGCGGCCGCGGTCGATGATCACCGCGCGCGTGCAGATGGCTTGGACTTCCTCGAGCAGGTGCGTCGAGATGATGATCGCCTTCTGCGACGCCATCGCCCCGATCAGCTGGCGCACGGAATGTTTCTGGTTGGGATCGAGTCCGTCGGTCGGTTCGTCCATGATCAACACCGGCGGATCGTGGAGGATCGCCTGCGCCAGGCCGACGCGGCGCTTGAAGCCCTTGGAAAGCGTCTCGATCGGCTGGTCGAGGACGCCGTCCAGTTCCGTCTTGGCGACGACCGCCTGCACGCGTGCCTTTGCCTCGGCGCCCTTGAAGCCGCGCACTTCGGCGATGAAGAGCAGGAATTGCCGCGCGGTCATGTCGCCATAGGCGGGTGCGCCTTCCGGCAGATAGCCGATGCAAGACTGCGCCGCGATCTGGTCGGTTTCGATGTCGTGGCCGCAGACGCGCACGCGCCCCGCGCTCGGCGCCAGGAAGCCGGTTATCATCTTCATCGTGGTGGACTTGCCGGCGCCGTTGGGTCCGAGGAAGCCGAGAACCTCTCCCTTGGCCACGCGGAGACTGAGGTCCTGCACCGCCGCGAAGGGGCCGAAGCGTTTGGTCAGTCCCTC
Organism: Rhizomicrobium sp.; assembly: GCA_035499335.1. Classification (GTDB taxonomy): domain Bacteria; phylum Pseudomonadota; class Alphaproteobacteria; order Micropepsales; family Micropepsaceae; genus Rhizomicrobium. The sequence goes on along the minus strand of DATJZB010000113.1, from coordinate 5,514 downwards.
GATCTCGATCATGACGCCCGTGCCGAAAGCCTGGTTTGCTTAGAGAAACCGGCTCATCCCCGCAAGTTTTCCTTATGTAAGGATTGGTTCAAGCGTGCCGTAGGATTTTTGTCAATCGCGCGGGACCAGTCGCGCTCGGGCAGAGTCGCAGTTTCGTGATGAGGTTCGGGAACGACTCGCTCGACGCGGAACTACCGCTACACTGAATTGCCGGACGCGTGCCGGCGCACAACCATGGCCCGGAGTTAATGTGTTCGACGGAAAGCTCATACAGCGTGCGACCGTTACCGGGATCATGCTGCAGCTCACGCTGGTGATCATCTGCCACTATGTCGCCTGGATACGCGTCAACGGGTCGGAATTCGGCGGCATGATGATCGCGGGCGTCACGGGCCTGTTGTATGCGCGCGACTTCGCCAAGGGTTATCCGAAGGGCGCGCTGGGCGGCGCGATCGCCGGCGGAACCTGCGGCATCATCGCGATCTGCGCGGCGAACATTCTCGGCGACGTGCCGCTGCTGACCATACCGGTAGGTGGCGCGATCATGATCATGGTCGGCGCGATCGGCGGATTGTTCGGTCAGATGGCCGCGAACATCCGCAAGCTTAACGTGTAACGCGGCGCTCGGGACGGCGCTGAGAAATCTCAAAGGAGAATTGCATGGGCAGGTTTGTGAAGGCGACGGACACGCTGATGGATTATTTGAGCGTCGTCGGGGCGCGGGAGACGCCGGCGCAGACGCGCTGCCGTCAGGAAACGCAGAAATTGCCGATGGCGATGATGCAGATCGCGCCGGAGCAGGGCGCATTCATGGCGCTCCTGGCGAAGCTCACCGCCGCGCGGCGCTATGTCGAGATCGGGACGTTCACCGGCTACAGCGCGCTCAGCGTGGCGCAGGCGATGCCGCCCGACGGCAAGGTGATCGCGCTCGACGTCAGCAAGGAGTTCACCGATCGCGCCCGCGGCTACTGGAAGGAGGCCGGCGTCGAAAACAAGATCGACCTGCGCCTCGGCCCGGGGCTCGAAGCGCTCGACAAAATGATCGCCGCGGAGGAGGGGCCGATCGACCTCGCCTTCATCGACGCCGACAAGTCGAACTATGACGGCTATTACGAGCGGGTGCTAAAACTGCTGCGCCCGGGCGGGCTGATAGCGCTCGACAACATGCTGTGGAGCGGGGCGGTCGCCGATCCAAAGATCGCCGACGCGGACACGAGCGCCCTGCGCGCGCTCAACGCCAAGATCCACGACGATCCGCGCGTCGACATGGCGCTGGCGACCATCGGCGACGGCGTCATGCTGGCCCGCAAGCGCTGACGGCGCCGGCGAAATAATTGGCGCCGGGGACGGCTCGGCAGGCTTGCGACAGCGGCATGACAGCGCCACACTCGCGCCGATGGCTGAAGAACCCATAGCGTTTCTCCGCGCGGCCCAGTCCCCGGCCGCGCGGACGGTGTATCAAGGCGGACAAGGTTTCACCGCCGCGCAGGTCCGTTTCGACCGCGCCGAGTTGAACCGGATTCTCACGCTCTACGGCCGGATGGTCGCCGCCGGCGAATGGCGCGACTATGCGATCGATTTCCTCGACGAGGCTGCGGTGTTCTCGATCTTCCGGCGCACGAGCGAGATGCCGCTGTTCCGCGTCGAGAAGCGGCCCAAGCTACGCGCCAAGCAGGGCATGTACTCGGTGATCGCCGCGACCGGACATATTCTCAAGCGCGGCCATGACCTGGCGCAGGTGCTGCGCGTGTTCGACAAGACGCTGCTGAAGGCGCTCGCGGCCGAGCGCTGAACGAGGCGGCGTCCGGGAGCGATCAGCTCCCCGTATAGGTCGGCTTGCGCTTCTCGCTGAAGGCGAGCATTGCTTCCTTGGCGTCGCTCGTCGCCCGACGCGCCATGGCGAGGCCGACGGTCTCGTAGCGCATCGCATCGTCGAGATCGGCCTCGAAATTGTGCTGCAGGACGCGCTTGGAGACGCGCAGGGCGAGCGGCGGCCACTGCGTCATCTCGTGCGCGGTCTTCACCGCTTCCTCCAGCAGGCGATCGTGCGGCACCAGCCGGTCGAGCAGGCCGAGCCGGTAGGCTTCCTGGGCATCGACGCTGCGGCTGGTGAAGATGAGGTCGGCCGCGCGCGAATAGCCGACGATGCGCGGAAGGAAATAGCTCATGCCGGAATCCGGCGACAGGCTGCGCTCGATGAACACGGTCTTGAAGCGCGCATGCTCCGAACCGATGCGCATGTCGGCGGCGAGGGCGGTGCTCATGCCGGCGCCAGCGGCGATGCCGTTGACCGCCGCGATCACCGGCTTGTCGAGATTGTGGAACATCTTCGCCCAGCGGCCGACCCAGCCCTCTTCGTCCAGCCGCTCGGCCTGCGTCGTCGGCGGCGGCAGCGTGCCGCGAATCGCCGAGGCGGCGGCCGTCAGGTCGGCTCCCGAGCAGAATCCTCGGCCCATGCCGGTGACGATCAGCGCGCGGATGCCATCGTCGTGATGAACGTCCTTCACGGCGGCGGAGACTTCGGCGCGCAGCTCGGCGGAGATGGCGTTGAGCCGGTCGGGCCGGTTGAGGGTGATGATCGCGACATGCTCGCGCTTGTCGAACAGGATCGTCTGGTGGGCCATGCCGTTTCTCCGCTCGTGCCGCGAAAGCGTAGCAGCCGCCGGACCGGCCACAAGCAAAAAGGGCCCCGATGTCGCCATCGGAGCCCTTTGCCGTCTATTTGCCGCGGTCAGCGGCGGGAATTGCCAATCAGCCGCAGCAGCATCAGGAACAGGTTGACGAAGTCGAGATACAGCTTCAACGCGCCGAAGATCGCCTTCTTGCCCGCCGTCGCCGCGTCGTCCGCTTCGACATAGTTGTTCTTGATCCATTGCGTGTCGTACGCCGTCAGACCCGTGAAGATCAGGACGCCGAGAACCGAGATCACGAACACCATCGTTCCCGAGGCGAAGAACATGTTCACCAGCGAGGCGATGATGATGCCGATCAGGCCCATGAACAGGAACGATCCGAATCCCGTCAGGTCGGCCCGGGTCGTGTAGCCCCAAAGGCTCATCGCGCCGAACGTCGCGGCAGTGACGAAGAACGTCTGGGCGATGCTCGCGCCCGTGTAGGCGAGCACGACCGGCGCAAGGCCGATGCCCATGATCGCCGCATAGGCCCAGAACGTGGCCTGGGCCGTCGCCAGACTCATTTTGTTCAGCCGGAACGACAGGAACAACACCATACCGAGCGGCGCGAAGAGCGCGATCCAGCCCAGGATCGACAGGCCGACGCGGCCGGTCTGCGGATTTAGCACGAAGAACAGCTCGCGGATCTGCGGGACGTCGGCGACGAGATAGGCCGTCGCGCCCGTCAGGACGAGCCCGACGAGCATGTAGTTGTAGACGCGAAGCATGTAGCTGCGCAGGCCGGCGTCTATTCCGGCTACGGCGCCGCTTTGGCCGCGCAATACCCGGTTGTCATAGTCAGCCATTCAATTTCTCCTTTCCGGCGCAAAAGGCCGGTACGGGCATTATATCGTGTTTCGCGGCCGCCGTATCAAGGACTGCGCAATTGCGCCGCCGGGCGGGCGGAAAGCGCCGTCCACGCGCCCGCGAGGCCGAAAATGAGCGTTGCCGTACCGCCGCCCAGCACCGTTAGCGCCGCGACGCCGAAATCAAAGTTAAGCGAGACGTCCAAAACCTCACGGCAAATTACGGCGGCGGCAAGGGAGCCGACGGCAAGCGCCAGGATGCCGGTCAGAAGTCCCAGCGCGCCGTATTCGATAATGTAAACCGAAGCGATCCGGTTCCGCGTCGCCCCGAGAACCTTCAGGACTGTGGCGTCATAAAGGCGGGAGCGGCTGCCTGCGGCAATCGCGCCGGCGAGCACGAGCAATCCCGACATGATCGTCAGGAGACTCGCCGCGCGGACGCCGTCGGAGAGTTGCTGCAACAGCGTGTCCACCTGCGCGATCGCGTCCTTGACCCGTACCGTGGAGATGTTGGGAAAGGCATCGGTGACCGCGCGATACAGTCTTTCCTCGTCGGCCGGCGCGACGCGGACGGTGGCGAGAAACGAATGCGGCGCGTGGTCGATCAGACCCGGCGACATCACGATGATGAAATTCTGGTTGCCGGTCGAGAAGTCCACCTTGCGGAAGCTGGCGATGCGGCCCTCGATCTCGCGCCCGAGGACGTTCAACGTCAGCGTGTCGCCGAGTTTGAGGCCCATCCCGGCCGCCAGCTCCTGGTCGAAGGAAATGAGCGTCGGGCCGGCATAGTCCGCCGGCCACCATTGGCCCTGCGTGATCACGGTGCCTTCGGGCGGCGCGGCCGCGTAGGTGATCCCGCGGTCGCCGTTGACCGCCCATTTGGCCTCCGGCGCGATCGTGGCGTCCTTGGCGGCGACGCCCTTGATGGCGACGATCCGTCCGCGGATCATCGGCGTGCGCTTGTAGTCCTGGGCGGATCGGACGCTCGCGACCACCTTGTCGAAGCGTGCCGCCTCGTCCGGCTGGATGTCGACGAAGAAGAAGCTCGGCGCCGTGCCGGGCAGCCGGTCCTGCACCTGCGCGGCGATCGTGCGGTCGAGCAGCGAGACGGTCGCGAGCAGCGTCAGGCCGAGCCCGAGCGCGGTGACGACGCCGGGCGTCGCCGCGCCCGGTCGCGTCAGGTTGGCGAAAGCAAGGCGGGCCGTCGGCGCACGCGGTCTCGGCAGCCGACGAAGGGCGATGCGCAGTCCCTCGGCGATCAGCCGCAACGCCACGAGACCGGCCGCCGCGCCGCCGAGGAACTCCGCGGCGAAAAGCGGCGAGGGCGCGAGCAGCAAGGCGAGTCCGACGACGAGCGCGCCCGCGACGGCCGCACCCGCGAGATAGGGCAACGCGCCGCGTGCGTCTGCCGGCGCGACGAGATCGCGAAAAAGGCTCGCCGGTGCGATCGAACGCGCGCGCGCGAGCGGCGGCACCGAACAGGCGATGGCCGAAAGCAGTCCGAACGTCGCAGCGAAGATCAGGGGCTCGGGATAGAGCGCGAAATGCGCGGGCGCGGGAAAGTCGGCGCCGTACAGATACTGGACGGCGAACGGCAGGAGCGCGCCGGCGACGACGCCCACCGCTACGGCGCTCACGGCCACCACCATCACCTGCAGGAAATAGACGAGGAATATGAGCGTGCCATCGGCACCGAGCGATTTCAGCGTGGCGATATCCTCGCGCTTGCGGTCGAGGAAGGCGGTCACGGCCTGTGCCGCTCCGACACCGCCCACGGCGAGCGCGGTGAGGCCGACCAGGGTCAGGAACATCGTGACCTGTTCGACGAACCGGCGGATGCCGGGCGCGGCGTCGTTGCGGTCGCGTATGTCCCAGCCGCCGTCCGGAAACGCCGCCGCCGCCTGCGTCTTGAAGTCCTTGATCGAGGCGTTGGGCGGCAGGACGAGGTGATAATTGTAGTCGATGAGGCTTCCCAGAACGACGAGACCTGTTCGCTGCAGCGCCGGCGTGCCGATCAGTACGTGCGGGCCGAGGCT
>DATJZB010000112.1:0-18293 GCA_035499335.1 Rhizomicrobium sp. | reverse complement strand
GCGCCGCATCGGCGGCCTCCGATCCGGAATTGACGAAGAACACGTGATCGAGCCCCTCCGGCGCGAGCGCAGCGATGCGCTGCGCGAGTTCGAACGCCTGGGGATGCGCGAACTGGAACGTCGGCGCGAAATCGAGCTGGCCCGCGGCCCGGCGGATCGCCTCGACGATCGGCTTGCGGCCATGGCCTGCATTCACGCACCAAAGTCCGGAACAGGCGTCGAGCAGTGCGCGGCCCGTCTCGTCGTAATAGTGCATCCCTTCGGCGCGCGTCAGGATGCGCGGGTTGCGCTTGAAATCGCGGTTCGGCGTGAACGGCAGCCAGAAGGCGGAGAGATCGTTGGGAATGCTCATGCGCCCGTCTCGAAAGGTGCAGGCAAGTTAGCGATCAGCTTCGGCGCACGCAATCGAAGCCGATTGCGCATAGCAGCAATGCCCGGACCGATTGTTTCACGATCTGCTTTTGGTGAGAAAGAGTACGAGATCGTCGTCGACTTTCACATCGTCGCCCCAGTTCGCGCGTCGGCCGTGCGCGGTGATTCCCCGTGCGTCCGGAACGTAGCCGCGCAGCACGTAGAGGCGCTGCGCCGCGCCGTAATCATGGTGCAGGCCGACACCGATCCCGACGACGGCCGCGCGCGCATACGCCGTGCGCTCGGCTTCGTCCATCAGCCTGGTGCCGATGCCGCGCCGGCGGTAGACCGGCAGCACGTTGAAGTCCTGCACTTCCGGAATTCCCGCGTCGCGGAACGGCGGATAGTCCGGCCGCCAGTTGACGGTCACATAGCCGCAGAATTTTCCGTCGCCGCGCGCGACGAGCACGTCGCGCGTGCCTGCGGCCTGCTCGGCGAGGTAACGCTCATATTGCGCGGCCGGCTTGTTCCAGCCCAGCGCCGCGAAGGCGTCGGCGATTTCCGCGATGTCGCCCGCCGCGAGAGGTCCGATTCGCACCATCGCCGGAGCTTAGCGCAAAGAAAACGGCCCCGGCGCGCAAACGCCGGGGCCGCTGATGCGACAGCCCGTCAGGGCGTCGTGGTGTCGTGATGATGATGGTGCGTGCCGTCGTCGGTGCCGTTGCCCGACGATCCCGAGGTGCCGCCGGTTCCGCTCGTTCCGCCCGTGCCACTTGTTCCACCAGTGCCACTCGTGCCGCCGGTTCCGGTCGTACCGGTCGTTCCGGCGGTATTATGATGACCGCCGGTTCCACCCGTCCCACCGGTTCCGCCCGTTCCGCCGGTTCCAGTTGTTCCCGTCGTGCCTGTGGTTCCGGTCGTTCCCGTGGTTCCGGTCGTCCCCGTATTGTTGTGATGGCCCCAGACGTTGGACCCGTTTCCGGTCGCGCCGTTTGACCCGTTTCCGGTCGTGCCGTTGGACCCGCCCGTCGCGCCGGTCGTGCCCGGAGTCACGCCATTGTCGCGGTGACGACCCGTCCAGCCGTCGCCCGGCGTGCCGGTGCCGCCGTTCGAACCGCCATTCGTTCCGTTGAAGCCGTTGGTGTTGTTGTCATGGTGCCAGTCGCGATGGTCGCCATTGTCGCCGCCGTTCGAACCGCCATTCGTTCCGTTGAAGCCGCCGGTGTTGTTGTCATGGTGCCAGTCGCGATGGTCGCCGTTGTCGCCGCCGCGATTCCAGTCGCGGTGATCGCCGCCATGTTCGCGGTCCCAGCGATCGCGCCACTCGTCACGCCAGCGGAATCCGTGGCTCTGATAGAAGTCGAAGCCGAGCGCGGGGCCGAAGCGGCCGACGCAGGCTTCGCCCGGACGGAATCCGCGCCACTCGTCGCGCCGCCAATCGCCGTGAATCCAGTAGTAGTAAGAGCCGTGACGCTGACGGTAATAAAACGGTCCGCGATACCACTGGCCATGGTAGAAGACCGGACAATAGGCGACCGGATAGTCCCAGAAGCCGTCCGGACAGCCCCAGCGGTCGCAATAGCCGCCCGAGTCGTACGAGAATCCGATTCCCCCGCCCGGTCCGAAGTTGAAACTGAAGCTCGCCGCTTCCGCCGGTGCGCTTGCCGCCAGCGTGGCCCCCGCCATCGCCGCCGCCGCAATCACCGATTTCACATACATCTTCATTTTGTCTCCTGCGCTCCAAATTTGTCGTTGAACCCGCCGGAACATCGGCAGGAATAAGGGCACCTTTATGTCCTAAGAAATCGGGGCGGCGCGTGACAAAATCGGCGCGCCGCCCTCTCACCTCAACCTGCGCGGCTAGTGATGATGTCCGCCGCCGTGAAATCCTTCACCGCGACCGCCGAAAGAGCTGACGCCGTTGCGGCCGTGGAAGTCGCCGCCGTGACGGAAACCGTCGTCATGGAAGCCGCTGCCTGCATGCCAGCCGCCATGGACGAAGAACTCGCGGTGTCCATGCCAGAAGCGCGAGCGGAACGGGCCGTCGAACCAGAAGCCGTCGACGAACACCGGGCCGTCGTAATAGTCGTAGTCGTCGTAGTCGTCGCAGCGGTACGGATCGAACCAGCGGCTGCGCGGATCGCAATAGGCGTAGTAAGGCGGCGGCCCGTAATAGCCGGGGAATCCGAATCCGATTCCGATCGACACATGTGCGTCGGCGGGCGCCGCCGTCAGGGCCGTCGCACCGGCCAGCATCAGCGCGCCGAGCGCGGCTTTCGCGAAGAGTTTCATGGCTCACCTCGTGTTGAATCAGTTGCCGAGCATGAGAATGCGTCCGCACGGCTGAACCGCACATGAACGCTGGTTTCAGAAATAAGGCCTTATTGCGGCATCATGCCGAACGTCCGCGCGCTTCGATGGGCCAGATCGCTTCGAGCGTGTCGCCGCGCACGCAGTGATAGACGTCGTACAGGTTGACCGTCGGATCGCAGTGCGGAACCACGCAGGTGACGACGTCGCCCGGCTTAAGCGCGGCGCCGTCGCGCGGATAGGCGATGCCGCCCTGCTCGTCGCCGAAGAAGAAATAGGCGGCGCCTTCGGGCGCACCCGACGCAAGCATCGGCGGTCCCGCATCGGTGGCGAACGACTTGAAGCCCGCATCCGTCGTGGCGAGTCCTGGCCGGTTGGCGCTGACGACCGTCGTCTGCACGTAGAGCGAGGTTTCGAACGGCACGCGCTCTCCGGGCTTTTCCCACACTTCGTTGTACTGCTTGTCCATGAAGATGTAGGAGCCGACCTGCAGTTCGGTGAGTACATGCGCCTCGGGATCGATGTCGAAGGTTCCGGTTCCGCCGCCCGAGACGATCTTCGGCTTGCGCCCCGCTTTCGCGAGCGTGTCGCGCAGCGCGCCGAGCTGCGACATCACCTCCAAGGTCGCGGAACGTCGCTCGTTCGGCGATTCCATGTGCTGCGCCTGGCCGGCATAGCATTGCAGTCCGGCGAAGGAGAGGCTGCGCGAGGCGACGACCTGCTCGACCAGCGCGGGCGCGTCGGCGAACCGGATTCCCGTGCGGCTCATGCCCGGATCGACGTCGACAAGCACGCTGAGCGGCTTGCCGCCGGCCTGCGCCGCCGCATCCAGCCGCGCGGCGACCGCCGCATTGTCGCAGACGATGATGAGCTCCCGCATGCGCGCGTTCAGCGCCATGACGCGGGCGATCCCGCCTTCCGTCACGACAGGCGACGTCAGCAGGATCGAATCGATTCCGGCGGCGGCAAGCGCCTCCGCTTCGGCCAGCTTGGCGCAGCAGATGCCGTTGGCGCCGGCCGCGATCTGGCGGCGCGCGATCTCGGAACATTTGTTGGTCTTGGCGTGCGGGCGAAGACCGATGCCGGCCTTCTTCGCATGCGCGACCATGCGCGCGACATTGCGCTCGAACGCGTCCATGTCGATCAGGAGCGCGGGCGTCTGCAGCCTGGCGCGTCCGCCGGCAACGCCGATAAGCGAGTCATTGAGGTTTGCCATGTGTGTCCTGCAGGAACGTTATTCCCGTTCAGTATTGCCCAACGCGCGCGACATTATAAGGTCGCCCCGTGACCGTCGCGCTCGCCCTGATCCTCGTCTCCGCCGTCGTGCATGCCGTCGTCAACGTGCTGACCAAGCGCGCCGAGGACAAGTACGCCATGCGCCTCCTGATCGGGGTGTTCTCCGCGATCCTCGTCGCCCCCGCCCTGTTCTTCCTGCCGCTGCCGCACGGCATCGCCGTCTGGTTCCTCATCGGCACGGCGTTCGTCCACGCGCTCTACGAGCTGCTGCTGGTCAAGTCGTACGAGAACGGCGCCTTTTCGGCCGTCTATCCGGTGGCGCGGGGCACCGGACCTTTGTTCACCGCGCTCGGCGCGATCGTCATCCTGCACGAGCACGCGCCGGCGATCGAACTCGCCGGAATCGCTCTGGTCTGTGGCGGCGTCATCGCCATCGGCATCTCGCACCGCGCGGCCGAGGGCGCGGCGACGGCGTTCCTCTACGCCCTCGGCACCGGCCTGACGATCGGCATCTACACCGTGATCGACGCTTCCGGCGTGCGCTCGGTCGCGCAGCCGCTCACCTACGTCCTCTGGTTCTTCGTGGCGCACGGGGCGAGCGTGCTCGTCACCGCGCCCGGCATACGCGGCAGCGCCGTCATCGTCGAAGCGCGGCGGCAGTGGCGGCTCGGGCTCCTGCTCGGACTGCTGTCCATCACGACCTACGGATCGGCGATGCTCGCCTATCGCTTCGGCGCCACGGCCCAGCTTGCGGCGTTGCGCGAGACCAGCGTCCTGTTCGGTACAGCGCTCGCCATGACCTTCCTCGGCGAGCACATGACGCTACGCCGGTGGATCGCCGCTGGCGTGATCGCGGGCGGCGCGATCCTGCTGCAGATGGGCTGACGCCCGCCGCTAGTGCGTCTTGACGCCCGCCGCCGCCAGCGCTTTCGCCTTCGCCGCCGCCAGGTCGTATGTGCGGTTCATCATGAAGCGCTGCGCCGGCAGGCCGCCGCCGGCCTGCAACGCCACGACGAAGTTCCAGCCGCCGAGCGCGTCGGCCGTCATGTCGCGGATCAGGTTGTAGACGCGCATGCGCTGTTCCACATCGACGTTCTTCTTGGTGTAGAGATATTTGCGGATGAACTTTCCGCTCTCCGGATTTCGCAGATCTGCCTCGCTCGGCAGGGTCATGACGAGGCCGCCCGAGAGATCGTGCAGATAGCGAACCGTCTGGTGATAGTTGGCGGCGTAGTAGTACTTGGCCGCGTTGATCGCCAGCGTGTTGGGATAGACCATGCCCGTCTCGGTCTTCTCGTAATGCGTGCAGGCATAGTCGAGCGACATTTTCAGCATCTGCGCATAGGTGATCAGTTCGGCGATGGAAGCCTGGGCCACCGCGTCGCTCTCCTTGCCCTGCATTTCCGTGACGAGCTGGGCGAGGCCGACGAAGAGCTCGGACTGCTCGACGGCCGCGATCACCCCGCCGGTGCGTTCCCAAAGCCCGAGCGACTGCGCGAGCTTGGTGGCGAGCTGGACCTCGCCCGCGAGGAACACGCGCTCCCAGGGGACGAAGACGTCGTCGAACACGACGAAACCTTCCGGCATGGAATGATGCGCGCTCGCCGGATAATCGAAGGCGTTGAGTTCGGCAGGCGCGAAATTGCGGTTGATGATCGAGACACCCTTGGTGTTGACCGGAATCGAGAACGAGACGGCATAGGCATTCTCGTCCTGGCGCATGCCCTTGGTCGGCATCACCACCAGCTCGTGGATCACCGACGCCGCCGTGATGTGCAGCTTGGCGCCGCGCACGACGATGCCGTCGCTGCGCCGCTCGACGATGCGGACATAAAGATCCGGATCGTCCTGCTCGTGCGCGCGGCGCTTGCGGTCGCCCTTGGGGTCGGTGATGACCTCGGCGGCGCGCAGGTCGTTGTCGCGGCAGTAGCGGTACATGCGCTCGATATTCTCGGCATAGTTCGGGTTCACGAGCGCCACCTGATCCTTCACGCTCATAAGCGCCATATAGACGCCCGAGACCGCCGTGCCGATGGAAGTGTGCATCAGCAGTTCGACGCGTTTGGCGAGATCCTCCTCGTTGCGCGGGATCTGGTATATGCGATGGGCGTCGCTGCCGTCCTCGGCGCGATAGCGGCGCAGCGCGCCGAGCTTGGGATCGTCGTACTCGTAATCCTTCGCCGTCAGCGCGATGGGCACGCGGAAGCGCGGATGCTTTGTAATGTCGGGGATGTTCTCGCCGTCCCAGTAGGTGACGCGGCCGTCGTTCAGGCTCGCGACGTAGTCCTCAGGTCTTTTCAGTCCCATCGCCGTTCCTCCTCGGTCTTGCCCGATGTTAGCCAAGCCGCGATTTTTCGGGAGTCGGATGTCTTCCGGTTGACGCAGCGGCGGCGCGGCTGTCCTAATCGCCGGCAATGAAAAGCTTTTATTCGCCTGCCCATCTGGAACATGCCCCGCCCGAGGAGTTCGAGGGCGGCCGGCTCAACCCCGCCGTCGAGGTGCCGGCGCGCGCCGAGCGCGTGCGCGACGAACTCGTACGGCGCAAGCTCGGCCCGATCCTGACGCCGGCGGCGTTCGGCATGGAGCCGATCGCGCGCGTGCACGACGCCGGACTCGTGCGCTTTCTCGGCGAAGCGAGCGCGCTGTGGCGCAAGCGCTATGGCGAGGATGCGCCGCCGGCGATCCCCTCGGTCTGGCCGGCACGCGGCTTGCGCAGCAGGCCCGACGGCGACGTCGAATCGCGCCTCGGCAATTATGCGTTCGACACCGCGACGCCGATCGTCAGGGGCACGTGGCGCGCCGCTCTTGCGGCGGTGGATACCGCGCTCTCGGCGGCCGAGGCGATCCGCGGCGGCGAACGCGCGGCCTTTGCGCTCGCGCGTCCGCCGGGCCATCACGCCGGCGCGGACGTGTTCGGCGGCTACTGCTATCTCAACAACGCCGCCGTCGCGGCGCAGTGGTTTGTCGACAAGGGATTGAAGCCGGCGATCCTCGACGTCGACTACCACCACGGCAACGGCACGCAGAGCATCTTCTACCGCCGCAGCGACGTGCTGTTCTGCTCGCTGCACGGCGATCCGACTTTCGCTTATCCCCATTTCCTTGGTTTTGCGGACGAAACCGGAGAAGGCGCGGGTGAAGGCGCCAATCTCAACCTGCCCATGCCGATGTACACCGACTGGCGCGGCTATTCCGCCGCGCTGGCGACGGCGCTCAAGCGCATCGCGGCCTTCGCGCCCGACGTTCTTCTCGTCTCGCTCGGTCTCGACACCTTCGAGGACGATCCGATCTCGAAGTTCAAGCTGACGCGCGACGATTACCTGCGGCTGGGCGCGACGATCGCCGGCGCGAAGCTGCCGACGCTGTTCCTGTTCGAAGGCGGCTACAATCTCGACGCCCTCGCCGCGATCACGGTGAACGTGCTCGAAGGCTTCGAGAGCGCCTAGACAGAGATCCGGTGTGCGCGCACAGGCTCGGCGAAGCCCTTGAGCGTGACGGTTCCGGCGTCGGCGATGGGCAGCGACTTGCCGATGCAGAGATCGGCGACCGTGCCGGATATCAGAATCTGCTGCGGCTCTGCGTGGGCGCAGAGACGCGCGGCGAGCTGGACCGCGGCGCCGAAGAAGTCGTGCTGGCGCTCGACCGGCTCGCCCGCCGCGGCGCCGATGCGGACTTGGAACGCGAGCGTCGGATGCTCGGCGCTGAAGCGCGCGATGTCCTGCTGGATCTTCATGGCGCAGCGGATCGCCGACGAGGCGGAGTTGAAAACCGACATGATGCCGTCGCCCGTGTGCTTCACTTGGCGTCCGCCGGCCGCGGCCAGCGCCTCGCGCACGACCCGGTCATGGGCCTCGACCACGTCCATCGCCGCATCGTCGCCAAGCTGTTCCGTCAAGCCCGTCGAACCGACGATGTCCGTGAACATCACGGTGCGCGTACCGGTGTCGCGTTCGGCGCTTCCCGGCAGGAGAGCCGCGCCCGAGCCGTCGATCTCGGCGGCGCCCATGAAGGCCTCCGCCATCTCCGGCGTCACCTCCAGGATGCGCGCGGCGCCCAGCGCGTGCGCGGCCATGTGCACGGCATGCGCCGCTTCCGCGCTTGGGGCGGTGCACAGGCAGAAGACCTTGCCGTGCTTCTCGTTCACCCAGTACTTGAAATAGTTGACGCCGAACCTGTCCTGGATCTGCACGTCCATCGCGTGCGCCTGCGCGACGACGTCGGCCGTGGCGTTGGGAAGATCATGAATGTCGATGAACATGGGCATGCAAGACCCCCGCCGGTCATAATCCTTAGAACATAACCCAAACCGGCCGACGCGGCCACGCCGTCCGCACGCTTGCGGTTCTCGCGGCGCTCAGGGCTTGTCGCCGAGATTCTGCATCTTCTCCTGCAGCTTTTCGGCCGCCGCCTTCAGCGCGTCGGACGCCTTTTCCGCGTGCGGCGCGGTCTTGGACTGCATATTGTCAATCGCCTTGTCGACAGCGTCCTTGACCGACGCAGCGGTCCCACCCTTCTGGTACTCCTTGACGATGACCTGCTCGATTCTCGAAACGACAGCGTCGATCGTGTAGTTCTCGTTCAGCTTCTTTTCGTGGTGGGCGATGACGGAGTAGATGTCGATGTGATCGTCGATCGTGCGCCCGAACTCGACGACCTTGTAGAAGCGCTCGCCCTCTTCGTTCCCCCTGAAGACGAGATCGAAGATCGCGACGGCGACCGTCAGCGGGATCTGGAAGAAGTTGTGAAAGTTGTTGAGCGCCAGCTTGCCTTCGAACACCAGGACGTCGCGGATGAATTTCCAGCGCGCATGCGGATCGGTATTGGCGATCTGGGTCGTGGGCTCCGGCGGAGGAAGTTCGGTCATGACGCGGCCGCTGTGTTAGTCTCTTCCGTGGAATAATGCCGCGCCGACTTCGCATGACAAGCATCAATGTAAATTATTCCGAAAGCGCCGTTCCTTGCGCGATCTGAGCGTCGAAGAGGGGCGGCGCGCGTTCGGCGCCGACCCGGAGAATTATGACGCGGCCCGCCCCGACTATCCGGCCTGGATTTTCGATCGCCTGCGCGAGCGCTGCGGCCTTCGGCAAGGCGCCCGGACGTTCGAGATCGGACCGGGCACCGGCCTGGCGACGGCCAGGTTACGCGACGCCGGCGCCGGCCCGCTCGTCGCCATTGAACCGGATCCGCGCCTTGCGAATTTTTTACGACGAAGGTTCGGCGACACCGTCGAGGTCGTGAACGCGACGTTCGAAGACGCACCGCTCGCACCGGCGGCGTTCGATCTCGGCGTGGCGGCGACGTCTTTCCATTGGATGGATCAGCAGGCGGCGCTGGCGAAGATCGCACAGGTGCTGCGCCGAGGCGGCTGGTGGGCGGCCTTCTGGAACGTCTATGGCGATCCCGACCGGGAAGACGCTTTCCACGACGCGACCCGGGAACTGCTCCGCGACCAGCCCAAGTCTCCGAGCCATTATGCGGGCGTGCCGCTTCCCTTCGCGCTCGATGCCGGGGCGCGACTGGCCGACATCAGGGCGGCGGGCGCGTTCGAGGACGCCCAGGTCGAGATCGGCAGATGGTCGATCACGCTCTCGGCGCAACAGGTGCGCGCGCTCTATTCGACTTTCTCGCAATTCGCGGTGCTCGAGGCGGCGGAGCGCGAGCGGCTGCTCGACGGGCTGGAGGCGATCGCCGAACGGGAATTTTCCGGCCGCGTCGTGCGCAACATGTGCACGCCGCTGTACACGGCGAGACGGCGCTAGCCGGGCGGCGACAAGAGACCTAGAACGCGACGTCCTGCGACTTGCAGAGGAACTTCATCAAGGGCGTCGCCGCCTGGAACGCGTCGGCCACGGCGTCGACCAGTTTCGGCGATGCGGCGAGCTTCGCATCGGTTTCGTGCATCGCGAAGAAACTCTTGCGCTTGATGTCGTCGATCAGCGGATGCGCCGGATCGTAGCCGCGCGGGGCGCGCGTCAGCATATCGTCGCCGCCGAGGCCGCCGAAAGTCCTGTGGAACGGCCCGTCGGCCTTCACGGCCTTCCACGCCGCCGGCCTGGCGACGATGGCGTCGCGGATGCGGCCGAGCGACGTCGGATCGGGCATGTACATGCCGCCGCCGAAATAGACCTCGCCCGCGCCGAAATGCATGTAGTAGCCCGGCGCGTGCACGTTCTTGCCGCCGACATGGTGGAAATGGCACGCGGCATGCTCCTTGTACGGACGTTTATCCTTCGAGAAGCGTATGTCGCGGTAGATCCGGAACATCGAGCCGCCATTCGGCCGCGCGTCGGCCACGAAGTTCTTCGAGATCTTGCGCAGCCTGGGTTCCATCGCGGCGATGAAGGCGCTCATCGGCGCCTGCACGCTTTCGCGGAAGCGCTGCTTGTTGGCCTCGAACCAGGGCCGCTCGTTATGCGTCTTCAGCTCGCGGAAAAAGGCGAAGAAATCCTTCGGAAAACCGTCGAATGCCATGGCGCCTCCGCTTCAGGCCTCGCCGAACATCGTCTCGGGCGAGGGGATCGTACCCATCGGCGCCGTCACCTTGAAGATGGCGCTGGCGCGAAGGCACAGGATACCGTCGGCCGTCGCCGTACCGTGGGCGAAGAACAGCGACTTGCCCGCGCGCAGGAACTCGGCGCGGCCCTCGACCCAGGCGCCGAGCTTGGCGGGGGCGATGAAGTCGAGCGTCAGGTTCACCGTCGGCGCGAAGCCGACATCGGCCTTGCTCTGCATGCGCGCGCCGATCGGGATGAACATGTCGGCGAAGGTCGCCATCATGCCGCCATGCGCCACCATGCCGGGATTGCAGTGGCGCTCCTCGACGCGGAAACCCATGACGAGATGCGTGCCGTCCCAGCGGCCATAGAGCGGGCCGATGGCTTCGAGGAAGCCGACGCTGAAGCGCAACGGCCGGAAGCCCTCGGGAATGTTGGCGGACATGGCGTTCCTTCGGATAGCGGTAGCAACGCTCTAGCGTCCGTCCCTCGGGCGCGCAAGCACTCGCGCGGCAAGAGTGCTGCCGAAGATTGGCCTCGACAGAACGCCGCCGCGCCGCAATCTTTTGTTCAGCCAAATCAGAGACCATCGGGAAACGGACGGGAGGAAGGTCACGCAACCGAAAGAGGTTTCATGAGCAGTCTTTCACGCCAGCTTCGCGGTTATCGCCTGACGACCGCCGAAATCCTGTATCGCCTGCCCGACCATCCCGTCATGCTGCAGAGCTTCATCTGGCAAGAGATGGATCTCGCCCCCGGCTTTCCCGCACTCAAGAAGTTCCTGCATTTCTGGGAGACGAGCCTCGACGGCAAGCTCTATTCCGTGCGCGTGGCGTCGGCGAAGCTGATCCGCGATTGCGACGTCAAACTCGTCGGCGACGAGTTCGTGGTGCACTAGACGATCGACAGACGCGATATTCGGGGATCGGCGGACTGCTGCTGAGCCACGGCCCGGCCGCTATGCAGGGCGATCCATCGTTCCGCCTGGGAGCGTCGCTCGAACGGACCGAGATGGTGCAGGATGCTATCCTGCCCGACCACCTCGACGATGTACCCCCGGATCGGCCCTGGACGGCCTTTTTTGCGATTTCCTGCCATCGAAGGTCTTTCTATCCCTGCGTCAACGCGCTGCTGCCCCCCATAACGCCGACCCCGGACATTCGGCTCCCATTTGCCCGTCATATCAATTCGGACGAATGCGTAGTCCGCCCCCTTGACGCCCCCGGCGCCCCTCCCTAAATACCCGCGCGAGTGCTGGCACTCGGTGCCTGTGAGTGCTGCTACTCTGAAATTCTTACGAATTATCAATTACTTAGGGAGCTATCGCATGAAATTCCGTCCGCTTGGCGACCGCGTGGTCGTCCGCCGCGTGAAAGAAGATCAGAAGACACCCGGCGGAATCATCATTCCCGACACCGTTCAGGAGAAGCCGCAGGAAGGCGAGATCGTCTCGGTCGGCCCCGGCGCCGTCGACGAGAGCGGCAAGCGAATCGCTCCGGAAGTGAAGGCCGGCGACTTCGTCCTGTTCGGCAAGTGGTCGGGCACCGAAGTGAAGATCGACGGCGAGGAACTCCTGATCATGAAGGAGTCCGACATCATGGGCATTCTCGAAGGCCGCAAGCCCGCGAAGAAGGCCGCCTAAGCACACCATTCCACTGGGAGACAAAGAATCATGGCAGCCAAAGACGTAAAATTCGGCGCCGACGCGCGTGAGAGACTGCTCCGCGGCGTCGACATCCTCGCCGACGCAGTGCAGGTGACGCTCGGTCCCAAGGGCCGCAACGTCGTCATCGAGAAGAGCTTCGGCGCCCCGCGCACGACCAAGGACGGCGTGACGGTGGCCAAGGAGATCGAGCTCGCCGACAAGTTCGAAAACATGGGCGCGCAGATGGTGCGCGAAGTCGCCTCCAAGACCAACGACGCGGCCGGCGACGGCACGACGACGGCGACGGTCCTGGCCCGCGCGATCGTGCGCGAAGGTTCCAAGGCGGTGTCCGCCGGCATGAACCCGATGGACCTCAAGCGCGGCATCGAGAAGGCGGTCGACATCGTCGTCTCCGACCTCAAGAAGCGCTCCAAGAAGGTCAAGTCGAACGAGGAAATCGGCCAGGTCGGCACGATTTCGGCCAACGGCGACCATGACGTCGGCAAGATGATCGCCGAAGCCATGGCCAAGGTCGGCAACGAAGGCGTGATCACGGTCGAGGAAGCCAAGAGCCTGCTCACCGAGCTCGACGTCGTCGAAGGCATGCAGTTCGACCGCGGCTACATCTCGCCCTACTTCATCACCAATGCGGACAAGATGGTCGCCGAGCTCGACGAGCCCTCGATCCTCATCCACGAGAAGAAGCTGACCAGCCTGCAGCCCCTGCTGCCGATCCTGGAAGCGGTGGTGCAGTCGGGACGTCCGCTCCTGATCATCGCGGAAGAGATCGAAGGCGAAGCGCTGGCGACCCTCGTCGTCAACAAGCTGCGCGGCGGCCTCAAGGTCGCGGCGGTCAAGGCGCCCGGCTTCGGCGATCGCCGCAAGGCCATGCTCGAAGACATCGCCATCGTGACCGGCGGCCAGGTGATCAGCGAGGATCTCGGCATCAAGCTCGAGAACGTCAAGCTGAACATGCTGGGCACGGCCAAGAAGGTCCGCATCGACAAGGACAACACCACGATCATCGACGGCGCCGGCAAGAAGTCGGAGATCCAGGCTCGCGTGGGCCAGATCAAGACCCAGATCGAGGAAACGACGTCCGACTACGACAAGGAGAAGCTGCAGGAACGCCTGGCCAAGCTGGCCGGCGGCGTTGCGGTGATCCGCGTCGGCGGCGCGACCGAGGTCGAGGTCAAGGAGAAGAAGGACCGCGTCGACGACGCTCTCAACGCGACCAAGGCCGCGGTTGAGGAAGGCATCGTTCCGGGCGGCGGCGTCGCTCTGCTGTACGCGACCAAGGCGCTCCAGGGCGTGACCGGCGACAACGAGGACCAGACGCAGGGCGTCGCGATCGTCCGCAAGGCGATCCAGAGCCCGATCCGTCAGATCGTCGAGAATGCCGGCGTGGAAGCTTCCATCGTCGTCGGCAAGCTGCTCGAGCAGAAGTCCAACACCTACGGCTTCGACGCGCAGAGCGAGACCTATGCCGACCTGATCGACACCGGCATCGTCGACCCGACCAAGGTGGTGCGCACGGCGCTGCAGAACGCCTCGTCCGTTGCCTCCCTGCTGATCACGACCGAAGCGATGGTCGCGGACCGGCCGAAGAAGGAAGCCGCGCCTGCCGGAATGCCCGGCGGCGGCATGGGCGGCATGGGCGACATGGACTTCTAAATCGGTCCCGGCCGCGCCGCGCGCGAAACCGGCGCGCGGCACGGCCACCCATTATCTTCAGAAAGAAAAAAGGCCCGGTGGTGTCACCGGGCCTTTTCGTTTGCGGGGGCTGCTTCGCCGTTCAGGACGCCTTCATCCGTCCCGCGCCCCGGCATCTTTGGCAGTCGGGCACGGAAAGCCGGATCACGTTCTTGGGGTGCGGCCGCACGGCTTTGCCGGTGCCGCCGCAGGACGGACAGATGTCCGCCACGATCATCGGTCTGGGTTTCTTCAGGATCATGTCTGTCTGCTCGTCTGGCTGCATTTCGAAAAAAGGCGGGAGAGACCACGGCACCGCGGGGCATGGGGGAAACCAGAACGCATCTGCGATGCCGTGGCTTCTCTCTCGCGCGACCATTTCGGACCACGAGTCTTACCGACTTCCTAATTGGCCGAAAAATGTCACAACAAAAATCGTTCTAAGCCTTGTGCCGCAGCGATTTCCTGCATTTCACGGCGCGCGCAGGTTGTGCGTTGCGATCGCCGATATTTTGCGTTCCGCACGGCGCGAGAATTTTTTCGCGCGCAGGTGCGCTGTTGACGTGGCCGTCATCGGCGATGGCCCAATTTTGTCACAGCCGCACACGGCGCGTGCGTGACAGAGTTCCCGCGATCAGACTGATCAGGGCCGCCCGCCGAAGTCCGTGCCCCTCTCGGACCCAAGACCTCCGGCGTGGCGGTCCCCTCGTCCCCCACGCGAAAGATTGCGGCCGCTCAGCGCGGATTCACGCTCGGCGGCGGCGGCAGGTTGTTCGGATTGGATGCCGGGCTGACGGGCTGCGGCGCGGGCGGCGCCTTGTCGTCGGGCGGCGGCGTCGGCGGCGCGGCTGGCTTGGCGGGCGCGGCCTCGGGCGCGCACAGTTTCGGCGACTTCACGATCGCGCCGGTCTTGCCGTCGTACCAGTTGCCGTCGCGCAGGACGAAGCTCCTGGCATTGGCGATCGCGCGATTGGGATTGTGCGGGTCGAGCTTGGCGCCGGGAGGCGGTCCGGGCGGGAATTGCCGCGCAGGACCGACGGCGTTCACGGCCACTCCCGCCTTGTTGGTCTGCGCCGCGACCGCGACGCCAATCCAGAGATTTTTCGAGCAGTCGAAATAGAAGACATAGGGAATCGTCGTGCCCGCATGCTTGGGATCGGGAAGCGAGCCGGTCGCCGTCGCGGGGTTCGAGGGATCCGCGGTCGCGCCTTCGGGCGGAAACTCGGCGCGCGCCGGCGCCGACGCCAGCAACGAGAGGCAAAGGGCTCCGCAACAGAGGGCGGCCGACCGCCGGTCCGGACTGAAACGCATCGCGCTGATCTCCCTCTTGCGCAACGGGGACCGCGCAGTGCCGCACGCGCACCGGTCCCCCCACCACCAAAGTGCGGGGGAACGCTAGCACAGACGACCGGCCGCGTGGGGAGCTTTGGCCCCCATGCCGGCGCGACACGCGAAGGCGGTTAATGCGGCTGGGACTGGGCCGGATGCCCGTTCATGGCGAGGCCGGTTCGTTCGGGAATCTCGACCGGGACGGCGATTTCCTCGCCATAGGCGGCATCCTCGATCTCGCCCATGATGACGAATTGCTGATGCGGATAGCGCTTCTTGAGGAGTTTCATCTCCAGCCGCGCCTCTTCGAGCGTGATCTTGCGGGCGACCGGCCCGCGGCTCGAATAACCGCCCCCGTTCTCGCGGCGGAAGATGGCGAACTTGGCTGACATGATGCTGCGCCCCCTCTCCAGTCCTTGCGGGCTTCGCATGGCGGACGCGCCGCATCCGGCGCGCGGCGCCGACGGAGGCAAGACGGGCCGGTCCCGAACGAACCGGCGAACATGGTGACAGCCCCCGAAGCGAACCGCTCGCGCAAACGATAGGCACACCGATCTTTCGCCGGTGTGACAAAACTAGGACAAAGTCTAAGGAGTTGGCACATGCGTTGCTGAAAGGGGACGGAGACGAAGCGGCGAGGACCGTTATGGGACAGAAGACATTTTCCATTCGCGAAACGGCGACGTTCGAGTCGCTGTCCGCGACTCTTGTGCCGAGCGCGCCGCTCGAACCCGTTATCGTCTCGTCGGCTCCGTCCCCGGTGAACCGCGCGAGCTTCGGTCGGCGCACCGCGGTCGCTCGGCAGGTCGCCTGGCCGAGCCAACCGGAGCGCAAGTCCTCCGCCAACCGCTTCGCCAAGGCGCTGCGCCGTTTCTGGCACGCCGGCAGCCCGCGTCGTCCGCGCCGCGCCTGACGTCCAGGCCTCGTACAGCACCACGTCCCTTTCCAAGCCACGCCCGCGCCCGATCCGGCACGGGCCTTCGTTTTGTCCGCGGAATCCTTGAGTTTTTACATTGGCACGCAGATTGCTCCGGCAGGGGTGAAGCTAGTCCGGTGAGACGTCATGAGAGGCTTAACGTTCCAGATCCAGTCGACCGCCGCCCTCTTCGGCGGGCCTGTCGTCAAACCCAATCCGGAATTGCGCGTACCGGCGCCGAACCCGCTTCGCGCCCAGCTCTTCCGCAAGCCGGAAGCGGCCGACCGCCGCCCGAGCGCGCGCTACACATTCCGCACGGAGGCCGTGCGATGAGCGACCCGCGCATCGTCATCGGCAGCCAATATACGGGCCCAAAGGCGCCGCGCTTCGCGCGCAACCAGTCCGAGGCGGGGATCGCGCATCTTCCGTGGGAGAGCCGCCTCAAGCCGCTGCGTCCGCTGTCGCGCGACATCGCCGTGACCATCGGCCTCGCCTCGACCATCGCGGCGGCAGCCGTTCTCCTGACCTGAACCGCCGCCGGCACGCCGCGCCGGCGGGACAGCACAAAATCCATTTCCCGTTACGCGGTAGGACGACGTTGGGAAACGTCAAGTCTTGCCCGCCGCGGCGAACTCGCGTTTTCTCCGCCCGCGAAACCAACCAGGGAAACCCATGTCCTATTCGATCTACGACGCCTCCGTTCCGGTCATGAGCCGCGCGCTCGCCAACCTCTCGAAAATCCTCGACAAGGCCGTGGCGCAGGCGAACGCGAACGGCATTGCGCTCAACACGCTCATCGAGGCGCGGCTTGCGCCCGACATGCTGCCGTTCTCGTTTCAGATCCAGTCGGCGTCGGATGCGGCCAAGGGTTGCGCCGCGCGTCTCGCCGGAATCGAGGCGCCGTCCATGCCCGACACCGAGACCACGTTTCCCGAACTGAAGGCGCGCATCGAAAAGACCATCGCGTTTCTGCAAAGCGTCGATGCCACGAGGATCGCGGGGTCCGAAGACCGCACCATCGTCATGAAGTTCCCGCAGGGCGAGATGAAATTCACCGGCCGCGACTACGTCGCCGGCTTCGCGCTGCCGAACTTCTTCTTCCACGTCACGACCGCCTACGACATCCTGCGCCACAAGGGCATTGCGATCGGCAAGATGGATTTCCTCGGCGCGGCATGAGGGTAGCGGGACGGCGGGGACACAGGCGGGCGCGCGTACGGGTCGCTTCAAAACGCTGGGGTGGTCGGCGCGAACACTAATGCCCGTCCGTTCGCCTGAATTTCCGAAATTCCTCTTCCAGTCCCAGCAACCGTCGGCTGCGCGCGGCGATGCGGCGGGCGGGAATTCCCGCATAGATGCCGAACGCATCGCAATCGCGCCGGATCAGCGACATCGCGCCGGCAGCCGAACCCTCGTGCATCGTGACGCCGGGTAGAATCACGGAGCCAGTGCCCACGATGACGTGACGGCCCAAGGTCACCGGCGCGGATTTCACTCCCGTAAACTCGGAATCGACGGTGGGGTTCGTCAACACCTCACCCGAGTAATCGTCGGTCGAACTGTAGATGCTGACTCGAGAAGACAAACCCGAAAAGTCGTGAAGTTCAATTCGAGCCGCGCCCATGAGCGTCGAGTGTACTGCGATGTGAACGTTGCACCCAATCGCAATGCCTCCAGCCCCAGCCGAGAGAACGCAGAAATCGTCGATCCGAACATTGTCGCCGATCTCGATGTTCGCGGCGCCATAAACCGAGGCTTGTTGCGAGAGCCGAATATTGCTGCCGAGGCGTTTGAAGCCGAAGCCGTCAAGCTGGTCTTGGTTCCAAATTGCCAACAATCACTCGCGCCTGTGAGGCGGCGCACTCTCCGGGTGCGAGTTAGTTTCGCTCGTAGATTGTTTGGCCCTGCGCAGCTCTTCTTGAACCGCGCGCTGGACATTGCGTCTGCCGTCGCGCGACGGAGACGAAACGGGCGACGCCATCCCCTGCCGGCTCCGCGAGACAACCTAAATATTAATTCCTATCAATGCGCTTGAATTCCTAGTTGCACACCCCATCTGTTCCCCATGAGACCCGAGGGACGGACATGAAGCTGTAACGACACCGCGAGACCAGACAGGTTCGGATGCGAGCTCGCGCGCATCCCTGCGACACGGACGATTCGCCCGTGCCCGGCCGCCTCCGCGGCATTCGCTCAAACCGCGGCGGTAGCAGCAAAGGTGCTTGTGGTTGGCCGTCGCGGTCCTCCGCTTGCCTGCCAGGTGCCTGGACCAGGGCGGGCGTCACGCGAGCGGCGCCCGCCTTTTTTTGTCGCCATTGCA
>DATJZB010000111.1:0-64404 GCA_035499335.1 Rhizomicrobium sp. | reverse complement strand
GAGGCGCTGTTCGGCGGATTCGTAGCGGCTGAGCGTGATGTAGCGGGCGACGTCCTGCTGCGTCTCCTGCGACTGGCGGTTCGCCAGCTGCGACGCATAGGCGACCAGGGCGATGACGGCGCCCATGGCCAGGGCGAAGCCCGTGCAGATGTACCAATAGATCGACCGTCCCGGTGTGGGCATCGTCTGCGCGACTTGGAATGCGCAAAAATCATCGCCGTTTTGTTTTAACGGCGCGTGAAGTTCCGCGCCGTCCGGTGGGGCGTCCGCACGGGAGAGCCGCGCGAAAACGCCGCGTCGCGACTCATTCCGAGTTGCGACGGCGCCGGCACGCGCAAACCGCGGCGGTTTTTACTTGTAGATCAGGCTGATCGTCTCGGCGACGCAGGCGGGTCGCTGTTGTCCATCGATCTCGATCGTCACCTCGTTGGTGAGCTGCATGCCGCCGGCCTTCGGTTCAGCCGCCAGCAGCTTCTGGCGCGCCCGCACCCGCGAACCGACCGGCACCATGTTGGTGAAGCGCACCTTGTTCGAGCCGTAGTTGATCCCGCGCGTCACGCCGTCGATGCGCAGCATGCCGCCGGTGAGCCACGGAATGAGCGAAAGCGTCAGGTAACCGTGTGCGATCGTCTTGCCGCCGGGCATTTGCGTCTTGGCGCGTTCGACGTCGACATGGATCCACTGATGATCGCCGGTAGCGTCGGCGAAGCGGTTGATGCGGTCCTGGTCGATCTCGACCCAGTCGGATACGCCGATTTCCTGTCCGGCGAGCGTGCCGATCGTGTCGAATGTTGCGGTTTTCATATCAGTCTCCTGTTGGATTCGGTTCGTTGGCGAATTCGCGCACCCGGCGCTCCAGACTGCGCAGGGGCCCGTCGTCGATGCTCAGTTCGGCCAGATGTTTCACCGTGCGGTAGAGATAGTCGCGGTTGGTGCCGAGCACGCCTTCGGCGTGCGCGATGCGGCGCGCCACGTCCGCCTCGGACAGCGTTCCTTCGTAGCGCGGATGGGAGCGGTTGATGACGAAGGTCAGCACGCGCGTGCGGCTGTGCCCATCGACATCGGCATTCACCCAGCGCGGCTCGTAGGCGCCGGACAACATCTCGCGCAGCCAGAGGATCGACAGCTCGCTTTCGACTTCGTCGGCGGTGATGCGGTGCGCGACGCCGGTGCAGGAACCGCCGCGATCGATGCCGAGCATCAGGCCTGGCTTGTCCGGCACGCCGCGGCCGACGCTGAGAGTGAGGCAAAAGGTGCGGTGATAGCCGCGCACATGCGCCTTGCGGCTGTCGACCACGTTGATCGCCGGGTTCCACATCAGCGAGCCGTACCCGAACACCCAGGCGTCCTCGCCGACGGGCACGCTGGCGCGGATGGCCTTCAGGGATGCGCGTCGCGCCTCCTCCGACATGAACGGCACGCCTCCGCTCGCCGCAATCGCATCGGCGATGCGGCGGACCCGCTCGACCGTGAAATCCTCGCGGCGAAGGTCCCGGCCGAGCTGCTGGGTCGGAAGGGGTTCGTCTTTTTGAACTTCGTCAGACAATCTTGGACTCGCGCTTTTCCCAATAACGGTCGCGGATCAGCCGCTTGTAGAGCTTGCCGGTCGGATGGCGCGGCAGTTCGCGGTCGAAATCCACGGTCCTGGGACATTTGATCGGCGAAAGATGCTGACGGCAATAGGCAATCAGCTCCTGCGCCGTTTCCGGCGTCGCGTCGGCCCAATTCATGGGTTGAACGACCGCCTTCACTTCCTCGCCGAAATCTTCGTTCGGCACGCCGATGACGGCCACGTCAGCGACCTTGGGATGGCCGATCAGCAGGTTCTCGGCTTCCTGCGGGTAGATGTTGACGCCTCCCGAAATGATCATGAACGCCTTGCGATCGGTGAGGTAGAGGTAGCCGTCTTCGTCCAGGCGGCCGATGTCGCCGAGCGTCGACCATTCCGGATGCTTGGGATGGCGCGACTCCGCCGTCTTCTTGGGGTCGTTGTGATAGGTGAACTGCGCCGCCGACGCGAAGTAGATCGTGCCGGACTCCCCGATCGGAAGTTCGTTGCCGTCGTCGTCGCAGATATGGATCGGGCTGAGCAGCGACTTGCCGACCGTTCCCGGATGCTTCAGCCAGTCCTCGCTGTTGACGTAGCACATGCCGTTTCCCTCGGTGCCGGCATAGTACTCGTGCAGCACCGGGCCCCACCACTGGATCATCTTCTTCTTGACGTCGACCGGGATCGGAGCGGCGGCATGGATCGCCGACTTCATGGACGAAACATCGTATTTGAGGCGGTCGGCGTCGGGCATCTTGAGCATGCGCACGAACATGGTCGGCACCCATTGGCTCGCCGACGCCTTGTAGGTCTCGATCGCCTTCAGCGCCCCTTCGGCGTCGAAATGCTCCATCACGACGACCGTGGCGCCGAGGCGCTGGACCGTCATCGAATAGTGAAGCGGCGCCGCGTGATAGAGCGGCGCCGGCGAGAGATAGATGGAGTTCTCATTGATGCCGTAGAGCATCGTCACCAGGCCGAGCAGCGGCGCAGGCGCGTCGATCGGCTGGTTGGGCAGCGGCTGGCGCACGCCCTTGGGCCGGCCGGTCGTTCCCGACGAGTAGAGCATGGCGGCGCCCGCGGTCTGGTCCTCGATCGCGGCGGTCGGCATCTTCGCCGTTTCGTCTTCGTACGAGCGGTAGCCCGGGATCGTTCCGCCGACCATCAGAAGCGTCACACCCGGGATCAGCGGCGCCAATTCGCCCGCGACCTTGGCCAGCGAGTGACCGGCGATGAGCACCTTCGCGTTCGCGTCCTTGACTATGTACTCGACCTCGCCTGCCGTCAGGCGCGACGACACCGCGGTGAAGTAAAGACCCGAGCGTTGCGCCGCCCAGCAGATCTCGAGGAAACGGATGTTGTTTTCCATGAAGATGGCGATGCCGTCGCCGGGCTTCAGTCCCAGCTTGCGGAAGAGCTGCGCGCCCTGGTTCGAGCGCGCATCCAATTCGCCGAACGTCACGCGTTCGCCGGAAGCGGCCATGATGATGGCGGGCTTCTCGGGTGTCTTCTGGGCAATGACGGATGGATGCATGAGCGTGTCCCTGGATCGTTTTTGGATTTTGGTTGCCGTTTTGTACGGCCTGTAGAGGCGCTGCGTAAAGCATTCTGACGTGGCCGTCAGGTTGACAGACGCAACGGCGCCGTTCAGATGCGACTATGACCGATCCCGTACGCAAGAAAATGACGTTGGCCGACGGCGACGTCTCCTATCTCGACTGGCCGGCGACGGCACCGCTGCTGCACTTCACCCACGCCACCGGGTTCAATGCCGAGACCTATCGCGGCTTGTTGACGCCGCTGCAGGGCCGGTTTCACGTCGCCGCCT
This sequence comes from Rhizomicrobium sp., assembly GCA_035499335.1. GTDB lineage: Bacteria > Pseudomonadota > Alphaproteobacteria > Micropepsales > Micropepsaceae > Rhizomicrobium. The sequence continues at coordinate 61,027 of DATJZB010000111.1, read as the reverse complement.
CGGATATGCGCGGCCATGGATTCACGACATTGGCCGCCGTTCCGGGTCCGCAGGCGGACTGGATGCAGTTTGGCGCCGATCTTGCCCAAATTCTGGACCGTCTGGACAAGGGCCCGGCCGTGCTGGCCGGCCACTCCATGGGCGCCATCACCAGCCTGATCGTCGCCGCCGAGCACCCCGAACGCGTCCGCGGCCTCGTCCTCGTCGAGCCGGTACTGGTGCCGCGCTTCTCGCACGAGATCGCGCGCATCATGCGGCTGTTTGGCCGCGCCCCGCATCGCAGTTCGAACCTCGCCGTCATGGCCGCCAAGCGGCGCGCGATCTTTCCCTCGCTCGAGATGGCGATGTCGGCCTATCGAGGTCGCGGCGCTTTCGCGACCTGGCCGGACGAAACCCTCAAGGACTATCTGCACGGCGGACTCGTCGCGACCGGCAACGGCACGGAGATGCGGCTGGCCTGCGAGCCGGCCTGGGAATCCTCGGTGTTCCAGCACGCGCCGCCGGGCATTGCGCGGCTGGCCCGCAAGGTGCGCTGCCCGCTGACGCTGCTCTATTGCGGCGACGGAACCGCGCGGGAAACCGAGGTGCAGATCGTCGCGCGCGCCCACGGCAATACGCGGCTCGTCAAAGTTCCGGGCACCACGCATTTCCTGCCGATGGAACGTCCGGACATCGTGCGCGAGGAACTCGAGCGCATCGGCCGGCACCACTAGACGGTCAGGTCCGGAATGAGAGCGGACTCGTAGAGCGCACGGACCTCGGGCGTCATGTCGATCGCCCTGCGCGTCTCCAGGTCCAGGCCGACGGACACGGCCTCGATCGTCGCGGCGCATTCTCCGCTGTCGACGTCGAACAGCCAGTGAATGTGGCTGAAGGTCTTGCCGGCGATGGCGCTGACGCCGCTGCGCAGCGCCAGCACGGCGCCGGCGCGCGGCCGCGCGCGGTAGACCAGGCGATATTCGACGGCGGCACCGCTGCGGCGCTCGCTGCGCTGCATGTCGCCGGTGCGAAGTTGCGAGAAGATGTGGGACAACGCGCCGAAGACATAGGCCATGTACAGACGCGATTTCAGCCGGCCTTGCGCGTCGCAGTCGGCCGGCCGCGCGACGCCCTGGAACGTCGCGAGCAGTCCCATACGCGTCGCTTCGGCGAGGGTCGGCGCCGGGCGCGGCGGATGCATGCGAAGTCCGCGCGGCATACCATAGGCCGGAACGGCGGCGGGAACGGCAGCCGCGCGCGCGGCGACATCCGCATCGAACGCGACGGCCGAAAAGTCCGACGCACGCCGCAATTCGACGAGCGAGCGGAACGTCGCCGACGGCTCGCCCGTCGCCACGTTCGTCAATTCGAGAAAAACCGTCAGCTGCGCCGCGTTCGCCTCGACCACGCCGCCTGCGATGACGAAGGGCGCACCGCTGCGCAACTCGCGCAGGAAGCGGATGTGAGTCTCGATCTCGGTGAGCACCAGCCCGCGGCGCGCGAGCAGGTCCGGGCCGATGCCGAGCGCGATGCCGAGAGCGGCGAGCGCGTTGCTCGCGCGTCCGACATAGAACTGCATGTTGAGGTGATCGTTGCGATCACATTCCCAGGGCAGCACGCTGTCGCGGGCGAGCTCGATCGTCATGCCGGTACCGATGTTTCAGTTCGTGAAGCGCCGATCCAGGCGCGCGAGGATCTCGTCCGCCGAGAAGCCCAGCGCGTCAAGCCTGCCCGAGCGGGCGAGCATTGCAAGACCCGCCACGGCCGCCGCGACAAGAACGACGTCGCATTGCCGCTCGCGGCTGTCGGCCGGATTGCCGGCCGCATCGGACAACACTTTGAGGGCCGCGATCAGGCGGCCGTTGAACAGCCGCTCCGCTTCGCTCGTGCCTGCCGCGGACGGAAGGGCGCCGGACGCGGCCGCGAGGCTCTCCGTTTCGCGCAGCAGCAGCACGGCCGCTGTCGCCGCCGCGCCGAGCCGGCCCTTTCCCTGCGGCTGGGCCGCGGCATCGCGCATCGCGCGCGACAGAGTCGAGAGATCGTCCGCCGCCAGTGCCAGCAGCAGTTCGTCCTTGCTCGCGAAATAGCCGTACAGGGCGGCCGGCGCGAACCCGGCCTCGGCCGCCACGCCGCGCAGCGAGAGGTCGCGCGCGCCGTCGCGCGCCGCCACACGCCGCGCCGCCGCCAGGATGTCGCCCCGCGTCGCGGCATGGGCTTGCGCCCGTCTCAGCACCCTCTGTTCGGCCATGTCGCTCATGGCCTGATGATAGGTGATTCGAGCGCAATCCCTCAGCGATGTCGCAACGAAAAAGGCCGCGCATCGCGCGGCCTAGTCCGGATTTGCACGGTTGACGGAATCAGCCGTTCGGGTGCTTCGCCTTATAGGCCATGACCGCGGCATTGAACTCGCCGCCGACCTTTTCCTTCAGATGCTGGTTCGAGTCGATCTTGGCGTTGACGCCGGCTTCGATCGACGGATCGAGATCCTTCTTGTTCTTCACGGCATCCGCCTTCGCATCGTTCAATTCCTTGTACAAGCAGGCCTGGTAGTCGTCGGACTGCTTGATGAAGGTCACCACGTCGTCATGCGCGCCGTTCATTTGCGCGGTCGTCGCGTTCGCTCCATCCACGGCTGCGGGCGCGATCGGTTCCTGGCATGCGCTGTCTGCCAGAGCGGGCGCGACGGACATACCGACCAATGCGGCAACCAACCCCAATGTCTTCAAAATCATCGACTTAACTCTCCCTTGGATTTTGCGACCCCTCGCAAACCGGGGGGATACAAGCACATCCCATGGGGCAGAAGAAAGGCCAAGCTGTGGCAGTCCTACTGCGTTAGACCGCCATAGGGGGGCAAGGGATCATATTCCATCTGCCGTTGCACGTTTCGCGCAAACGGTACATCGAAAAGCTGTCCCGTAAGCCAGAGCGCCATGTCTATTCCCGCCGAGACGCCGGCGGACGTGACGACATTTCCGTCCTGCACGTAGCGGTAATTGTCGAGCACCTCCGCCGCCTCGCCCCGCCCCCGCAGCGCCGCGACGAAGCCCCAATGGGTGGTGACACGCTTTCCTTTTGCAGGTCCCGCAGCGGTGAGCAGCAGCGACCCGGTGCAAACGCTGGCCATCCAGCTCGCCCGCGTCGCCACCTGCGCGATCCACTCGAGCAGCGGCCGGTTTTCGACTTCCCGCCGCGTGCCCTGGCCGCCGGGGATCAACAGTACGTCCAGAACGCCGCAGCTCGCCGTCGTCGCGTCGGGCAGTACCCGCATGCCCTTGGCGCAACGAATGGCGGTTTCGCGCTCGGCGATCAGCACGACGTCGCATGCGTCCGGTTTGAGGGCCTTGGCCATCGTGAAAACTTCATAGGGACCGACGAAGTCGAGTTCTTCAGCACCGTCGAAAATGAGGATCCCGATGCGAACGGTCATCTCTGTTCTCCTTCCATCTGGAAACGGGCGCGGAATGCGCCGGGGCTTGTCTTGAGCAGACGCTGGAATGCGCGCCGCATGCGTTCTTCCGAACCGAAGCCGGAGCGGCCGGCGATCGTGCCGACCGGCAATGCCGAGCCGGTCAGAAGCCGACGGGCGGCATCGATACGCGCGCGCTCGATATAGCGCGCGGGCGTCGCACCCGTTTCGCGAACGAAGATGCGCGCGAAGCTGCGCTCGGACATGTTGGCGCGGGCGGCGAGTTTCGCCACGTCGAGATCCTCACTCACATGCTCGGGCAGCCAGCGCAGCAGGCCGGCCAGTTTTCCGCGTGGATAGGCTTCGGGCGCGAGATGAGCGCTGAACTGCGACTGGCCGCCCGGGCGCATCACGAACATGACGTGCTGTCGCGCGATCTGGAGCGCGACGTCGTCGCCGAGATCCTCGCGGATGAGCGCGAGCGCCAGGTCCATGCCGGCCGTGACGCCGGCCGAGGTCCAGACTTTTCCGTCGCGCACGAAGATCGCGTCGGGCTCAAGCACGGTATCGGGATGCTCGCGCGCAAGCTGCTCGACCCTCGACCAGTGCGTCGCCGCCCGCCTGCCCTTCAGCAATCCGGCCGCCGCGAGAAGAAGCGCGCCCGAGCACACCGAGACGGTACGTCGCGCACGGGCGGCACCCTCGCGCAGCAAGGCGAGCAGTTCCTTGTCGCGGATGGCTCGGTCCACACCCTCGCCGCCGCTGACCATCAGCGTGTCGACGTCGCGCAGAAGCGTCCGGCCATCGCGCCGGTATCCCGCCTGCGCCACGAGGCTGAGGCCCTCGCTGGTGCGAAACGGTCCGGCTTCGCGCGCCGCGAGAACGACGTCGTAGGCGGGAGTCTTGCGTCCGCGATTGGCCGCGCCGAGCAGCTGCAGCGGGCCCGTGATGTCGAGAATCTGGGCATCCTCGAACGCCAGCATCACGACGCGCCTGGGTCTTTGCTGCTTTCTCATGGTGCCATGCTAGCCGCGCGCGTGGCTGGCCGAAATGACAATCAACCCACTTTTTCTGCCAAGGCGCTAGGGCGTATGGGCCAAAGCGGCCGCGAGACCTTCGACCGGAACGCCGGCCTCGCTGCGCGGCGAACAGGTCATCAATCCGAGAACGTCGAAGCCTTGGTCGGCCGCCAGTGTCCGGAGATAGGCTTCGCTGTGCCGCCAACGGCGTTTCGGCCCGAGCGCGAAGGCGGCATCGGCGCCCGTCTCGACCGTGAAGAGAAAGACACCGCCGCGTTTGAGACGCCGCGCGACGGCCGAGAACGTCTTCGTCAAGTCGCCGAGATAGACCAGCGTGTCGGCGGCCAGCACGAGATCGTAGTCGGCGCCGCCCGTCGCGAGAGCGGTTTCGATGTCGCCGACGTCGAGCTTGCGATAGAGGTTCCGGGCGCGCGCCCGTTCGATCATCGCCGGGCTGAGATCGATGCCGTCGATCGTCGGCGCGATGTCGTGGAACGCGTCTGCCGCCAGGCCGGTGCCGCAGCCGAGATCGAGCGCGACGAGATTCTCCGCGCCGGGCAGGACGAGACGGGCGAGTTCGCGCAGGATCTCGGGCGCGCGATAGGCGAGTTGTGCGCGCATGCGCGCGTCGTAGTCGGCCGAAAACTGGTCGAAGAGGTGACGGACATATCCAGGATGGGAACGATCGAGGGCGCGCGCCGCCTCCACGGTTGCGATCTCGTCGCCGAGGCCGGGCACGGAGTCCGGCGCGAGCTGCGCGAACTGTTCGAGCGCCCGCTCGGCCTCGCCAGCCTCGGCCCATGCGCGGCCGAGCCGCAAACGCGCCTGGACCGAACTCGGATCCAATCGCAAGGCGCGCTGAAACTCGGCTATGGCCGCGGGCAAATGTCCGGCGGCGCAAAGCGCATCGCCCAACGCGAGAACAGCCTGTTCGACGTTCGGATTGAGCGCGCTGGCCTCGCGCGCCGCCGCGAGCGCTTCGTCCTTTTGGCCGGCCGCGCCGAGCGCGCGCACGAGCGCGAGACGCGCGAGCAGGCCGCCGCGGCCCGCCTCCAACCGCTCGCGAAGCAAGCGGGCGGCCTCGACGGGCCGCCCTTCCCCAATTAGCGATTCCGCGCGCTCGAGCGGATCGCCGTCATCCGGCAAGCGTGCACTTTCCGTTGTTCAGCACGACGACGTCGCGCTCCTTGAGCCTGGAACGGAAGGAAACGGTGCTGCCATCGACCCACATCTCCGTCACGATCGTCTCGCCCGGGAAAACGGGCGACGAGAAGCGCACGTCGAAGCTGGTGATCCGCTTGGCATCGTACTTCGCGAGGGTGGAGATCACCGCCCGGCAAGCCGTGCCGTAGGAGCAAAGACCGTGCAGGATGGGGCGCGGGAAACCGGCCATCTTGGCGACCTTCGGATCGCGGTGCAGCGGATTGCGGTCGCCGGACAAAGCATAGATGAACGCCTGATCGGCACGCGTGTCGCAGGAATGGACGAGGTCGGGCGCGCGCGTCGGAAGCTGATGGGGTTCGGGCGCACCGTCCTTGGGTCCGCCGAAGCCGCCATCGCCGCGCGCGAACGTCGTGCCGACCAGCGTCGCGAGCTTGTCGCCCGTGGCTTTTTCCTTGATGACGCGCTCGTTGACGATGATGGCGCCTTTTTCCTTGCCCTTGTCCCAGATTCCGAGAACGCGCGTGTCGGATACGACTTCGCACGCCGGCGGCAGCGGCTTGTGGATCTGCAGGCGTTGTTCGCCGTGGACCACCATCAGATAGTTGATGCCGGACATGGCGCGGCCGCCCGTGTCGCCGCCGCGCGACCGGCCGGTGGGGATGACGGTCGCGAAGGTCGGCACGACCTGGAGATTGTTCTCGTAGGTGAACGGCAGCTCCTGCTCGTTCATCGGATCGCGCTGAAAGCCGACGCCGAGAGCGTAGAGCATGACCTCGCGGTCGCCGTAGCTGGCCTCAAGTCCGGTCGATTTGGCTTGCATCATCTCGTCATAATTGATGGGCATTGCGTCCTCCTGCGCGCGTTCCTCTTGGCGCAAGATTAGGTGAGCGGCGGGCTTTGCGCCAATAGCGGCCTTATGGTTTGCTCTGCCGCGACGATGTTGCCTTGGGGGAATCTTGACCGACAGCGGCCGCGCAATGCCTGGCCCCATTCCCCCGCCGCCGCCTCGCTCCGGCCACGGCTGCCTGTGGGGTTGCCTGATCGCCGTCGTGATCGCAATCGCCGCCATCGTCGGCGCCGTCAGCTACGGCGGATGGTGGCTGTATTCCGGTTTCAAGAGCGATCCAACGCTGCATGTCGTCCTCACCACCGTAAACGCAGACCAGACCGCGCGCTCGGTTCTCGGCGACAATATCGAGATCACCAACCTCGAGAGTTCGAGCGTTTCCGAGGACCTGGCGACGGGAAAGCACGCGTCCTATGTCGCCCATCTTCGCGGCACGAGAGGCGAAGGATCGCTGGCCGTGACGGTCGACGTCCGGGACGGCCGGACGCACATCACCTCGATGACACTGACCGGACCGGATGGACGCAGCTATGATCTTACGCACCCTCAATCGCTGGCGCCGCCCGACTCGATCTGAGCGGCCCGGCGCACGCGATCTTCACATCCGCACGGCAACGCTCGACGACGCTGAGCAAGTCGCGGACTTCATGAACGCGCTCGGCGACGAAAAGCTGGACACGATCAACCCGCGCACGCATCTCACGACCGAGCGCGAGCGCGAGTTCCTCCAGGAAGCGCTCGACAATCCGCGCGCCTTCTACCTGATCGCACTCGACGGCGAACGCGTCGCAGGCATAGTGCACATCCAGGCGGGGCTGAAATCCTACGAGAACCATGCCGCTACACTCGGCATCTCCGTGGCGAGGGAGTGGCGCGGCTCTGGCCTGGGGCGCAGATTGATGATCGAAGCGATCGCCCGGACGAAGGCCTGGGACGGATTTTGCCGCATCGAGCTCGACGTCGTGCCGTGGAACAGGAACGCGATTGCGCTGTACGAGAGTCTCGGTTTCGTGCGCGAAGCGGTGAAGAAGAAGGGCGTCAACCTCCGGGGCCGTCCGGAAGACGAGTATCAGATGGCTCTGGTCTGGTAGCGCTATTGCGCGGCGGCGTGAACGTGATGCTCGATCGAGACGGCCGGGCCCTCGCTCCACACTTCGGTCAGCGGCACGCCGTGATCCTCGATCATGCGCAGCGCGTGCTGGTAGCCTTCCGCGATGCAGCGGTCGAAGGCGCGCCAGTCGCGTAGGCCGACGCCGGTCAGCGGCGGCTCGAACAGGTAGTTCGCCTGCTCGCGCACGATGCGGCGCTGGGCTTCCGAGCCCACCGTGCCGGAGCGCATCAGGATCGAGACGATCGAGGGCGTTCCCGCCATGCGCTGTGCGATCAGCCACCACCAGGGGCGTTCGCCGTAGCGGTCGTCGCGCGCCTTGAGGTCGATTTCGCCAGTCACGTCCGACGCGATGATCGGACCGCTGGAGCGCGCGGCCATCACGTCCACGGGCAGGTTGTTCATCACGCCGCCGTCGACCAGCAGGTGGCCATGGTGCGTCACGGGCGGCAGAATTCCGGGCAGCGCCACGCTTGCACGCAGCGCGCGCCACAACGGCCCGGCGCGATGTTCGTGGATGCGTCCGGTGGTCAGGTCAGAGGAGACGCAAAAGAAAGGCTTGGGCATTTCCTCGATCCTGACGTCGCCGAAATTGCGACGCAGCAGGTTCGTCACCTTCTTGCCGCGCACCAGGGCGATCAGCGGCAGGGTGAAGTCGTTGAGCGGGTTGCCCGCGACGAAAGCCGCGCGCATCCGCTCCGTGAGTTCCTCGATGCCCCACTCGCTCGCCAGGCCCGCGGCGATGATCGCGCCCATGCTCGTGCCGCCGAGATTGTCGAAGGGCACGCCGGCTTCCATCAGCGCCTTGATGATCCCGATATGCGCGAAGCCGCGCGCGCCACCGCCGGCGAGCACGAGGCCGACCGCGCGCCCCGAAATGAAGCGCGCAAGCCGGCGGATGTCGTCCGGCTTTCCGGCGCGGACATGATGGTGCGATTCGAACAGGCCGCTTCGCACGGCGAAATGCTCGGGCAGGTTCTCGTTCTTCTCCGTCGGATGCAGGAGAAGGAGTTGCGGCAGGCCGCTGGCGCGCTCCTTGAACGCCGGCATGTCGGGCGACTGCGCGGGCAACGGTTCGTCGACCCGCGCCAAGAGGAAGATGCGATCGGCCTGGCGCAGGCATTGCTGGGTCCACGCGCTGTTCGGCGCGTCGCCGCGATAAAAGACGACGTCGTGCGCGGCTTCGAAATTGTTGAACCACTCGGCCGACTGATCCGCGCAGCTGACGTCCAGCACGGCTGCCTTGGAGCCCATGTTGACGAGCGCGCCGGCGAGCCGGTGCGCGATCGGCGACTGGTCGAGTCCCGGTTGCAGCGGCACGATGGCGAACGTCTTGGGCCGCGCGGCATCGGTGGCGCTGCGCGTGGTATCCTGCAGGCGCTGCACCAGGATGCGCATCAGGTTAAGCATGACGCGCGGATGGCGCGTGATCAGCGAATCGAAGGCATCGGGCGGAACGCGCAGCAGTTCGCTGTCGCGCATGGCGACGATCTGCGCGGAGTGTTCCGAGCTGCCTGAAATCATCGACATCTCGCCGACGGTCTCGCCCGCCGGGATGTGCGCCACCAGGCGGCGCTTGCCGCGCTCGTCCTCGGCAAAGACGCCGAGGCTTCCGGTGATGACGAGGAATACCGCCCGCTCGTTCTCGCCGTCCCGCTTGAGCAGCATGCCGCCGGGCAGCCCGAACCAGTTCGCTTCCGAAAGGAGCTTCTTCAGCGCGGCGTCGCTCACATCCTCAAGCAGCCGGAAGCTGCGCAAATGCTGACGCAGAGACTCCGGATAGACGGTGTCGGGTCCGATCTTGAAGGAAGACAGAAAGGCCATATTCATCGCGCGAGGCTGCCCTTCCTTCTAACTCACCAGGCGGTCCAACCGCCATCGACCGTGAGCGCCGCGCCGGTCATGAAGGCCGACGCGCGCGATGCCAGGAAAAGCAGCGGGCCGGCGATCTCGTCGGGCTTGCCCAGCCGCCCCAGCATGGTCTTGGCCGCCAATCGCGCTGCAAATTCAGGATCCTTCGCCACGACGTCCGGCCGCGGGAACGGCCCGGGCACCAGCGTGTTCACGCGAATGTTCTCGGGGCCGAGTTCGGCCGCCAGATGGCGCGAGAGCTGCAACAGGGCTGCCTTGGCCGGCCCATAGTGGAACGGGCTGGCCTGCCCCGGTTGCGCGTAGAGGCGGGAATCGGGGGCGACCAGGCCGTACATCGAGGCGATGTTGATGACGCTGGCATCGCCGACTTCGGCGGCGGCGGCACGCAGTGCGGGACGCGCCGCGCGCACCGTTTCGAAGGAAGCGGTCACGCTGCTGGCGTATGTCGCGGCGAAGTCCGACGCTTCCAGCGCCGAGAACGCCTTCGGCGTCATGCTGATTGCGGTGTTCACGAGGATGTCGAGGCGCGGCAGCGTCTTGAAGAAGAAGCGGACCTGTCCGGTATCCGCGACGTCGAAGGCCGCGCGTCGCACCGAATGGCCCTCGGCCCGCAAGGTTTCTTCGAAATCTTTCAAGCGCTCGTCGTTGCGCGCGTTGATGATCACATGCGCGCCGGCGCCCGCGAGGATACGCGTCATCGCGCTGCCGAGATGGCCGGGCGCGGCCGAGACGAACGCAACACGTCCGTCGAGACGGAAGAGCGTCTGCGGCGCGTGCTGCGTCTGGATGCGGGTGGCGTCCTGCCGACCCATGGGTGAAGCCTCCGACCCCTGATGCGGTCGAGACTGTCATACGAGTGTAAACGTGGAGTTAGCGTGAACGATCGGTTAATGCCCGGTTCAGCCTATTCGTTTACAGCAATTCCATCCGCGACCAACGCCAGTCCAGAACTGCCGCGGCGCGCGATCGCCGGAGACAAAACCAAGAACGATCTTCTCTCGCGATTACTATGACATTTATTAGTAGAACGTGTGAAATTTACGATTCTCTACCGATCTATACTTGATACCGACAGATGAAACGTCCATCTTTCTTTTGCGCATGCTCGCCATGCGCGCGGGCCGAAGCGTCCCGACCTTAGTGCCAGTTCCAAATTCGTCGGCGTTCCCGACCGCCCCTGCGGCGTGTCGTGCCGTTCAAACATGGGAGACAGAGCATGAATATTCTCGCCGAATTCCAATTGACCTCGGTTTCAGGCCGCATCGCGCAGCTCGCGCCGGACCCGTTTTCGCCGATCGACCAACTGGTCGGCACATGGAAGGGCCGCGGATTCAATCAGATCTGGCGTCCGTTCCACGGCACACAGGACCGCTTCCTGGAACTCAACGAGACGACAGAGACTCTCCAATTCGATCTCATTCCTGGCGACATCCCGAACCGCGGACTGCTTCAGGCGGACATAAACCTGCACGGAATCAGGTATCTCCAGCAGGTTCAGGACGCGCACGTGCTTGGACCGAATGGAAAGCTCGCCGGCATACATATAGAGCCGGGCCTCTGGCTGACGGTGCCGGATACGACGAATCCGCAGAATCCGAAGACCGTCGCGCGCCTGGCGAACATTCCGCACGGCACGTCGCTGGTCGCGCAGGGAAGCGCACTGGCCGTCCTCAACGGCGCGCCGAACTTCGCGCCGGCGAGCATCACGCCGTTCACGATCGCGCCGCCGCACACCCCTATCAACTTTCCGGAAACGAACCTCGGCGTGCCGACTCAGTTCCGCACGCCGCCGGCAGACATCCCGAACGTGACGCAGGCGATGGTCAACAATCCCAACGTCGTTCTGGCGCAAGGTGCCGCCGGCAAGAACATCACCTCGACCACGACTCTGAAGATCTCGACCGTCCCCCTCAATCCGCCGGCCACCGGCGGCGGCACGTCGAACATCGCCTTCCTCCAGGGCGCGGCGGGCGGACCGAACGCGCTGGCGGCGGAGATGGACGCGATCTTCTGGATCGAGACGATCAAGGAGCCGAACGGCGCCATCCGCCAGCAGCTTCAGTACAGCCAGACCGTCCTTCTGAACTTCAACGGGCTGAGCTGGCCGCACGTATCGGTCGCAACGCTCGAAAAGGTGTGAGGCGACATGCGCTAGTCAATCGACGCCGAGGATCTTCCAGACGCTGGAAGCCGTGAAGATGGCTTCACCGCGTACGAGATAGTCGCCGCGCAGGAAGATCAGCGAACGCGTGCGCCTGGTGAGTACCGGCGTGACCTCGATGAGGTCGCCCGCCTTGGCGGGCGCGAGAAACTGCGTCTGCATGTTCAGCGTGACGCAGTTGGCGTGATCGCAGGCGTCCCACGCCGCCTGTCCCAGCGATGCGTCCGCGAAGGTCATGAGCATACCGCCATGGATGACGCCGCGCATGTTGACGTGCCGTTCGTCGATCAGGAGCGCGAAGGTGCGCGCGCCCTTCTCGCCCTTTTCGTATACGGGCCCGATATGCAGTTCGAACGGATCGATGAGCCGCGTCAGCGTGAAACCGGGCGGCGGCGCCGGGGTCATCGTCAAACGATCTTCCACAGGCCGGTCGCCACCCCGAGCACGCGGTCGCCTGCGACAATGTCCGCAGACAGGAATATCATCGTCCGGGTCTGGCGCGTCACACGGACGCGCGACTCGATGAAGTCGCCGAGTTTGCCCGGGCCGACGAAGTCGCAGGTCAGCGACACGGTGCTGCAGCCCTGTGCGCCGCTTACGGCGCGCGACGTCTGACTCATCGAAATGTCCGCAAACGTCATCAGCATGCCGCCGTGCAAGGTGCCGTTGCAGTTCATGTGTTTTTCTTCGGGGACCAGCGCATAGCGATACACCGGCCCTTCAGGCGGCAAGCGCCAGAAAGGTCCCGCGTACAGATTAAATCCACCGCGAGAGATATTTTCTGCGCCCGGCGGCAGGACCTTTGGAACAATCGTCATCGCCACCGTGGATAAGGGTTTTCCTGGTGCACTGCAATATCGCCGCCTGCGCCACATTGGAAACCCCGTGCCGCCACACTAAAGTTGCAAATTAAAGAAAGATGCGCCAAGCGAGGGGCCGCGCACGCGCATGCGTTCCAGCCAAGTGAGGAAATTCATGAAAACCAGATTTGTCCGCACCGCCCTCGCGGTGTGCCTACTCGGATCGGCGGCGGCACTGACCGCGCTCGTACCGGTGTCTCCCGCCGTAGCGGCGGACGCGGCCAAGCCGCCGAGCGTCAGCGCGCCGGTCGGCAAGCTCCTCGAAGCCGCGCATAAGCTGATGGACGCGAACGACTATGCGGGCGCATTGGTCCTGATCAAGCAAGCGCAGGCGCTGCCCAACCAGACGGGGATCGACACCTACGAGATCAATCACTTCCTGGCGATCACGGCGTTCAACTTGAACGACCACGCGACGGCGGACACGGCCTTCGAAGCGATGGCGGAGTCGCCGGACATGCCGGCGGACGACAAGCCCTCAATGCTGCACAACGCCATCTTGTTCGCTTCCGAAGCCAAGCACGACGACAAGGTGATCAAATACGCGCAGGAACTCAGCGCGCTGGGCGGCCCGCCCGATGCACCGGTGCTCGCATCGCTGGCCCAGGCCTATTATCACGCGAACGATTTCCCGAATGCCGAGGCGGCGTCGCTCAAGGCAGTCGCGGCGACGCCGGCCGGCGCGATTCCCAATCGCGGAGCGCTGGAGATCGCACTCGCCAGCGAGCTGAAACTGAACAAGCAGGATGACGCGTTCAAGGTCCTCGAGACCATCGTCACCAACTTCGACGAGTCTGAAGAGTGGGGGCAACTGGTCGACGTCTCGCTCAGCATCAAGGGGATGAAGGATCTCGACGCGCTCAACATGTACCGCCTGAAGATCGCGACCAGATCGGCGAACGGTCCGGACGACTACACGGTCATGGCGTCCCTCGCGCTGCAGAACGGCTACCCCGTTGAGGCGCAAGCCGCGCTCGAGGCGGGGCTGGCCGCGGGCAAGGTCACGAATAGCGGCAAGAGCGCCGCGCAGCTGGCCGAGGCGCGCGGACGCGCCGCGAAGGACCGGGCGAGCCTGCCCGCGTTCGAAGCGGCGGCGGTCAAATCGCCCAACGGCGAACTCGACGTGAAATTGGCCGAGACGCTTTACGGCTACGGTCGCTACGCCGACGCCGTCACCGCGGCGAAGCGCGGCCTCGGCAAGGGCGGCGCCAAGACCGACGCAAACGAGGCCAACATGATCATCGGCATGGCGCTCGCCATGCAGGGTGACACGGCGGGCGCACAGGCCGCGCTCGACAACATCAAGAACGGCGCGCCCGCAACGATGCGCGCGCAACATCTGTGGAGTCTCTACGCCGGCCGCAAATACGCGACCGCCGCCCACTGACCGGAACCGCGCCGCGGCGAAAGCTGCGGCGCGACCCCGCCATGCGTGTGATCGACGCTTGCCCGCCAGAAGGTCCGGCATGACTCTCGTGCTCGGATTCGTCCCCTTCATCCTGTTTTCGCTCGTCGCGCGGGTGTCGGACGACCTGGCGCTCTGGATTGCCTTCGCCGCGTCGTTCGCGCTCGGCATGCGCGCTTTTCTGGAGACGCGCGTTCTCAAGACACTCGACGCTGCCGGCACGCTCCTGTTCGGTTCGCTTGCGCTGTACAAGGGCTTCGTGCAGCCCGGACTCGCCTCGGGCGCCGTGCAGCTCGTCGTGCATGCCGGACTGCTTGCCGTTATGGTCGTGTCGCTGTTCCTGCACGAGCCGTTCACGCTTCAATATTCGCGCGAACAGGTGTTGCCAGAGACCTGGAAAACGAAATCTTTTCTCCGCGCCAACAACCGGTTGACCGCGATCTGGGTGCTTGCGCTGGCGGTGATGGCCGCCATCGACGCCGCCGCGCTTCTCACGCCGGACGTTTCTTACACGCTTGCTGCGACGGCGGCCCTTGTAGCCTTGGCCGGAGCACTTACCTTTACGGTCAGATATCCGGTGACGGCACGCGAAAGCGGCGGCCCGGACTGAGGGGCACGCGTGTATTTCCTGCAAGCATTCAAGCCGATCGGACTAGACCTGCTGGCGACGATCTTTTTCGTCACGGTGTACTGGCTCTCGGGCAGCATCGTCCTCGGCACCGCGTTGGGCGTCGCGGCCGGGATCGGCCGCTTCGCCTATATGAAGTACCGCAAACAGCCGATCGGCCCGCTGCAATATGTCAGCATCGTGCTGGTGGTCGTCAGCGGCGTCACGACATTGCTCACCCACAATCCACTGTTCGTGCAGATCAAGTCGTCCCTCATCACAGCCGCGGTCGGCGTCGTGATGCTGCGCACGAACTGGATGGAGCCGTATCTGCCACCGATCGTGAAGGACAATCTGGATGCGCGGATCATCCGGTGGTCGAGCCACGGCTGGGGCGCGCTGCAGATCGCGCTCGCGATCGCCAACGTCGCGGTCGCCCTGTCGTTCAGTTTCGACAACTGGGCCTGGTACGCCTCGATCGTGCCGACTTGCGCGCAGCTGCTCGCCTTCCTCCTGCAATACGTCACCTTCCGCACGCTGGTCAGGCGCAACATCCGGGCGCGACTGGCCGTGCAACCTGCGCAATAGACGGCGCATGCCGGCCGGTTTGACACTATTTCGGTAATTCCCTAAATACCGCATATGGGCGACGTCTTCGACGCGTTGGCGCATCCCGTGCGCCGCAAGATCCTCAAGCTGCTGCGCAAGAAGCCGATGAGCGCCGGCGACATCGCGGACCGGTTCGACCTCGCCAAGCCGACGCTGTCGGGTCATTTCGCAGTCTTGAAATCCGCGGGCCTCGTCACGTCGCAGCGGATCGGCACGTCGATCCTGTACAGCCTCAACATGAGCGTCCTCGAAGAGGCCACCGCGGCCATCATGGAGATCGCCGACGTGAAGCCGCGCTCGCGAAAGGGGTGATCGTCATGCGCCTACGCATGCCACTGCTCTTCAGTTTTCTCATCCTCGCGGTAATGCTCGCGCTGAGCGCCTGGGCCTGGCGGATCTTGCCTGCGGGCGCGCGGATCACGACGCATTGGGATGCGGCGGGCAACCCCAACGGATTCATGCCCAAAACGCTGGGTCTGCTCATTCTGCCCGCCGTCGGACTCGGCATCACGGCGCTGCTCTCCGCCATCCCTTTGATCGAACCGCGCCGGCAGAATCTCATCGCCAGCCGGCAGCTCTACTACTCCGCCTGGATCGGCTCGCTGCTCGTCATCGCCGTCTCGCACGTCGTGACCGTAATGACGGCGGCCGGCCGGCACGTGAACGCGCCGCAGATCATCCTCGTCACGGTGTCGGCCTTGATGATCGTGCTCGGCAACTATCTGGGAAAGTCGCGTTCGACGTTCATGGTCGGGGTGCGCCTGCCCTGGACGCTGACGAGCGAGTACGCCTGGCAGAAGAGCAACCGGCTGATGGGCCTGTTCATGATCGCGACGGGCCTCGCCGTTTATCCGGTACTTTATTTCTTCGGCGTGCGGGCGGGTTTTGCCGTCTTCGCGGGCGGACTGGCGCTCGGCGCGATTGTTGGCACTGTCTCGTCGTATCTTTACTGGCGACACGACCCGAACCGTCAGACCGGCGACACGGCGCAGGAATAGCGGCTTTGCTCCGCGGCGAGCGGCGGTCTAGGTTGCGCCGCCCCAATCACGGAGTTCGCCATGCGGGAAGCCGTCATCGTTTCGACCGCGCGCACAGGTCTCGCCAAATCGGTTCGCGGCGGATTCAACATGACCCATGGAGCCGTCATGGGCGGGCACGCCGTGAAACATGCGATCGAGCGCGCCGGAATCGATCCCAAGGACGTCGAGGACGTAATGATGGGCTGCGCTCTGCCTGAGGGCGCGACGGGCAACAACATCGCACGGGCGTCGGCGATCTGGGCCGGCTGTCCGGTGAGTACGGCGGGCACTACGATCAACCGCTTCTGTTCCTCCGGCCTTCAGGCGATCGCCATGGCCGCGCAGCAGATCATGACCGAAGCCACGCCGATCGCGGTTGGCTCGGGTGTCGAGTCGATCTCGCTGGTGCAGATGGGCGGGATGAACCTCAACCATTTCACCGAAGAACATCTGATGCAGGTCAAGCCGGCGCTGTGGATGGCGATGATTGAAACCGCCGAAATCGTCGCCGAGCGCTACAAGATAAGCCGCGAGCGGCAAGACGCCTACTCGCTCGAAAGCCAGCGCCGCACCGCCGCCGCCCAGCAGGGCGGACGATTCAAGGACGAGATCGTGCCGCTTGCAACGAAGATGAAAAAGCTGGACCGGGCGACTGGCCAGGAATCGGTCGTCGACTTCACGGTCGATCGCGACGAGAGCAACCGGCCCGACACTACGCTCGAAGGCCTCTCGGCGTTGAAGCCGGTCTTCAGCGGCGGCCAACAGGTCAAGGAAGGCAAGTACATCACGGCCGGCAACGCCTCCCAGTTCGCCGACGGCGCCTCCGCGGCGGTCGTGATGGAAGCGGGTGAAGCCGCGAAGCGCGGCATCAAGCCGATGGGCATTTTCCGCGGATTCGCTGTGGCGGGCTGCGAACCCGACGAGATGGGCGTCGGCCCGGTATACGCGGTCCCGCGCCTCCTGCAGCGGCACGGCCTCAAAGTGTCGGACATCGACCTGTGGGAACTGAACGAAGCGTTCGCGAGCCAGGTCCTCTACTGCGCCGACACGCTCGGCATCGACCACGCCAAGATGAACGTCGACGGCGGCGCCATATCTATCGGCCATCCCTACGGCATGTCCGGCGCCCGTATGACCGGGCATCTGCTGATCGAGGGCCGCCGGCGCAAGGCCAAGTACGGGGTCGTCACCATGTGCATCGGCGGCGGCATGGGCGCGGCGGGTCTGTTCGAGATCTTGCAATAGATGCGGCCATTACTCGTTTCGCTGTTGCTGCTGATCTGTTCGGGCTGTTCCAGCCTGCAGGAGGCGATGCAGCCGCCACCCGATCCCAAGACGCTGATGCCGGCCCTCGAACAGCGGATCGCCGTGCTCATCGCGGACGAGCGGTCGCGCCTTGTCCCGGACGCGAAGGCGCTGGCGATCGATCCGGAACTGTGCGACATCGCCCGCCGGCGCGCGGCGGACATGGCAGCCAAGAACTATTTCGCGCATGTTGCACCGAACGGCGACACGTCCGCCTCGCTGCTGATGGCGGAGGACGCCCATTTTCAGGGCCTTTTGGGTGAGAACATGGCCGCGCAGCACTACACGGCGGCGGTCGGAATCGATGTCGAGGCGTTCGCCCGGCGCTTCGTCGACACCTGGCTTGGAAGTCCGCCGCACAAGGAAAATCTCTCGTTCCCCGACTATAACCGCACCGGGGTCGGCGCCGCGGTGAACGGCGACACGGTCTATGTGACGCAGCTCTTCTCGACCGATCTCGGACTTGGTCCCCACAAGGACAGCGCGCCGCCGGCCATGGTCACCACGCTCCCCAATGCCAAAGCGGCGAAGCCAGTACCGCTCGCACCCGAAGCACCCGCGCCGCTGCGCGGCAGCGAAGGAACGCCGTAAAACTTTGGAAACGCCGGCGTGGCGACAGGCGAGTCCTGGTATTTTCCCCTAGCACGCGTCAGCCGCCACGGTCCGGCTTCGCGTATTTCTTCGTCGGGCGGGACCGCCTGGCGTCCTTCAATTGTCCGCTTTGGCGGCAGGTTTGCGACGACGGGATGGCCATCCGCCCGGCGCGCGGAACGCCGGCCCTGGAACGCGACAAGACGGGTCTTCCCTGACCCAGACGCTAACCGAGTGTTAACGCTGGTGGGCCAACGTGGCGGGCGTGGCGCCGTAATCCGTAAGCGTTCTGTTAATCGGAACAGGAACCATTCTTTACACTATATCTAGGCATCGGTACCTTCCGTAGCGGGCCTAGTGCTAAGTGAGTCGAAATGCGGCCAGACATCCCTTGGAACGTGGCGGGCATACCTCCTGAAGCCAGAGAGGCCGCGCGCGCGGCGGCCCGTCGTGAGGGACTATCGGTCGGCGAGTGGATGACCCGCCGCATACTGCGCAGCTTCTCCGACCAGGCCGATGCCGGCAGCGGCTTGCGCGAGGCCTGGCCCGCGAACGTCAGCAGCTTCAACGTCGCGCCCGATGCCCGCGCCTCGCGTCGCGAGACCGAAGACATGCTCGCGCATGTCGCGCGCAGCGAAACCGAAAGCGGCGAAGTATTTCGCCGTATCGAAGAACAATTGCGCGGCGTCGCGCGCCGTCTCGAAGCCGCCGAGCGCAGCCAGTCCGAAAACAACCGCGCCATGTCGAAGGCCGCGAGCGAGATCAACGTCGCGGCACGCGAACAGGCGCAGGCTTTCGACCAGCTGGGCGCCAGCGTCATCGGTCTCGCAGATCGCATCGATCGCGTCGAGCGCGTCGCTTCCAACGAAGGCCTCAAGGACGCCGTCAAGGGCCTGCACCAGGGTCTGACGCGCGTCGCCGATCAAATCGCAACCACCGCCAGCCAGTCGGCGGCGCAGATTTCATCGCTGGCCGGAAATCTCGAATCCGTCGCCGGGCGCATCGGCGAAGTTCGCGGCGACGCGGAAGCCTCGCACAAGCTTCTGGAGCAGCGCATCGCGCAGATCGAAGAATATGTCCGCGCCGTCGAGCGACTATCTCAAGCCGGCGTGCAGGCCATGGAGCGCCAGGTCGACGAGCGCGTCCGCGCGATCGAGTCGAAGGCGCAGTCGGGTTCCGATGGCGTCGCCCGTCGGATCGAGGAACGCCTTGCCGATGCCGGTCAGCGGATCGACGAGCGCATCCAGGCACTGGAAGAGAAGAGACTGGCCGACCAGGCGGCCGCGGCGCGCCAACTTTCGGATCGCCTACAAGCAGTCGAGCAGAAGACGCTCGCCGATCACGATGCAACGGCGCGCCAGGTGTCCGAGCGCATACAGCGCGTCGAGCTTCTGGCGCAGTCAAACCAGAACGCCGTCGTAGACGCCATGGCGGGCGTGGAGTTGCTCAAGGACGAGTTCGCCGCAGCGGCGAAACGGGAAGTGGATGCCGCCGGAGCGATCGCGCGGCTGGAGGAGAGCGTCGCCAGGATCGAGCCGTCCGGCACCGATCCCGTCATCGACCAGCGGCTGTCCGGCATCGAGCGTACGCTGAGCGAGATCGCCAGCCGCTTCGACCATCCCGAGAAAGCCGGCGCCGCGCTGGAAGTCGATCTGAAGCGTCTGGCAGAGCGCCTCGATGCCGCGGAAGCCCAGCAGCGCGACGCCTTTGCCGAACTGCGCGCCGCGCTGAAGAGCGTCGCTCCCACGGTCGAAGCCCCGCACTTTCCGGCCCCCGAACCGGATCAGCACGAGCCCTTCGCCCTATTCGAACCGCCCGCCCCGCCCCAGCCGGAACCGCAGGCTCAGCCCGCGCCCATCGGTTTCGACGACCACACCGATCCGTTCGCCGTCGAGGAGCAGCCGCCGCACGAGCCGCAGGCTTCGCCATTCGCGTTCGAAGAACCCGAGCCGCCCTTTGCGCCGGCGCACGAAGACACGCCGCCTCCTCTCACGGCCGAGAGCGCGGGGCTCGCCGAGCCCGCAGCACCCGTCTTCACGCCCGACACGCCGTTTGCGCATCCCGACGCGCTCAACGATCCGTTCGCCGCCGAACCGCCTGCCGCGCCCGCCGCCGATTCCTATCTCACAGCCGCGCGGCGCTCCGCGCGCGCCGCCGCCCAGGTCGAGTCGGAACGCTCGCCGCGCACCGGTGGGTTTGCGTGGACCACCACGACCGACGAAGAGCTCGAAGCGGAGCCCGGATCCAGGCGCACCTACATCGTCATCGGCATCATCGCGCTCGTCCTGATCCTCGCCATCGTCGCCGGCGCCGTACTCAGCCAACGCATCAGCGCGACTTCTCCCCACTCGGCAAGCGCGCTGTTCGAGACCGTAAAGCCGGCCGCGCCGCAGCCGGTCGCCGCCAAGGCGGTTCCTGCCAAGCCGGTGCCCGTCACCGCGCCTTCCTCGCCCGTGATGAGCACCGTCGTCATACCGCCGACCGACAACGGCGCGATCGTCGCGCCGACGCCGAGCGCACCGACACCGAGCACGACGTCGCCGATCAAACCGAGCGCCGCGTCGCCGACGAAACCGCCGCAAGCGATCGCGCCCGCGCCCATTCGCACCGTTCCCGAGGCGCATGCCGCAACCTCGCCCGCTGCGGTTGCGCCGGCCGTCCAGCCCGCGCCGACCCGCATGGCGACGAGCGCACCGATCGACAAACTGTCCAAGCTCGCCAACGCCGGCAACGCCAAAGCTGAACTCGTCGTCGGTCTGAAATATCTCGACGGCGACGGCGTTCCGGTCAGCGAAACGGACGCGGCGAAGTGGCTCGAGCGCGCCGCCGAGGCGGGACTGCCGGTGGCCCAATATCGCCTCGGCACCATGTACGAACGCGGCCGCGGCGTCGCCCAGGACGGCGCCAAGGCCGTGCACTGGTACACGCTCGCCGCGCAGGCCGGCAACCGCAAGGCGATGCACAACCTGGCCGTGGCCTATGCATCGGGCAGCGGCGTTCCCAAGAATCTTTCGGAAGCGGCGCGCTGGTTCTCCAAGGCGGCGGCGCTCGGACTCTCCGACTCGCAGTTCAATCTGGCGGTTCTGTACGAGCGCGGACTGGGCGTGCCCCAGAGCCTGCTCGACGCGTACAAGTGGTATGCGATCGCCGCGGCATCCGGCGACGCGGAGTCCAAGAGCCGCATCGACGCGCTGGCAACACAGCTCAACGCCGACGACCGCACGGCTGCGCAGCGCGCGGCGGACTCCTTCCGCCCGCAATCTCTGAGCCCCAAAGCCAATGTGGCGCCGCAGCTGAGCGAAATCGCCAACTAGAGCTTCGCCGAAACGGTTGACCGCATCGCCGCCCGCGCGCACATTCGCAGAAGGTCGGGGCTTGGCGGATTCGACAGGCCTTTCATCTCCTGCCCGTGAACGCTAGCGATCGATGGAAATCTATCTGCCCATCGCCGAGATGTCGGTCCATTGGCTGATCATTCTCGGCATGGGTGCGGCCATCGGGTTCCTCTCCGGGCTGTTCGGCGTCGGCGGCGGCTTCCTGCTGACGCCTCTTCTGATCTTCTACGGCGTGCCGGCGTCGGTCGCGGTTGCGACGACGGCAAGCCACATCACGGCGTCGTCGATATCCGGGGCCATAACCCAATGGCGGAAGCGCGCGCTCGACCTCAAGATGGGCGCCGTAATGGCGGCAGGCGGCCTTGTCGGAACCGTTTTCGGCGTCTGGCTGTTCGGCGTCATGCGCCGCCAGGGCCAGATGGACCTGGTGGTGTCGGCCAGCTACGTCATCCTGCTCGGCACCGTCGGCGGGCTCATGTTGCGCGAGAGCCTGGCGGCCTTGCGCGCCTACCAGAGCGGCGCGGCGCCGCCCGCCCATCGTGGCGGACAGCATCTTTGGATGCACGGTCTGCCAATCAAGATGCGGTTCCGCGAGTCGCGGCTCTACATCAGCGTCATCCCGCCGCTCATCATCGGATTCGTCGTCGGCGTCCTTTCGGCGATCATGGGAATCGGCGGCGGTTTCGTCATCGTGCCGGCGATGATCTATCTGCTGCGCATGCCCACCAGCGTGGTGATGGGAACCTCGCTTTTCCAGATCATCGTCGTGACCGCGGCGACGACGATTCTACAGGCGACGACCAATTATGCCGTCGACATCGTCCTCGCCTTCTTCCTCATCGTCGGCGGCGTTATCGGCGCGCAGATCGGCGTCAGGGCCGGCGAGCGGCTCCGCGGCGAGCAACTTCGCCTGCTGCTGGCCCTGCTCGTCCTCGCCGTCGCCGTTCGCCTGTTCTTCGGGCTGATCATCGAACCCGCCGATCTCTTCAGCATCGCGACGCTCTCGCCATGAGGAGGCTGTATCTCATAGCCGCTGTCCTGGCGCTTTGCGCAATTCCGGCATTCGCCGCCGAGGATCTCGTCTCCGGACTGTCGCAGGACACGGTGGAGATCACGTCGAACTATACCGGCACGGACATCGTCGTCTTCGGCGCCATCGAGCATCTCGAGGATACGGGCCTGAACGACGTGATCGTGATCGTGCGCGGGCCGGACGCCAGCGTCACCGTGCGCAAGAAGGACCGGGTCGCGGGAATATGGCTCAACCGCGACCAGGCGACTCTTCAGGACATGCCGACATACTACTATCTCGCAAGCACGCGCCCGCTGACGGCCATCGCCGCGGCCTACACGCTCAAGCGCTACGGGATCGGACTGTCGAACCTCGCGCCGACGCGCATTTTCGCGCATCACGATCCGGAACCGTTCCGCCAGGCCCTGATCCGACACAAGCAGCAGGACGGGTTGTACGGCGAAACGCCGACCGGAGTCGAATTTCTCAGTCCGACTCTGTTCCGCGTACATGTGCCGGTGCCCGCGACAGTCACGCGCGGTCAATACAATGCCGAGGTCTATCTCTTCCGGGACGGCAATGTGGTCAGTGCGCAGTCGACGCCTCTGTTCATCGACCAGACCGGACTGGAACGGCGCCTGTTCAATCTGGCGCACTCATCGCCGCTCGCCTACGGGCTGTTCGCCGTGCTCATGGCCGGGACGCTCGGCTGGCTGTCTTCGGTCATTTTCCGCCGCGCCAGTTGAGGAATGCCGCGCGCGGCGACGGCATAGACGCGCCGTCCGCCGAGCATGTAGGCCGCGAACGCGCCGGCGAACAGCCCCGCAATCGCGTCGTCCAGAACATCTAGACCGCCCGCATAGGCGCCGAACGCCGGCATTACCAGCCGCAGCGAGTCGGCCGCAAACGCGCGGCGACGCAGACTCTGCCCGTGACGCGTGACGGTTGCGCAGGGATGAAGATGGCCGGCGATTTCTCCGGGCTGCGCGGCCGGTGACGGCTCGTGCCGGAAGACCAGGCCGCCGACGGCGAGCTCGGACGTCACCTTGCCGCCGAGCCAGGCTGGCGGATGCGGATCGTGGTTGCCTTCGATCCACACCCAGTCGGTGCGGGCGACGGCCGCGGACAACATCGACCTTTCGTCCTCGTCCAGCCGCTCGGCCGCGTCGACATCGTGAAAGGAATCGCCGAGCGCGATGACGCGCGTCGGTCGATAGACATCCAGCAGCGCGATGATCCGCTTCAGGGTTGTCCGCGTGTCATAGGGCGGCAGGAGCGCACCGAAGCGCGCGAGCGACGAGCCCTTTTCCAGATGAATGTCCGCCAGGACCAGCGTTTGCTCAGCCGGCCAGAAGGCCGCGCCGGCGCAATCGAGCAGCAGGCGCTCGCCGTTCACGTCCGCATAGGTCCGCTCAATCGACACGCATGGCTTCCTTGATCAGCGATTCTTCCGCTTCGCGCAGAATATCCTCCTGCGCCTCGCCCGCCACCATTTCCTTGGAGATTTCCAGCAACGCCGGAACGGCGAGCGGCGAAACCCTGTCGAGACGGCGCGCGACGATGCGGTTCCGGATGCGCTTGAGGGACTCCGCCAGACGCGCGATATCGAGCAGCCCCGTCCCGGCATCTTCGTACGTCGCGCGAAGCAGCACATGGTCCGGCTCGTGCTCGCGCAGGACGTCGTAGATGAGATCGGAGGAGAACGTCACCTGCCGGCCGGTCTTTTCTCGGTTGGGGTAGCGGCGCTCGATCAGTCCCGAGATGATCGCGCAATTCCGGAACGTGCGCTTGTAGAGATTGGACTCGGCCAGCCAGGCGTCGAGATCGTCGCCCAGCATGTCTTCGGCAAAGAGCTTTCCCATGTCGAGCCCGCTCATGTCGCGCAAGGCCCACACGGCCAACGCATATTCGTTGGCGACGAAGCCGAGCGGCCGCATGCGCAGCCGCTCCAGCCGGCGCGTCAGGAGCATGCCCAGCGTCTGGTGCGCCAGGCGCCCTTCGAACGGATAGCAAACGAGGTATTCGCGCGAACCGCGCGGAAACGTCTCGACCAGCAATTGTCCTGGCTGGGGGATCACGGAACGCGCTTCCTGGATCCGCAGCCATTCGTGGACCGGTTCGGGCAGGACGTGCCAGCTCTCGGGCCGCGACACCATCTCGCGCACGCGTTGGGCGAGAAACGTCGAAAGCGGAAACTTGCCGCCATTGTAGGAGGGAATTTGCGCTTCCGTATCGTGCGTCCTGGTGACGTAGGCGCCGTCGTCGCGCATTCCTTCGAAGCGAAGCACGTGGCCGGAAAAGATGAACGTGTCTCCTGCCGTAAGCTGCTCGACGAAATACTCCTCGAGCTGGCCCAGCACACGCCCGCCTGCACCGGCGGGACGACCCTTGGACTGCAGGCGGATCTCCACCATCGGATCTTCGACGATGACGCCTACGTTGAGCCGGTATTGCTGGGCGACGCGCGGGTGGGACACGCGCCACAGACCCTCGTCGGTCCTGCGCAATCGCGCATAGCGATCGTAGCGCTTCAGTGCGTAGCCGCCCGTCGCCACAAAGTCGACGACGGCGTCGAAGTCGCCGCGCGTAAGGTATACGTAGGGCGAAGCGGATTTCACTTCGCGGAACAACCGGTCCGCGTCGAACGGCGCGGAACAGGCCGTGCCGAGCACGTGTTGCGCCAGCACGTCGAGCCCGCCGCGGCGCAGCCGCTCGCCGTCCAATTCGCCGGCCATCACCGCATCGCGCGCCGCGTTGCACTCCAGCACCTCGAAACGGTTGGCCGGAACGAGCAGTGCCTGGGACGGCTCGTCGAGCCGGTGATTGGCCCGGCCGATGCGCTGTACCAGCCGCGCCGCGCCCTTTGGCGCGCCGATGCAGATGACCTTGTCGACGGCGCCCCAGTCGATGCCGAGGTCGAGCGTCGAGGTGCAGACGACCGCCCGCAGGTCGCCGCGGGTCATGGCCGCCTCGACTTTGCGGCGCTGCCCCGGCGCGAGTGAGCCGTGATGCAGCGCGATCGCGAGATTGTCCTCGTTGATGCGCCACAATTCCTGGAACGTCCGTTCCGCCTGGCTGCGCGTATTGACGAAGATCAGAGCTGTCTTGCACGATTTGATCGCGTCCATCACATCCATCATCGCGTGTCGCGCGAGGTGCCCGGCCCAGGGCACATAGGAATCGGAAGCGCTGATGCGTATCTCGGGCTTGGCGCCCGACTGACCGACGACGAGCTCGGCAAGCGCCTCGCCGTCGACCGGCTGCGGCATGAGGAAGCGCCGCAGCGGCGCGGGATCGGCGACGGTGGCCGAAAGGCCGACGCGGCGATGCTTCGGCGCCAAGCTGCTCAGTCGCGCCAGTCCGAGCGCCAGCAGATCGCCGCGCTTGGAGTTGTACATGGCGTGGAGCTCGTCGAGCACGACCGTCTTCAGGCCGGCGAACATCAGCCTGGCTCCCGGCGCGGCCAGCAACAACGCCAGTTGCTCCGGAGTCGTCAGCAGGATGTCCGGCGGCGCGTGCTTCTGGCGCTGGCGTCGCGAATGCGGCGTGTCGCCGGTCCGCGTCTCCACTTTCACCGCCAGTCCCATCTCGGCGACCGGCGCGTCCAGATTGCGCGCCACGTCGACGGCAAGCGCCTTCAAGGGCGAGATGTAGAGCGTGTGCAGCACGCTGGCGCGGCGAGGCGGAAGTTGCGCGAGCTCGATGAGGCTCGGCAGGAAACCCGCCAGCGTCTTCCCGCCGCCGGTGGGCGCCACGAGCAAAACGGATTCTTCCCGTGCGGCATGTTCGATCAGCGCGGACTGATGCGCACGGATGCGCCAACCGCGGCTTTCGAACCAGTCCGCGAAACGCTGCGGCAGTGCGTCGATCTTGGTGACGACGGTCATGCGTCCACTCTAACAGCAGAGAGGAACAAACCGGCAACCCCCTTTTTCCGGATCGCCGGACATGCGTTAGTGCGGCTCGGCATTTTCTGGGAGGACACAATGGAAAACCTGATGTTTCGCGACGGCATCCTGAAGGGCAAGCGCATCCTGGTGACGGGCGGCGGAACCGGCCTGGGTGAAGTCATGAGCGAGGCGTATGCGCAGCTCGGCGCCACCGTTTACATCTGCGGCCGACGCAAGTCGGTGCTCGAGGAGACGGCGAAGGCGCTGTCGGACAAGACGAAGTCGAGCGTGAAGGCGATCGCCTGCGACATCCGCGTCGCCGAAGCCGTCGACGACATGATCGCGCAGATCTGGGCCGACGGCGGCGCGCTGACGGGTCTCGTCAACAACGCGGCCGGCAACTTCATCAGCCGCACCAAGGATCTTTCGCCGCGCGGATTCAATGCGATCGCCGACATCGTCTTCCGCGGCTCGTTCTACGTCACCTTGTCCTGCGGCAAGCGCTGGATCGACGGCGGCAACAAGGCGAGCGTGATCTCGATTCTGACGACTTGGATCTGGAACGGCGGGCCGTTCACCGTTCCCTCCGCGATGTCGAAAGCCGGCCTCAACATCATGACCAAGTCGCTTGCGACCGAATGGGGCCCATACGGCATCCGGCTGAACGCGATCGCGCCCGGACCCTTTCCGACCAAGGGCGCGTGGGAGCGTCTCAATCCTTCCGCGAGCGGCGGCGGCGAAGCGCGCGCGCAGGTCGGCGGCATGGCGCGCAACGGCGAAATGTACGAGCTGGCCAATCTCGCGAGTTTCCTGATGGCCGACGGCTGCGATTACCTGACCGGACAGACCATCGCGATCGACGGCGGCATGCATCTCGCCGCCGGCGGAAACTTCGCGCGCCTTGCCGCTCTGGGCGACGCCGAGTGGGACGCGATCCGCGGTCAAATTCGTTCGGCGAACGAAAAGGACAAAGCGAAGCGCGCCGTTTAACCGGACGCTTGCCATGCATCGACGCTTCGTCGCAGACGAGTCGAAGCGTGCACACCTACGTATATGGAGCGGCAATTTCGGCGTTGACTCGCGTTCGCGTTGGGCGGACTATTTTTGTCGACCGCAACGCGGACGCGGCGCTCCGGCAAGGGCCGGAACGAGACGGCGGAACCCGCGAACGGCGTGTGCAACCGGGAAGAAGGGAGATTCCGCATGGAAGACACTCCGCCGGGTATAACACCGGGGCTTCACCAGATGCGTGAAGCCACAATCGGTTGAGGCGAAAGGCCGGTTGCCGCCCTACAATTGAATCGGAATGAAGCGAGCGTCGCTCGCACGATCAACCCGTTCTTACGGGAGTAGAAAGCCCAGGCCGTCGGCCGGGCTTTCGCTTTTTTGGCGACCTTCAACCGAACAAGGACCGTCGTCGCTGCGCCGCGACACGCCTGCGGTTCGTTGACACGCCTACCGGTCTCCAGCAACGTCGCCGCACCGCTGGGGGGTGGGCATGTCTCAAAGCATCACGAACGACACACGGTACCAATCCATCGACGCCGTGCGCGGTTTTGCCGTGCTCGGCATCCTGCTCATGAACATTGTCGGCATGGGCATGCCGGCCTTCGCCTATATCGATCCGACCTATTTCGGCGGATCGCACGGCGCGGACCTCTGGACCTGGGCCGTCAACAACGTTCTGACCGACGGCAAGATGCGCGGGCTCTTCACGATCCTGTTCGGCGCCAGCACCGTCCTCATCGCCCAGCGCGCCGAGGGTGAACGGCCCGGTCCGATGGAAACGCACTATCGCCGCATGTTCTGGCTTTTCGTCTTCGGCATGGTGCACGCCTATCTCTTCTGGTGGGGCGACATCCTCGTCTGCTATGCGCTCGCCGGTCTCTTCATCTTTCCGTTCCGCAAGCTCGACCCCAGGGTTCTGATCGCGCTGGGGGCCGCCGTCCTGGTCGCGCTGCTCGCCTACAATGCCATTCAGGACGTGCACATCGTTGCGCTGCATGCCGCAGCCGTCGCGCCCGGTGCATCGCCGGCGGCGATCGACGCCTGGAAGCAGGCTTCCACGACGGTCGTGCTGCCGCAGGAACTGAAGGCGCAGCAGATTGCCGGCTTCGGCGGCGGTTTCATGGATGCGCTCAAGTCCCGCGCGCAGATGGCGCTGTTTCTCCAGCTCATGCTCAACCCGACCGACTACATGCCGGAAGCGATCGGCAACATGCTCATCGGCATGGGACTGTTCCGGCTCGGCTACTTCACGCTCGGCTGGTCTACCCGCGCCTATCTGGCGCTGATCGCGTTCGGCTATCTCATCGCCGCGCCGCTGACCGCATGGCTGGCCTTCGACATGTGGAAGAGCGGCTTCGATCCGGTCGTGCTGCACCAGCTGGGCGACTGGCAACAGGCGACACGCCCGTTTATCGCGCTGGCACATGGCAGCGTACTGCTCCTCATCATCCGTGCCGGCGTGCTGAGCGGCGTCGTCGACCGCCTGTCGGCGGCCGGGCGCATGGCGTTCAGCAACTATCTGATGACCTCGATCATCACGACATTCGTGTTCTGCGGTTTCGGGCTCGGTCTCTACGGCAAGCTCTCGCGCTTCGAGCTGCTCTACGTGGTCGCCGGCGTCTGGGCGTTCATGTTCATCTGGAGCAAGCCGTGGATGGCGCGCTTCCACTACGGCCCGTTCGAATGGATGTGGCGCTCGCTGGTGCGCTGGAAGCCGCAGCACTTCGTGAAGGATCGCGGAAAGCCCGCGGTCGCCTGAAACGTCAGTCGGGCCTCGGCGGCGCGTCGGCGAGCCAGGCGATGTGCCGTCCCGGCTCGTAGGCCGGCAAGTCGAATTTCGGATCGGCAGGCTCGTTGCGGAACTTGATTGCCGGACCGATGTGCGGGTTGTGGTTCTCGTCGCGCAACAACATCGCGCGAGCCGCCGCATTGGCATCGTTGAAACCGTCCTTCAGCGTCCGCACCGGCCCCCAGCACAGATCTATCGGCTCGAGGAACGTTTCCCATTCCGCGCGCGTCCTGGTCTTGAACAGCGTCTCGAAAAAATCGATCAGGGGCCGTTGTGCGGCGCCCGGCTCGCCCTTCGCGATATCGAGGAAATCGAGCCGGCCGAGCGCCTTCAAGAGGTTCTCGCAGAATTTCGCTTCCGATCCCGCGAGCACGATGAAGCCGCCGTCCTTCGTCTCGTAGATGCGGTTCATCGCCTGGCCGCCATAGTTCCGCATCTGGAGCGGCGCGGGCGCACGATCCTCGCCGAACACGCTGCCCACGATATTGGGCGTCCAGGCAATGAGCGAATCGTACATGGCGATGTCCATATACTCGCCCTTGTCGGTGCGTTCGCGCGCCAGGAGCGCCATCAGGATCGCCGACAGCGCCGTGAGCGACGAAGCCATGTCGGCGGCGACCAGGTTCGGCATGTTCGGCCTGCCGTCGGCGAAACTGCGCGACAGATCCAGCGTTCCGGCCAGCGCCTGCACGCCGAGATCGTGCGAAGGCTTGTCGCGCAGCGGTCCGGTTTGGCCGAAAGCGCTGATCGAGCAATAGACGATACGCGGATTGCGCGCCGCGACGGCGTCGTAGCCGATGCCGAGCCGCGCCGCGACGCCGGGCCGGAACGCCTCGACGATGACGTCTGCCTCGTCGGCGAGTTTCAGGAACGTGGCGAGATCGTCCTTGTTTTTCAGATCGAGCGCGACGGACCTTTTGCCTCGAGCGATGTTGCGGAACCAGACAGCGGTGCCGTCCGGCGCCCGGGTGCCCATCGCCCGCACCGGCTCGCCGACGCCGTTTTTCGGTTCGACCATGATCACGTCGGCGCCGTGATCGGCCATCGTCATCGTCAGATGCGGACCGGGCAGGAACTGCGAGAGGTCGAGAACGCGGATGCCGGTGAGTTTCATGCTTTCTTCGCTTTCCACCTGCCCGGGCTCAAATGCTCGTGCACGATCCGCCAGCCGCCGGGATCGCGGCGCAAGACTGTCGTGCCCCGTCCGCGGCCGCCGACCTTCTTGCCGTCGACGATGCCCTCCCACGCGAAACCGAACACGCAAGCCGCAAAGTCCACGTCCTGGGACAACCAGACCTTGTCGTGTGTCGCGTAGGTGTCGTCCTTGATGGTGTCGAAATTGGTCTTGATCGCGGCGCGGATCGCATCCTTTCCGAAATGCGCCGAGCCGTTGCTGTAGAGAAAAACGGCGTCGTCGCTCAGAACGGCGATCGCGCGCTCGAGATCTCTCCTGGAGAGCGCGGTTTCGAACACCTCGAGACAACTCAACGGCGTCGCGGACATCAGCTGAACGCCTGGATGCCCGTTTGGGCGCGACCGAGGATCAACGCATGGACGTCGTGCGTGCCCTCATAAGTGTTCACCGCCTCCAGATTCAGGACGTGCCGGATGACGCCATACTCGTCCGAGACGCCGTTGCCGCCATGCATGTCCCGCGACTCCCGCGCGATGGCGAGCGCCTTTCCGCAATTGTTGCGTTTCAGCAGCGAGATCGCGGGCGCCGCCGCATCGCCGGAGTCGATCAGACGTCCGAGGCGCAGCGCGCCGGCCAGCCCAAGCGTGATTTCCGTCTGCATGTCGGCAAGCTTTTTCTGGACGAGCTGCGTCGCCGCCAGCGGACGGCCGAACTGCTTCCTGTCGAGCGTATATTGCCGCGCAGCGTGCCAGCAGAATTCGGCGGCGCCCATCGCGCCCCAGGCGATTCCGTAACGCGCCCGGTTGAGGCAGCCGAAAGGCCCGCCCAATCCGCGCGCGTTCGGCAGGAGGTTCGCCTCGGGCACCACGACGTCTTCGAGCACGATCTGGCCGGTGATCGAGGCGCGCAGCGAGAATTTTCCCTCGATCTTGGGCGTGGAGAAGCCCTTCATGCCGCGCTCGACGACGAAGCCGCGGATCACGCCGTCGAGTTTGGCCCAGACCACGGCGACGTCGGCGATCGGCGAATTGGTGATCCACATCTTCGCGCCATTGAGACGATAGCCGTTCGCCTCCTTCACCGCGCGGGTCGTCATGCCCCCGGGATCGGAGCCGTGATCCGGTTCGGTGAGGCCGAAGCAGCCGACGAACTCGCCGCTCGCCAGCTTGGGAAGATATTTGCGGCGCGTTTCCTCGCTGCCATAGGCATAGATGGGATGCATCACGAGCGAGGACTGCACGCTCATCGCCGAGCGATAGCCGGAATCGACTCGCTCCACCTCGCGCGCCAGAAGGCCGTAACACACATAGTTGAGACCGGCGCAGCCGTAGTCCTCGGGCAAGGTCGCGCCGAGCATGCCGAGCGCGCCCATTTCCGTCATGATCTCGCGGTCGAAAGTTTCGTTGCGAAAGCCGAGCCTGACGCGGCTCATCAGCCGGTCCTGGCAATAGTCGCGTGCGCTGTCGCGGACCATGCGCTCCTCGGCCGACAGTTCGTGCTCCAACAGGAGCGGATCGGTCCAGTCGAACGGATTGCGATCGAGCCTGGCGGACGGTTTGTCGTGGCTGTCTTCGACGGCGCTCATGGAGATCAACTCGCGAGAAATTGCAGGACGGCTTCCTTGTAGACCTTATCGCCCACGGCCGACATATGATCCCGGCGCGGCACCGTAACGGCACGGCCGTCGGCGAACGCGGCGGCGAGCGCGTCCGGGCCGCCCGTCAGCTCGTCCTTTTCCCCGCAAACGACGAGGACGGGACGCGTCAAGCGCGCGAGCACTTCGCGCGGCAGGTTGCGAGTCGGCGCCCGCATGCAGGCGGCGAGTGCCAGCCGATCCTTCCCTGCCTGGTCCGCGAAGGTGCGGAACGCGCGTGCCGTCGGATTGGTAACCGTCGAAGGATCGTCCGCCAGCAAAGCGTCGGCGATCTCGTTGCGAACCTTCGGGTCGGCGACGCGGTCGCGCGAATGCTCCGCGCCATCGAGATACGAGGCGCCGACTCCGCCGACGATCAATTTCCGGACGCGCTCGGGATGTTTCAGGAGCAGTTGGATGACGATGAAGCCGCCCATCGAATACCCCATGACGAACGCCGAGCTGAGCCCTGCCGCGTCCATCACCGCGATCACGTCTTCGGCCATTTCGTCGTGGCCGTATCCCGGCGTGGTGTGCGGCTTGTCGCTTTCGCCATGACCGCGGCAGTCCATCGCCGTAACGGTGAAGCCGGCGCCGTTCAGCGTCTTGAACCAGCCGGTGTCGCGCCAATTCTGCGCGCGACTCGATCCGAAACCGTGCACGAGCAAGATGGGCGGTCCTTCCCCGATGGTCTCGAAGGCCAGGCGGACGCCGTCTTTTGCCGTGGCGAAGCGTGTCATGGCCGGACCTTCGCAAAGCCCGGGCAGACTGTCTATGATGGCCGGGCACGCCGAGAAGGTAACGCTATGTCTCTGGAATTGCTGAAGAAAGACATCTGTTCCGCGGTCGACGCGATGCGCGACGAACTGCTCGGCCTCAGCCACGCGATCCACGCCGAACCGGAGCTGGCGCTCGAGGAATTTCTCGCCGCCGCGCGTCTCGCGGACGCCGTCGAACGTCACGGCATCGAGGCCCAGCGCGAGGCGTTTGGGCTGCGCACGGCCTATGCCGCTGAATTCGGCAAGGCGAGCGGCCCGATGGTCGCGATCCTTTCGGAATATGATGCGCTTCCCGGCATCGGTCATTCCTGCGGCCACAACATCATCGCGACCTCGGGTCTCGGCGCGGCGCTGGCGCTGTCCAAGCTGGGCGCGCGCCTGCCCGGCCGCGTGCGCTATCTCGGAACCCCGGCGGAAGAAAGGTTCGGGGGCAAGGAGATCATGGCGCGCGCCGGCGCTTTCGATGGCTGCGACGCGGCGATGATGATCCATCCGTCAAACATGAACCTGGTCACGATGCCCTGCATCGCCATCGCCGAAGTGGAAGCGATCTTCCACGGCAAGTCTGCGCATGCCTCGGCCATGCCTTATCGCGGCGTCAATGCGCTCGACGCCGTCATCACCGCCTATCAGTCCATCGCGCAGCTGCGCCAGCACATCCGGAATACCGAGCGAATCCACGGCATCATCACCGAAGGCGGCCTCGCGCCCAACATCGTTCCGGAGCGCGCGGCGTGCCGCTTCTACGTCCGCGCCGTGGATGCGCACGAGCTGGCGCCGCTCAAGCAACGCGTTCAGGCCTGCTTCGAGGCCGGCGCGCTCGCCACGGGTTGCCGCCTCGAGGTCCATTGGGGCGACACGGACTATCTCGACATGAAAACCAATTGGCCGATGGCGGGCCTCTACGAGAAAAACACGACGGCGCTCGGGCGTGAATTCTATCCGATCACCGATCTGCCGGCCGGTTACGCCGGATCGACGGACATGGGCAACGTCAGTCACCGCGTGCCCTCCATCCACCCGATGCTCGGCGTCGCGCCGGCTGGGGTGATCATCCACAACCCCGAATTCGCCCGCTATGCCGCGTCCGACAAGGGCGACGCTGCGGTGCTCGACGGCGCCAAATCGCTTGCCATGACGGCCCTTGATCTGATGGCCGATCCCGCTGCGATGGCCGAAGCGAAAGCGGACTTCGAGGCGACGCGCGAAATCTCGGAAGGCGCGCTCGCCAAGTCGCGCGAGCCGATCGGCCATACCCATCATGGTCACGGCGGCTGCGGCTGCGCATGAACGCCTGGCTGCTCGTCGCCGCGATCAACGGCGCGCTTGCCGTGGCGGCAGGCGCGTTCGGCGCGCACGGACTGCAGGGGCGAATCGATGCGCACGCCCTGCAGATTTTCGAGACCGGCGCGCGCTATCACATGTATCACGCGCTGGCGATCGGGCTGGCGGCCTTTTCCATACGTGACGCCGCGGCAACGCCCGCAACGGCCGCGGCGGGATTTTTTCTCGCCGGCATTCTGCTATTTTCCGGTTCGCTCTACCTTCTGGCGCTGACCGGCGTCAGGCTGATTGGAATCGTCACGCCGTTCGGCGGCGTCTGCTTCCTTGTCGGCTGGATCTGCCTCGCCTTCGCCGCAACCCGTTTTAAGATGTGATGCGTATGACTGAAAAAGTTCTGGTCGCCGGGTCGGGGATTTCCGGACTGGGAGCGGCGCTCGCGCTGGGCGGCGGCGCACGCGAAGTCATCATCCTCGACCGCGATCCGGCGCCGCCGGCCGGTTCGTCCGAAGAAGCGTTCTACAATTGGGAGCGCAAGGGCGCGACCCAACTTCGCCACAGCCACGCCTTTCTCGGTCGCCTGACCACGCTGATCCGCGAACGCTATCCCGACCTGATGGCCGAGCTGCTGGCGGAAGGCACGCGCCTGTTCGGCATCGAAGACGGGCTGCCGCCGCCGCTGGCCAGGAAATACGTCGCCGCACCCGGCGACGAGGACTGCAAGCTTCTGTTCAGCCGGCGCACGACCCTCGAGCTGATCATGCGCCGATATGCGGCGAAGCTGCCCGGCATAACCTTCGTCACCGACGCCGGCGTGCGCGGGCTTTTGGCCCGGCGCGAAAACGGCAAGCTCGTCGTCGAAGGCCTCAAGGTCGAACGCAACGGCGTAGTCGAAGAGATGCGCGCCGACGTCGTCGTCGACGCATCCGGCCGCAACACTTCCTTCCCAGAATGGCTGCGCGACCTCGGCGTTTCGGTGCACGAGGAATCGAGCCCCTGCGGCATTCTCTATTTCACCCGGCACTACAAGCTGCGCGACGGGCAGAGCGAGCCGCCGCGCGACGGTGCGCCGGGAGGCGCCGATCTCGGCTACATCAAGTTCGGCGTCTTCATCGCCGACAACCGGCATTTCTCCGTCACGCTGGCGACGCCGGAGATCGAGACGGAAATGCGCATGGCGGTGGTCAAGCCCGAGAATTTCGACGCCATCTGCATGGCGCTGCCGGGAGCCGCGCGCTGGATCGATCCGGCACGCGCGGAACCCGTCAGCCAGGTTTTCTCGATGGGCAACCTGCAGAACGTCTGGCGCCACTATCTCAAGGACGGTCAGCCGCAGGTGCTCAACTTCTTCGCCATCGGCGACGCCGCCGTGCGCACCAATCCGCTCTACGGCCGCGGCTGTTCGGTCGGATTCGTCAGCGCGCACGTGCTGCGCGCCGCGCTCGATTCGTCGCGCGCGCCGGTCGAGCGCGCCCTGACCTACGACCGCGACGTGAAAGCGGCGATCCGGCCCTATTTCGACTCGATGGTCGATCTCGATCTCAATGCCATCCGGCGCGCCAAGCAGGAGCGCGACCCGACCTACCGACCATCCTTCCGCGCCCGCATGACCAAGAGCTTCGCCGAGGATGGCCTGATGCCGGCGCAGCGCGGCGACGTCGAGGTCAGCCGCGCGCTGACCCGCGTCTTCCACATGCTCGATGAACCGACCGCGTTCATGAAGCGTCCCGCGATCGTGGCCCGCATCATGCGCGTCTGGGCGATGTCGGCCGCCGAGAAGAAGCGGCAGGGCCTATATCCGCCGAAGGCCGGCCCCAACCGCGCCGAAATGCTCAAGCTTCTGAAGATTGCCGCCTAGTGCCTGCGGAGCCCGCAGCGCATCGAACGACGAACAGCGCCTGATCGAAATACCGGAGGAAACCATGGTGTCCTTTCCCACGCCGACGATGATCAAGACCAACGGCATCGACATGGCCGTCTACGAGGCGGGACCCAAGGACGGGGTTCCGGTCGTGATGTGCCACGGCTTTCCCGAGCTCGCCTATTCCTGGCGGCACCAGATACCCGCGCTCGCCGCGGCGGGCTTTCGCGCCATCGCGCCGGACCAGCGAGGCTACGGCCTGTCCTCGCGCCCGTCCGCGGTCACCGACTACGACATGGAGCACCTCACCGGCGATCTCGCCGGCTTGCTGGACGCGCTGAATCTCAAAGACGCGATCTTCTGCGGCCACGACTGGGGCGGACTCGTCGTGTGGCAGATGCCTCTGTTCCATCCCAAGCGCGTGCGCGGCGTCATCGGCGTCAACACGCCGTTCCTGCCGCGTGCACCGGTCGACCCGATCCTCGCGATGCGCACCATGTTCGGCGAGGATATGTATATCGTCTATTTCCAGAAGCCGGGGGCCGCGGACGCGGTGCTCGCCAAGGACGTCGGCAAGAGCTTCCGTTTCTTCATGCGCAAATCCGGGATGAAGGCGAGCGAATATGCCAAGCTCCCGGCCGAGCAACGCAATCTCGCCCTGGTCAAGGCGCTGGAAGCGGACGAAGGCGGTTGGGGCGGCGGCCAGCCGCTGCTCAACGACGAGGAGATGAAATTCTTCGTCGACACCTTCACCAAGACGGGCTTCACCGGCGGCATAAACTGGTATCGCAATTTCTCGCGCAACTGGGAGCGCAGCGGCACCATGGAGCAGAAGGTGCACGTCCCCGGCCTGATGGTGATGGCCGAAGACGACGTCGTCCTCTCGCCCGCCATGGCCGACGGGATGGAGATGTACGTGCCGGACCTCGAAAAGGCCCTGATCAAGGATTGCGGCCACTGGACGCAACAGGAACATCCCGACGAGCTCAACAGGATCATGATCGACTGGCTGAAACGCCGGTTTACGTAACTCCGAGGGCCACCTTCCCGGCCGCCGCCAGTCGCTGGCCCGTGCTGCGGCGCCATGACAGAATGCGCCATGGCTGAATCGCCCGCCGAGATCGATACCTTTTCCTATGCCGACCCGTCCGATCCGCGGCTGAAGCGGTTCTTCATCCGGGTCATCGAACGGCTGACGGGCCAGCCCTATCTCAAATGGCTCTATGAGGAGAACCGCGCCAACCCGGTTCCGGGCGAAAGCTTCTGGTCGGCGGCCATCCGCAAGCTCGAACTCAAGCTCGTCTACAACGATGAAGAGCTCGCACATTGGCCCAGGACCGGGCCGCTCGTCGTGGTCGCGAACCATCCCTTCGGCGTCCTCGACGGCATCATCATCTGCGAAATCGTCAGCCGGGTCCGTGAGGATTTCCGCGTCCTCACCAATGCCGTCCTCCTGCGCGCCGAGGAGGTGAAGGATTTCCTCCTTCCCGTCGACTTCGCCGAAACCGAAGAAGCACTGAAAACCAACCTCCGCACGCGCGCCGAAGCCAAGGCCCATCTGATGAAGGGCGGCTGCCTCGTCGTCTTTCCGGCCGGCGGCGTCTCCACAACGCCCACGATCTGGCACAAGCGCGCCATCGACGCGGAGTGGAAGAACTTCACCGCGCGGCTGATCGGCCAGGCGAAGGCGCCGGTCGCACCGGTTTATTTTGCCGGACAGAACAGCCGGCTTTTCCAGCTCGCCAGCCATGTCAGCATGACGCTGCGTCTGTCGCTGCTCTTCAAGGAAGTCCATGACCGCATCGGCACCGAGGTGCATGTGCGACTCGGCGAACTGGTTCCCTATGAGCGGCTGAAGGGGATCAACGACCGGCAATCCTTCATGGACCTCCTCAAGAACATCACCTATTCGCTCGGCGGCGACGTGCCGGCGAGCCCGTCCAAGAAACGCGTCAGGCGCCCGCGCCGTCCGCCCGGCTCGCGGGTCTATCCATGAGCGCGCGTCCGCGGGTCGGGCTTTTCGTCACCTGCCTCGCCGATCTGGTGCGGCCGCAAATCGGCTTCGCGTCCGTCAAGCTGCTCGAGCAGGCAGGCTGCGACGTCGACGTGCCGGCGGTGCAGACGTGCTGCGGACAGCCCGCCTGGAATTCCGGCGCCGACCGGCACGCGCGCGACATTGCGCGCAACGTCATCGCCGCGTTCGAAGCATTCGACTATGTCGTCGTTCCATCCGGTTCCTGCTCGGGAATGATCAAGCGGCACTATCCGGAGGTATTCGAGAAGGACGCCGCCTGGCTCGCCCGCGCCCGCGCGCTCGCTTCCAAGACGCACGAGCTGGTCTCGTTCCTCGTCAATGTCCGCGGCGTCAGCGGCGTGCCGGCGAAATTCGCCGGGACCGTCTGCTATCACGACTCCTGTTCCTCGCGCCGGGAAATGGGCGTCGTCGACGAGCCGCGCCAACTGCTCGCCTCGGTCGAAGGCCTGACGCTCAGGGAGCTGACCGACACCCAGATCTGTTGCGGATTCGGCGGCCTCTTCAGCGTCAAATATCCCGAAATTTCCGAGCGCATGGCCGACGACAAGGTCGCGGACATCGCCGGCTCCGGGGCGCAGACGCTGGCGGGCGGCGATCTCGGCTGTCTCCTCCACCTCGCCGGCCGCATGGAGCGCCAGGGCAGGTCCGTCGAGGTGCGCCACGTCGCCGAAATCCTCGCGGACATGGGCGACGAACCGGCGCTCGGCCGGACCCGCGCATGAACCAGGATCCGCGCAATTTTCCCCAGGCCGCGCGCGAGGCGCTCGCCGATCCGCTGCTGCGGCCCGCTCTCGGCCGGCTCAAGACACATTTCGGCCTCGGGCGCGCCATGGCAGTGCAGCGCTACGGCGACTTCGAGAATCTGCGCATCGCCGGCCGCGACATCCGCGATTATGCGGTGACGCATCTCGACACGCTGCTCGAAACGTTCGAAGCGAGCGTCGAGGCGCGGGGCGGCAAGGTGCATTGGGCGAGCACCGCGGAAGATGCGCGCCGCGCCGTGCTCGCCATCCTGCGCGACGCCGGCGCCAGGACCGTGACCAAGGGCAAGTCCATGGTGACGGAAGAGATCGCGCTCAATCCCTTTCTCGAAGCCAACGGCATCACGCCGGTCGAAACGGATCTCGGCGAATACATCATCCAGCTGCGTCGCGAGCCGCCCAGCCATATCATCGCTCCCGCCTTTCATCTCTCCAAGGAACAGGTGGCCGAGACTTTTCGCGCCTCGCACACCGAACTCGATCCGGGGCGCTCGCTCGAGGAGCGCAACACGCTGGTGCAGGAGGCGCGCGCCATGCTGCGGCGCCAGTTCGAGGGCGCGGACGCCGGCATTACGGGCGCCAATTTCCTCTCCGCCGCAGAAGGCGCGGCAATCATCGTCACCAACGAAGGCAATGGCGATCTGACGCGCCTGCTGCCCAAGACCCACATCGTCGTCACCGGTATCGAAAAAGTCGTGCGGGACATGAACGACGTCTCGGTCCTGCTGCGTCTTCTGCCGCGTTCCGCGACCGGGCAACCGATCTCGACCTATGTCAGCGTCATGGCCGGCCCCGTCGGCGAGCGCGACGAGCAACGCAGCTTCCACGTCGTTCTCGTCGACAATGGCCGCTCCAGGCTGATCGGCACCGAGGCGCAGGACGTACTGCGCTGCATCCGCTGCAGCGCCTGCATCAATCACTGCCCGATCTACGGCGCGATCGGCGGACATGCCTATGGCACGACCTATATGGGGCCGATCGGCGCGGCGCTGAACCCGGGCATGCAGAGCATCGACGCGGCGCGCCATCCGATGAACGCCTCGACGTTCTGCGGCCGTTGCGCCGAAGTATGTCCGGTCCTCATTCCGCTGCCCAAGATCATGCGCCACTGGCGCGCGGCCGAATACGCCCAGGGTTTGGCGCCGAAATCGATCGCCTTCGGACTGGGCGTCTGGGCCTTTGCCGCCAAGCGGCCCGCGCTCTACCGGCTCGGCACATCGCTCATGGCCCGGTTCCTCAAGCTCCTCGGCCGTTCCGGCACGGTGCACGCGCTGCCGGCGATGCGCGGCTGGTTCGCGGTGCGCGACTTTCCCGCGCCGGCCGGCAAGACCTTCCACGAACAATGGCGCGCGCGAAAATGAGCGCGCGCGACGACATCCTCGCCTCCATCCGCGCGCGGCGCCTGGTGCGGACGGCGGAGCCCGCGCCCTACCGCGCGCCGCGGACGCAAGGCGATCTCGCTGAATCCTTCGCCCAGAAATTGTCGGCGCAGTACACCGATGTCCGGCTGCTCGATTCCATCGCCGGCGTGCCCGACGCGATCGCCGATATCCTGCGCGGCCGAAACATGGCGGCGCGGGTCCACATCCCGGCTGACTCCGAACTCGCCACGCTCGCGCTGCCCAACGTCGAAGTCAGCCGCGAGCCGCCCGGCCAGTTCGACGCGGCCGTGACCTTCGCCTCCTATGCGATTGCCGAAACCGGCACCATCGCCTACGCCGCGAGCCGGCAGAATCCGGCAAGCTGGCATTTCCGGCCCGTGCTCGAAATCGCGATCGTCAGGCCCGGCGCGGTGGTCGCGGAGCTCGAAGACGTGCTCGGCGATCTCCGCGGCAAAGGCGGATTGCCGCCGACGCTCAACCTCGTGAGCGGACCCTCGCGCACCGGCGACATCGAACAGACGATGGAACTGGGCGCGCACGGTCCCAAGAACCTGGCGGTGTTGGTGCTGAAGTCGTAGCGGTCTTCAACGCTTCAGCATCCAGAGCTTCGCGGTTCGATAGCCTTGCCGCTCCAGCAACATCCTTTTCGATGTCCACGCCGCCGGGCAGACGGTCAGCGCGACGGCGAATCCGCGACGCGCGAAAACGTCTTCCGCCGCGGCCAGCAAGGCGCTCGCCGACGCGCCGCCATTCGACAGCGACGTCGCAATAGCGAGGTCGCGGCTGTAGAAATCGTCGATCACCCCCGTCCCGGCGATGTCGTGCGCCGGCGGAACGAGCAGCGGCGCGATCGGCTGCGCGATGACATAGCCGTTCACGCCATCCGCTTCCTCGGCAACGAACATTTCGCGATCCGTCAGCGTCAGGCTGAATCGCATCCAGGCTTCGAACCGTGCGTCAGCCTGCGGATGGATATGCCAGAAGCGGTCGTTCAGCGTCTGGAGCATCCCGCGATGCTCGGCGCTGCGCGACACGATCTCCGGCAGATCGTCCGGGCGGGCGGGACGAACGCCGGCCGGAGGTGCGCCGCGCCGAAAGCCGTCCTTCGCCATGTAAAGCGTGACATGCTCATAGCCGTGACGCTCGTACAACGCGCGCCACGGTCCGCCCGCCGGGCAAGAAGCGATCAGGCCCGCCGCGCCTCGATCTCGCAGCGCGGCTTCCATCGCCAGGAGCAAGCCCTCGGCCGTTTCCGGCGGCGCATCGTCCCGGACGAAGCAATCGTCAAGGAACAGGCCCGGTGGTCCGGCGACGATGTCGTAGATCGGCGGCGGTTGCACGATCATGGCGTGCGCCACGCCGTCCAACCTGCCGTTCGCTTCGGCGAGCAGCCACGCCTCCTTCGTTCCCGCATCCGCGGCCTCAAGGGTCTTTCGCAGGTTTTTCTCGATCCGCGACTCCGTTTCCGCATCGACCGGCCAGACGGAGGGATTCAGCGCATGACGCGCGCGGGCATCGAGAAGCAGCAGCGCCACCATCTGCGAAATGTCGGCCGCCGTCGCCCGCCGGATGGAAGTTCGCATCAGATACCTCCGATCCAAAGAAGTTCCGGCGCGTCGCGATGCGGCGCGACTCTGGTCGCATGTCTGGCGTAAGACGAAGAAGAAGCCGGTGCCGCGACGACGATCGGGCGCAGGAGGCCCACGCTTCGCGCGTCGCGCAATTTTCCGGATATAGCCCAATTGGTCATTCGACCGACTCGGTTCAAGAGCCGCCTGGAATCTTACGACGAAAATCTCAGAAAAATTTCACCGCCCCGACTTATCCAGCGTCGCCGGCGGCCAAGGCGTTGATCCGCCGCGCTCTTTTACAGCGACCTGTAGGATAAGTTCTGGCCTGAGGTGCGTGGCCTACCCTCATCCTTCGACTGGCTCAGGATGAGGTTTAGTTCAGTGTCCTCATCCCGAGCCTGTCGAAGCATGAGGCCGGACGCGGCCCCGTCGCAAGCGCGCGCGGGCGGGCGCCGCTATGCGATGCCCAATTCGCGGCGCGCGAAGTCGCTCGCCGATTTGTAGTCGGCCTTGCCGTTCGGCGCGCGCAGATTCACGCCGGCGATCAGGATATGTTTCGGCGCCTTGTAGCCTGCGAGCGCGTCGTGGACGTGCTTGCGCATCGCCGCCTCGTCGAACCTGGCGCCGGGCGCGAGCTTGACCACGCCGGTGATCGCCTGTCCCCATTTCTCGTCGGGGACGCCGAGCACCAGAGCGTCCTCGACGCCGGGATAGGTCTTGAGCGTCTCTTCGACTTCCTCGGGAAACACTTTTTCGCCCGCGGTGTTGATGCAGTTGGAGCCGCGACCGAGCAAGGTGATGCGTCCGTCCGCCTCGACGATGGCGTAGTCGCCAGGGATCGAGAAGCGCTTGCCGTCGAGCAGGCGGAACGTGCGCGCGGATTTCTCTTCGTCCTTGTAGTAGCCGATCGGCAGGACGCCGCCGACGGCGAGCCTGCCCGACTTGCCACTGCCCGGCTCGATCGGCTGGTCGTTGTCGTCGATGACCATGGCATTGGGTCCGATCATGAAGGATGCGGTTTTCGGCTCGACGCCCTTCTGCGTCACCGACACGCCCATGCCGAGCGCTTCGGTCGAGGCGAACGCGTCGTTGAGGACTGCCTGCGGCAGGTGCTCGAGCAGCCCGTGCTTGACCTCCTGGCTCCACATGGCGCCCGAGGAGCCGATCGCCACGACGCAGGACAGGTCGTACTTGCCAGGATTGTCGTTGAGTTCCTTCAGCAGCGGCTTGCCGAACGGATCGCCGACGATCGCCATGTTGGTCACGCGGTTCCTGTCGACCGCCGTCCAGATCGCCGCGGCGTCGAGATGGAGATTGTCGACGGTGACGACGCAGCCGCCCGTCAGGATGGTCGACATGGTGCCGAAGAAGCCCGTGCCGTGCATCTGCGGGCAGGCCGGCAGGTAGCGGACGTTGCCGTCGCCCGCGGCGATGACGAAATTGACGATCTCTTCGACCGTCGTCGGCAGCTTGCCGGTGGCGAGCATGATGCGCGCCAGGAGCGTCGTCGACAGGTCGCCATGCGCGTACATCACGCCCTTGGGCATGCCGGTGGTGCCGCCGGTGTAGACGAAGACCTGGTCGTCGGGCGAGCGCCGGATGCCGAGCTTGGCCCCGTCGCCGGTCGTCGCCAGCTTTTCATACGGCGTCGCGAAGGCGGCGATGTCCGACGGACCGACCTCGACGAAAACCTTGACCTTGCCGAGCTGGTTGTGGATCTGCGCCACCGCATCGCGGAATTCGCGCGCATAGACGACGACGCTGGCATCCGAATTGTCGACGATATAGCGCACCTCTTCGGGCTTGTAGCGGTAGTTGACGTTGACATGCGTCATGCGGCCGACGAAGCAGGCGCCGGTGAGCTCGCCATATTCGATGCCGTTGCGCATGTAGAAAGCCACCTTGTCGCCCGGCTTGGCGCCGCGGGCGTGCAGGTTGCGCGCCAAATTGTTGCGCCGGCGCGTTGCCTCTCGCCAGTTGAAGCTGCGGTTGCCGTGCACGAAGGCCGGTGCGTCGGGCGAAACGATTTCCGAGACGGCATCGACGATGTCGCCGAAATTGAATGTCATGCTCTACTCCGGTTACTGGTGGCTGTAATTCCTGTTTCGTCGTGGCCGCCGCCCGCGATCGTCCGCCGATGCGGGTCGCGCCGCCGATGGCGTGGCGGCTAATTCGCCTTGCCCACCGCCTCGATCCTGCTGACCGAGATGTTCCGGCTCCAGTGCGACTGCACCTTGCGGCGGAAATTGTCCGGGCGGTCCTTGAGATAGCGCGTCGCCAGCCATAGCCGCTTGAGATGGCGCTTGTAGCCGTTGGGCAGGTCGTCTTCGTATTCCTGGCGCCCGTGCAGCACATGGTAGTTGTTGATGAACTGCATCTCGCCTGGCGCCAGGTCCATATAGACGTTGTACTTCGGATCGCGCGCCATGGCGCTCACCGTCTCCAGCGCTTCGCGCGCGGTGTCCGAGAGGCGCGGCGCTTCGGGATGGCGTTGCGAGGCCAGCGTGTATTGCGGGATGAAGCGGACGAACAGGCGGTCCTTGTGCTCGGTGAATATCGGGATGCTGTAATAAGGCGGATGGCCGGGCGCCTGTTCGCCGCGCGCATCGAAG
Source organism: Rhizomicrobium sp. (assembly GCA_035499335.1). Classification (GTDB taxonomy): domain Bacteria; phylum Pseudomonadota; class Alphaproteobacteria; order Micropepsales; family Micropepsaceae; genus Rhizomicrobium. The sequence continues at coordinate 16,988 of DATJZB010000111.1, read as the reverse complement.
GGCAGCGCCTCATAGAGCGCAGCGACGAGATCCGGCCGGGTCTTCACCAGATCGTTGTAGATCGCCACGATGTTGGCGACGCAGGACAGCCCGCCCCGCTTCGCCTTGCGCAGGCACATCAGGCCGACCAGGTCCGATCCGTCCGTGTGGTAATCGAGCGCCACCAGGCCGATCTCGTTGCCGCGCACGGTCGGATCGTCGCGGCGCTTGCCCTGATCGGTCACGTCGCCCATCACATGGCCGTAATGGTTCTGCGGCCAGGGATCGCCGAGATGCAGCCCGATGCCCCAATAGAGCATGGTCAGCTCGTCGTCGCTGTATTTCGCGGTGTCGAGCGTGCGGATGCGGACGAAGCCGCGCCCGTCGATCAGCTCGCGCTCGACCTCCTTCAGCTTGGCGGCGAGCGCATCGAGCGGGAAATGCTCGAGGCCGATCTCCAGCAGATTGTCCGAGCGCGCCTTGGCGACGCGCAGCGCGTGGTCGAGTTCCGCCTTGTCAGCGTCGCTGAGTTCGAGTGTCCAGGCGCGCTCGTCCTGCACGTCCGCGCGAGTCCAGTCGATGTGCGTCTCGAGCGGACGGGGATTGAGTTTCACATCCATGACGCGCCTCAGTTCGCCGGTGCGGCTTGCGGGCCGCGGACGAGCTTGCCCGGCAGCGCGCCGGTCGGTCGGCCGTTGCGGTAGATCACCTCTCCCGAGACGATGGTCGCGTCATAACCCTTGGCGCCTTGCAGCAGCCGCTTGCCGCCGGCCGGCAGGTCATAGGCCATGTCGGGCGATTTCACCTCGAGCGCGTTCATGTCGATGACGTTGAGGTCGGCCTTCATCCCCGGTGCGACGACTCCGCGGTCGTTGAGGCCGACGGCGCGCGCGGTGTCCAGGGTCTGGCGCTTGACCAGATAGCCGAGATCGAAGCGGCCTTTGGGCCGGTCACGGCCCCAATGCTGCAGCAGATAGGTGGCGAAGCTCGCATCCGAGATGATGCCGACATGCGCGCCGCCGTCGCCGAGGCCCATCACGCAGTCCTTGTGCGCGATCATCTCGCCGCAGCAGTCCAGGTTGAAGTCGGCGTAGTTGGCGAAAGGCGAGAACAGGAAGGCGCGGCCCTCGTCTTCGAGCAGCAGGTCGTAGGCGATGTCCGCCGCCGTGCGGTTGGAACGCGCCGCCATCGCGGCGATCGACGTCTCTTTCGGAGGCTCGTAGTTCGGCGGATTGCCGAGCGGGAACATGCGCTCGAACGACATGATCCCGCGCGCCAGAGGATGCGCCTTCTCGCGCTCGGCGCTTTCGGCGAGGATCGCGGCGCGGAACGACGGCTCGCGCATCGCCTTCACCTTCTCGGCGAGCGGCTTGTCCTTGATCGGCTGATAGGCGGCGTGCGTGATGAACGGATTGATCGTGCCCTGAAGCCCCAGCAGGATTCCGATCGGCCGCGGCGCCACCTGCGCCTTGATCGGCAGCCCGGCCGCTGTGGCTTCCTCGATGTGGCGCAGGATGCGCTTCCAGCCGTCGGCGGACGACAATCCCTGCGCGAGCGACAAGGTCAGCGGGCGGCCGGAAGCCTCGACGAGGCGGCGGATGAGCCCGAACTCGGTGTCGAGGTCCGGCTGGTTGAAATCGGAGATCATCTCGAACACCCCGGTGCCGGCATCTTTCATGCCGAGGGCGATGCCTGCGAGTTCGGCTTCGGTGGCGCGCAGGCTCGGCGTCGGATCGCCCTTCACCGTCTTGTGGTTCAGCGTCCGCGAGGTGGAGAATCCGAGCGCCCCTGCGCGCATCGCGTCGGCAGTGAGGCGCCGCATCTCGGCGATGTCGTCCGGCGTGGCCGCTTCTAGCCTGGCGCCGCGCTCGCCCATCACGTAGACGCGCAGCGCACCGTGCGGCAGTTGCGCGGCGATGTCGATGTCGTGCGGCTGGGCGGCGACGGCGTCGAGATATTCGCCGAAGCTTTCCCAGTTCCATTTCAGGCCTTCGTGGAGGGCGGCGCCGGGAATGTCCTCGACGCCTTCCATCAATTCGATGAGGCGGTCGTGATCGGATTCGCGGACCGGCGCGAAACCGACGCCGCAATTGCCCATCACGACGGTCGTCACGCCGTGCCAGCTCGACGGATTGAGGCGCGGGTCCCAGGTCGCCTGGCCGTCGTAATGCGTGTGGATGTCTACGAAGCCGGGCGTGACCAGCTTGCCGCGCGCATCGATCTCCTGCGCGCCCTTGCCCGCGAACTTTCCGACGGCGGCAATCTTGCCGTCCTTCACCGCCACATCGGCGTCGACGACGGGCCCGCCGCGTCCATCGGCGAGCGAACCGTTACGGATGACGAGGTCGAATTCGGCTGTCATGGCGCTTTCCCGCAAGTCCGGTTTTGTTCTGTTTCCCGAACGGTTTGCCTTCCGTGACAGAAAGTCAAGTTGAGCGTCCCGGACGGCCGACCGGTCGCGAAAAGCGCTGCCAACTCGCAGTTTCCGGACGCTTTTGCAGGTGCGAAAGGTGCCGGGCGCGCCGCTCCCCGAGACACGCACGCGACTCCGGGCACCCGCGAAAGCGCGACGTCTCGATCGCCCTAGCCGGACGGCGGCGTCCGGCTCGCCGGGCGCCGACCGCCCGTACGCGATAAATTGCGGACACGCCAATTTGTATGGCTCGATAATCGGGAGCGGTGCGAGAAAGCGACTCTCGTCCGCACGGGGCATCATTCTCGGGACCGCATGAAAAAGTCGAACAGCTTGGCGCGCATCTGCGGCGGCGCGGTCATCGCAGCCCTGCTCGCAACGCCCGCGCCCGCGGACGAGGGCATGTGGACGTTCGACAGCTTTCCCGCCGCTGCGGTGCGCGCGAAATACGACGTGAACATCGACCGGGCGTGGCTCGACCATGTGCGGGGTGCGGCCGTCCGTCTCGCGACCGGCTGTTCGGCATCGATCGTTTCGGGTACCGGTCTCGTGCTGACCAACCATCACTGCGTGCGCAGTTGCGCCCAGGATCTGTCGACCGACAAGGCCGACTACATTCGCGACGGATTTTCGGCGCTGAAGCGCGAAGACGAAATGTCCTGCCCCGGCATGCAGGCCGAAGTGCTTTTGTCCACCGTCGACGTGACCGCGCGCATCGCGGCGGCGACGCGCGGCAAGCCGCCGGGTGAGTTCAAGGCGGCGCTGGACGCGCAAATCGCGGCCATCGAAAAGGATGGCTGCGCCGGTCACGAGACCGTCGAACGCTGCGAGGTCATCACGCTGTATGGCGGCGGACGCTACCGCCTCTACGTCTACCGCAAATACACGGACGTGCGGCTGGTGTTCGCGCCCGAAGCGCAAATGGCGTTCTTCGGCGGCGATCCGGACAATTTCAACTTTCCGCGGTACGACTTCGATTGCGCGTTCGTGCGCCTGTATGAGAACGGCGCGCCCGTGGCGACGCCCGATCATCTGATATGGCGCGATTCGCCGCCGGTGGAAGGCGAGACCATCTTCGTCGCCGGCAATCCCGGAACGACGCAGCGCCTCCTGACGGCCGAGCAGCTCGAGTCGCTGCGCGACATCGATCTGCCGAACGCCCTGCTGGCCTATTCGGAACTGCGCGGCCGGCTGGTGCGCTTCGCCGAGGAGAGCCCGGATCACCGGCGCGCCGCCGACGACCTCCTCTTCGGCGTCGAGAACACGTTCAAGAGCATGCGCGGCCAGGAGCAGGCGCTGGTCGATCCGCGCCTGATCGCCGCCAGCCATGCCTTCGATGCGGCGCTGCGCGCGCGCGTCGCCAAGGATCCGAAACTGGCGAACGAGATCGGCGACCCGTGGAGCGAGATCGCCGACGCCCAGCGCGCGCGAAAGGAATTGAACGCGCGCTTCTACTTCACCGAGCGGCTTGCGGCCCCGGGTTCCGATCTCTTCGCCTATGGCCGCGCCATCGTCCGCGCGGTCGAAGAACGCACCAAGCCGAACGGCGCGCGGCTGCCGGAATATGGCGAAAGCAGGCTGCCGCTGATCGAGAAGACGGTGCTCGACGCGCGTCCGATCAGTTCGGAACTCGAAGCGGCGGTGCTGGAATTCTGGCTGTCCAAGCTGCGCGAGAATCTGCGCGCGGATTCCGACGCCACCCGGACGTTCCTCGCCGGACAGTCGCCGGAACTGCTCGCGGCGACATTGTCGAAGTCGCAGCTCAGCGATCCGGCGTACCGCAAACAGCTTTGGGACGGCGGTATCGCGGCGTTGACGGCTTCGAACGATCCCATGATCCGCTTCGTGCTGGCGACAGATCCGGTGAGCCGCGCGATTCGCAAGGAATTCGAGGATCGCGTCACCAACCCGACGGCACGCGCAGCGGAACGGATCGCCAGGGCGCGCTTCGCGGTCTTCGGCACCAGGACCTATCCGGACGCCACCTTCTCGCTAAGGCTGACTTACGGAAAGATCGAGGGCTGGACGGACAATGGCGTCGCCGTGCCGGCCGTGACGCGCTTCGAAGGACTGTGGACGCACGCGACCGGACAGTTCCCCTATCAGCTCGCGCCGCTCTGGGCCGGCGCGGCCAACGCCGTCGATCCCAAGACCATCTTCGATTTCGTCAGCGACGCCGACATCATCGGCGGCAATTCCGGTTCGCCCGTCATCGACGCGCAGGGCCGCGTGATCGGCGCCATTTTCGACGGCAACATCGAAAGCCTGGGCGGCGCGTTCGGCTTCGACGACAGCGTGCAGCGCGCGGTCGCCGTCTCGACCGCCGCGATCACCGAAGCCCTGCGGAACGTCTACAAGAACCAGCCGCTCGTCGCCGAACTGACCGGCAAGCCGGCGCTCAGCCCAGTCGCGACAGAGCCTGAATGACCTGGTCGCCCTTTTCCAGCGTCACCATATGTCCGGCTTCGGGCAGGGAAACGAGCTCGGCGCCGGCGATCCCCTTCTTGAAAGCGTGCGCATAGGCCGGCGGGATCAGCTTGTCGCTGTCGCCCCAGATCAGCACGGTCTTGGCCTTGATGCGGTAGAGCCGCTCGGAGAGACCGCGCTCGGGAACCGGAAACAGGATCTTTCCGGCCATGCCGAGCTGGCGCGCATTGGTCACCAGATAGGCCTGAAGGAACTTGGGATCGTCCAGCGTCATGCCCGCCGTCAGCATCGCCGTGCCCGCCTCGACGTCGTGGAACAGGAGCTTTGGCATCTCGAACGGCAAGGTCGCGAAGAGATCGGGAATCGGATGCGCATCGATCCACAATCCGGCCGGACAGATGAGGCCGAGCCGCGTGACGTCGTTAGGCGCCACGGCCGCCATCTCGGCCGCGATCATGCCGCCCATCGAATGGCCGACCAGGATCGGATTCTTGAGGCCGAGCGCTTCGACCACGTCCCAGCTGTGGAGCGTGAAGTCGAGCATGTCGCGGATCTCTTGGCACTCCTCGCTGTCGCCGTAGCCGGGCAGAAGCGGCGCATAGAGGTGATATTTCGCCGCCAGCTTCTGGAGGAACGGATCGGCGGTCGTCGCGCCGCCGGCACCGTGCAGGAAGACGAGCGGCTGGCCCGAGCCGCCCTCGATGTAGCGGACGGGGACCTTGCGGGTTTTCACGGTCTTCAGTTCGAGGGTCATGGTCTTTTCGCTTTCGAGTCCGGGCCCGGCATCCTTCGCCCGGTACGGAGTGAGTACGGGAGTTGGCCCCCACCCCGAGCGTGTCGAAGGGCGAGGGCCGATTGCGGTTCAGCGCGCGCCGATGGCTTCCATCGCCTTGGATTCGGTCGGCAGGCTTCCCGGCTTCACCTGCTTGATCGGGTGGCACCAGAAGCGCTCGTCATTGGCATATTCGGGGAACATGTTGCGCATCTTGGGCATCACCTTCTCCGCGAACAGCTTTGTCGAGTACATGCACTTTTCCTTGGGCATGTTGCCGACATGCATGAGGCAGAACAGGTTGCCGACGTTCAGCGACTTGGCGAGATCCTCGAGCCGCTGACGCACCGTTTCCGGCGAGCCAGCGATGACGTGGCCCTCTTCGGTTAGCTGCTTCCACGACAGGTTGGCGTAGCCGCCGCGCGGCGGGGCGTATTGCGAGAGCGCGCCGGTCTGGATCGTCTTGATCGTGCGGTAGCCGGGTGCGTCGGCAAAGCCCGGATAGACGTGCAGGCAGCGATTGTAGAAATAGTCGACATGCTCCTTGTACAGACGTTCTGCCTCCGCGTCGGTGTCCGCGACGCAGATCGTCTGGGCGAAGCCGGCGCGATAGGGAGACGCATCCGGCGTGTTGCGTTCGGCGACGCGCTTCCAATAGCCATCCATCAGCGCCTTGGCGCGGATGTAGCCGCTGAACGAGAGGTAGGAATAGGAATAGGTGTTGTCGATGCAGAAATCGTAGGTCTCGACGCTGCCGCCGCCCGGAATGTGGATCGGCGGATGCGGCTGCTGGATCGGCCGCGGCCAGATGTTGACGTGCCGCAGCTTGTTGTAGCGGCCGTTGAAGGCGAAGGGATCGCGCGTCGTCCAGGCCTTGAGGATGAGGTCGTGCGCCTCCTGGTACTTCTCGCGCGTCAGCGCCGGGATCTGGCCGTAGCAGAAGTTGGTATCCATCGAGGTGCCGACCGGGAAGCCGGCGATGAGGCGTCCGCCCGAGATGCAATCCAGCATCGCGAACTCCTCGGCCACGCGCACCGGCGGATTGTAGAGCGCGATGGAATTGCCGAGCACGACGAGGCCGACATCCCTGGTGCGGCGCGCGAGCGCGGCGGCGATGATGTTCGGGCTAGGCATGATGCCGTAGCCGTTCTGGTGATGCTCGTTGCAGCCGACCGCGTCGAAGCCGACGTCGGCGGCATATTCGAGCAGGTCGAGATAGGTGTTGTAGACCTCGTGGCTCTTCACCGGATCGAACAGGCGCTGGTCTATATCGACCCACACCGAACGGTTCTTCTCCCGGAAATCGTCCGGCAGATAGGGCCAAGGCATCAGGTTGAACCAGGTGAACTTCATCGACTTACTCCCGCGTTTTTTTTGATGTTTGTTGGGAGTAATCCTGACGAATTGTCAGGGCCTTGGCAATTTGAATCCATGCGCGGGAGCCGCTGCGAGCGGCCGGGGCAGCGTGAATCGCAGGCCTTCCGCCGTCCGCGCGCAGGAAACCTGTTCGCCCGTCGCCAGGTTTGCGGCCCTGTCCGCCGCGGGAATGTCGTCGCCCACGACCGTAAATTCCGTCGCCTTCGGCGTGTCCAGCAGGTGGATATAGAGCGCGCCGGGCTTCTGCGTGAAGCGAACGTCGATTCCGCACGCCGTCCGCCCGTCGAAGCGCGTCCAGGGACGCGTGCCGTAGACGCCCTCGCCGTTCGCCTTCAGCCAGGCGCCGAAGCCCTTGAGGCGCGCGACCTGCTCGGCGGGAATCTGCGCATCGACGCCGCGCGGACCGACGTTGAGGAGCAGATTGCCGTTCTTCGACACCGCGTCGATGAAGCTGCGCACCAGCGACTCGACGGTTTCGTAGTCCGCTTCCGTGTCGCGCCGGTTGTAGCCGAAGGAATGACTCATGCCGCGCGTCGCTTCCCACTTCTTCTCGGTGATCCGGTCGAAGGCCGAATATTCAGGCGTGCGGAAATCGCAATGCGGCGGCACCTGCGGGATCACGCCTTTTCTCGACTCGCGTTGCATGCGTTCCTTGAGGAATGCGTCGAGCGCGTTGCGCGCCGCCGGATCGCGCAGCGCCGCGCGCTCCGGCGTCATGGGCAGCCAGCGGTCGTTCACGACGCCGTCCGGCACCGCGTTGTAGTAGTCGGCGAAGAGCCTGAGCTCGTTGTCGAGATCGCCCGGCCACGAAATGTCGTTCCACAGGATCGTCGGTCCGTAGCGCTCGATGAGCTCGCGCGTCTGCGCATCCGCATAGGCGAGATAGTCGCCGCCCGGCGTCGAACCCATGAAGTCGGCGAGCGTGCGCAGCGGTTCGCGGTTGAACGTCCAGTCGATGCCGCCGGAATAATAGACTCCGAACCTGAGTCCCTTGTCGCGCACGGCCTTCGCCAGTTCGCCGACGATGTCGCGCGGGCTCGTCCAGTCCTTCTGGTGCGGATTGGGCACGGCGCTCGGCCACAGACAGAAGCCGTCATGGTGCTTGGTGACGAGCACGACATATTTCGCGCCGGCGTCGGCGAAGTGCTGCGCCCACTCGGCCGGGCGCCATTGTTCGAGCCCCTTGAGGAACGGCGCGCGAAAGTTCTCATAGGGCGCGTTGGCGTAGACTTCGGCGTGGTGCCTGGCGCTGTCGCTTTCCGGAACCTTGATCGCGTTCCAGTACCATTCGCAGTACGGCGTCTGCGCCACGGCATAGTCATACTGGTCGCGGAAGGCATCCGAGATCGAGCCCGATTTCGCGGCGAAGGCCGGGATCGAGAACAGTCCCCAATGGATGAAGATGCCGAATTTGGCGTCCTCGTACCATTGCGGTACCGGGTGGGCGTTGAGCGCGGCGAGAGTCGGTTCGTAAGTCATGAACCAACTCTAGCAGCCGGCGGCGTTCGCTCAACGTGACGCACCGGAATCTTCAGCCGCGCGGACCGGCCGCCGGATTGATCTCGTCCCACATTTTGCGGAAATCGCCGCGATGGTCGTTCTCGGCGCGCGTGTCGTCGGCGAACACCATCGTGGCGCGGCTGTCCGGCGCGTAGGGATCCCATTGCGGATTGCCGGCCGCGTTGGGATTGCCGGTCCGGGCGAACGCGACCCAGGCCGCGGCGTGGCGGTCCGCCATCTTCTGCGCCTCGGGCCGCTCGCCGTACATCGCGCCGCGGCTCGAATGGAACGCCGTGCCGACGTCCGTGCCGTGGACGGCGCCGAACTTTCCGCCGAAGGCGGGCGTCGGCCACTCCCAGCAATAGACATAGGCCGGCGCGCCGCCGAGCGCGTGCTTGCGTTCCGCCTGGCGCACCACGCCGCGGCGAAGTCCGCTGTCGGTCAGCATCATCGCCTGGACGAGATAGGGCGACTTGTCCGGATAGTGCTGGCGATAGAGCGCGACCAGCGCCTCGCCGTGCGTGGGATACAGCTTCTCGGCGATGGACTTGAGCCCCGCTTCGTCGAGCTCGAAATTGACCAGGCGCAGCGCCGCGTCCTCGAGCGCCGAGGAGATGATGATCGGCACGTCGGCCGAAACCGCGGGCGCGGCCGGATCGAAGGGATGCTGCGGGATGACCGTGCCGTCGAGCACGGGCGAGAAGTCCGCGAGCGGATCGGCGCGCGAGACCGCGGCCTGCGCATCGAGGATTTCTTCCCAGCTCGCCTTCTGAAGCGCGGCCATGTTCTTGGCAGAGACGCCGAGCTGCCGGAGCAGCTTGTCCGCCAGAGTCGCCGCCGCATCGCGCGCCTTGACCCGCAGGAGCGATCCCGACTGGATCGCGGCGCGGTGGAAGAGTCCCTTAGCCGACGGCGTTCCGAGGATCGTCGAGGTCTTGGCGCCGCCGCCGGACTGTCCCCAGATCATCACGCGGCCGGGATCGCCGCCGAACGCCTCGGCATGGTCGCGCACCCATTCGAGCACGGCGACCAGGTCCATGATGCCCGCGACGCCGGCGTGGCTGAACTCGGACGGCGCCCCGAGATCGGCAAGCTGCAGATAGCCGAGACTGGCGAGGCGATGGTTCGGCGTGACCACGACGACGTCGCCGAAGCGCGCCAGCGGATCGCCGTAATAGCCCGTGAGATTGTTCGATCCCGTCGTGAAACCGCCGCCATGGAACGAAACCATGACCGGCCGCTTCTTTCCATCTTTCAGACCGGGCGTGTAGACGTTGAGGTGCAGGCAATCCTCGCCCATTCCGCCGGCCTGCTCGTCCCACTGGATGAGACGCGCATAGTCGACGCTCGGATCGGCGGGAACTTGCGGCGATATCTGGCCGTGACCGTAGCAGTCGCGCAGACCCGCCCACGGCTTCGGCGGTCTGGGCGGCATGAAACGGTTCCGGCCTTCGGTCGAGGCGCCGTAGGGAATGCCCTTGAATTGCTTGATGCCGCCGACGTCGAGGCCGCGCACCTTTCCGTAGCGCGTCTCCACAACGGGAAACAGAACGCTCGAACCGCTGGCGATCAGCGGACTCGATGCGGCGGGTTTGTCGCTTGCCGCTTCGGCCAGGCTCGTCGACGCAGCCGCCAGCATCGCCGTTCCCGCGCCCAACACATGACGCCGATTGATTTCAATCTTTGCAGACATCCGGTCCTCCCGCTTTGCGTCGCCAGCGCAAAGGCTAGGCCCGATGCGAAGCGTCCGCCAAAGGGTTCAGGCCGACGCGACAATCGATCCCGGCGGCTAGGAGATGCCGAAAATCTGCATCAGCATCATGGCGGAGACGACGCCGATCGGGATCACGCCGAAGAAAACCAGCGTCGCCGCAAGCGCCAGATCAGTCCCTGCGTTTCGCGGGGCGTATCGGTTGGCAGCCTGGCGCTCAAGTCTGGAACGGCGGAACATGGTGACCTCTCCTTCGGAGGCTTGATCTGGGTGGGCGCCGCCCCGCTTTCAATCCATGTAAAGCAGCCATGCGAAGAGCGCCGGGCGCGCCGGCCGTCGGAATAAAGACCGGCCCCGCCCGATACAGCGAGCATGCTGCGACGCCGGGCCAAATTGACCTCGAATCGCGGCACTTCCATAACCGTGTCAGGGGTATGCATGCGTTTTCCGCTTCACAGGTCTGCAGCCATCAGCCTCGCGCTCGCCGCGATGCTGTTGCGCGCGCTCCTGCCGGACGGCTGGATGCCGAGCGCCGACGCGGCACCCTTCACGATCTGCTCGCTCGACGCCGGACATCATGACGGCAAGGCGCCGGCCGACCGGGAGCACAACCATGCTCCTTGCGCCTTCGCCGCTGCCGCCCATCTGGCGCCGCCCGCCATAACCGCGATCTCCGTCGGGATATCGAGCCCGGCGGTCCGGATCGTCTCCACTGTCGTCGCCGACCGCGCCGGGCCGGAGCCGCCCTATCGCCCCAACGCCGCCCGCGCCCCGCCCGCTTTCGCCTGAGTCTGCATCGTCCGCGCAGCCGTTCACGGACGTCTGCGACTGCAATCACTCCTGCGAGAGAACTCCATGTCTGCGATCCGATTCCGGCGTCACGCCGGCCTTCTCGTCCTGCTGTCCGCCTTTTCGTTCCAGTCTGCGTACGCCCACGGCGTCGTCGGCGACCGCTTCTTCCCCGCCACGATCACGAGCGATGATCCATTCGCGGCCGACGAACTGGCGCTGCCGACGGTCACGCTCGGCAATCACGAGGAGGATTATGACTTCGAGTACACGAAATCGATTTTCCCGCACGTCGCGATCTCTTTCGCCGGCGGCTACATCGACGCGCATCCCGGGCCGGACGCATCCGGCTGGGACAATTTCGAGATCACGCCGATGTGGCAATTCCTCACAGACGATGCGAGCGAGTTCGTCGCCTCGGCGGCGCTCAGCTTCGAGATCGGGGGCAGCGGCGCGCGCGCTGTGGCGGATACGGCCACCACCTACACGCCGGAAATCCTGTTCGGAAAAGGTTTCGGCGACCTGCCGGACTCCATGGCGCTGCTTCGGCCCGTCGCGGTCACGGGCGTCATCGGGTACGCCATCCCGGGCACGAGCACCGAGTCCAAGGCGGTGCAGTGGAGCGGCGCGCTCGAATACAGCCTTCTCTATCTGCAGAATAACGTGCGCGACCAGGGTTTTTCGAAGTTCGTCGCGCATCTGACGCCGCTCGTCGAGTTCAGCATGCGTTCGCCGACCGATGCGGGCGGTACCACCGGCACGATTGATCCGGGCCTGATATGGTCCGGCCAATATATCCAACTCGCCGCCGAGGCGGTGATCCCGGTGAACCACGCATCGGGCAGCAACGTCGGAATCGTCATGCAGCTCCACTTCTACATCGACGATATCTTCCCCCATTCTCTGGGAACGCCGATCTTCGGAGGCAGCCATTGAAGACCTGCACGCTCGCGCTCGCGGTCGCCATGCTCGCCGCTCCGGCCTCGGCGCACGCCTTTCTCGATCACGCCAGCCCGGCCGCGGGCGAAAACTTTCGCAGCCCTCCGGCCAGGGTGGAACTGCACTTCACCGAGGCGCTGGAGCCCGCTTTCAGCGGCGTGACGGTCACCGACGATGGCGGGCGCGACATGGCGGCCGGGGATGTCGCGGTCGGTGGCGCCGAGATGGATCTGCCGCTGAAGCCGCTCGCGCCGGGCCGCTACCGGGTGAGCTGGCATGCCGTCTCGGTCGACACGCATCGCACCGAAGGCAAATACAATTTCCTGATACTCCCGCGATGAAGGAGAACGAGATGAACAAGCTTTTGACGGCAGCAGTCCTCGTCCTTGCCACGGCCGGCGCAACGTCGGCCGCGACGCCCGTCCGCGTGACCTATCCCTGGTTCCGCTCCCTGCCCGGCGGCCTGCCGGCCGGCGGCTATTTCGACCTGTACAACGGAACGGGCAAGACGCTGACGCTGACCGGCGCGTCGTCGCCGGCCTGCGGGATGCTGATGTTGCACAAGTCCGACACCATGAACGGCATGGCGAGCATGAGCGACGTCGCCTCGATCGACGTGCGGGCCAATACGATGCTGAGCTTCTCGCCGGGCGGCTATCACCTGATGTGCATGGCGCCGGGCGCCGCCATGAAGCGCGGCGGCAAGGTCGCCGTGACGCTGCAATTCGCGGACGGCACGAAATTGCCGGTGACGTTCGACGTGCGCGGCGCGAACGGCAAGTGAGCTGAACGGAAACCATTCCCCGATGTTGCTCTTCGCGCTCGTCCGTGCCGTCCATCTCGCGAGCCTGATGATCCTCACGGGCGCAGGTGCATTCGCCTGGCTGGCGAAAACGCGTCTGCGGATCGAGCTGGCGTTGCCGCGCAGCTTGCCGATCGCGTGCGGCGCGCTTGCGCTGGCGACGGGAATTCTCCTCGTCGGCTTCGCCGCAGGCGAGATGACAGGGACCGGTTTTGCCGTCGCGGCGATGGGACGCGTGCTGGCCGGCACGCTCTACGGCCATGTCGCGGTGCTGCGGATGGCGCTGCTTGCGGCGACTCTTCTGTTCGCAGCGGCGCGCCCGCGCGCCAGCGACATCGCAGGCGCCGTCGGTGGCGGCATCGCACTGACCCTGCTCGGTCTCACGAGCCATGCGGCCGCGGGCGGCGCCCCGCAATTCGCCTTGCTGCGCGCCGGCGTCGACGCCGCCCATCTGCTGACGGCCGGATTGTGGACAGGCGGACTCGTCGCGCTGCTCGTTGCGGTTTTCGGCGAGGCCGGAGATACGCAAAGGCATGTCGCCCTGCTCCGCCTGTTCTCGCGCTGGGGCGTGGGCAGCGTCGCGGTCCTCGCCGTTGCCGGGACGATCAACGCACTCGCGATCCTCGACGTGCCGGGCATGCGCTGGTCCCTCGCCTATGTCAGCCTGCTCGCCGCCAAGCTGGTCCTGGCCGCGGTGATGATCGCGCTCGCGCTCACCAACCGGTTCGGCGTTCTGCCCGGACTCGCGCGCGGCGAGCGCGAAGCCGTGGAAACCCTGCCGCTGACGCTGTCCGCCGAACTCGCCGGCGCGATTCTCATCGTTGTCATTGTGGGTTTCCTCGGCCTCACGGCTCCCATGCAGATGTAGGACTCGCAACTAGTTTCATTTGAAACTACATTCCCGCGCGGGACGCAGAATCGCGGGAGACGCCATGACGCTTTGGGACAACCCCATCGGCACGGACGGATTCGAGTTCGTCGAATACACCGCGCCCGACGTCGGCGAGCTGACGGCGCTGTTCGAGCGGATGGGATTCCGCGCCGTGGCGCGCCATCGCTCAAAGGATGTGACCTTGTTCCGCCAGGGACAGGTGAACTTCATCGTCAATGCCGAGCCGGACAGCCATGGCAGCCGCTTTGCCCGCGCGCACGGGCCCAGCGCCTGCGCCATGGCGTTCCGCGTGAAGGATGCCGCCAAGGCCTACAACAGTCTCATCGCGCTCGGCGCCACGCCGTTTCACAACCAGGTCGGGCCGATGGAGCTGAACATTCCGGCCATCGAAGGCATCGGCGGCAGCGTGATCTATCTCGTCGATCGCTACGGCGATCGTTCGATCTACGACGTCGACTTCGTCCCGACCGATCCGGCGAAGGGACTGACGCACGACGGCGCCGGCCTCACCGCCATCGACCATGTCACGCACAACGTCTTTCGCGGCAACATGGACAAGTGGGCCGGCTTCTACGAGCGGTTCTTCAATTTCCGGGAAGTGCGCTATTTCGACATCGAGGGCAAGCTCACCGGCCTCAAGTCGCGCGCCATGACGAGCCCAGACGGCGCCATCCGCATCCCGATCAACGAAAGCTCCGACGACAAGTCGCAGATCGAGGAGTATCTGCACGCCTATCACGGCGAAGGCATCCAGCACATCGCGCTGGGCACGGACGACATCTATCGCTCGGTCGAGACGCTGGCTGCGCGCGGTGCGCAGTTCCAGGACACGCCCGGGACCTATTACGAGCGGCTCGACAACCGCATCAAGGGTCACGGCGAGGACGTGGCGCGGCTGAAGAAGGACCGCATCCTGATGGACGGGGAAAAAGACAACCTCCTGCTCCAGATCTTCACCCAGAACGCGATTGGCCCGATCTTCTTCGAGATCATCCAGCGGAAAGGCAATCAGGGCTTCGGCGAAGGCAACTTCAAGGCGCTGTTCGAGAGCATCGAACTCGACCAGATCAGGCGCGGCGTCCTCAAGGGCCCGGGCGAAGCGAAGGACGGCGTGGCATGAGCAAGAACTGGATCGAATTCCCGCGCAGCGAAGGCGAGACGTCCAAGCAGGCGCATGCCGACCTGCCGGACGGCACGTTCGAGCGCGAAATCGGCCGCGACGGCTTCTTCGGGCCAGCCGCACACATCTATCACCGCCATCCGCCGACCGGCTGGACGAAGTTCGAAGGTCCCTTGCGGCCACGCGCCTTCGATGCGGTCGGCGTGCTGACGGCTTCGAAAGAGCCGCACCGGCAGACCGCGCTGCTCAGGAATGCGCATTGCAGCATCGAGATCTGGCTTTGTCCGGGTGCGATGCCGATGCTGGCGCGCAACGCGGACGGCGATCTGCTCTTTTTCATCCACGCGGGATCCGGCGATCTCTACTGCGACTTCGGCCATATGAGCTATCGCGAGGGCGACTACATCCTGCTGCCGCGCGGCACGATGTGGCGGCTGGAGGCCGCGCAACCGACCACGGTGCTGCGCATCGAGGCGACCAACGGCAGCTACCGGTTGCCGGATCGCGGCATTCTCGGGCCGCACGCGATCTTCGACCCGGCGGCGCTGGAGACTCCCAGGCTCGACGACAAGTTCCGCGCCCAGCGCGACGGCGAATGGCAGGTGACCGTCAAGCGCCGCGGCCAGGGATCGGTGATCACCTATCCGTTCAACCCGCTCGATGCCGTCGGCTGGAAGGGAAATCTCGCGCCGGTGAAACTCAACTGGCGCGACATCCGCCCCGTCATGAGCCATCGCTACCACATCCCGCCGAGCGTCCATTCGACCTTCGTCGCCGACCGTTTCGTCGTCTGCACCTTCGTGCCGCGGCCGATCGAGAGCGACCCGGGCGCGCTGAAAGTGCCCTTCTTCCATTCCAACGACGACTATGACGAGGTGATCTTCTACCACGCCGGCGAATTCTTCAGCCGCGACAACATCAAGCCGGGCATGATCACGTTCCATCCCTGCGGCTTCACCCACGGGCCGCATCCCAAGGCGTTCGCCGCCGGCGCGAAAGCGGCGAAGACCATGACCGATGAGGTCGCGGTGATGATCGACGCGCGCGACGCCCTCGACATGACGGATGCGGCGGCGGCGACCGAAGACAAAGGCTATGCCGACAGCTGGAAGGCGACATGAAACTCGCGTCGCTCAAGCAGGGCCGCGACGGCATGCTCGTCGTCGTCTCGCGCGATCTGAAGCGCGCCGTCGCGGTGCCGGAGATCGCGGCCACGCTGCAGCAGGCGCTGGACGGCTGGAGCCAGGCAGCGCCGCGGCTGGCGCGCGTCTCCGACCTATTGAACGCGGGCACGCTCGCCGGCGAAATCGTCTTCGAGCCGCGACACTGCCATGCGCCGCTGCCGCGCGCGTATCAATGGGCCGACGGCTCGGCCTACGTCACCCATGTCGAACTGGTACGCCGGGCGCGCGGCGCCGAGATGCCGCCGTCCTTCTGGACCGATCCCCTGATGTACCAGGGCGGCTCCGACAGCTTCGTCGGTCCGCGCGATCCGATCCTCGCCGCGGACGAGGCCTGGGGCATCGATTTCGAAGCCGAGGTCGCCGCCATCACCGACGACGTGCCGATGGGCACCGACGCGACGCGGGCTTCGGGGCACATCAAGCTGTTGATGCTCGTCAACGACGTCTCCCTGCGCAACCTGATTCCGGCCGAGCTCGCCAAGAATTTCGGTTTCTTCCAGTCCAAGCCCGCGAGCGCCTTTTCGCCCATCGCCGCGACGCCCGACGAACTGGGCGAGGCCTGGCGCGACAGCAAGGTGCATCTGCCGTTGCACGTCTGGCTCGACGGCAAGCGTTTCGGCGCGCCGGATGCCGGTGTCGACATGACTTTTTCCTTCGCCCAGCTCATCGCCCATGCCGCCAGAACCCGCGCACTGGCGGCCGGATCGATCGTCGGCTCGGGAACCGTCGCCAACAAGGATACGAGCGTCGGATCGTGCTGCATCGCCGAACGGCGCAGCCTCGAGCAGATCGAAAAAGGCGCGCCCGTCACGCCGTTCCTGCAATTCGGCGCCCAGGTGCGGATCGAGATGTTCGACAAGCGCGGCGATTCCGTCTTCGGCGCCATCGAGCAGGAGGTCGTCAAATATGAAGGGTGAATTCGCGCTCTACGGCTATTTCCGGTCCTCCGCCGCGTTCCGCGCGCGGATCGCGTTGAACCTGAAAGGCATCGCGCCGGAGCTTCGCTTCATTCACCTCCTGAAGGACGGCGGCCAGCAGCACGCCGCCGCGTACAAGGCGCTCAACCCGATGGAGCTGATTCCG
>DATJZB010000110.1:0-15735 GCA_035499335.1 Rhizomicrobium sp. | reverse complement strand
AGTCGAATGCCGGCCAAGGAAGCTTCTATCGCTCCAAGCACGAACTCATCGCGGTTTTCAAGAACGGCGGAAAACCGCACGTCAACAATTTCGGGCTTGGGGCGGAAGGTCGATATCGCGCCAATGTCCTCGATTACCCAGGTGGCTCGAGTCTTGATCCAAGGCGACGTGAGCTGCAGGACCTTCACCCTACCGTCAAGCCCGTTGCACTTATCGCCGATTTGATTCGGGACTGCAGCAGACGCAACGGGATTGTACTGGACCCTTTTGCCGGAAGCGGCACGATTTTACTCGCCGCCGAACGTACCGGGCGGGTTGCACGCGCCATGGAAATCGATCCGCAATATGTCGACGTCGCTGTTCGGCGCTGGGAACTGTTGACTGGAAAGTCAGCCACCCTTGTTGGTGACGGCCGGACCTTCGCTGAGATCGAATCCAGCCGGCAGGTTTCGATCTCGAGCCTCCCGCCAAACCCCGCTCAGGATCGAACGCCGTCACGAAGGAGGTCCAAACGATGAGCAGTTTCAAGATTGGCCGAGGACGGCCACCCAAGCGATCGCGTTTCAAGAAGGGGCAGTCCGGGAACCCAAAAGGGCGGCCGAAGGGCTCACGCAATTTCGCGACTGAAGTGAACTCGCAGCTTAGGAGGCCTGTCGTCGTCAAAGAGGGCGGCGTCACGAAGAAGGTCTCAAAGCAGGAGGCGTCGGCAATGGCGCTGATCGGAAAAGCTATGCAGGGCGATCCACGGGCGTCCGGCATGCTCCTGGCGATCAACGAGCGCGAGGCGGCCCATGTCGAAGCCGCCCCTCCAACAAAAGCCGAGCTGGCAATCTTACGACGTCATCTCCCACGCATTCTAAGATGGATATCAAACGATGAAGAAAACTGAGCTAAGCGACCGCCAACTACTCGACATGATCATTCGCAACGATTTTCCGATGTTCGTCGAACTGGCATTCGGAGTCGTGTACCCCGACAGCGAATGGAACGCTAATTGGCACATAGTCTGTCTCGCCTGGCGGCTACAGCAGATGGCCGACGGCAAAGTCGATCCCAGACTCGTGGTGAACATGCCACCGCGTTCGCTGAAGACGTTCATTGTCTCGGTATGCTTTCCAGCCTGGCTTTTGGTCCGCGATCCGACCATACCGATCATCGTTGCAACCTACAGCGATGACCTGAGTAAAAAATCCGCACGCGACTTTGCGGCACTCATCCAATCTCCACTAGTTTTTCGCCTGTCGCGTGGCCGTCTGTCCAACCCGCGGAAGTTCACCGAATCGGAGTTCGAGACCGCAAAGGGAGGCGGGCGACTCGCGACGTCGGTCGGCGGAACTCTTACCGGGCGAGGCGGCGATGTCCTGATAATCGATGACACGCTCAAAGCAGACGATGCAGCCTCCGAAGCCAAGCGCACGTCCGTCAATAGCTGGTTTAACGATACCCTGCACTCTCGCCGAAACCGACCGGGCAAAACGCTCATGATCGTTTGTATGCAACGCCTCCATGCCGACGACTTGGCGGGCAACCTGATCGAGCAGAACTGGCCCAGCCTCGTGATGCCAAGTATCGCGGTGGAGAGGACCGAGTATGACATTGGAGACGAAAAGCCGCTTGTTCGAGAACCAGGCGATCCTCTGCAACCGGCGCGCGATGATCTGGATGAATTGGCGAAGACCAAAAAGCAAATCGGCAGTTACGCCTTCAGCGCGCAATACCAGCAAACGCCCGAACCCGCCACCGGCAACATGATCAAGAGAGAATGGCTTGGGTCATACTCGGTAGCACCGTCGAGAAATCAGTTCTCTCAGATCTATCTCGTGTGTGATCCGGCCGGCAAAGCCGGCACGCACAATGATTACACCGCAATCGTCGTTGTAGGGATCGTCAAGCGGCAAATTTATGTTCTCGAAGTACGACGCGGCCATTGGAACACTCTTCGAATCAAATCCGAAATCGAGAGCCTCGCAAGAGAACATGGCGCAACACGCCTAATTATCGAAACGACCGGAATGGGAGAAGGAGTTCGGCAGGAGATCGAGAGGGAGTCTCGGTTCGACATCATCGGCACTCAACCCAAGGATGACAAAGTAACTCGAGTGTCGCGCGTCATTACCCGGTTCGAGCTTGGCCACGTTCGCCTCCCCGAAAACGCAGACTGGCTGTCCGACTTCAAATCGGAGATCTTGAGTTTTCCCAGCGGACGCTACGACGACCAACTGGATGCGCTGATCATGATTCTGGAAGATTTAGCCGACCATGATAGTGACGCTGACTACTCTGGTGTCCAGATCGACACCCAGACCTTTTGGCGACCGAATCCGTACGCGATCCTTGATGCGCGTTAGTAGGGCGAGTGACTAGTATACTAAGGCATCTGCGACCAAATTGTGCGCTCGACGCGGCGTCGATGTTGCCCGAACCTCTGGCAATTTGCTGGCTCAATCAGAGTCATCTTCGCCACAACATTAGTCCGAATTCGCTCGACATCTGACGCGAGAGGAGCGTCCATGGGTCGACAATCGCCGACTGCGGCTAGTGTCCGCCTGGATGGTAATTCCGGGCTTTGCCTGGTGAAGGCGCTGAAATGGTCA
The DNA here is from genome assembly GCA_035499335.1 of Rhizomicrobium sp. Classification (GTDB taxonomy): domain Bacteria; phylum Pseudomonadota; class Alphaproteobacteria; order Micropepsales; family Micropepsaceae; genus Rhizomicrobium. Next base: position 13,141 of record DATJZB010000110.1, on the reverse strand, counting down.
GCGTCCGTACCACCGAGGCAAACATGAGACAGTCGAGCAAACCAAAGACGGCAAGATCCAGGCTAACGAAGGTTACCCTGCGCAGGTCACCGAAATCAGGACCCTCGAAAACGACCCCTGTAAAGATCACATCGAAGTCGCATCAGATTCTCGAACTGTTGCGGCGCAAGCAGGGTGCGTCACTACAGGAGATGCAGAAGGCTTCTGGCTGGCAGGCGCACAGCGTACGCGGCTTTCTAGCCGGCACTGTCAAGAAGCGCATCGGTTTGAAGCTAACGTCCGACAAGCCGAGCAACGGCGTGCGACACTACTTTGTCGCACAGGGTTGAGCCCCGGTGCACGTCAAGCAGAAGCGGCTTGAGACCGAGATCACGCACTTGCGCGATCTCGATCTCGATAGACTTAGGCAACGCTGGCGGACAGAGTTTGGTAGGAAAGCGCTCAGACATATTCCCGCCCATCTCATTCGCCGAATTCTCGCTTATCACTGCCAGTCGCAAGTACTGGGGGACCTCTCCCGATCCACTGTGCAGTATCTGGAGCGGCTCGCGCGCGCTGAGCCGACCGACACCCAGGCGGCTGCGACAGCAATATCGGTGCCCGGCCACAGCCGTCTCAAGCCTGGCACCGTGTTGGTGCGCGAACATGAGGGTACTCATCACCATGTGATGGTGACAGACAGTGGATTTGTCTGGAACGGTACCACCTATCCCAGTCTCACCAAGATCGCTTTTGCCATTACCAAGACGCGCTGGAACGGCCCGCGCTTCTTCGGCCTACGCGAGGGCAGTGCAGGAACTCCACAGTGACGAAACAGATTGCCAAGACCCTGCGTTGCGCCATCTATACGCGCGTCTCGACTGATACCGGCCTCGAGCAGGACTTCAATTCCCTGGACGCCCAGCGTGAGGCGTCTGAAGCCTACATTAAAAGTCAGGCGCATGAGGGCTGGAAGTTAGTCCGAACGGCGTATGACGATGGCGGCTTCTCGGGTGGCTCACTTGAGCGCCCTGCGCTCAAGAAACTCCTGGAGGACGTCAAAGCCAAACTGATCGACGTCATCATTGTGTACAAAGTCGATCGACTGACCCGCTCCCTCGCCGACTTCGCCAAGCTGGTCGAACTGTTCGACGCACAAGGTGTGTCATTCGTGTCTGTCACCCAGTCGTTCAACACGACCACTAGCATGGGTCGGCTGACCCTCAATGTGCTTCTATCGTTTGCCCAGTTCGAACGCGAAGTGACGAGCGAGCGCATTCGAGACAAAATTGCAGCGTCCAAGAAGAAGGGTATCTGGGTTGGTGGAACCGTCCCGCTTGGCTACCGAGTCCTAGATCGCAAGCTGGTGATCGACGGTGCTGAAGCCCCCACTGTTCGGATGATCTTCGAACGGTACTTGGCTTTAGGGTCTCTGCTCGCCCTCGCCCGGGAACTTAATGCCAAAGATATCCGAACGCGGAAGAGACATCTTGCAAACGGTCGCACCATAGGCGGTGTTCTGCTCACTCGGGGCCCCCTGGCTCATATGTTGAAGAACCGAACCTATATCGGCGAGCTCAATCATAAGGACTCAAGCTACCCCGCCGAGCATCAGCCACTGATCGATCGAGGCATTTTTGAAGCGGTCCAGATCAAGCTCGCTGAAAACCTTCAAAGCCATCTGTCAGAGCGTGCAGCATCGAACGCCCTCTTGCTCGGCAAGTTTTTCGACGATGCTGGCCACACCATGAGCCCAACTCATGCGCGAAAGAAGGGTCTAAGATACCGCTACTACGTCAGCCGCGCTCTTGTCGAAGGTCGAGCCAAGGACGCGGGAACTGTGCCCCGAGTCTCGGCCGAGCAAGTAGAGATCCGGGTTGTCACCGCTTTGAGGTCTCTGCCGGATATAACTGTCCCCAACGAAACGACCAGTCTTGAGAGCCGGTCTGCAATCCGTTCATTGATCGACCGCGTCGTTCTCGAAAAGGCTCGCCTGGTCGTCACGCTCAATGTCAGCGGGTCAGCCTCGAGCGGTGCGTCTACGTTGGAGATTCCCTGGGAGCGCAAACGCGGTCGGCCGAAGCGCGAGGTGTTATTGCCCAAGACCGACTTGCACGCCGATGGTCGTCCCATCCGCTCGGAAACCAGAGCCACGCTGGTGCGAGCGCTGGCAAAGGGCCGGCTTTGGCTCGACGAGCTTGTCACGGGCAAGGTGACGAACGTCGAAGCGATCGCGCTTCGCGAAGACCGCAGCCGACGTTCGGTGCACATGATTATGTCGCTGGCATTTGTTGCACCGGACATTGTCGAAGCCGCCGTCAGCGGACAGCTGCCCCGCGGCATCGGCATTACCCGTCTTGTGGATCTGCCGTCGAGCTGGGTAAAGCAGAGGGCGCGGCTCGGGCTAACTCCGCGGGCATAAATCTTAAGAAATCGCGGTCAACCGCGTTCAGGACTGCCCCAAAGACCAGTCGCTGGGGAAGTTCGGTTCCCAATTGGAATCTCGTTCCACTCAACTTGATGAGACTCGAACCAGTCTCTCGCCGAGTGCGAACCCGTCTCGACGTTGTCGCTCCGCGATTCCAGGAAACGGTTCAGCGAAGCCAGAGACAAAAACGCAATCGGCAGTGGTTTGGCCCACGGACAGATTCGTTCTGATTCTGGAGAGACCGACCGGCGTCGCTGGTACGCCCGTTTCGTGAGGTTATTGATCTGTGTACGGAAATATTTTCTATAACTCTAACAATGACTTAGTGACTGGTGGGCCCGGCAGGACTCGAACCTGCGACCAGACCGTTATGAGCGGTCAGCTCTAACCACCTGAGCTACAGGCCCCGGCGCGTCCCATAGCAGGAAACGGCGCGGCGCAAAAACGCTCCGTCCGCGACGCCCCTGGCCTATGATCCGCCGCAGACGCGCCCCATTCCCGCCTTCCGCGGGAGGCACTGTCGAAGACCGAGCCCAGAAGGAATCCACCATGCCATCCTTTTTCCGTCCCGCCCTGCTCACCCTGTGCCTCGCCCTGGCGCCGGTGTCGGCCGCCTTCGCCGATGCGGCGCCCCGCACCATCACCGTCTCCGGCGCGGGCGAAGCCAGGGCCATACCCGACCAGGCGCAGCTTTCCGCCGGCGTGACGACGACGGCCAAGACCGCCGCCGCGGCGCTGGCCGAGAATGCGCGCAAGATGACCGGCGTGTTCGATGCGCTGAAGCGACTCGGCGTTCCGGACAAGCATATCCAGACCTCCAACTTCTCCATCCAGCCGCAATACCCGCCCTACAATCCGAACGCGACGGGCCTGCAACTCATCGTCGGCTACACGGTTTCCAACCAGGTCGACGTCACGCTCGACGACGTCAAGACGCTCGGGCCGTCGCTCGATGCGCTGGTGGCGGCGGGCGCGAACCAGATCAATTCGGTTGCCTTCTCCATCCGCGACCAGGACTCGCTGCTCGCGGCGGCGCGCGCGGGAGCGATCCGCGACGCCATCAAGCGGGCCCAGACCTATGCCAAGGCCGCGGGCGTCGCCCTCGGGCCGGTCATATCGATCAGCGAGTGGGTTTCGGACGCTACCTCTGCCGAGCCGGGCGTGGTGGTGACCGCGATGAAAGCCGAGGCAACGACTCCGACCGCCGCGGGCGAACGGGGCATTAAGGCGAACGTCTCGATGGTGTTCGAGATCCGCTGACGGCAAAAAAGAAAGGCCCTGCCGGTGGCGTTCCGGCGGGGCCCATCCCTGTTGCGTCGCGACGCGGCCGGCAGGCGGAAGGCCGCAACGGCCAACCACAAGCACCTTCGCTTCGACGTCCACGGCCCTAGCGGAAAAAAGCTTCCGCACGGATGCACGCGAGCTTGCACCCTTGCCTGTCTGGTCCCGCGTCATCTTCGGTGCGGCTCGCCTTGCCGACCGAAATCGAGTGCCATCCTCGTCTCCCGAAATCCGAGAGCACGAGATAGGCGCCGATGGCGCCGCCGTTAAGAGTGGATAACTAATTTAATCCTGGCGCGAATTTACGAGCGCGGTCAGCGCGCCGCACATGAACACGGCGAAGTTATCCCACAAGCGGCGCGTTTACATCCGAAAGCGCACGACGCGTCGTCGATGCGCGACGGATGCACTTTATTTTACTTCGTAAAAGCGCGACGCATCGCTTGATGGCGAAGCGCCGGCGACTATGGTGCCGCCATGCCCCGCATCGAAATCGGACTTGCGACGTACAACAGCGCGAAGTTTCTCCGCGCCCAGCTCGACTCGCTGTTCTCGCAGACCTGCCAGGACTTCGACCTGCTCGTCGCCGACGACGGTTCGTCGGACGCAACGCTCGCGATCCTGGCCGAGTACAAGGCGCGCTTTCCCCACCGCATCCGGCTCCTGGCGTTCGACACGCCGGCAGGCGGCGCGTGCGCCAACTTCGCGCGGATCACCGACGCCTTCACGGCCGACTACGCCATGTACTGCGATCACGACGACGTCTGGCTGCCGGATAAGATAGAAGTGTCACTGGCCAGAATGCGCGAGATCGAGCGGCAGCATGGCGACGTCTGCGCCCTCGTCCATAGCGACGTGGCCGTCTGCGACGGCGACTTGAATGTTGTTGCAAACAGCGTCTGGGAATTCGCCAATCGGAGTCCGGAGCGGTCGGAGCTCGAACAGCAGTTGCTGACCAACGTTGCAATAGGTTGCACAATGCTGATGAACCGCGCGCTATATCGCGCGGCCCGGCCCATTCCGCACGACGCCGCCATGCATGACCACTGGGTCTCGCTCGTTGGCGCTGCCTTCGGTGTGCTTGCAGCGATCGATCGACCGACGGTGCTCTATCGCCGCCATGGCGATAACGCTACGTCCCTCAGAAGCTGGTCGCTTCTCTCCAGTGTCGTTCGATTTGCGAAGATCGTATCGGGCCGTCACCTGTGGCCGATGCGCGATCTTATCGGTCAGGCGCGCGCGTTTCGGCGGGCATATGGCGACCGCGCATCCAAGTGGCGCGATTCGATTTCGGCGTTGGCCGACATTGAAAATCGTCCCCGCTATGCGCGCTTTGCCGGGCTTGCCGCGCATGGCGTGCTCTTGCAGGGCGCGCAGCGGAACATTGGTCTGTTTCTCGCGACGTTCATGCTGCCGAAGAAACATCACATTGAAACGGGTGACGGTCGCGCCTTGCAACCGTCGAGCTCGAGCAGCGGGCCTTCTTGAACTTCCGCGAGCCAGCGCTTCGCCAGCGAACTCACCGCGCTTTCGCTTCGATCGCGTCGATCTGGTCCATGGTGCGGTTCATGCGCGCCAGCAGCGCCTCGTAGGGCGCCGGTGTCGCCATGTCGAGGCCGGCCTGCTTGTACAGGTCGTAGGGATAGGCCGAACCGCCCGCCTTCAGCATGGCGATGAAGCGGTCGCGCGCCGGCTGCCCCTCATGCTCGATCGCGTCGGCGAACGCCGCGGCGCCGGCCATCGAGGTCGCGTACTGCCAGACATAGAAGCCCATGTAGAAGTGCGGCACGAACTCCCATTCATCGCAATAGGCGGGATCGATCGTCATCACGCCCTCGGCCTCGCCGTGATATTTCTTCTGCAGGCCGCAATAGATTTCGGTCATCCGCGCGCCCGACAGCGGCCGCCCCGCTTCCAGTTCCTCGTGCAGCGCGAGCTGGAATTCGGCGAATTCGGTCTGGCGGAAGAAGGTGGCGCGCAGCAGTTCCAGCGATTCCCCGAGATAGTAGAGCTTGTCGGCATCGTCCGGTGCATGCGCCACCATATAGTCGCTCAGCAGCATCTCGTTGGTGATCGAGGCGGTCTCGGCGGTGAACGTCGAATAGCGCGACTTGTCGTAGGGCTGGGAGTCGTGCGTCAGCATCGTGTGCACCGCATGTCCCCATTCGTGGATGAAGGTGGAGAGCGAGTCGTAGTCGCCATTGTGGTTCAGGTGCAGGTAGGGATGCACGTCGTAGGCGGAGCCCTGCATGTAATCGAGCGCGGCCTTGCCGGGACGCGGCAGCACGTCCATCCAGCGGCCGGCAAATCCCTGTTTCAGCTTGTCGAGATAGTCCGGCCCATAGGCCTTGGCGACGTCGAGCGAGATGCGCTCGGAATCCGCGACGCTGAACGCCGGCGGCTTCGCGAGCCGGAACATCGAGGGATAGATGTCGTAATAGGCGAGATCGCCTTTGATGCCGAGCAGTTTTTTGCGCAGCTTCAGATAGCGGTACATCGTCGGCAGGCCGGCGTTGGCCTCGGCGATGAGCCGGCGATAGACCGCTTCGGGCATGTTGTCGACGAAGACGGCGGCGTCCAGCGAATTGGGGAAGTGGCGGACCTTGGCGTTGAACACCTCGCCCATCACCTGGGTGGTGAGCGTCGCGCCAAGCGTTCCCTCATACTTCTTCCACATGCCCCAGAACGCGTCGAACACCTTCTTGCGGTCGGCGCGGTTCGCGAGCTGGCGGTATTTCTGGTAGCCCGCCTGGTTGAGCGTGGCCTTGCGCCCGTCGGACAGCGTGACCGTCGGGAACGGCACTTCGCCGTTCGCCAGCACGCTGTAGATGGCGCCGGGCTGCTGGAGAACGTCGCCGGCCGCGGCCATGACGTTCTCGCTCTCGGCGCCGAGCGTGTGCGGCGCGTTGCGCAGCACGTCGTCCAGATAGAAATCAAAGCGGCGCGCGAGCTCCGGCTCCTGGCGCTCGAAATCGTGCACCTTGTCGGCGCCGATGGCGAGGATCTCCGGCGTCACCCACGCCGTCTTCTCCGCGAATTCGGTGAACAGCGAGGTGGCGAGCTGCTGGCGTTCCTGGTTGGCGGCGATGCGGACGTCCTCGTCGGCCTTGAGACTCGAATAGGCCATCAGCCGGTCGTCGGCCCGCTGCACGTCGCTGATCGCGGCGAGCGCGGCGAGCATGTCCCTGGCGCTGGCGCCGAGCGTTCCCTTGTAGCGGTCGAGGGAGTCGGTGAGCGCCTTCACCCGGTCATGCTCGTCCGTCCAGGCCCGGTCGGAGGGATAGAGATCGCCGAGGTCCCACATGTAGGCGGGATCGACCGGCGGCGGCGCGTCGTGCTTGCCGGTGGCCGAAGCCGCGCCTGCGGTCAGCATCACGATGGCGCTCGCCACTCGCAGAACTCTCATCTCGGCGCTCCCGGACCGGCCTTCCCATCCGCCCGCGACGATGCCTTGCAGGTCGGTCGCCACATTTCAAGAGTTTGAGGCGCGGTAACCGTGATTTTGTGCTCAACTGCGCGTGACGGGATCGACGATGCGACGGAACGAACCATGCCGAGAAGGCTCCTTTGGGCGGCAGCGCTCCTCCTGTGCGCCGGGCTGGTCGGCTATCTCGCCGCGCGACCGGGCGATCCGCCGCCCGCGCATGGCAGCGTGCTCAACCGCGGCAACGTCGCCGAACCGGACACGCTGGATCCGCCGCAATACGGACTGACCGTCGAACTCGAGATCATGGACGATCTCTTCCTCGGCCTGACGACGCCGGACATGCACGGCAACGTCGTTCCCGGCGCGGCCGAGAACTGGGACGTCAGCGCGGACGGACGCACCTACACGTTTCATCTGCGCGACGGGTTGCGCTGGTCCGACGGCTCGCCGCTGACCGCGATGGATTTCGTCGCCGGCATCCGCCGCATGCTCGATCCGGCGACCCATTCCCAGTTCGCGAACTTCGCCTACAAGATCCACAACGGCAAGCTCGTCAACGAAGGCAAGCTGCCGCCCGAGGATGCCGGCGTCTTCGCGCCGGACGACCGCACGCTCGTCATCACGCTCGACCGGCCTACGCCGATCCTGATTCTCCTGACCGCGCTGCCGCTGTTCGATCCGCTGCCGCGCGCCGCCTATGCGCGCTACGGCAAGGACTGGATCAAGCCCGGCAAGATGGTGTCGGACGGCGCCTTCACGCTCGCGGAGTGGGTGCCGCAGGGCCATGTCCGCCTGAAGAAGAATCCGTACTTCTACGACGCCAGGAACGTGCACCTCGACGAAGTGGATTTCTTCCCGACCGACAATGACGAAGCCGCGCTCAAGCGCTTCCGCGCGCGCGAGCTCGACCTGAACCTGCGCTTCCCGCCGACCATGTACCAATGGCTGCAGCGCAACCTGCCCGGCGAGGCGCTGATCGCGCCCAATCTCGCGCTCACCTATCTGACGTTCAACCTGAAGGATCCGGCCGTCGGCGATTTGCGCGTGCGGCGCGCCCTGTCGCTCGCCATCGACCGCGAGCGGCTGACGAAGGAAATCCTGCGCACCGGCGAGGTCCCCGCCTACGGCCTCATCCCGCCCGCGATCGCAGGCTATGCCGGCGCGCGGATCGAAGGCGCCGGCGTTCCCTACGAGGCGCGTCTCGCCAGGGCGCGCGCGCTCCTGATGCAGGCGGGATACGACGCCGCTCATCCCCTCGCGCTGACCTACAACTGCCGGCTCGGCGAGCTCAACCGGCGCGTTGCGGTCGCCATCCAGGCGATGTGGGCCGATATCGGCGTCAGGACCGACATCGTCACCGAAGAGGTGGCGATGCACTACAACCGCCTGCGCACGCGCGATTTCCAGGTGGCCGATGCCGGCTGGCAGGCGCCGCCCGATCCCGAATATTACCTCTACCTGCTCGAGAGCGAGAGCACCGAGGCGAATTATGCCGATTATTCGGATCCCGCCTTCGACAAGCTCGTCTACGATACGCAGGCGGTGATGGACCGGACGCAGCGCTTCGCCGCCTTTGCGCGCGCCGAGAAGATCGCGCTGGACGCGCTGCCGATCGTCCCCCTGTTCTTTCCGGTCAATCGCGCCCTCGTTCAACCCTATGTGAAGGGTTATGCGGAAAACGCGCTGGACACGCATCCGTCGCGCTATATCCGGCTCTTGCCGCATTAGCTATTGTTTCGCCTCCACCCCAGATCAGACGGGAATTCCATGTCCGCCAATCCTTTTTTCGAAGACTGGACGACGCCGTTCGGCGCGCCGCCGTTCGACCGCATCCAGCCGGAGCATTTCCGCCCGGCCTATGACCGTGCCCTGCCGGAACACGCGGCGGAGATCGCGGCGATCGCCGGCAATCCGGCGGCGCCGACATTCGAGAACACGATCCTGGCGCTGGAAAACAGCGGCCGGCTGCTGAGCAAGGTGGAGGCGGTGTTCCACAACCTCGCCTCGTCCCACACCAATCCGGCGATCCAGGAGATCGAGCGCGACATGGCGCCGGTCCTCGCCAAGCATTGGAACGACATCTATCTCAATGCCGCACTGTTCAAGCGCATCGACAGCCTCGCCGGCGCGCAGCTCGCGCTCGATGCCGAGAGCCGCCGCGTCCTGGAGCGCTATCACCTCGACTTCGTGCGTGCCGGCGCGCGGCTCGAAGGCAAGGCGCGTGACCGCTACGCCGCGATCGTCGAAAGGCTGGCGACGCTCGGCACGAATTTCGGCCAGAACGTTCTCGCCGACGAGCAGGCCTTCGTTCTGCCGCTCCAGGAAAGCGATCTCGCGGGCGTGCCGGATTTCGCGCGCGAAGCCGCGGCCGAAACCGCGAAGGAGCGCGGCATCGCCGCGCCCTATGCCGCCACCACCTCCCGGTCGAGCGTCGAGCCGATCCTGCAATTCGCCGACAAGCGCGACGTGCGCGAAAAAATCTTCAAGGCCTGGACCGCCCGCGGCGACAATCCCAACCCGCACAACAATGCCGGTCTCATCGCCGAGACGGTGAAGCTGCGCGCCGAGCGCGCGCGGCTGCTGGGCTATCCGACCTTCGCGCATTACAAGCTCGCCGACACGATGGCGAAGACGCCGGAGAATGCGCGCCGCCTGCTCGACCAGGTGTGGACGCCCGCGCGCAAGCGGGCGCAGGAGGAAGCCGGGGCGTTGCAGGAGATGGTCGCCCGCGACGGCGGCAATTTCGCGCTCGCCGCCTGGGACTGGCGCTACTACGCCGAGAAGCTGCGCAAGGAGCGCTACGATCTCGACGAGGCCGAGCTGATGCCCTACCTCCAGCTCGAAAAAATGATCGCGGCCGCGTTCGACACCGCGAACCGGCTCTTCGGGCTGGATTTCCGCGAGCGCCACGACGTTCCCGTCTACCATCCGGACGTGCGCGTGTGGGAAGTGACGCGCAACGGCGCTCCGGTCGGCCTGTTCTACGGCGACTATTTCGCGCGCGCCTCCAAGCGCGGCGGCGCCTGGATGAGCTCGTTCCGCGACCAGGAAAACATCGGCAAGCCCGTCACGCCGCTGATCGTCAACAATTGCAACTTTCCCAAATCCGATCCGGCGCTGCTGTCGTTCGACGAGGCCGAGACTCTGTTCCACGAATTCGGCCATGCGCTGCACGGTCTTCTCTCGCAGGTGCGCTATCCGCGCCTGTCGGGAACGAGCGTGGCGCGCGACTTCGTCGAACTGCCGTCGCAGATCTACGAACACTGGCTGGAAGTGCCCGAGGTGCTGGAGAAATTCGCGGTGCATGCCGAAACCGGCAAGCCGATGCCCAAGCCGCTTCTCGACAAGCTGATCGCGGCGCGCAATTTCAACCAGGGTTTTGCGACGGTCGAATTCCTCGCTTCGGCCTTCGTCGACATGGATTTCCACGCGCTGGAGAATCCGGGCGAGCTCGACGTCGCCGCGTTCCAGAAGGCGTCGCTCGACAGGATCGGCATGCCGCCGGAGATCGTCATGCGCCATGCGAGCCCGCACTTCCAGCACGTGTTCGCCGGCGACGGCTACTCCGCCGGCTATTACTCTTACCTGTGGTCCGAAGTGCTCGACGCCGACGGATTCGATGCGTTCAAGGAAGCCAAAAATCCCTTCGACCCGGCGACCGCCAAGCGCCTTCACGACTTTATCTATGCGGCGGGCGGCACGCGCGACTTCGCCGAGGCCTATCGCCTGTTTCGCGGCCGCGATCCCAGCATCCAGCCGCTGCTCGAAGGCCGGGGGTTGGCGGCGTGAGGCGGGCGGCATTCCTCGCGCTCGCCGCAGCGCTGGCTTTGCCCGTCGCCGCCGGCGCGGCAACCGCGCCGACGCTGTCGCTGACCGACATCCATGCCCTGCCCGTGGTCGAGCGCTATCCGTATGACGAGAAGGCGGACGCCGACGCGGCCGTCGCCGCGGCGTTCGCGCGGGCGCGGCACAGCGGCAAGCGCGTGCTCATCGATCTGGGCGGAAACTGGTGCGGCGACTGCATCGTCCTGGCCAATGTGATGCAGCTCCCCGAGCTCAAGCCGTTCCTCGAGCGGCATTTCGAGATCGTCAAGGTCGATGTCGGACGCTTCGACAAGAACCTGCAGATTCCGGCGCGCTTCGGCATTACTTCGCGCCTGAAGGGCGTGCCCGCCTTGTTGATCGTCGAGCCGAATGGCAGGACACTGGTCGATGCCGGCAAGGTCTCGGCGCTGGCCGATGCGCGGCACATGACGCCGCAGGGCCTCGCCGACTGGCTGGCGCAATGGGCGAAGTAGAAGGGGTTTCGTGAGTACCATCCATTTCAGCAGACCCTCCGCGCATGTGGCGCTGCTCGAACTCGACAATCCGCCGATGAACGCACTCGGCCGGGCGGCGCGCGCCGCGCTGCTCGAACGACTGGACGCGATCGACGCGGACGAGGCGGTGCGCTGCGTCGTGCTCACCGGGCGCGGCCGCGCCTTTTGCGGCGGCGACGATCTCAAGGAACAGGCCGAGGCGCAGAAGACCAGGAGCAGCGCCCATCTCTGCGAGTTCGGCCGCGTGCTGGAGCGGATCGAGAGCTACCGGCTGCCGGTCATCGGCGCCATCAACGGCTGGTGCCTGGGCGGCGGACTGGAACTCGCATCGGTCTGCGACATCCGCATCGCCTCGACGGACGCGAAGTTCGTCTGCAGCGGCGTCAATGTCGGATTGATGGCGTCGGCCTATCGCCTGCCGCGGCTGATCGGCGTGGCGCGCGCCAAGCACATGCTGCTCACCGGCTCGCCGCTCGACGCGGAGACGGCCGACAAGTTCGGCCTCGTCACCGCGCTGCATGCGCCCGGCGAACTGACGGCGGCCGCGATCGCGCTCGCCGATCGCATCGCCAGCCGCGCGCCGCTCTCGGTCGAAGCGACCAAGCGCACGGCCGCGCTGGCGCCGAACCTGTCGCCGCAGGAGGCCGCCGAGGTGAACGCCAAGGAGCTCTCGGTGCTCGGCAAGAGCGCGGACCATAAGGAGGCGCTGGCCGCCTTCATCGCCAAGCGCGAGCCGGTGTTCCGCCGTGCCTAGGCCCGGCTTGAATCCGGCGCCCGGCTGGGCCATAACCGCCGCCCAACCTGGATCGCGGGCGTAGCTCAGGGGTAGAGCATAACCTTGCCAAGGTTAGGGTCGGGCGTTCGATTCGCCTCGCCCGCTCCAGGTTTACCAGTAATAACAATGGATTACGGTATGCGATGTGGTGATACCACATCGTAAAACCGGCTGGGGTTGCAGCGGGGGTTGCGCAAGTTGGACCAGATTTGCCGCACCCATGCCCGCGCTGGAAACGAGGGCGGGCCGCTGGCATGGTCCCGCGCTGTCGCACACTACAAAACAAGGGCAAGCGCGTGAGCGCCAGTGGCACCGAGATCGCATTGCGTGATTGGCGTTATGGCTCAACGCAAGCCGAGCGCCTCGCCGCGTCCGTATTGCGGCTGGAGAAATACCAAAACATCGAGCCGCAAGCGCCGCTGGGAGGCCCAGATGGTGGAGCCGATATTCTTTGCGACCGGGGCGGGCGGCTTTGGGTTGCCGCAGTCTTTTTTCCACCGACGAATAAGGAGTTCGAAGAAGTCGAAGCGAAATTCGAGCATGACTTAGAAGGCGCGAAGAAGCGTAAGCGCCACGGCATCGTGTTCATCACGAACCAGCGGCTGACGCGCGGCCAGCGGCAGACGCTCGGCGAAACTGCCCTGCGAGAAAAGCAGGAATGCATCGTATACGACGTGGAACGTCTGCTAGGCGTTCTGGATTCACCCGAAGGCTATGGTGTCCGCGCCGCGTACCTTCGCATCACAATGAATCCGGAAGAGCAGATCGCCTATTTTGCCAGCCGTGAAAACGTGCTTGAGGGCGCCATAGCGAGCAATATCGAGTACCTGCAAGCGCTGGCCACTCAGATCGCCAATCTCCAGGAAGGCCAGCGTTACGTCGCGCACTCCATGGACCTTATTGCTAAGGCGCATGACATTGTGGTGGAGCCG
>DATJZB010000109.1:0-40536 GCA_035499335.1 Rhizomicrobium sp. | reverse complement strand
AGATTACGTACATGCAATAATTTCGGATCATCGCAAAGGTCAGCGCGCTGATGTTGTTGTGTTTTGTTGCGCAGCCGCGTCAATGTTCACGGTGACAACCGCTTGGCACGGGCTTACGCCCATTCTGACGGCATGGCTGCGCCATGATCGACGCGACCGCGCCGGACCGGCAAACGCCATACAACCGGGAGAGACGTGATGAAGGCCCTGCTCTATCGAGGCCCCCGCGACATAGCGTGCGAGACTTTCGATGATCCGAAGATCGCCGACGACCGCGACGCGATCGTGCGCATGACACGCTGCGGTATCTGCGGCAGCGATCTGCACATCTATCACGGGCAAGGTTTCTCGCCCGACCTCGGCTTCTGCGTCGGCCACGAAGCGGTCGGCGAGGTGGTCGAAGTCGGCAAGGGCGTGCGACGCCTCAAGGTCGGCGAGAAGGTGATGCTCTCCGCCGCCGTCGGCTGCGGCGCCTGCGAGCGCTGCCTCGCCGGCGACATCGTCCAGTGCCGCAACAATCTGATGCAGTGCTACGGCCTGTCGCACCGGCTGGAAGGCTGTCAGGCGGAGTTCATCCGCGTGCCCGCCGGCGATTTCAACACCGCCCCGATTCCCGATGGATTGACCGCCGACCAGGCGCTCATGCTCACCGACAATCTGCCGACCGCGTGGTTCGGACTGAAGGGCGCGCGCATCGAGCCGGGCGACAATGTCGTGGTCGTCGGCCTCGGCCCCATCGGCCTGATGGGTGTCGAAGGCGCGTTCGCCATGGGCGCGGCCACAGTCTTCGCGGTCGATCTCGTCGCCGAGCGTCGCGCGATCGCCCACGCGCTCGGCGCCGTCGCGCTGCATCCGGACGATGCGCCGGGCGTCATCGCCGAGGCGACGCAGGGGCGCATGGCGGAGGCGGCGCTCGAGGCGGTGGGAGCGGATGCGACGATCAACATCGCCATCTCGCTGGTCGGCCGCCAGGGGCGCGTCTCGGTCATCGGCGTCAACCAGACGCGCAAATTCGAGCTCGACATGGCCGTCGCGTTCATGAAGGGCCTGAACTTCACGATCGGAACCTGCTCGGTGCAGCGCTACTGGCCAGAGCTGATCTCGCTGATCCGCGGCGGCCGCCTGCATCCGGAGCGCTTCATCACCCATGTCCTGCCTCTCAGCGAGGGCGACAAGGCGTACCGGCTGTTCGACGCGCGCGAAAAAGGCGCGCTGAAAATGGTGATGACGGCCTGAATATTCCGCCGCGGCCGGGCGTTTGCCGGGCCAAAACGGACAATTTTAAGGACGAAAAAAACCAGGGTTTCAATCTTGGCTGGCATGCTGGCGGCACACTTTGGCGGCGCGCCCCGCGGCGTCCGCCGGCTGTCGGAGCCCCTATGCTGAGAAGCCATTACCGCGACCAGCGCCGGCCGCTCACGCAAGGCGAACTCAACGCCGTGCTGATCGCGGGCGCGCGCCCGTTCGGCGAACAGAGCGGCGGCAACCACATCCTTCTGGCGCGCACCAAGCTCGACGGACTCGATCTCGCAAACCGCAGTCTTTGCGGCGCCGATCTTTCGGGTGCGTCGCTCGTCAGCGCCCGCGCCTACGGCACCGACTTCACGCGCGCCAATCTCCATTGCGCGGATTTGCGCGACTGCGATCTCAGCAATGCGAGTCTGGTCCGCGCGGAAATGCGCGGCTCGCTGGTGTGCGGCGCCAATCTCTCCTTTGCCAAGATGGACGGCGCGGACCTGCGCGCCACGACCGTCGCCTATCGGGGTCCCGGCGCCGCCGCCCGCGAGAAGGACGGCGAGATGAGCGTCAGCGTCGACTTCTCCAACGCCTCGCTGAAGGGCGCGTCGCTCGGCCACGCGCAACTGGACGGCGCCACGTTCGCCGGCGCGCTCCTGCAGGGCGCGAGCTTCAAGAATGCACGTCTGTCGAACGTCAGCTTCAGAAATGCGGTGCTCACCGGCGTCGATCTCTCCGAGCTCGACGTGCCGCCGGAGGCGTTGGAGGGCTGCGTCACGGACATACCGCCGGAAGCTGTCGCGCGCGCCGCCATGATCCGCGCCAAGCTCGACGCGCATCAGCAGTGCATCGAGAGCCACGGAGCAAAGGGCGCACGCGCCGTCCTGGACGGCGAGGATCTTCGCCCGATCGCCGAGCTGTTATCCGCGCGCCAGTTGACCGGACTCTCCGCCTGCCGGGTTCTCGCCATCGGCATGGACTTCTCCGGCTGCCAGCTGCAAGGCGCCCGCTTCGACGGCGCCGACCTCCGCGAGTGCAATTTCGCCCACGCCGACCTGCGCGGCGCATCGTTCCGCCATGCCAAGCTGGCACATGCGAATTTCGACGGGGCGGACCTCGGCAGCCTGCGCCTGGCGGACGGCACGGACCTCGCGCCCGACTTTACCGGTTCGAGCGCGACCAAGAGCCGGCTGTTCAGTCAGATCCTCAACGACAATGTCGCGGCGCTGACCGTGCAGATGTCTCAGGGCAAGCGGCGCAATCCAGCCTGACCCGAAACCGGGCGCGGCCTGCGCAGCGGCGACGTCGGGCGACCGGCGGCGTCACGAGGCGGCCCGCGGCGTGGACGCCGGCATGAGTTCGTCGCGCAACGGCGCGAGATGGCAGTGCCGGAACAGCAGCGACTCGAGACGCGCGAGTTGGGCCGCGTTGAAATGCGCCGTGCCTCGCCCCTGCTCGCCCTTGCTGAATCGCAGCGCCGTCCGTTCCTCCCACGCGAGATCGACAGCCTCGCGGCATTCCTGCGGCGTGCGCTCCAGACCCGAATGTTTGAGAGCCGTATGGAGGACGGCCGCGGGATCCGACTTGAAGTCGGCGTATCTCAGGACGCAGACCCGCTCAGGCGCTTCGGCGGCGTAGTCGGACCAGGTCGCATAGTAGCTTGCGTACCAGGGGCCGAGCATTTCGACGACGAAGTCGGACTTCTCCGTCTCGTCCATCCGCGAAAAGTCGGGCGGGATGTATCCGTTCAGCCAATGCTCCGGCGTCACCGGTCCGCCGTCCAGCATATCGAGATAGGACAGCAACATGTCCGGCACGCTGCGCAGCATGATGACGGGCTTCAGATCGAGGGCCTCGATGAAGCGACGGTTGGCGGCGAAGGCCTGCATGTGAACATGGGCAACCAGGGTCGCCTGTGGAACGCCGCCGGCCAGATAGAGGATGTAGGTCGGCAAGTAAGGCGTGCCGTCGCGGCCGCCCTGCGCATGCACGATGCGCGTCAGCTGTCCGTCGACCGCATGGATCGCCGCCGTTCGCAGGAACGTGCCGGCGCATTTGGGCGCGAATGCGAACAAAACTGAAGGGCGCCGGCGGCCCAGCCCGTTCAGATAGGCCGTGAAGTCCGGATCGAACGAACCGTCCGGACGGGGTAATGTGAAGATCGCATTGGCCGCGTCGGCGTCAAACGAAACCGCCATGCTCGCCCCTGCCACTGAGCGCAGGCAGCTTAGGATCGATCCGCCTCAAAACCGTGTTCGCGCGAGCCGCATCTGTCACAAAGGGCGCGGGCGTCGCGGCCGAGCGACATGTTGATACAAGCTCGCCTTGCGGACCGCCCTACCCAAGTTTGGGTAGGTCGCCGTTCAGCGAATGCGACGGACGGATGAGATCGTATCGTCGAAGTGCAGCCGGCTCAGCTTGGCGATGTCATGGTCGACGGTGATGCAGCGGCCGCGATACCGCGAATCCTGGCAGAGCTCCCAGACGCCGCGCCGGACCTCGACGCTCGAGACGCGATCGTCGAAATGAATCCAACCCAGGTCGGCGATGTCGTCGCGGATCACGCGCGAGTCGCCCCCGAAATTGTCTTCCTGATACAGGATAATCGATGGCCGCGGCGCGGCCGTCACGCCGCCCGCCACGCACGACAACGCTGCCGCGGCCACAACGAGACGGAAGGTTCTGGAAATCTGCATGTCTGTTCCCCCAATGCACGACGTGCCCGCATCCTAGACCCTGCGGTCGGCGCGCGAAACCGGACCGCGACCGTCAGCTCTGCGTCACAAACTGCGCGAACGGCAGCCACGCCGGACTATGGAACGCCCAGGCCACGCCCGCCTCCGTCACGAGGAACACGGCCGCACTCCACAAGTAGGCCGGGTGAATGCGTTTCAATGTTATGTAGTCGTAGAGCATCGCCACTCCCAGCAGCACGTCCATCATGACGAGGGCGAAGACGATCGACACGCCCGGATATCCAGCCGCCAGGGCGAGGCGGTCGGTGGCGGGCGGCGTCATGGAGAAGAGCGCCGCGAGCATGTAGCGCATATGCGCTTCGCTGCGGCTGCGGTTCCAGATCGCGGCGACGAACAGGCACACGGTCGCGGCGATGCCCATGAGCGGCAACGCCATGAAGACGAGCGGCGGCGGCGCGCCGGGCGGCGCATGTCCCGCGCGTCCGGCGTTGAGCGCGGTCGCCACGCCGACCGTCGCCACCACGCCGAACAGCATGACGCCCAGCATGCCGATGCGGCGATGCAGCGCCGCGTTGCCTCTGGAGATCAGAGTCGCCTGGGTGAGGAAGACGAGCACCCAGGCGGTGAAGACCACGCCGTGGATGTGCGTCATCGCCGAAAGCGGCGGCGGCGCGTGGATGACGTTCTTCAGGTAGTAGGACGGCGCGAACCCGGCGAACACCGTGAGCACGCACAATCCGGCGAGTAAAAGAAAGAAGCCGCGTTCCCGCGTATTGCCGGCAGCCGACATGTCCCCTCCGCAATCGAAATTGGATCCCGGACCCCAAAATGTGGGCGAAAGCTGTCCCAATTCGCAGGCGAGCGCAACGGCCCGGCAACCGTTCCGGGTAGGAAGGAACCGAAGGAATCGGTGCGTATTCCGCTAGACGGCCAGCGCCCAGGTGAGAATCGCCTTTTGCGCGTGCAGGCGGTTTTCGGCTTCGTCGAACACCACCGAATGGGGACCGTCCATGACCTCGTCGGTCACTTCCTCGCCGCGATGCGCCGGCAGGCAATGCATGAACAGCGCGTCCCTGGCCGCGTGCGACATCAGCCGCTCGTTCACCTGGTAGGGCTTGAGCAGGTTGTGCCGCTGCTTGGTCGTGTCCTCGTCTCCCATCGACACCCAGGTATCGGTGACGACGCAGTCCACGCCGGACGCGGCCTTCTCGGCGTCCTCGCCGAAGATCACCCTGGCGCCGCTCGCTTCGGCCCACTGGCGCAGCAGTTCGCGCGGCGCGAGTTCCTTGGGCGTGGCGACGCGGAGCTCGAATCCGAAGCGCGCAGCCGCATGCACCCAGGAGGTGAGCAGATTGTTGGAGTCGCCGGTCCAGGCGACCTTGCGGCCGCGGATGCTGCCTTTCTTCTCCTCGAACGTCATGATGTCGGCGAGCACCTGGCAGGGATGCGAGATCTTGGTCATGCCGTTGATCACCGGCACGTCGGAATTCTCCGCCATCTCGTGCAGCATGTCCTGGTCGAGCGTGCGGATCATGATGGCGTCGACGTAGCGCGACATGACCCGGGCCGTGTCGGCCATCGTCTCGCCGCGGCCGAGCTGCATCTCCGCGCCCGTGAGCATAAGAGTCTTGCCGCCGAGCTGTTGCATGCCGACGTCGAAGGAAACGCGCGTGCGCGTCGACGGCTTGTCGAAGATCAGCGCCAGCATCTTGCCGTCCAGCGGCCTGTCGGCGTCAGCTTCGCCCTTCGACAGACCCATGCGCGCATCTTTGCGCTTGCGCGCCGAACCGATGAGCTGGTTGAGCGTCGCCGCGTCGAAATCGCTGATGTCGAGAAAATGCTTCACGGTACCGGTCCGTCCCATCGGCGCGTTCATGCCGCCACCGTCTTCTTGTCGGCCTCGAATTCCGCGGCGGTCTCGGACAGCATCTGCACCGCCTCGCGCACCTGATCCTCGCTGACGATCAGGGGCGGAAGCAGGCGCACGACGTTCTCGCCCGCACCGACGATCAGCAGGCCGTGCTTGCGCGCCGCTGCGACGAAATCGGTGTTCGGAACGCGCATCTTGAGGCCCAGCATCAGCCCCTGTCCGCGCAGCTCCTCGAAAACGCCCGGATGCTGGGCGATCAATCCGGCGAGCTGCTGGCGCATGTAGCTGCCGACGGTCTGCACATGCTCGAGAAAGCCGGGCGCCAGCACCATGTCGATCGCGGCATTGCCCACCGCCATGCCCAGCGGATTGCCGCCATAGGTCGAGCCGTGCGTGCCGACGGTCATGCCCTTGGCCGCTTCCGCGGTCGCAAGACACGCGCCGAGCGGAAATCCGCCGCCGATGCCTTTGGCCACGCACATGATGTCGGGCGTTATGCCCAGCCATTCATAGGCGAATAGTTTTCCGGTGCGGCCGACACCGCACTGGATCTCGTCGAAGATCAGAAGCAGGCCGTGTTCGTCGCAGATCCGGCGCAAGGCGCGCAGGAATTCCGGCGGCATGGGATTGAGTCCGCCCTCGCCCTGGATCGGTTCGATCATCAGCGCGGCGGTGGCGGGCGTGATCGCGGCTTCGAGCGCTTTCAGATCGTTCGGCGCCACCTGGTCGAAGCCCTGCACCTTGGGCCCGAAGCCTTCGAGATATTTCTCCTGACCGCCGGCCGCGATTCCCGCCATCGTGCGGCCGTGAAACGCGCCCTTGAAGGTGATGATGTGGAAGCGCTCGGGATGGCCGTTCACGAAGTGATAGCGCCGCGCCATCTTGAACGCGCACTCGCAAGCTTCGGCACCGGAGTTGGTGAAGAACACCGTATCGGCGAACGTGGCGTCGACAAGTTTCTTTGACAGCGTCTCCTGACCGGGCACGCGATAGAGATTCGACGTGTGCCACAACCGATTCGCTTGTTCGGTCAGCGCGGCGACAAGTTTGGGATTGGCGTGGCCGAAAGCGTTCACCGCGATGCCGGCGCCGAAGTCCAGGTATCGCTGGCCATCCTCGGCGAAAAGGTACGGACCTTCGCCGCGGACGAACGCGACATCCGCCCGGTTATAGGTTGGCAGCACCGAGGGAAACACTGGACTCTCCATGGGTTGGCCTGTGGACAAGCCCGCAGGCACTGTCGGGACTTATCCGCCGAAAGCGACAATCGCACAAGCGAATGGCCCCTATGCGACTGAGTCGCCATGTTGTGGACAAGGGATGGGGATGGCGTGCCAACCCTTGTGCAGTCGATTATGGGCGCTACGATATCTTGTGGCAAAGGCCATGAGGGAGCGCTTTTTATGACCCAATTGTTGAATTGGACCGATGATCGCGTCGAGCAGCTCAAAACCCTTTGGACCGAGGGATTGTCGGCCAGCCAGATCGCGCGGGCATTGGGCGGGGTTACCCGTAACGCCGTGATCGGCAAAGTACACCGTCTTGGCCTCGCGGGACGGGCCAGTCCGTCGCGCAGCGAAAGGCCGCGTCTTCCGATGGCGCCCAAAGTGTCGATGCGCACGCATGTGCCGCCGGCGCCGGTGGTCGAGGAGGATCCGCTGACCTTCGACGACGGCAGCCACGCAACCGTGCTGACCATCAACGACAGGATGTGCCGGTGGCCGATCGGCGATCCTTCGGCCGATGAGTTCCATTTCTGCGGACGTGCGCCGAAAGGCGGCTCGCCTTACTGCGAAGCGCATGCGCGCAAGGCCTATCAGCCGCAACAGCAGCGGCGCGACAAGGGCCGGATGACGGGCTGACGCTTGCCAGATCGCGTGTGATCGCGTTTCCTCGCTTTCAGGCGAAGGCGGGGAAACGCGATGGCAAGCATTTACGACTTCACGGCAACGACGCTCCAGGGCAAGGCGGTGTCTCTTGCCGACTACAAGGGCAAGGCTCTTCTCATCGTCAACACGGCGAGCAAGTGCGGCTTCACCCCGCAATATGCCGGTCTCGAAAAGCTCTATGAGAAATTGCGCGACAAGGGGCTGACCATCCTCGGCTTCCCCTGCAATCAGTTCGGCCAGCAGGAACCGGGAACGAACGATGAGATCGGCGCCTTCTGCCAGCTGAACTACGGCGTGAGTTTTCCGATGTTCGACAAGGTCGACGTCAACGGCCCGAGGGCGCATCCGCTGTTCGACTATCTCAAGAGCGAGCAACCCGGCGTGCTCGGGACGAAGAACATCAAGTGGAACTTCACCAAGTTCCTGGTCGACAAGACCGGCAACGTCGTCGAACGCTTCGCGCCGCTGACGAAGCCCGAAGCGATCGAGGCGGCGATCGAGAAAGTGCTCTGAGCGCATGCGCGAACGCTGGCCGCGCACGGCGCCGGTTCTGACGCTCGACGAAGCCGAAGCAAGCACGCTCCTCGCGCCCGTGACGGGCGGCGCGCCCATCGTGTCGCTGGAACCGCTGGGCGGCGGCCATTCCAACACCAACATCGCCGTCCGGCTCGCCGATGCGACCTTCGTTCTGCGGCTGTACCAGCGCGATCCCGCGCAGGCGCGCAAGGAAGCGGCCATCGCCGCACTGGTCCATGCTCGCGTGCCGGCGCCGCGCTACCTGCACATCGGCCGGCGCGATTCGAATGGCCAGGTCTTCGCCATCGTCGAATTCGTGGCGGGCGAGACGCTGCACGCCTTCGCGAAGTCCGCAGCCGACGAGCTGCTTGCCGCCGCAGGAGAATCCGTCGGCGGAGCCCTGGCCGCGATACACGGCTTCACCTTCGATATCGCCGGCTTCTTCGACGGCGATCTCAAGATCACGCCGTTTCCCGGCGGAAGCTCCAACGCGGCGTTTCTCGAGACCTGCTTTCGGGGGATCGCGCGCGACCGCATCGGTTCCGAGCTGGCCGACCGGGTGCTCACCTTCGCGCGGAGAAACGAGCACCGAGCCGAGGTCTGGAACGTTCCACCGCGGCTGACCCATTTCGACTTCGGGCCCACCAACATCCTGGTACGAGGCGACGGAACGGTGGCCGGCATCGTCGACTGGGAGTTCGCCGCCGCCGCTTCGCCGGCAGCGGATTTCGGCAACCTGCTGCGCCCGCCGCTCGGGCACCGGCCCGGATTCGCCGAAGCCGTGGAGAAGGGCTATCGCGACGCCGGCGGGACGCTGCCAGACGACTGGCGCGAACTCCTGCGGCTGGCCGATCTCGGAGCCTGGGCCGAATTCATGACGCGCGCCGACGCGAGCGAGCAACTCGTTGAGGATGCGCGCGTCGCCTTTCGCCAGGCGGTCGCGTCGGAGGGGCGCGCTAGTTGACGATGGCCGCGTCGTCGAGCGAATAGCCCGCCGAACGCACGGTGCGGATCGGATCGCGCACGCCGTCTATGTTGAGCGCCTTGCGCAGGCGGCCAACATGCACGTCGACCGTGCGCGCCTCGACATAGACGTCCGAACCCCAGACCGCGTCGAGCAACTGCTCGCGGCTGAACACCCGGCCGGGATGCTGGATGAGGTGATCGAGCAGCTTGTACTCGGTCGGGCCCAGATGCACTTCCTTGCCGGCGCGGCGAACGCGGTGCGCGGCGCGGTCCATTTCGATGTCGCCGATGGCCACGATGTCCGGGGCGAGGCTCGGCCGGATGCGGCGCATCACGGCACGCAGGCGCGCGAGCAGCTCCGTCATCGAGAACGGCTTGGTCAGATAATCGTCGGCGCCGGTATCGAGGCCGCGGATGCGGTCGGTTTCTTCGCCGCGCGCGGTCAGCATGATGATCGGCACGTTGCGCGTTTCCTGGCGGCCGCGCAGGCGGCGGCACACTTCGATGCCGGAAAGCTGGGGCAGCATCCAGTCGAGCAGGACGAGGTCCGGTTTCTCCTCCGAGGCGACGAGCAGGGCTTCTTCGCCGTCCTGCGCCTCGAGGACGCGATAACCTTCGCGCTCCAGATTGTAGCGCAGCAGCGTGATGAGGGCGCCTTCGTCTTCGGCGACGAGTACGGTCGGCTTCAGGCTCATGCTTTCTTCTCGAAGGGAACGCTGGTTTCGCTGGTGGTGTCGGCCTTGGGGCGGTCATAGGCGAGATGGTCGGCGCGGACCATGTGATAGACGACCTCGGCAATGTTGGTGGCGTGATCGCCGCTGCGCTCGATGTTCTTGGCGATGAAGAGGAGATGCGTGCACAGGCCGATCGTGCGCGGGTCCTCCATCATATAGGTGAGCAGCTCGCGGAAGAGGCTGTTGTAGATTTCGTCGATCTCCGGGTCCTGCTTCCACACCGCCTCGGCGGCTTCGGCATTGCGGTCGGAATAGGCGTCGAGAACGTGCTTCAACTGGGAAAGCGCCTGCTTGCCCATGCGCACGAGCGACGACGTCAACCGGATCGGCGGCTCGCGGTTGAGGACGATGGCGCGCTTGGCGATGTTCTTGGCGAGATCGCCAATGCGCTCCAGCTCCGACGCGATCTTTATCGCGGCCAGGGTCTCGCGAAGGTCGACCGCCATGGGTTGGCGCAGCGCCAGCAGCTTCAACGCCCGGTCTTCGATATCCAGTTGCATCTCGTCGATGCGCTTGTCGCCGCCGACCGCATTCTCGGCCAGCGTGGTGTCGCGCCGCGCGATGGCATCCACGGCGGCGGCGAACTGCGCTTCGGCCAGGCCGCCCATTTGGGCGATGGCGGCGGAAAGAGCTTCAAGCTTTTCGCTGAATGCTTTGACGGTGTGTTCGCTCATATCGCTGCCCGACTCGGGACTCCTCCGCGTTGGCTAGTCACTAGCCCTGCTCGGACATGGCTATGCGACAGATTTATAACAGTTCCGTGACAGCACTGTCTGCCGCTGCGGAAGGCAGCAAAACCGTGAACGTGCTGCCTTCGCCGGCGCGGCTTTCGATCGTTAACCGGCCCTGATGGCGACTGACGATGTGCTTGACGATGGCGAGGCCGAGGCCGGTGCCGCCCTTTTCCCGGCTGCGTTTCACGTCCACCCGGTAGAACCGCTCCGTCAGGCGGGGGATAGCGTCGGAGGGAATGCCCTCGCCATCGTCCTTGATCGTGGTCGAGACCATCGACACGGTCCCGCGTCCGCCCTGCGCCGACGCGTTGGCGAGCGTGATCCAGACATGCCCGCCCGCCTTGCCGTATTTGATGGCGTTGTGGATGAGGTTCTGGAAGAGCTGGATCAGTTCGTCCCGCTCGCCCGTGACGGGCGGCAGCGCCGGTGCGGCGGAAACTTCGAGCGAGATGTCGTCGATCTGCGCCAGCGGCGTGAGCGCCGCCGTCGCTTCGCTGATCACCGCTTCGAGCGAGACGCTGCCCGAAGGACGGACATGCTCGTTCAGCTCGATCCGCGTCAGCGACAGCAGGTCCTCGATCAGCCGCCGCATGCGGCCCGCCTCGACGCTCATGATGTCGAGGAAGCGGTCGCGCGCCTCCGCGTCGTCCCGCGCATGACCCTTGAGCGTGTCGATGAAGCCCGAAACGGCGGCGAGCGGCGTGCGCAGTTCGTGACTGGCATTGGCGACGAAATCGGCGCGCATCTGCTCGGTCCGCTTGATCGCCGTCAGATCGTGCAAGAGGAGCGACGTCACTGGCGGCTGGGAATTCATCCGCGCGACATAGGCCTGGTAGGTCCGCTCCACGGGCACGGGCACGGTGAATTCGAAGGACTGCGACTCCCCGCTCGCGGTCGTGTGTTCGACGGCAGTCAGGACCGACGGCGTGCGCAAGAGGAGCGAGATGTGCTTCTTCTCCGGGCCGACGCCGATCACCGTGTACATGGCGCTGTTCGCGAACAGCACGCGGCCACCCTCGTCGATCAGCATCAGCGGGTCCGGCAGGTGGCCCAGCACTTCGCGCGCCAGCGGCGTCAGGAAGCCCTCGGCGCTCTTGCTGAGTTCGACGCGCTGTTCGCGCAGGAACAGCCGGCCCTCGCGGGCGATATAGGAGACGAGCAGCGCGAAGACCGCGAGCACGCCCGCCGTGATCCACAGCGCGCGCCCGCCGTTCCATTCGAAGAGCGCGGCAGCGAGCGCGAGACCCACCAGCGCGGGCCAGAGGAACCGCGCTACTCCGCTCCAATAGGTGTCGGTCTCGTCCATGGGGCCCTTGATTCAACCGCCCCATCATACGCAATTTCGTGACGCTTTAGTCTTTCCGCATCATCCCGTTGATGTCGGGGTTTGCGAGCGCGCCCTCGCCGAACGGTTCGGACCTTCCTTCCGCGAGGAAGGCTTTGGCCGCGTCGAGCGTGCGATTGAGGATGAGCTTGCCGATGCCCGATCCGGCGCTGAGCCGGCGGACGCCGAGCTTTTGGAGCGTCGCGCCGTCGGGCAACCCGGGCCACGCCAGCAGGTTGAGCGGCAGGACGACATCGCCGACCATCCTCGCGATGGCCTCCGCCTCGGTCAGCGCGGGTGCGAAGATCGAGTTCGCCCCGGCGGCGCGATAGAGGCGCGCGCGCGCCACGGTCTCGTCATAGGCGCGTTCGGCCGGCACCAGCTTGCGCAGATAGGTGTCGACACGTGCATTGACCCAAAGATCTACGCCCGCCCTGTGGGCGGCGGTTCGCAGGTTCTCGATCTTGCGCGCGAGTAGATCGGGCGGATCGTTGCCGTCCTCGATGTTGATGCCGACCGCGCCGGCTTCGACGATGCGCGCCACCGTCGCCGCCGCGGTTGCCGCGTCCTGCGCATAGGCCGCTTCGATGTCCGCAGAGACCGGGATCGTCACCACGCGCGCGATGTCGCGCACCGTGGCCAGCAGCGAGTCGAACGGCAGATATTGTCCGTCGGGATAGCCGTGCGCCCAGGCGACCGCCGCGCTCGAGGTCGCGATGGCCGCGGCGCCCGCCTTCTCGATCACCCGTGCGCTGCCCGCGTCCCAGGCGTTGGGGAGTATCAGAAGTTTGGGCGATGCATGCAGCGCGGCGAATGTCCTGGCGCGTTCGGCGAGCGTAGTCATGAGCGTTCGACCCTTTTGAACAGTCCGTCCCCGGCGTTCCTGGCCTCGTGCGCAAGGAGCCAGCGCTTGCGCTCCAAGCCTCCGCCATAGCCGGTCAGGGAACCATCGCTACCGATCACGCGATGACAAGGCACAACGATGGCGATCGGGTTTGCGCCGTTTGCAAGGCCGACGGCGCGCACCGCTGCGGGCCGGCCGATCTGCCGCGCGAGCGCCCCATAGCTCAGCGTCGCCCCACCCGGGATGGTGCGCAGCGCCTTCCACACGGACTGCTGGAACGCGGTGCCGGCGCCGCTTGCCGGAATGCGGTCGATCGCCGCGATGTCGCCGTCGAAATAGCGCGCCAGCGTCTTGGCGTGTCCGAACGCGTTGCGCTTTTCGGTGAGCCTCGCGCCGTCGAACCGCTTTTCGAGATGCGGCTGCCAGCGCTCCTTGCGGTCGTGGAATTCCAGCACGCGGAGCGTGCCTTCGTCGTCGGCGACCATCAGGAGCGGGCCGACCGGCGTTTCGATCTGCTCGACGAAGAACGCCTCAGACACGTTCGGCGTCCGCGGTCCAGAGGTGCTGCGCGGCATAGGCGCGCCATGGCCGCCAGGATTCGGCGCGCGCGAGCAGCGCTTTCGGCGTCGGGCGCTTGCCCTCTTGCGCGACGGCGGGATTGCGCAGCAGCGCCACGTCGGCGGCGGGAAACGCGTCGCTGTCGCGCAGCGCGCGCAACGCCCAATATTGCGCGGTCCAGGGACCGAAACCGGGCAGCGCGACGAGCCGCGCGATGGTCTCGTCGAAACTGCCGGCGGGCTCCAGCAGCTTCGGATCATCCGTGACGGCCTGGGCGAGACCCGCCAGCGCCGCGATGCGTGCTCGCGGCATGCCGAGCGTGGCGAGATCGGTCGCTGCCAGCCGGCGCGCGGACGGGAACACGCGGCAGAGCCGCTCGTCGCCGCTGACGTCGGCGGTCACGTCGGTGCCTGCGCGCGAGACGATCTTGACGGCGAGCGCGCGCGCGCCCGAGACGGTGATCTGCTGACCGAGGATTGCGCGGACGGCAAGCTCGAAGCCGTCCCAGGCGCCGGGCGTCCGCAGCCCCGGGCGGCGCGCAATCAACGGAGCCAGGGCCTCGTCGCCGGACAGGTGGCGGCCGATGGTTTCGACATCGGCATCGAGATCGAACAGCCGCCTCAGCCGCGCCACCACCGCCAGGAACGACTGCACGCGCGGGAACCGGATCGTGGCGACGAGGTGGTTCTTGCCGGGCGAGACTTCGACGCTGCCGACCGCGCCGTCGAGTTCGATCGTGCGCGCGTAGCGGTTCCTGTCCACCAGTTCGACGCCCGCGATCGCTCGCGCCGCCAGGAAGCCGAGGATCGCATCCCAATCATAGGGCGGGCGGTAGCCGAGCCGGATCGTGACCGTCGACAGCGCCGACGTGGCCGCGCCGCGCCGCCGCAATTCGCCGGGCGGGCGTCGATAAAGTTTGCGAAAGGCATCGTTGAAGCGACGAACGCTGCCGAAACCCGATGCAAGGGCGATCGACGTCATCGGCAGCTGCGTTTCGTGAACGAGCTGCTTGGCGAAGAGGATGCGTCGGGTCTGCGCCACCGTGATCGGCGGCGCGCCGAGATGTTTGTCGAACAGGCGGCGAAGCTGGCGCTCGCCCACGCCCAACCGCTCGCAGAGCGCGGACAGGCCGGCGTCGCCGTCGAGGCCGCCTTCGGCAATGAGCGCCAGCGCGCGCGAAACGGTGTTGGAGGTGCCGCGCCAGGCGGCGGCATCCGGCGAGATTTCGGGACGGCACCGTAGGCAGGGACGAAAGCCCGCTTCCTGCGCCGACGCCGCGCTCGGCCAGAAGGTCACGTTCTCGCGCTTGGGCGTGCGCGCCGGGCAGATCGGGCGGCAATAGATTCCGGTCGTCTTCACGCCGATGAAAAGGCGCCCGTCGAAGCGGGCGTCGCGCGTGGCGATGGCGCGGTAGCAGACGTCGTCGGGCGGTAGCTCCATGGCCGCAGTATGACTCAAAGCGGCCCGAGCGACTGGCCATTTTCGGACGCGCATGGCGCCCGCCATTTTCGGAAATCGCGGGAAAACAGGCCGGTCCTTCGCCCTTCCCCGTTGACACTCCGGGGGACCATACCACACCTTCTAAAGATTGATGCGGGTGTAAACGGGTTGCCGTGCGACCACATCAGGAACCAGCCGGCCCACGCAGAGGGGTTCGGGCAACACAATAAGAGTGATCGCCGGACCGGCGACGCGGCGGAGTGAGGCGATGGCGGATGCGGCGGTCGAGCGCGAGCTCGGCGGTTTCAGGTCGAAGTTCTTCCTCGCCTTCGGCTCGATCGGCTGGGGCGTCAAGGACGCCGGGATAACCGGACTGCTGCTGCTCTTCTACAATCAGGTGATCGGCGCGCCCGCCTATCTCGTCAGCTTCGCCATCGGAACGGCGCTGGTCGTCGATGCATTCGCCGATCCGATCATCGGCATCCTGTCGGACAATTGGCGTTCCCGCCTCGGCCGCCGACATCCCTTCATGTACGCCTCGGCCGTTCCTGTCGGCGTCCTTTACTGGCTGATCTGGAATCCAAACCATGCCTGGCCGAATGCGACGCTGTTCGTCTATCTGCTGGTCACCGCGATCGGCGCGCGCATCGCCATCGCCACGTTCGAGATCCCGAGCACCGCACTGCTCGCCGAACTCACGACCGACTACAACAGGCGTACGGAATTCCTCAGCTGGCGGTTCCTGTTCGGCATCGTCGGCGCGGCGACCATCTCGTTCTACGCTTTCACTTTCCTCTTCGTGCCCGACGCCACGCACAAGTTCGGACAGCTCAATCCCGCTGGCTATCCCAAATACGCCCTGATCGCCTCGATCATCATGACGGCATCGATCCTGATCTCCTGCCTCGGTCTGCATCGCTACATCCCCCACTTCATCGTGCCCGAGGTCCGCCATCGCACCGCCAGGCAGTTCTTCTCCGAATTGTGGGAAACCTTGAGCGTCAAGCCGTTCTTCGTGCTCCTGATATCGGGTCTCTTCTCCGGGATGGCCGCCGGGCTTTCGGGGGGCATGGGCAATTACGTCCTGACGTTCTTCTGGAAGCTGAACAGCAAGGAGATCGCGCTGTTCTCCTTCGTCGGAATCATCGCCGCGATTCTCGCCTTTCTCGTCGTGGTTCCGATCACCAAGCGTTTCGAGAAGAAGCATGCGGCCATGGCGGCGGCGTTGCTCGGCATCGTCTTCGGCACGGGGCCTTATGTTCTGGCGCTGTTCGGCTGGACGCCGGACTACACTGCAAAGTGGCTGCTGCCGTTTCTGCTGCTGCTATTTACGGTGATCGCCGCGATCGGCATCGCGGGCGGCGTCCTTACCGGCTCGATGATCACGGACGTCGTCGAATACAGCGCGCTGCAGACCGGACGGCGCAGCGAGGGCACGTACTTCGCGGCGCTCAGCCTCATGAACAAGTCGATTTCGGGCGTCGGCATCTTCTTTTCCGGCCTGGTGCTCTCGCTCGCAGACTTTCCCGTGCACGCCGATCCCGCGACCATCGATCCGGCCATTATGCGCCACCTCTTCGTCGTCTACCTGCCGGTGCTGGCCGTGCTCTATGCGCTGGCGATCTATTTTTTCAACACTTACCGGATCACGCGCGCCGAACATGCCGAAAATGTGAAGCGCCTGGCCGAGGAATTGGCGCTAACCCGCGTCGGAGTCGCCGCCGAGTTTGCGGGGGCGACGTTGCCACCGCCCGCCGATGCGGCCAAGGTTGTGCCGGCGCCAGGCCCATGACCCATGCCAGCGGAGTGAAGCGATGAGCGTGCCCGTAGACCGCAGCGAATTGTCGAGCCTGCGCGCCAAACTGTTTTATGGCTTCGGCTCCGTCGCCTACGGCGTCAAGGATTTCGGCTTCGGCACGCTGCTGCTTTTCTACTACAATCAGGTGATCGGACTGCCGGCGGCAGAAGTCAGCCTCGCGATCCTGGTCGTGCTGTGGGTCGACGCCTTCGCCGATCCGATCGTCGGACAGATCTCGGACGGACTTCGCACACGCTGGGGACGCCGGCATCCCTTCATGTACGCATCTGCCGTTCCCGTCGCCATCGCCTATTTCTTCCTCTGGCTGCCGCCGCACGGCTGGTCGCACGGCGCGATCCTCGCCTATCTGATCGTGATGGCGATCCTCGTGCGCGCCTGCATCACCATGTACGAGATTCCGAGTTCGGCGATGGTTCCGGAGATGACCGACGATTACGACCAGCGCACCGCGTTCATTTCGGTGCGTTACGTGTTCGGCGTCGCCGCCGGCGTGGTCATGAACGCGCTGACGTTCGGCGTCATCCTGCACGCGGATGCGGCCCATCACGACGGACGGCTCAACCCAGGCGGCTATCCGGTGTTCGCGGCGGTCTCGGCGGTCATCATGGTGATCAGCATCCTGGTTTCGGCGCGCGGCACGCACCGCTACATCCGCTTGTTCCGCGCCCCGCCCGCACGCCGCGCCGGCGTCGCGCAGATCGTCGGCGAAATGGCCTCCACGCTGGCGCATCGCCAGTTCCTGGTCCTGCTTCTTGCGGCGGTGTTCGGAACGATGGCCATCGGGCTCGGCGCCGCTCTGGCGCTCTACTTCGCGACCTATTTCTGGGGCTTCACGACGCACCAGGTCGCCGTCATCGGCTTCGCCGGCATTCCCGCCGTGATCGTGCCGCCTCTTCTCGCCTGGCCGCTGTCCAAGTCGCTCGGCAAGAAACCCGCCGCGCTGGTGTTCTATTTCACCTGCGTGACGCTCGCCGTGACGCCGATCTCGCTGCGTCTCTTGGGACTGCTTCCCGCCAACGGATCGGGAATCCTGTTCGCCATCCTCTTCACCGAGCGCGCCGTGTCGACGACTCTCGGCGTCGCATGCCTCATCCTGTTCGGCTCCATGATGGCCGACGTTGTGGAAGACAGCGCGGTGCGCACCGGCCGCCGCTCCGAAGGCCTGTTCTTCGCCTCGATCGCCTTCATCAACAAGCTCCTGTCGGGCGCCGGAACGTTCCTCGCAGGCCTTCTCCTGCAACTGGCGAATTTTCCCGAGCACGCCAATCCGCTGACGCTCGATCCGTCGGTGCCCAGACACCTGGCGCTGCTCTACCTGCCGGCGGTCGTCGGCTTTTACGGCTTCGGGATCGTCGTGCTCTCGCGCTACCGCATCAGCAAGGCGCAGCACGAAGAAAATGTGAGACTGCTCTCGGAAGCCGAAGCGCAGACCGCCGTCGCGCTGGCGACGTCGCCGCCGGCGCAGTGACTTTATGACCGCACCGTCCGTCGTTCCGGTCATCCCGCAAGAGGTTCAACGCGAGATCTCG
The DNA here is from genome assembly GCA_035499335.1 of Rhizomicrobium sp. Taxonomy (GTDB): domain Bacteria; phylum Pseudomonadota; class Alphaproteobacteria; order Micropepsales; family Micropepsaceae; genus Rhizomicrobium. The sequence goes on along the minus strand of DATJZB010000109.1, from coordinate 22,381 downwards.
AGCCTTCGCACCAAGCTGTTCTACGGCTTCGGCTCGATCGCCTTCGGGGTAAAGGACAACGGCTTCTCCTACTTCCTGCTGATCTTCTACAACCAGGTCGTCGGGTTGCCGGCGTTCTGGGTCGGCAGCGCCATCGCCATCGCGCTGGCGGTCGATGCTTTCGTCGATCCGGTGATCGGACAGATTTCGGACAACTGGCATTCCCGGCTCGGCCGCCGGCATCCGTTCATGTACGGCGCGGCCGTACCCGTCGCCATCGGCTACTGGTTCGTATGGAATCCGCCGGCCGGCTGGTCGCAGAACGCGCTCTTCTACTATCTCATCGCCATCGCGATCGCCGTGCGCTCCGTGATCGCGGTCTACGAAATTCCCAGCACCGCTCTCGTCGCCGAACTGACGCCGGACTACGACCAGCGCACGTCCTTCTTCAGCTATCGCTTCCTGTTCGGCTGGCTGGGCGGACTGGCCATGCAGCTGCTCGCCTACGGCGTTTTCCTCGTGCCCTCGCTCCACTATCGCGTGGGACTTCAGAATCCGGTCGGCTATTCGCGTTACGGCCTCACGGCCAGCCTGATGATGGTCGCCGCCATCGTCATTTCGGCTGCCGGCACGCAGAAGTTCGTGCGCTATTTCGTGACCGTGCCCCGGCGCAGCGTGCCGTTCCGCCAGGTGCTGAAGGAGATGGGCGAGTCGCTGAACCATCGCTCCTTCATCGTCCTGTCGATATCGGCGCTGTTCTCGTCCGTCGCGGCGGGAACGCTCGCCGCGCTGAACAACTATTTCAATGTCTTCTTCTGGGGCCTGTCGTCGGGCCAGATATTCTTGCTCAGCCTGACCGTGGTCGCCTCGCCGATCGTGGCGATCTTCGTGTCGACGCCCTTGTCACGCGCCATCGGCAAGAAGCGCGCGGCGATCGCTTTCTGGATCTCGTCGACCGTGTTCGGCTGGATTCCCATGGGCGCGCGCCTGCTCGATCTTTTTCCGCGAAACGGCGCGCCGGTCCTGATGCCGCTCCTGATCTTCTTCACCACGATCGCGACGATGCTCAGCATCTCGAGCTCGGTGACCATTTCCTCGATGCTCGCCGACGTCGTCGAGGACAGCCAGCGCAAGACCGGCCGGCGCTCCGAGGGACTGTTCTTCTCGGCCAACAGCTTCATCCTGAAGGCGATATCGGGTTCCGGCGCGCTGATGGCGGGCGTGCTGCTGGCGCTGGCGCATTTCCCGGCCAAGGCGAATCCCGCCACTCTCGATCCGGAAATCCCGCGCCAGCTCGCCCTTTTCTACATGCCGTCGGTCTTCGCTCTCTATGCGATCGCCCTCGTCTGCCTCAGCTTCTACCGCATTGACCGGGGGACGCATGAGGAGAACCTGCGCGTCCTGGCCGAGGCGGCCGCCCGCAGCGCTCCCGGCGATGTGACATAGCCCGGCCTTATTCGGCTATAGTTCCGTTCCACCCTGAACCGCACCTCCGATGGACCAGCGTCAGGCGGCGGCATCCACCGACCGCTACAACAAGAAGAAGGAAGCGATCATTGCGGCCGCCGCCGGCATCCTGAACCGGCGGGGCGTGCGCGGCATGACGCTGGCCGACGTGGCGGCGAGCGTCGATCTCATCACCACCAGCGTCACCTACTACTTCAAGAAGAAGGAAGACCTCGCGGTCGCCTGCTACCTGCGCGGCATCGAGCGGTTCGACGCGCTCGTCGCCGATGCGCTCGGCGAACCCGATCCGCCGAAGCGGCTACTCAAATTCCTCGATTCCTATCTCCAGCTACACAAGCGCATCCGCGAAGGCGACGAAGCGCCGATCGCGGTGTTCAACGACATCCGCGCGCTCAAGGAGCCGCACCGCCCCATCGTCGGCCATGCCTACGGCCAGTTCTTCCGCAAGGTGCGCTCGCTGTTCCGCGCCCCCGGCTTCGAATGGATGGACCGCAAGATGGCGACGGCGCGCACGCATATGATCATGGAGCAGCTCTACTGGTCGGTGACCTGGCTGCCACGTTACGACCTCGACGATTACGGGCGCGTGCGCGACCGCATGTTCGACATCATGGCCTTCGGCGTCGCTCCCGAAGGCGCGGCGTGGCGCCCGTCCCGCCTGCCGTTCGCCGAAGAACGATCGCACGATGCGTCGCGCGAAACGTTCCTGACGGCCGCGACGCGCCTGATCAACCAGCGCGGCTATCGCGGCGCGTCGGTCGAGAAGATTTCCGAGCAGCTCAACGTCACCAAGGGCTCGTTCTATCACCACAACGACGCCAAGGACGACCTCGTCGTCGAATGCTTCGAGCGCACTTTCGAGATCATGCGCCGCGTGCAGAGCGCCGCGCTCGCCGAACCCGGCGACTACTGGCAGAAGATTTCGTCCGCGGCCGCGACGCTCATCGAGTTCCAGCTGTCGGAACGCGGTCCGCTTTTGCGCTCGTCCGCCCTCAGCGCCCTGCCCGAGCCGATGCGGCTGAAGATGGTCGAGCGCGCCAATCGCGTGTCGGAACGTTTCGCCGCCATGATCTCGGACGGCGTGGCACAAGGATCGATACGCGCCGTCGATCCCTACATCGCCGCGCAGATGCTGAACGCGACGCTCAACGCGGCGTCGGACCTCGCTTTCACCATCCCCGGCGTGATCGCCGAAGAGGCCCCGGCGCTCTACGCCAAGCCCATGCTGATGGGCGTTTTTTCGCGCTGACGCCCGCGCCGCCGGCTTTTTCGAATTTCCGGTTTGTTTTGGCGCGGTCCCTGCGCAATACTGACAAACAATCAGAACAGCATGCGGGGCAGGAGTCATGGATCGTCTCAAGGACAAGATTGCCGTCATCACCGGCGCGAGTTCCGGAATCGGGCTCGGCACGGTCGAGCTTTTCGTCGCCGAGGGCGCGCGCGTCGTCGCCGCCGACATCCAGGACGACAAGGGTCGCGAACTCGAGCGCCGCTTCAACGGCCAGGCGAAGTTCCAGCGCTGCGACGTGACCCAGGAAGACGACATCAAGGCGACGATGCAGGCGGCGAAGGACCAGTTCGGCGGCCTCGACATCCTCTTCAACAATGCCGGCGCGGGCGGCAGCCCCAACACGATCGAGGACATGACGGGCGAGGCCTGGGACCGTTCGATGAACCTGCTCCTGCGTTCGGTCGCGCTCGGCATCCGCTACGCCGTACCGTTCATGAAGGAGCGCGGCGGCGGATCGATCGTCAACACGGCGTCCGTCGCGGCTTTGCAGGCGGGCATGGGGCCCATCGCCTATTCCGTCGCCAAGGCCGGCGTCGTCCATCTGACGACGGTGAGCGCGGCACAGCTCGGCCGCGCGCGGATCCGCGTCAACGCCATCTGTCCGGGCTTCATCCAGACCGGAATTTTCGCGGCGGGCATGAAGTCCATGGGCGTGCCGGAAGAGGCGATCAAGGCGGTGACCGCCGGAATGTTCTCGCAGCAGGAAAATGCGCAGCCGATTCCGAAAGCGGGCATGCCTTCCGACATCGCCAACATGTGCCTGTTCTTCGCCAGCGACGAGTCGCGCTTCGTCACCGGCACGCATGTCCAGGTCGACGGCGGCATGACGACCGGGCCGCGCCAGGCCTGGGACCCCGAGGAGATGCAGCGCCGCATGGCGCAGCGCGCGGCCTACCAGAGCGCCGCCGAGCAGAAATCGTAAGCGGAGGAACCTCGTCATGCGGTTCGGCATATTCTACGAACATCAGCTGCCGCGTCCCTGGAACGACGGCGACGAGCTGCGGCTGTTCCAGCACGCGCTCGACCAGGTCGAACTCGCCGACCGGCTCGGGATCGACAATGCCTGGGAGGTCGAGCACCACTTCCTCGAGGAATATTCGCATTCGTCGGCGCCGGAAGTGTTCCTCGCCGCCTGCTCGCAGCGCACAAAGAACATACGCCTCGGTCACGGCATCACGTTGATGCCGCCGAACTACAATCATCCGGCGCGCGTCGCCGAGCGCATCGCCACGCTTGATCTGGTATCGAACGGCCGCGTCGAATGGGGCACGGGCGAAAGCTCGGCGCTGCTCGAACTGGGCGGCTATCGCGTGCCCGTCGAAGAAAAGAGAAACCAGTGGCTCGAAGCCGTCGAGCAATGCGCCAACATGATGGCGATGGATCCCTATCCGGGATTCGAGGGCAAATATTTCTCGATGCCGTGCCGCAACGTCGTGCCCAAGCCCGTTCAGAGGCCTCATCCGCCGCTGTGGGTAGCGTGTTCCAACCGCGAGACGATCAAGCTCGCCGCACGGCTCGGCATCGGCGCGCTCACCTTCGCCTTCGTCGATCCGGCAGAGGCCAAGCAATGGGTCGACGACTATTACCGCATCTTCAAGGAGGAATGCGTGCCGATCGGGCATGCGGTGAATCCGAACATCTGCATGGTATCGAGCTTTTCGGTTCATCGCGACCAGGCCGAAGCGCGGCGCCGCGGGCTCGACGGTTTCCGCTTCTTCGGCTACGCGCTCGGACATCATTACGGCTTCGGCATCCACACGCCGGGCCGCACCGACATCTGGAGCGCCTTCGAGAAGGCGCGCGCGGCGGCGGGTCCCGACGCGCCGGGCGCAGGCGGCGAAGGCGGCATCGGAACGCCGGACCAGCTGCGCAAACATCTGCGCGGATTCCACGAGTGTGGCGTCGACCAGGTCGCGTTCATCCAGCAGGGCGGCCGCAACAGGCACGAGCACATCTGCGAAGCGCTCGAGCTGTTCGCCTCCGAGGTCATGCCCGAGTTCAAGGAGAAGGAAGCCGAGCGCGTCAAGAAGAAGGCCGAAGAGCTCGCGCCTTATGTCGAGAAGGCGATGGCGCGCAAGAAGTTCATGAAACCGCTCGGCGACGACGAAATTCCGAAGGTCGTCGCGCTCGGCCGTCAGATAGCGGAGCGCTCGCGCGCGGCCGGCGATGCCGCACCGCAGCCGGCGCGTCCGGCGACGGCGCGCTGGGCCGAAGCGCAGGCGAAGGTCGAAGCCGAACGCAAGTCCTGACGTCAGGCGGGCAGGCTCGCGGCCCACTCCGTCAGGATCGCGGCGAAGCGATCGGGATCCGCGTCATGCATGCTGTGCGCCGCGTCGGGCGCGTCGACATAGGTGAAGGGCTGACCGGCCGCGCGCACGATGTCGCCGACCTTTTTGGTCTGCAGGTCCGAAATGGCGCCCAGAAGCCAGCCGGTTTCCGGATCAACCATGCGGAAATGGTGCGTCAGCAGCATGGGCGCCTTCGTTTGCGCCAGCATACGCTCATGCGGACAGCCTTTCGCCACGCTGCCTTCGACGAAGGCGCGACTCCATTCCGGGTCGTATTCCCGAAGGCGCTGCGGCGGTTCGGGCGGCATGGGCGCGATGCGGTTGATGGGCGCTGGATCGCCGGCGCGCGCCGCCATCAGTCCCGACCAGTCGCCGATACTCCACTGATCGCCGAGATACTTGTTCAAGAGGCGGAACATCGGCCCGGCGGACTGCAAGATCGAGTGGCCGTATAGCGGGTTCGTCTCCGACGTGAACAGCGGCGGGTCTTCGCAGTGGACGCCGCGGATCTGTCCGGGCAGGGCGAACGCCGCGAGCCACGCGGCCAGCACGCCGCCCGACGAATTTCCGCTCACCACGACAGGGCGCCTGATCGCGAGCGAGATGAACCGCACCAGGTCGTTGCCCATATTGTCGAGCGTGTAGCGTCCGGGTGTCCAGGTGCTGCGCCCCTGCCCGCGCAAGTCGACCGCATAGACCTGGAAAATCTTCTCGAGCAGCGGCATCGCCTTTTCGAAGCCCCACCAGGATTCGGTCTGGCCGGGGATCAGCAGAAGCGCCGGCTTGTCCGGCGTACCCGTCACCGCATAGTTCATCGTCACCTCGCCGAGATCGACGCTGTGCTCGGGATAGGCATGCGGGATGAAGGAATTTCTGTCCGCGGGCGATGGTGTGCGCGGTGCTTCGCTCATCTGATGGCTCCTCGCCGGTCTTGCGTAAAAAATTCGTCGTCTATGAATCAGCCCTGCGCGGCGCCGCAGCAGCGTTCGCAGAAGCCGCCGAACAGCCGTCTCGCATTGCCGAGCCTGACCTGCGCCTGCTCGTCGGCCGTGAACGGCAGCGTGGCGAAAGCCGCTTCCGCCATGCGCAGCCGGTCCTCGTTGGCGAAGGGAAAGTCGGAGCCGTAGACGATCTGCGACACCGGCGCCAACGCGCGCAACGCCGTCATCTGCTGCGGCGTGACCGAGAGAGCGGTGTCGTAATAGAAGCGCGCAAAGGCCTGCATCGCCTGCTGCGGCGGTATTGCGCGCGCGCCGAGAACCGGAATCGAGCCGACGGCCGCCATGCGCGGCGCAAGAAACGGCAGCGTGCCGCCGCCATGCGGCAGGATGAAACGGATGCCCGGATGACGCGCCAATGCTCCCGAATAAAGCAGGCTCGCCGCCGTGCGGGTCGTGTCGAAGGGAAACTCGATCATCGGCGCGGGCAGGTCCAATCCGAATTCCGCGAAGCAGCGCGGCGAGGTGGGATGGACGAAGACGGTGACCTTGCGCGCGTCGAGTATTTCGAGCAGCGGCGCAAGGCGCGCATCCCCGAGATAGAGTCCTTCGGCGTGCGTCGGCAGGGCGACGCCTTCGAGCTGGAGCTGATCGAGCGAACGCTCCAGTTCCGCGATGCTCGCCGCCATATCGGGCAGCGGCAGGATGGCCAGCGCACCGAAGCGGTCGGGATGCCGCCGACTGATCTCGGCCGCGTAGTCGTTGACCGAGCGGCACAGCGCAATCGCGCCCGCCCGGTCGACGAAGTTCACGTGCGGCGACGACACCGACAGCAACGCACCCCTGATGCCGAGCTCGTCCATGATGGCGAGCGCGCGCGCCGGCGACCATTCCGGCACGGGGATGCCGCCGTCGAGCGTCTTGAGACCCGCGCTCCTCAGCGCCTCGGCGTAGACAGGGGGAAGAAAATGCGCGTGCACGTCGATGGTGGCGGGTCTGGACATTCGCTTCCTCTCGGCACGTTCGCGCGATGCGAGGCCAACTAAACAGTCATCGGCGGGTGAAGGTCAAACGCGGCGGGTTCGCGCGGGCCCTAGTCGTCGAACCGCTTGGCGCGCTGGCGCTTGGTCCGCGCGTTCCTTTTCTTGGACTCGATCCGGCGTTCCCGGCTCGCCCGCGTCGGCTTCGTCGGCGTGCGCTTCTTTGGCGCGACGGCGGCGCGCCGTATCAGGTCGGCAAGCCGTTCGCGTGCCGCCTGGCGGTTCCGCATCTGGTCGCGCGACTCGCGCGCCGTGACGATCAGCACGCCGTCCTTGGTCAGCCGGTGGCCGGCGATGCGCAGGAGCCGGACCCGGACGTCGTCGGGCAATGCGCGCGAGTGCAGCGCGTCAAAGCGCAATTGCACGGCACTCGCAACCTTGTTGACGTTCTGGCCGCCCGCGCCGGAGGAAAGGATGAAGCTCTCCTCCAGTTCCGAAGCCGGAATTGCAATTGCCGGGGTGACGCGCAGGTCGGTCATGCCGTCCGTCTAGCACAGGCGGCCCGGCCGCGCCCGAGGTTTGACAAGCGCCGCCGGTCACCTAAAGCTCCGCTCAAAGCAACTGGGTGGAGACGATGGCGACGATCGAACGCAAGACCGCAATGGGAACGGTCAACGGCACCTGCGACGCGAAGTTCCAGGGCGTCGCCGACGCCTTCGTGGAGAATTTCGACAAGCGCGGCGAGGTGGGCGCGTCCATCGCCATCACGATCGAGGGCAAGACGGTCGTCGATCTGTGGGGCGGCCGAAAATCGCAGGACGGCCCGGCGTGGCAGGCCGACACTATCTGCATCGTCTATTCCTGCACCAAGGGTGCGTCGGCGTTCTGCGCGCACATGGCTGCGGACCGCGGCCTGCTCGACCTCGATACAAAGGTGGCACGCTATTGGCCGGAATTCGCGCGCAACGGCAAGGAAGACGCCATCGTCTCTATGATGATGGACCATTCGGTCGGCGTGCCCGGCCTGCGGGAGGAACTCAAGCAGGGCGCCTATTACGACTACGACTATATGTGCGAGCGGCTCGCCGCGGAGGCCCCGTTCTGGAAACCGGGAACGCGCAACGGCTATCACGGCGTGACCTCGGCCTGGACGGTCGGTGAGATGGTCCGCCGCAGCACCGGCAAGCGCATGGGCAGGTTCCTCGCCGACGAGATCGCCGGACCGCTGGGAATCGATTTCTGGATGGGATTGCCCGAAACGTTCGAGCCGCGCGTTTCGCCGATGATCGCGTTCCCTCCCGACGAAAGCGTGCTGAAGTCGCGCATGATGCTGGCGCTGAGCGCCGATCCGATGGGACCGACCGGCCGCTTCCTGCTGAACGGCGGCGGGTTCAACGCCAACGATCGCGCGGCGCGCGCCGCCGAGATCGGATCGGCGACGGGCGTTTCGAACGGGCGCGGCCTTGCCGGTCTCTATGCTCCGCTCGCCAACGGCGGAGCGCTCAACGGCAGGCGTTTCGTCGGCGCCGATACGCTGAAGCGCATGCAGAACGTGTCGGTCGCCACGCACGAAGACGCCACGCTGATGATTCCGACGCGTTTCTCGCTCGGCTACATGAAGTCGATGGACAACCGCAAGCTCGAGAATGCCGTGAACTGCTCGGCAATCCTGTCGGAGCCTGCCTTCGGCCATGTCGGCGCCGGCGGCTCGATCGGCTTTGCCGATCCGGAGGCGCGCATGAGCTTCGGTTACGCCATGAACCAGATGGGTTCCGGCATCATGCTGAACGATCGCGGCCAGAGCCTCGTCGACGCCGCCTATCGCGCGCTCGGCTATCGTTCGAACGAGGGCGGCGTCTGGTCGATGTAGCCCGGCTGCCGGGCGGCTGTCACGGCGCGGCGAAGATCTTCTTCAGTTCGGTCTTGAGAATCTTGCCGTTGGCATTGCGCGGCAACGTCTCAGGCCAGAACACGACCTTCACGGGCACCTTGAACGCAGCTAAGCGGCCGGCGACGAAGGCGCGCAGCTCGTCCTCGGTCGTGTGCATGCCGGGCTTCAGGTGGACGACGGCTCCGGGTTCTTCGCCGAGCTGCTTGTGCGGCACGGGGATGAGCGCGGCGTCCATCACCGCCGGATGATCGTAGAGCACGTTCTCGACTTCGATGCAGTAGATGTTCTCGCCGCCGCGGATCAGCATGTCCTTGGCGCGATCGATGATGTAGCAGAAGCCTTCGTCGTCGAGACGCGCGAGGTCGCCGGTTCGCACCCAGCCGTCGACGAAGGTCGCCGCCGTCGCTTCCGGCTTGTTCCAGTAGGCTTTCACGATATTGGGACCGCGCGCCCACAATTCGCCGACTTCGCCGGCAGGCAGTTCGCGCGTGGCCTCGACATCCATGATCCGGAGATCGCACACCGCGACCGGCGGTCCGCAGGACGTCGGGCGATGCTCATAGTCCTCGCCCGAATGCGTCGTGCAGGTGGCGGACGTTTCGGTCATGCCCCAGCCGTTGCCGGGCGCGGATTTGGGCCAGTTCTGCTTGATCTGCTTGACGAGCTCGGGTGCAGACGGCGCGCCGCCATAGGCGACGGCTTCGAGCGATGAAAGATCGTATTTGTGGCGGTTGGGATGCTCGAGGATCTGCCAGGCGATCGTCGGAACGCCGCCGCAACTGTTGATCTTCTCCTTTTCAATGAGCTGCATCGCCTTCTCGGCCTCGAACTTCCGCATCAGCACGATCTTTCCGCCCGAGACCACGGTCGGCCCGAGCACGGCGAAGCAACCCGTCGCATGGAAGAACGGCACCGACAGGAGCGTGGAGCGTTGCGGCGCATCGAGCGGGTTGGCGACCACGGGAACGGGCTCGCCGCGGCGCACGAAGTTGCGCGCGGCCGAGAACCCCGCGGCCATGATGTTCGACGTCATGTTCCGCTGCGTGCCGAGCGCGCCCTTGGGTCTGCCCGTCGTGCCCGACGTATAAAGGATCGTCGCATCGTCGTCGGGATGGAGCGCAACCGCCGGCATTTCGCCGGGCGGTAGCTTGCCCCAATCGTTGACTTTGCCGATGACGTCCTCCAGGCGGTGCACGATCGGGCTCGGCAGGTCTTCGCCGTAGCGGCTGACATAGATCTTCTTGAGGTCGGGACAGTTGATCAGATGTTCCGCGATGCGCTCGAGCCGCTCGGAATCGACGATGGCGATGTTCGTGCCTGAATCGACGAGGCCGTATTCCAGCTCCGGCCCCGTCCACCAGGCGTTGAGCGGCGTCAGGATCGCGCCGACGAGTTCGGCGGCATAGAACGCGACCACCCATTCGGGCAGGTTGCGCATGATGATGGCGACGCGGTCGCCTTTCTCCACGCCGTCGCGCTGCAGGCGGTCGGCGAATTTGAGCGTGGCGCGGGCGAAGCTCTCGAATGTGCAGCGATCGTCCTCATAGACCAGGAACTCGCGATCGCCGAAGGAGCGGCCGGCGAGAAACACTTCGCGGTTGGTCGGCGGGCAGTTCTTCCAGGTGCGGGTCGCAATGCCGCGAATGTCGACGGTCTCCATTTCGAAGCGCGAGCCCGGCGCGGTGAGGAGCGCGGTGGCTTCGGCGAGGGACATGGCGGGCCAGGGTTTGGTCGAAGTATCGGTCATGGCTGTGCTCGGTTGCTGGAGACCAATTAATGTCATCCCCGACCGGGCGATGCAAAGCATCGGCACCCCGGCCGTGACGCGAAGACGCGGTCGGCACGAGCGCACCGCGGCCTGCCCGCGCCGGATTTCGACCGGCTAGAGTGCGTCGATGCTCTGCGCCCGCGCGGACCATTCCGCCTTGAGCTCCTCGACGAGATCGGCGTGCTTGCTGCGCGCGGCTTCGCGCACCTTGGGCACGTGATAGGCCGGGAACAGGTCGTTGTCGGGACGGAAATCCTTCAGGATCTGTTTGGCGACCGTCACCTTGTGCACTTCGGTCGGTCCGTCCGCGATGCCCATCACCATCGAGGAGATCAGCATCCCCGTGAACGGCATCTCGTTGGACACGCCGAGCGCGCCGTGCAGATGCATCGCCTTGGAGACGATGTCGTGATAGACCTTCGGCATCGCCACCTTCACGGCGGCGATGTCCTTGCGCACCTTCTTGTAGTCCTTGTGCTTGTCGATCAGCCAGGCGACGTGCAGCACCTGCAGCCGGAACTGCTGTAGCTGGATGTAGCTGTCGGCGATCTGTTCCTGCACCATCTGGAAGTCGGCGAGCTTGCCCTCGCGCGTGCTGCGCGAGACGGCGCGCTTGCACATCAGGTCGAGCGCCTTCTGGCACTGTCCGACCGTGCGCATCGCATGGTGGACCCGCCCGCCGCCGAGACGTACCTGGCCGAGCTCGAATGCCGCGCCGCGCGGGCCGAGCAGCGCGTCGAACGGCACGTGCACGTTGTTGTAGCGGATATAACCCTCCGAGCCGCGGCCGCCGCCGACGCCGACATAGCGGATGACCTCAACGCCCGGCGTCTTGCGCGGCACGATGAACATGCTCATGCGCTTGTAGGGATCCTTGTGGTCCGGATCGGTCACCGCATAGACGATGAAGATCTCGGCGTTCCTCGCGCCGGAGGTGAACCACTTCTCGCCGTTGATCACCCACTCGTTGCCGTGCAGCTCAGCGCGGGTGGTGAAGGCGAGCGGGTCGGAGCCGCCCTGCGGCTCGGTCATCGAATAGCCGGACGTGATTTCGTTGTTGAGCAGCGGCCAGAGATACTTCTCCTTCTGCTCCTTGGTGCCGTAGTGCGATATGATCTCGGCATTGCCCGTGTCCGGCGCCTGGCAGCCGAACACCACCGGCGCCAGTCCGACGCGTCCGAGCTTTTCGTTCAGCAGCGCGAGCTTGACCTGGCCGTATCCCTGTCCGCCGAGATCGGGCGTGAGGTGGCAGGCCCAGAGTCCCATCTCCTTCACTTTCGCCTGCAGGGGACGGATGGCCTTCTGATAGGTCTTGGATTTGACGCCGCCCAGTCCGACGCCGATATGCGTCAGCGGCTCGACTTCGTTTTCGACGAAGCTCTCAACCCAGTCGAGCTTCTTCTGGTAGTCCGGATCGGTCTCGAAATCCCACGCCATGTCCCTGTCCCCTTTTGGTTGTTTTTTCCAGCGGCTGTAAGGCCGCCTCGGTCCATTCCCTAGAGACAATTATCTCCTTGGCCCGCGGCAACCGGCAAGCAAAAAGATACCGATTTTTCTAAAAACCGGGACAGGCGCGTGGAATCCCGGCCGCGGGCGCCGCGGGACTCAGTTTTGGTCCCCCCGTTGGGTTGGGTAGACGCCGGCGCTAAGCTCGGGCGGGAAACAAACGGGAAAACACCATGGGTAAGCCGGAAAGCGTGGGTCTGTCGTCGAAGCGGTTGCAGACGTTGGACCGGGTGATGAAGGAACGTTTCGTCGATAGCGGCATGCTGCCCGGCCTGCACACCCAGGTGTGGCGGCGCGGCGAGCTCGCGCATAACGGCCTCTGCGGCTCGATGGATCTGGAGCGCAACAAACCCTGGCGCGAGGACGCCATCGTGCGCATCTATTCCATGACCAAGCCGATCACGGCGGTCGCGCTGATGATGCTGGTGGAGGAAGGCAAGCTCGGACTCGACGACGCCGTGCAGACCTACATTCCGTCCTGGAAGAATTTGCGGGTGTATGCGAGCGGGATGCCCAGCCTCGTCGAGAACACGGCGGGCCAGTTCGTCACCCTGCCCTGCGAACGGCCAATGAAGGTGGTCGATCTCGTCACGCACACGTCGGGGCTGACATACGGATTCATGTCGCGCACGGCGGTCGATGCGGAGTACCGGCGCGCCAAGATCGGCGACTTCCAGACGCCGGGCGGCCTGGACGCGTTCGTCGAACAGCTTTCCAAGGTTCCGCTGGATTTCACCCCTGGCAAGCACTGGAACTATTCGGTCTCGATCGACGTGATGGGCTACCTGGTCCAGAAGCTGTCGGGCATGACGTTCGGCGAGTTCCTGCGCACGCGTCTGTTCGAACCGCTCGGCATGAAGGACACGGCATTTTCGGTGCCGGCCTCGAAGATCGAGCGCTTCGCATCCTGCTACATGCCCAAGCAGGGCGGCGGGCTGAAGCTCCAGGACGATGCGGGCAAGTCGACCTACGCCGAGCCGCCGAAACTGGAATCCGGCGGCGGCGGGCTGGTGTCGACCATGCACGATTACATGCGGTTCTGCCGCATGATGCTGGCCGGCGGAACGCTCGACGGCGTGCAGATCCTGTCGCCCAAGACGGTCGAGCTGTTCAGCGTCAACTACCTGCCCGACAACCAATTGCTGAGCGATCTGTCGGCCGCCGTCACCTTCAACGAGGCGGGCTATGGCGGCATCGGCTTCTCGATCGGCTGCGGCGTGACGATGGACAAAGCGCTGACGCGCATTCCGGGGACGCCGGGCGAATATTTCTGGGGCGGCGCGGCGTCGACCGCGTTCTGGATCGACCCTAAGGAAGACCTGACCGTCGTCTTTATGACGCAGGTCATGGGCACCGACGCACGGCTCACCTTGCGGCGCGATTTGCGCACCCTGGTCTATTCGGCGATGACGGAATCCTTCGCCTGAACGCGACCTATCCTTGACGCAAGGGCCTCATCTGTTAATACCGGGCGGACACCGTCACGCGGCGTCCGCCCGAAAGGTTTCAGCCCGCAATGCCCGCGAAAAAGCCGCTCGTCATCGTCACGCGCAAGCTTCCGGATGCGATTGAAACCCGCATGCGCGAGCTGTTCGACGCGCGGCTGAACGTCGACGACGTCCCCATGTCGCAGGCCGATCTGGTCGACGCGGTGCAAAAGGCCGACGTGCTCGTGCCCACCGTCACCGACCGCATCGACTCCAAGGTGATCGTGCGCGCCGGCCCGAATCTTAAGCTGATCGCCAATTTCGGGACCGGCGTCGACAACATCGACGTCAAGACCGCGCTCGACAAGGGCATCGCCGTCACCAATACGCCCGGCGTCCTCACCGAGGATACCGCCGACATGACTATGGCGCTCATCCTCGCCGTGCCGCGGCGTCTGGTCGAAGGCGTGAAGGAACTCGAGGACGATCACTTCAAGGGCTGGTCGCCATCCTGGATGCTCGGCCACCGTATCTACGGCAAACGGCTCGGCATCGTCGGCATGGGCCGCATCGGCCAGGCCGTGGCGCGGCGCGCCAAGGCGTTCGGCCTGCAGATCCACTATCACAACCGCAAACCGGTCCATGCGGATATCGAGCAGGAGCTCGAGGCGACCTATTGGGAAAGCCTCGATCAGATGCTCGCGCGCATGGACATCGTCAGCATCAACTGCCCGCACACGCCGGCGACCTATCATCTGCTGTCGGCCCGGCGGCTCAAGCTGATGAAGCCGAGCGCCTACATCGTCAATACCGCGCGCGGCGAGGTGATCGACGAGAATACGCTGGCGCGCATGCTGGAAGCCGGGCAGCTCGCAGGCGCCGGTCTCGATGTGTTCGAGCATGAGCCCGCGGTGAACCCCAAGCTGCTCAAGCTCAAGAACGTCGTGCTGCTGCCGCACATGGGATCGGCGACGATCGAGGGCCGCATCGACATGGGCGAGAAGGTCATCATCAACATCAAGACCTTCGCCGACGGGCACAAGCCGCCGGATCGCGTCATTCCCGCGATGCTGTAGGCGCATCTCGCCCGCGCCAGTCCCACAGCACCAAGAATACATCGTCTCGATTACAACTATTTCACCCGGCTTCTCTTGATGTCGGTCAATCAGCCTTTGCGCAATCGGCGTTTAATCAAAACGAAGGGCGAAAGGAGATTGAGATGACTCTGAAGCATTTCTTGATCGGCGCAGCAGGCGCCGCGGCGTTGACGGCGGCCGCGATCGCCGCGCCGCATAGCGGTTCGATGGGCGCAATGGGTACGTCGCACGGCTCGGGCTCCTATGGCGGCGCCCATCCGATGAGCGTGCCGCACGGATCTTCCAGTAACATCCACGGGACGATCAATCCGACCTGGCACGAATTCGGTCACGGCGCTCCGGCGGTTCGGGTGACCCCGCACCGCTTCGGCACGTCCGTGCTGCCGACGCCGAACCGCTGGCACGGCGACATCGGTACGTTCGACCGCGGCCACTGGAGTCAGGGCGCCTGGCATCACGAGCGGCACAATGGCCGGTTCGGCTGGTGGTGGGTGATCGGACCGTTTTGGTACTTCTACGACGTCCCGGTTTATCCGTACCCGGACAGTATCTATCCGCCCGACGAAATAGCCGGCTGGTGGTACTGGTGCGAAGACTACCAGGAGTATTACCCCTATGTGACGGACTGCCCGAGCGGCTGGGAACGCGTCCTGCCGCGCGACTGAGACACGCAACGGCGCACGAGTCCTCCCCTCGACGTCGAAGCGGAGAACGGCGGCCAACCGGCCGCCGTTTTCGCTTGCGCGGACGGGTCGCGACCGTCCTTCCTATTTCAACGTCGTATCGAACAGTTCGACGAGCTTGGCGAATGCCCGCTCGGCCTGCACTTCGTTGTAAACCTCGACGCGGCCCGGCACGCACCAGCCGTGGCGCGCGCCCGCGTAGGTTTCGCTCTCGCTCTTGCCGGGCCAGGATTTGAGCGCCGCCTCGAGTTTCGCGATCGCTTCGGGCGGCATGCTGCGATCCTCGATCGCATGGCCGAAATAGAGTCGCGCGGAGATTTTCGGCAAGCCAAGATGCGGGCTGTCGGGTTGATCGGTGAAGAGGCCGCCGCCATGGAACGACGCGGCCGCCCCGATCTTCGCTCCAGCCGCGGCCGCGATGCGGAACGACATCGAGCCGGTGAAGCAGTAGCCGACGACGCCGACCTTCGTGCCCGTCACATTCTTTTGGTCGAGCAGGAAGTCGGCGAAGGCCGCGCCATCGGGTCCCATCTGATCGTTGTGGAGAGCGGCGCGCAGTTCGCCCATCCGCTTCATGGTGCGCTCGTCGCCGAACGAAGGCGTGAAGTCGAGAATGGGAAGCCTTGCGCCGCGGTAGAAAACGTTGGGCAGCAGCACCACATAGCCTTGGTCGGCGAGGCGCTGCGCCATCTGCCGGAACGCGGGACGGATTCCCATGATGTCGGTCAGCAGCATTGCGGCGGGCCAGGGTCCGTCGCCCGTCGACGGCGTGTAGAGAAATGCCTCGGCGACACCGGAGGGTGTCGGAACGTCGATTTTCGTTTCGCTCATTTTTGCCCCGTGTCCATTGCGCAAAGCCTAGAGCGCAAGCCCGCATGAGAAAAGGGATCGTCACGCGTACGTGACGCCGCCAGCCGTGCCGAGCAGCGTCACCGCATCTCGTAGATGACCGCGTTCCAGAAGCGCACGCGGTGCAGACCCGATTTGCGAAAGCCGCGGCGGCTCAATTCGCGTCCGATCATCGCGTTGAAATAGCCGTGTGCCACCAGAGCCGTCTGCCCCTCTTCGCCGGCGCGCTTGATGAGGATGTCGGCGGCCTGCGCGGCGCGATGCTTGGCGCGGCGATAATCCTCGATCTCGGGATGATAGCCCGCGTGCCAAAGGATGCGCGCGACAACCGCCCATTTCGGCACCTTCATGCGCAACAGCGGAATGCGCGGGCTGGCGAGCGGCGCTTCGGCAAAGAGCGGATCGGCGATGAGTTCCGCGTTCGGCGCCAACGCCTTGGCGCTGTCGGTGGAGCGCGGCTTCGTGCTGGTGTAGACGGCGCTCAGTTCGCGCACGAGATCCTGGATCTCTTCGGGCGGCGCACTCTCGGGATCGAGGCCGGCCGCCTCGTACGCGTCGATATAGTGGCGAAATCCGGCATGCGACGTGCGGGGGTTGGGCGCGATCGCGGGCCGGCCATGGCGTATGAGCACGATACGCATCGGGCCTGTCGCCGAATGGGCATGCCGGCGCTGGCGGCGCGGCAGGGTCAGGCCCTGGGGCGCGACGGCGGAAACGTCCAGATGAGTCGAAATGGCGGCTCCTTGCGGCGGCTTGCCGGGACTGTACGATTGCAATCCTGACCTATAAGTCGACATCACGACAGTATCAGGAAGGGCCACATGGAACAGCACGATCTCAAAGGCAAGTCGGCGATTGTCACAGGTTCCGCCACCGGAATCGGCGCGGCCGTCGCGATTGGCCTCGCAAAACGCGGCGCAAATGTGGTCGTCAATTACACACGCAGTAAATCTGAGGCCGAAGCCACCGCGGAAGCGGTGCGCCAGACGGGCGCGGACATGCGCCTCGTGCAGGCCGATGTGGCCAGCGACACCGATTGCCGCAAGCTCGCCAAAGCCGCACAGGATGCCTGGGGCCGAATCGACATACTCGTCAACAACGCCGGCACGACGAAATTCGTCACCAATCACGCCGATCTGGAGTCGCTCAGCGCCGAAGACTTCGCGCGCATCTACGCCGTGAACGTCATCGGCCCGTTCCAGATGATCCGCGCGTGCATCGACGGACTGCGCGCGCACAAGGACGGATCGGTTGTAAACGTCTCGTCCATCGCCGGCGTCGCCGGAATCGGCTCGTCGGTCGCCTATGCGGCCTCTAAGGGCGCGCTCAACACCATGACCTACTCGCTGGCGCGTGCGCTCGCTCCCGAAGTACGCATCAACGCGGTGTGCCCGGGCTATGTCGACACGCCCTGGTTTGTAAAGCAGTTCGGCGCCGAGATGGCCGAGCGCATCGCCGAGGCGGAGGGGAAGCGCTCGCTGCTCCAGCGCGCCGCCGACGGCGACGAGATCGCGAAGACCGTTCTGTTCTTCGCCGGGCCGGAGTCGCGAAACATCACCGGCGAGACTCTTCTCACCGACGGCGGCATGCATTTGTCCATGGCTGGGGCGCGTCGCTAGGACGATTCGAAACCGTACCAAGCCGGTACACGGACAATTTCCGCCCTAGGGGAACGGCCGCCCATTTGGGCGGCTTTCTGCCCAAGGGGGAGGCAGAGGGTGTTGCATCGCAACAACGCCGTCACAAATCCGGCCTGCGCGCCTGTCGGATAGCGTCGTAAGGCGTCCCTCTCGTATTGAATTTATACGCGTCGTTCACAAAAGTCGGGCGAGAACGACAGGCTGTTTTGCAGCTGCGAAATTTCATCAAGAAAGGGCAATCGTATGAAGAAGTTTGGACTCACATCGGCCTTGGCCGTAGCGGCTCTGGCAGGCCCGTTCGCTCTGTCCGGAGCGGCACTGGCCGACGCGCTGCCGACACCGGCGATGGCCGGCCCGCTGGCGGCGAACGGAAGTCCTTTCAGCATCGATCTGCCCGACTGGATGGGCCCTGCCGGCGGCAAGGTCTATGTCGGCGGCGCCGTTTCCGGCCTCGCCTATTGGCAGAGCAATCCGACGTTTGCGGCGAACGGCGACGCGTCGTCGCTCCTCGACGTCAGCAATGCGCAGGTCTGGATCGAGAAGACGGACGGCTGGTTCCAGTACTACGCCCAGTTCGGCGCTTACTCGATGCCGACGGTCGGTGTTCCCTACACCAAGGCCACCACGGCCGATCCGGCGAGCTTCGGTTTCGTTCCCGTTGCTTATGTCAAGCTCCAGGGCCAAGGCGACTGGTCGGCGTTCTCGCTCGAAGGTGGCAAGCTGCCGACCCTGATCGGCGACGAATACACGTTCACGTTTGAGAACATGAACATCGAGCGTGGCCTTCTGTGGAACGTCGAGCCGGCGGTCAGCACGGGCGTGCAGGCGAACTATTCGAACGGTCCGCTGACGGTTTCGCTGTCCTGGAATGACGGCACCTACGCCAAGGTGTGGAACTGGATTTCGGGCCTCGTCTCGTACGGCTTCAACGGCGGTGCTGACACGGTTGCCTTTTCGGGCGGCGGAAATCTCGGCTCGGGCAATTTCAGCTTCCTCAACAGCGGAAGCGTCTATGACCTGATCTGGACGCATACGTCCGGCAATTGGGTCATCAGCCCGTACATCCAGTTCAACGAAACGCCCGCGATCGAGTCCGTCAAGGGATCGTCGGTGTTCGGCGCCGCAGTGCTCGCCAGCTACTCGTTCGACGACAACTGGAAGCTTGCCGGCCGCCTGGAGTACGAGACCGAGTCGGGCCATGCCAACGTGTTCACGACGCCCGACATCATCGGCTACGGACCGGGCAGCAACGCCTTCTCGATCACCGTCACCCCGACCTACCAGTACAAGCAGTTCTTCGGCCGCGCCGAGCTCAGCTACATCACCGTCGGCAGCGGATCGACCTGCTCTCAATTCGGCACAGCGCCGCGTTGCGAAGTTGCCGGCAATGCGAGCGATCAGTTCCGCCTGATGTTCGAAACGGGCGTCGTCCTCTAGGCGACCCCGACGTAAAAAAGATAGGCCCGCGGGTTGCAAAATCCGCGGGCCTTTTCTTTGCCCATCCGGCAGCCAATCGGCCGAGCCGGGTGGCGGGAATGTCAGCGTCCGACCTGACCGCTGACCGCGTTCTCTTCCTGATTGAGACCGCGCTGCTCGGCCTTGGTGATGTGGCCGTTGTCGAGGCTGGCGGCGAAACGTTCCTGGTGGCGGATGCCGCGGACGTCGCGATGCAGCGCCAGCGCCTGCTTGCCGGTCAGGTCGCCTTCGACGCGCTCTTCATGGATGCGGCGGTTGAGGTTGGCGAGGCGCCCATTGACCTCTTCGCGGCGCGGATGATGCTTCTGCCAGATCGTGTCGGCCGAAGCGGACGCGACGAAGCCGGTGGTCGCGACCGAACCGATCACGAGGGCGAGGATGGTTTTGCGGATGTTCATGCTGGACTCCCGTTCTGTGTTTCATCGTCCAGCCGGCGGAATGTCAGCGGACGATGCGAGACTGCGCCCGGCGTTTTGAACTCGTACTGAAGCGCTCGTTCATCGGCGGTTCAGACGGCGCGGAAGGGAACGCGCCACGACTTGCAATGCGTGGTTAACTTCGTTCGCGCGGACTTCGGCTCGAAGGTGAGAAATGCGTAATGCGAGGCCAAGAGGGCGCCGCGACGGGCACCGATTGGTCGGAGAGAGAGGATTTGAACCTCCGGCCCCTACGTCCCGAACGTAGTGCTCTACCAGGCTGAGCTACTCTCCGAAATTGGCGGGAGGCGCCCTTATATAGACGGGCATTCAGGGCCGCAATATGCCGGTCCGGCCCATTTTTCCTGCGAAAAACCACGCGTTGAAAGGTGGAGGGACTGGCCCTATGGTCCGGCGCCGCCGACGCAGCTTCGGCCGCTATTTCCGCCTACTGGGGCGTCGCCAAGCGGTAAGGCACCGGATTTTGATTCCGGCATTCGAAGGTTCGATCCCTTCCGCCCCAGCCAGCCGCCCGCATACTTCGTCGTTGAACGTTCCATGCCTGGGGGCCGGCGAGATGCGTCAAGCCGCAGCCTGATCCTTCGCGCTCTCCTCCGCCGCGCGCAGCCGCAGCGTCACGCGCGTGCCTTCTCCCGGCGCGCTGTCGATGGCGAGCGAGCCACCCATGAGTTCGGCGAGACCGCGCGAGATGGCGAGACCAAGGCCGATGCCGCCATTCTTGCGCGCCAGGTGTCCTTCGCGCTGCACGAACGGACGGCCGAGGTCCTTGCGCAACTGTTCGTCGATGCCCATGCCCTGGTCGGCCACGACGATTTCGACGCTATCGCCGCGCCGCAGCTCGACGGCGATCACGCTGCGCTCGGGCGAGAACTTGATGGCATTGTCGATCAGGCGCGCAACGGTCTGGACGAGGCTGGTCGGCGCGGCGATGCACCAGACGGCCGAGCCCGACGTCGCATAGGCGATCCGCATCTTCTTCGCTTCGGCGAGGCCGCGCTTGCTCTCGATCGCATCGCGCACCAGCCGGACGGCGTCGCAGGGCACGCAGTCGATACCCGTATCGCGACCCTGGATGCGCGAAATCTCGATCACGTCGTTGACGATGCCGAGCAGGTTGGTGCCGCTGCTGTGGATGTGCTCGGCATATTCGGAATATTGCGGCGCGCCGAGCGGTCCGAAGATCCGGGACATGAGCAGCTCGGAGAACCCGATCACGGCGTTGAGCGGCGTGCGCAGCTCGTGGCTGATGGTGCCGATGAAGGCCGATTTCGCGCGGCTCTCCTCCATCGCGGCCTCGGCCTTGGCCTGCATGCGGCCGAGCTCGCGCTGCGATTCCTGCCAGCGGCGCAGGATCGCCACTTGCACGACGGCGAAGAGGAGGAAGACGAGAACCGTGAACGGCACCACGACGCGCATGAACTCGGCGCTCGGCCGGTATGGGGTCCACCACAGCCGGCCGACCTCGTCGCCGTCGAGGTCGTGCAACGCGATGTCGACCTTGCCCGGGATGCTTGCGCCGTCGGAGCGGATTTCGACGCCGCTCAGGTGGAACGAGTCGAACAGGGCCTGATAGCTCGACGGCGCGGCCCGGACCAGGAAGATCGCCGTGACGTCCTTGTCGGGCGTCGCGAGCGTCTTCAGGTTTTCCGGCGTGACACGGCCGGCGGCGGCGAAATATTGCACCCCGTGGAGCTGGACCATCGCGGTGCGGATCTGTGGCGGCGAGGTGCGCGGCGCGGCGCGGATGGCGTCCAGGAGATTGACGACATTCTCGCTGTACTGCGCGTCGTCGAAGGTCATCGGATTCTTGGACTTGTCCTGATGAAGCTGGATCAGCTTGCCGCCATTGTCGAAAAGCAGGCAGGCGTTGATCTGCATCGACTCGAGATAGGGCCCGAACTCCCAAGCGATCCACGCCTTGTCCCAGCCCTTGCTCATGCGGTTGTAGGCGTCCTGCCAGTAGATCATCGGCATGAGGCGCTGTTCGGCGGATTCGTAGCGGCTGAGCGTGATGTAGCGGGCGACGTCCTGCTGCGTCTCCTGCGACTGCCGGTTCGCCAGCTGCGACGCATAGGCGACCAGGGCGATGACGGCGCCCATGGCCAGGGCGAAGCCCGTGCCGATGTACCAATAGATCGACCGTCCCGGTGTGGGCATCGTCCGCGCGACTTGGAATGCGCAAGAATCATCGCCGTTTTGTTTTAACGGCGCGTGAAGTTCCGCGCCGTCCGGTGGGGCGTCCGCACGGGAGAGCCGCGCGAAAACGCCGCGTCGCGACTCATTTCGAGTTGCGACGGCGCCGGCACGCGCAAACCGCGGCGGTTTTTACTTGTAGATCAGGCTGATCGTCTCGGCGACGCAGGCGGGGCGCTGTTGTCCATCGATCTCGATCGTCACCTCGTTGGTGAGCTGCATGCCGCCGGTGAGCCACGGAATGAGCGAAAGCGTCAGGTAACCGTGTGCGATCGTCTTGGCGCGCGATAGGGAGGTGGGCAGCGAGCGTCGGAAATTCGAACGAACCGGGTTTGTTTGCGCGCCCACAGCAGTCCTATCTCGCGTTTGCGGTCGGCGGTATCGATTCCGAAAATCGCGCACAAAGTATAAAATGAGAAGAACCCATCGTTTGCCATAATTCTGTAATCGCGTGGATATTTAAAGTATTCG
>DATJZB010000108.1:0-39979 GCA_035499335.1 Rhizomicrobium sp. | reverse complement strand
TCGATCGCCGGCCAATCATATTGCTCGAAGAGTTTGCGGGTCGCGCCAACTTCGTTGCGCACCGACTCGACGTCGACATAGTCGGTATCGCGCACCTCTCCCATCGTGTTCAGCCGGTTGCGGCGCACCTGCACCAGCCTGTCCGGCGATGCCCACAGGCCGACGATGAGCGGCCCTTTTGCGCTCAGCAGTGCCTTGGGGAGCGCGATGCCGGGGACCAGCGGGACGTTCGCCGCGCGCACTCCGCGGATGGCGAGATACACACAGGTCGGAGTCTTGGACGTCCGGCTCGCGCCGACCAGGATGACCTCCGCGCCGCTGATCGTATCGAGCGCCTGACCGTCGTCGTGCTGGATGGTGAAGTTCAGCGCCTCGATGCGCTGCAGATAACGCTGGTCGACTTCGTGCTGGGCGCCAGGCCTGTGGGTTTCCGCGGCGCCGAGGAACTGGCGCATCATTGCAATCGGGCCTTCCATCACATCGAGACAGGGAAGATTCGCCGCCGCGCAGCGCGAGATGAGTTCCTTGCGGAGTTCCTGGTTCACGAGCGTGAAGAACACCAGGCCTTTCTGTTCCAGAATCTGCTCGACCGCGCGATCCAACTGCTTTTGGCTGCGTACAAGGACATAGGAATGCTCTTCCACGCTCACACCTTCGAATTGTGCGAGCGCAGCCTTGGCGATCGAGTTGAGTGTTTCGCCCGTCGCGTCGGAGACCAGATGAACGTGGAACTCGTTACTCACAAATTCATGCTCCGTTTGTGCACCGTTCGACGCGGCGCTGTGAGCAGGCACACCCGCGCGTTGATCATTGTGCGGCGAATCCGTTCGTTCCCCGAGGCATCACCAGCATAGGTACTTTTCCGTAGGACCCACCCGTCGCGCCAGGCACTTGAGTCCAAAGCGCTTCCGGCCTAGTGGTCGAAACCGCGCACGGACTCTTCCACAGATCACAGGCCTTACACCATCTTCAGAATCCTAATCTAGGAGTCTTGTATTGAAGGATGAGACGAAGCTGATCCGGGTTCTGGACGGACATCCGGTCTGGCCGCCGCCGATCTGGCTCATGCGTCAGGCCGGGCGGTATCTGCCCGAATATCGCGCCTTGAGGGCCAAGGCAGGCTCCTTCTGGACCATGTGCAACACTCCGGAGCTCGCGGCGGAGGTAACGCTTCAGCCGGTTCGCCGGTTCGGCTTCGATGCGGCGATCATCTTCTCCGATATTCTGACTGTTCCCGTGGCGTTGGGCTGTCCGGTGGAATTCGAAGCCGGCGAGGGTCCGCGGCTCGCGCCGATCGCGAATTCAGATGGATTGGTCCGCGATCCGGCCACATGGGTAAAATCGCTCGCACCGGCCTACGAGACGCTGAAGCAGGTGCGCAAGGGTCTCACACCGGACAAGACGCTCATCGGCTTCGCCGGCGCGCCCTGGACCTTGGCGACCTATCTGGCGGCGGGGCGCGGCGGTGACGAACAGAAAGCGGCCAAACTCTGGGGCTATCGCGATCCGAAGGGATTTTCGGCGTTGCTCGACATCCTGGTCGACTGCGTCGCGTTCCATCTCGTCAAGCAGCTCGAAGCTGGTGCCGATGTCGTCCAGATCTTCGACAGTTGGGCTTCAGGGCTTCCGGCACCGGCCTATGCGCGCTGGGTCGTCGCGCCGACCAAAGAAATCGTGGCGCGCGTGCGCAAGGCCCGTCCAGGCGCCAGGATCATCGGCTTTCCGCGCGCGGCGACACTTGCGGGCTACGCGCTGTACGCACGCGAAATCGCCGTCGACGCCATCAGTCTGGATACGTCGGCGCCCATACAGTGGGCGCGGGAGACGCTCGCCGACCGCGTCGCACTTCAGGGTAACCTCGATCCGATCGCGCTGATCGCCGGCGGCGAGGCTTTGGACGAAAGTGTGGATGAGATCCTGAACGTCCTGCGCGGCAAGCGTTTGGTCTTCAATCTCGGTCACGGCATTCTCCAGGAGACGCCCATCGCCAACGTCGAGCGACTGATCGATCGGGTGCGGAGCGCGACGTGAAGCTTGCCGTCGTCCTGTTCAATCTGGGCGGACCGGATTCACTGGACGCGGTGGAACCGTTCCTGCGCAATCTCTTCGGCGATCCGGCCATTCTCTCGGTACCGGGAGTCGTGCGCGGCCCATTGGCGCGCTTTATCGCCGCGCGCCGCGCCCCGGTCGCGCGCGAGATTTACAAGAGAATCGGTGGTCGCTCTCCGATCGTCGAAGAAACCGAGGCGCAGGCCGTAGCTTTGGACAAGGTGTTGGCGGCAAGCGGGATCGAAGCCAGGAGCTTCATTGCGATGCGCTGCTGGCACCCGTTCAGCGACGAAGCCGCGGCGGCTGTGAAAAACTGGGGCGCGGACGCGATCGTACTGCTGCCGCTCTATCCGCAATATTCGACGACCACGACCGCGTCTTCCCTTTCCGATTGGGATCGGGCTGCCAAGGCTGCCGGGCTGACGGTGCCGACCTCGCGCCTCTGCTGTTATCCCGACGGCGAAGGGTTCGTCGCCGCATCGGCCGCCCTTATCCACCAGACGCTCACACGGGCGAAGCCGGGTGTGGATTACCGCCTGCTCCTGTCGGCGCATGGTTTGCCGAAGCGCACGCTCGCCCGCGGCGATCCCTACCAATGGCAGGTCGAACGGACCGCTTCGGCCATTGTGGACAGGCTGGGGATAAAGGACCTGGACTGGCAGGTTTGTTATCAGAGCCGGGTCGGACCGCTAGAGTGGATCGGGCCGGCGACCGATGCCGAAATCCGCCGTGCGGGTGCAGAGGGCAAGGGCGTGGCCATCGCGCCGATCGCCTTTGTGTCGGAGCATTCCGAGACGCTGGTCGAGCTCGACCTGGAATACGCCCATCTTGCCCTTCAGTCGGGCGTGAAGGATTATCTGCGCGTTCCCACCGTGAGTGCCCACCCTGCGTTCATCGAATCGCTGGCCCAATTGGTCCGCCGCGCCAACGCCGGCGAGGGAATCCTGAGCGGAAGCGGCGCGCGCATCTGCCCGAAACGTTTCGGCGCCTGTCCTTGTCTGGAGTAACGCGATGCTGATGTTCCTCTCCGACCACCTCGAGTGGATCAAAGCGTTGCATGTCATCGCCGTCATCGCCTGGATGGCGGGCATGCTCTATCTGCCGCGTCTGTTCGTCTACCATTGCGAAGCGCCCGCCGGTTCGCCGCAGTCCGAGATGCTGAAGGTGATGGAGCACCGACTGCTTCGGATCATCGTAAACCCCGCCATGATCGCGACCTGGGTGTTCGGCCTGACGCTCGCCTGGATCACCGGCGCTTATGCGGACCTGTGGTTCCAGATGAAATTCGTTCTCGTGATCCTGATGAGCGGGCTGCACGGTCTTTTCGCTGCAACCGTGAAGCGGTTTGCGCGCGATGCCAACACGCGGCCGCAACGTTTCTACCGGATCATCAACGAGGTGCCGATGCTGCTCGTCATCGGCATCGTGATCCTGGTCATCGTGAAGCCGTTTTGAAAAAGTTTAACCATCCGGGCTTGACGAAGGTTTGCAAGCGCCCCAAATCAAGGTATAAGACGTTCGTTCCCCTTGGTACGCATCGGCACCGGCAGTGATTGCGCGGCGCCGGATCCGGTTGAGACCGGCGCGTGCCGCCAAACCTCCGACCATGAACAAGCGGTTGCCAAAGGGCGCCCGCCGACAGCCGGATAATTTCCCCCAATGTTTCCCAGGTGCAATTTAACATGACAGTTCAAGACGGCCTGCAGGCGATGAAGCTGCAGGATCTCAAATCCAAATCTCCCACCGATCTCCTGGCGTTCGCCGAAGAGCTCGAGATCGAGAACGCTTCGTCCATGCGCAAGCAGGACATGCTGTTCGCGATCCTGAAAGAGCTCGCCGAGCGCAATGTGGAGATCACCGGCACGGGCGTCGTCGAGACGCTGCAGGACGGCTTCGGCTTCCTGCGCTCGCCGGAATCCAATTACCTCGCGGGCCCCGACGACATCTATGTCAGCCCGTCGCAGATCCGCCGCTTCGGGCTTCGCACGGGCGACACGGTCGAAGGACCGATCCGCGCGCCCAAGGACGGCGAGCGCTATTTCGCGCTTCTGAAGGTGTCCTCGATCAATTTCGAGGATCCCGAGAAAATCAAGCACAAGGTCCATTTCGACAACCTGACGCCGCTCTATCCGACGCGCTGGCTGAACATGGAGCTCAAGGACCCCACGGTGAAGGACAAGACCGGCCGGGTCATCGACATCGTCGCGCCGCAGGGCATGGGACAGCGCTGCCTGATCGTCGCCCCGCCGCGCGTCGGCAAGACGATCATGATGCAGAACATCGCCCGCGCCATCAGCGCCAACCACCCGGAATGCTACCTGATCGTGCTTCTGATCGACGAGCGTCCGGAAGAAGTCACCGACATGCAGCGCACGGTGAAGGGCGAGGTCATTTCCTCGACCTTCGACGAGCCGGCGACACGGCACGTGCAGGTCGCCGAAATGGTGATCGAGAAGGCCAAGCGCCTCGTGGAACACAAGCGCGACGTCATCATCCTGCTCGACAACATCACGCGCCTCGGCCGCGCCTACAACACCGTGATCCCGTCATCGGGCAAGGTGCTGACCGGCGGCGTCGACGCCAACGCGCTGCAGCGTCCGAAACGCTTCTTCGGCGCGGCGCGCAACATCGAGGAAGGCGGCTCGCTGACCATCATCTCCACCGCGCTCATCGACACCGGCAGCCGCATGGACGAGGTCATCTTCGAGGAGTTCAAGGGCACGGGTAACTCCGAAATCGTGCTGGACCGCAAAGTCGCGGACAAGCGCGTCTATCCGGCGATCGACATTCTCAAGTCCGGCACGCGCAAGGACGAGCTCCTTCTCGAAAAGGGAACGCTGGCCAAGACCCACGTGTTGCGCCGCATTCTGGCGCCGATGGGCACGACCGACGCGATCGAGTTCCTGCTCGACAAGTTGCGCACGACGAAGAACAACTCGGAATTCTTCGACAGCATGAACACCTGATTTCGCCGTTTGGTGCGAACGCAAGGGCCGCAACGCATGTTCGTTGCGGCCTTTTTCTTTTGGCGCGCCGGAGCGGGACGATGCCGATCCGGGCTAGTGGCCGGCAGGCTCGTGCATCGGCTTGTTCTCGCTGCCTCTCTCGCCGAGCCAGTCCATCGCGGCGAGGACGATGCCGGAGACCAGGAACATGCCGTGCAACATCATGAGCCAGACGAGGTTGTTCTTGTCGGCGGTTTCGATGGCCATGAAGGATTTGAGCAGGTGGATCACCGAGATCGCGATGATCGAGGCGATCAGCTTCAGCTTCATGTTACTGAAGTCGACGCGCCCCATCCATTCCGGCTTGTCGGGATTGCCTTCCAGGTCGAGCCGGGAGACGAAGTTCTCATAGCCGGCGAACACCACCATCAGGGTCAGGTTTCCGGCCAGCGACATGTCGATGAGCGTCAACAGCCACAGGACGACTTTGTTCTCCTGGAGGTCCAGCGTGAGGACATGCGAGGTCTCTTCCACCAGCTCCGTGCCGAACGTCACGAGCAGGACGAGCAGCGCGATGACGAGGCCGACGTAGAAAGGCGCCATCAGCCAGCGGCTGCGGAACAGAGTTTGTTCGAAGGTTTCTTCCAGGCGCCGTTGCGGCATGATTTCCCCCAGTCTGGTGTTTGACGTTCAGTAAGCGCGCCGTCGCGCGCGACGCAAGGTACCGGCTACGGGATGAGCACGGTCGCTCCCGTCGTGCTGCGTGCGTGCAGCGCTTCGTGCGCCTTGCGCGCCTCCGAAAGCCTGAAGCGTTGGTGCACGGCGATCTTGACCGCGCCCGAGGCAATCGCCGCGAACAGATCGGCGGCGGTTTCCTGCAGCTCGCTCCCGGGGCGCGCGTAGCTGGCGAGCGTCGGCCGCGTGAAATAGAGCGAGCCCTTCGCGGCGAGGATGCCGGGATCGAAGGGCGGCACCGGACCGGATGCGTTGCCGAAGCTGACGAACATGCCGCGCACGGCGAGACAATCGAGCGAGCCGGCGAACGTGTCCTTGCCGACCGAATCGTACACGACAGGCACGCCCTCGCCGCCCGTGAGGTCGCGCACGGCTTTCACCCAGCCGTCTTTGCGCACGTTGAGCACATGGGCGTAGCCGTTTTCCCGCGCAAGCGCGATTTTGTCGTCGGAGCCTACCGTTCCGATCACCGTCGCGCCCAGATGCTTGGCCCACTGGCCCGCGATCAGTCCGACGCCGCCCGCGGCCGCGTGGAACAGGATCGTCTGGCCGCGTTTCACGGGATAGGTGCGCTTCAGCAGATACTGCGTGGTCATGCCCTTCAGCATCGCCGCAGCGGCCGTCTCGTCGCTGACGCCGGCGGGAATCTTCACCAGCCGATCGGCCGGAATGTTGTTGGCATCGGCATAGGCGCCCATCGCGCCGGCATAGGCGACCCGGTCGCCCGGTTTGAGGCTGGCGACGCCCTCGCCCACCGCCTCGACGACGCCGGCAGCCTCGCTGCCGAGGCTGGAGGGCAGCGGCAGCTTGTACAGTCCGCTGCGATGATAGGTGTCGATGAAATTGACGCCGACCACAGTATGCCGGACGCGCGCGACGCCCGGACCCGGCGGCGGCAGGTCGACGTCGACATAGTCGAGAACCTCGGGCCCTCCGGTCTGGCTGAAACGAATGGCTTTCATGGCGTTCTCCAACAGGTTCCGGGTTGTCCGGCCGACACTTTGGTCCGGATGCGCGAGACTTCAAGCCCGCCGCACATGACAGGGCCGCTCGTAGCGCCCTTGCGCGCGGACGCAAGATAAGCGAGGTCATCTGCCCCTCCAACCGCGATCGTGCGACATGTCCGACGAGCCGACCGCCGCAAGCGAGAGTCCTGCGCCTTCGCGGGGCCGGCGGCGCGCGGCCTTCGGCTTCATTTTCGTCAGCGCCGTCGCCAGCGCCATGTCGATCGGCATCATGGTGCCGATCCTGCCGAACCTCCTGAAGCAGTTCACCGGCGGCGATACGGCGTCGGCGTCGGAGTGGAACGTCACGTTCGGCGTGGCGGGCGGACTGATGAGCTTTTTTGCCGGGCCGATTCTCGGCCTTCTGTCGGATCGTCTCGGCCGTCGGCCGGTGCTGCTCATCTCGCTCACCGGTTTCGGGCTCGACTTCCTTTTCATGGCCTTCGCGCCGACGCTCTGGTGGCTGTTCGTCGGGCGCCTCATCAGCGGCGCAACCTCGGGGATCTTCTCGACGGCAAACGCCTATGTCGCCGACGTGACGGCGCCGGAAGACCGCGCGCGCGCCTTCGGCTGGATGGGATCGGCTTTCAGCTTCGGATTCCTCGCGGGTCCGGCCATCGGCGGGCTGCTCGGCAACTACAATCTGCGACTGCCGTTCATGGCGGCGGCGGCGCTGACCCTGGTCAATGCGTTCTACGGCCTGTTGGTGCTGCCGGAATCGCTGGCGGACAATCACCGTGCGACGTCGTTCCACTGGCGGCGCGCCAATCCGCTCGGCTCGCTCGCGCTGCTGCGTTCGCATCACGAATTGCTGCCGCTCGCAGGCGTGGGTTTTCTCAACCAGCTCGCCAACATGGTGTGGCCGAGCGTTTTCGTCCTCTACACAGGCTATCGTTATCACTGGACGCCGGGCACCACCGGATTCGTGATGATGGGAGGCAGCACCATCGGCATCGCGGTGCAGACTTTCGTCGTCGGCCCGGCGGTGCGCCGGTTCGGCGAGCGTGGAGCGCTCCTGATCGGCGCGGCATGCGCGGCGACGGCGCTCGGCTGGTACTCCTTCGCGTCGACCGGATTGATGTACATGATCGGAATGCCGATCAGCTCGCTGTGGAGCCTCGTCATTCCCGGATTGCAGGGGATCATGACGCGGCGCGTGGCGGCGCACGAGCAGGGCCAGCTTCAGGGCGCCAACCAGAGCCTGATCGGTATCGCTTCCGTCATCGGACCGCCCCTGTTCGGTCTGTCATTCGCTTTGGTCGTCCGCCATCCGGATTGGAACGTCACGGGCCTGCCGATGCTGCTCGCATCGCTGACCATGCTGGCGTGTCTGCTGCTGGCCGTGTGGGCTGGACGGCGCGCCGCTAGCCCGGCGTGAATTCGTTTTCCAGCGCCTTGTACTGCGCCTTGCGGAAATCCTTCACCACGCCGACATCCGGCCCGAACTCGAGAAGCTCGTCGCGATCCCTGGCGATCGCGGGCCAGGTCTGGCCTTCGCAATCCGGGATGCCTTTCCTGGCGAATCCGACCCAGCAGGAATGCATGAGATGCTCCATCGCGAGATCTTCGGGCGAGAGCTGGATTCCCAAGCGCGAGGCGAGCGCCGTACCTGTCCCGAACACATAGGGGATTTCCGATCCGTGCGCGGCACCAGGCGCGGTGCCGCGGCGAAGCGACGTCACGTACGAGAAGTGATAGAGCCAGGCCGGCGCGCCGCTCGCCGCCTTGCTGGCGATCCAGTGCGCGGGCGCACCCATCACCGAATCGGTGAACACCGCGGCGGCGAGAGTCTGATCGTTCTGCGCTTCGCCTGCGTACGCGCTGCGCGCATCCGGGGTGAGGCGTGAAGTGATGCGGTCGGGCGGAATCGAGAAGGAGCGCATCAGTGATGCTTCGAAGCTGTTCGAGCCGATGATCAGCGGAACGTCGATCTCGGTGCCGGCGGCGAAGGCCTGTTCGGGCGTTCTGGTCACGAGGCGTCCGTCGACAAAGGGCCCGAAGCCGAGATTGGCCGGCATGTCCAGCGTCTTCTCGACGGGGATCGCGCGAAGCTGCTCGAGCGTCGCATCGGCGCCCGCCAGCCCGGCGCGCGTTGCGAAGTCGGTGCCTTCGGTTTCCTTCTGCGCGAGCGTGGTCGGCACGCTCCAGCCGCCGCCGGACTCGACGATCGCGCGGGCGAAAAGTCCTTTCGCGGCAGGAGTCGCGAGCATGTAAAGAATGCTCGCGCCGCCGGCGGATTCGCCGAACACGGTGACGTTGGCGGGATCGCCGCCGAACGCCGCGATATTGTGCTGCACCCATTTGAGCGCGGCGATCTGGTCCAGCTCGCCGTAATTGCCTAGGGGCGCATTCTGCGACGCTGCCCTGGTCAGCGCCGGGTGCGCGAAGTAGCCCAGCAATCCGAGGCGATAGTTGATCGTGACCAGCAGCACGCCGTCCTTGGCGAAGTTGGTGCCGTCGTAGACCGGCGACGAACCCGAGCCGAACCGGTGCGCGCCGCCGTGAATCCACACCATGACGGGCGCCTTGCGCGCGCCGTGCGGCGCCCAGACGTTGAGGCTGAGGCAATCCTCGCTTTGCGTCGACGTCCCGCCCAGCGCGGCGATTCCGTCGGGGCGCGGCGGCTGTGGGCAGATCGGTCCGTAGGCGCTCGCATCGCGCGTTCCGTGCCAAGAAGCGGGTGCGGCCGGGGGTTCCCAGCGCAGCGCGCCGACCGGCGGCGCGGCATAAGGAATGCCCTTGTAGACATCGACCGAGCCGTCGCCAGCGCCGACGAGAGTGCCGGTTTCGATCGTTGCCTTCGGAGGATCCGCCCAGGCGGCGGACGCGGCGCCGAGGCATGCGAGCGCAGCGGCAAGGACAAAGGCGCGTTTCATCGGGATCTCCGGCTGGACCGAGATTGAACGCGAAGGGCGAAGCGATCCGGCGCGCGTTAACTCAAATGCTGACGGAAGAACGTTGCGGTACGTCCATTGGCGAGGTCGGAACAGGCCTTGTCGTAATGCGCGCCGCCCGGCCGGGCGAAGGCGTGATCCATTTCAGGGTAAATGTGGATCGTCGCAAGCGGATTGTTCTTCAGCCCTTCGACAATCTTTTTCTGGGCGTCCGGCGGGACGTATTCGTCCTTGCCGGCGACGTGCAGCATCAGCGGCTTCTTGATTTTCGCGGCTTCGCCGAGCTTGTCCTGGATGTTCACGCCGTAATATCCGACCGAGGCATCCGCGTCGGTGCGCGTCGCCGTCATGTAGGCGAGCAGACCGCCCAGGCAATAGCCGACGGCGCCGACCTTGCCGGTGCAGCCCGCGACCGTGTGACGGAGATAGTTGATCGAGAACTGGATGTCCTTGATGCCGGCATCCTGGTCGAAACGGCCCATCAGATCGAAGGCGCGCTTCCATTCCGCATCGGTGCGGTCGGTGAGCTGCACGCCCGGCTCGAGCCGCCAGAACAGGTCGGGCGCCAGGGCGAAATAGCCGCGCGCCGCGAATTCGTCGGCGACCTGGCGCATCACCTTGTTGACGCCGAAGATCTCCTGGATGACGACGACGCCGGGACCGCGGCCGGATGCGGGCGATGCGAGATAGGCCCCGAACTCGCCGTCGGGACTGCTCTTGATCCGTACTTCCTGGCCGCTCATGTCCGTGCCTCCGCTGGGACCGCAAGGTTAGCGGTTCCGGACGCATCAGGACAATTGTGCCTCTCGGTCGCGCTACTGCGGCAGCGCGCCGGCCTGCGGACGCTGCGGAAGCTGCAGCATCTGCGACAGCGTCACCGGATTGGTGATCGGCGCCGACACCGTCTGCCGCTGGCAGATATAGGCCGTGGGCTGGCCGTTCTGCATCCCCTTGCCGCGCATCGGGTGGCCTTCGGGAAATTGCTCTTCCGGCGCGATCACGCTCAGACAGCGATTGGGCAAGGCGCGCCCGAGAATGGCGGCGCTCAGCTCGTGCGTCTTGGGATTGTTGAGCGGACCCACCACGATGAGGTGAAGATCGGTCGCCGCATATTCGAGGCCGTTGAAGAAGGACGGCATCGACTGCCAGGCGCGCGCCGCTTCGCCGGCGAAGCCCGCCAGCATCGCGTTGACGCGCTCGCTATATTCCTTCTGCCCCGTGATCATGACGAGCCGCGCCAGGACCTGGAGCATCGTGCCGTTGGCAGATGGCGAGGGCTGGTCGAAAACCATCCGTGCACGGACGATAAGCGGCTGCGCGTCGTCGGGCGTGAAGAAATACCCGCCGTTGGCCGTGTCCCAAAAATGCTCGTTGAGCGTGCGTACCCACGCCTTCGCCCGGTCGAGGTAGCGCTTCTCGCCGACCGTCTCGTACAGGATGAGTGCGGCGCGCGCCATGTTGGCGTAGTCGTCGGCGAAACCCTGGGCACCGCGCTTGCCGTTGCACCAGGAGTGATAGAGCCGGTCGCCGTCGCCGAGCGCCTTGACGATGAAGTCGAAGGCCTTGATGGCGGCCGTCGTCCAATCGCCTTTCTGGAACACGGCGCCGGCGTTGGCGAGCGCGGCGATGGCGAGGCCGTTCCAGTCGGCGATGATCTTGGTATCGACGGCCGGCGCATGTCGCTGCTGGCGCACCGCAAGGAGCATCTCGCGCTGCTTGGCGAGAAGCGCTTCGTCGGCTTCGGATTGCGGAAACGGCGCGGGCGAACCGAGACGCTGCAAAACGTTCTTGCCCTGGTACCGTCCCTCGCGGACGACGTTGTAGACGGTCTTGAACTTGGCGACGAACGTGCCCATCAGCGCGGCGTCGATCTCGGCTTCGCTCCAGAGGTAGTACTTGCCCTCTTCGCCGTCGGATTCGGCGTCGATGCTGGTGGAAAAGGCATCGCCGTTGCGCATGTCGCGCAACAGGAAGGCGACCGTGTCCTCGATCCGGCTACGGCAGAGCGCGTTGCGATTGAATTGCCAGACGCCCGTCATGAACTCGAGCAGCATGGCGTTGTCGTTCAGCATTTTCTCGAACTGCGGCACCAGCCAGCGCTCGTCGCTGCAATAGCGCGCGAAGCCGCCGCCGATGTGATCGTAGAGTCCGCCCAGAAGGATGTTGTCGAGCGTGACGGACGTGAGCTGCAGGAATTGGGGCATTCCGGTGCGCAGAAAGGCGCGCCAGAGCACCTCGAGCGAGGTGACGGAGGGAAACTTCATCCCCGACGTCTGGCCGCCGAAGAAAATGTCGTAGCGCTGGCCGATGCGCAGCGCACCGGTGTCGAGAATGTTCGCATCCACGGGGCCGCGCATATCGCGGTTCCAGAGATTCGTGAGCTGCGTCGTGACGGCCGTCGCGGTCTGCGCGACCTGTTCGGACTGTTCGCCATAGGCCTTCGCAAGATCGGCGAGCACCTTCTTGAACGCAGGCTGGCCGAGCCGTTCCTCGATCGGAAAGAAGGTGCCGGCGAAATAGGGCGCGGCCCGCGGCGTCAGGAACATGGTGAGCGGCCAGCCACCCGAATTGCCGAGCGTGTTGGCGGCGGCCTGGTAGAGCTGGTCGATGTCGGGCCGCTCTTCGCGGTCGACCTTGATGTTGATGAAGCTCGCGTTCATCAGCGCCGCAGTTTCGGCGTCCGCGAAGCTTTCCTTCGCCATCACATGGCACCAGTGACAGGCCGTGTAGCCGATCGAGAGCAGGATCGGCTTGTTTTGCGCCTCGGCTGCGGCCAGAGCCTCGGGACCCCAGGGATACCAGTCGACCGGATCGTCCTTGTGGAGCAGCAAGTAAGGGCTGGATTCTTGCGCGAGGCGGTTCATCTCGATTTTCCGTGAAGGGCCGGAGCCGGCAGCGTTGCAAAGGACGGCATGATCGGGGGAAGCTTCTAGCGATGCCGGGCGCGGCTCACAAGCGCCGCGAATCGACGGGGTTTGGCCATGAAAATGAACATCGAAATCGACATGACGCCCGAGGAAGCGCGTAAATTTCTCGGCCTTCCCGATGTGACGAAGGTGCAGGAGAAAATGATGGCGGAGTTGGAAAAGCGCATGAAAGCGGCCATCGACGTGAACGATCCCGAAGCGATGATGCGGGCCTGGATGCCGATGGGGGGACAAGGGTTCGAACAATTCCAGCGCTTCCTGTTCGACAGCGCGCGCCGTGCAACGGGGGGTGCGGCAAAGAAGGACGCGGACAGAAGCAAAGGATGAGCGACACGATCTTCGCGCTGTCGTCGGCGCCGGGGCGCGCCGGCGTGGCGGTGATCCGTGTCTCGGGACCACAGGCCGCAGCGTGCCTCAAGTCGCTTGCGCGGATGAAGGTTCCGGTCGCGCGGCGCGCGACGGTTCGACAGTTGACCGACGCGTCCGGCGCGACCATCGACCAGGCGTTGATCTTGTGGTTTGCGGCGCCGGCGAGTTTCACGGGCGAGGACGTCGCAGAGTTTCACGTCCATGGCGGCCGGGCGGTCGTCGCGCGCCTGCTCTCAGCATTGGGAACGGTACCAGGTTGCCGCCCCGCCGAACCCGGCGAGTTCACCCGCCGCGCGGTCGAGAACGGCAAGCTGGATCTGACGCAGGCCGAGGCGCTAGCGGACCTGATCGATGCCGAAACCGACCTGCAGCGTCGTCAGGCGCTTGCCCAGCTCGGCGGAGCGCTGGCCGAGCTCTACGAGGGCTGGCGGGAACGCCTGATCCGGGCGCTGGCCTGGGCGGAGGCTGAGATCGATTTTTCGGATGAGGAACTGCCGGCCGATCTCGTGCTGCGCACGCGACGGTCATTGGTGGAAATAGATCAAGAAATACAAAGACATATGGACGATTCCCGACGCGGAGAGATCGTCCGTGACGGCTTGTTTCTAACGGTGGTCGGACCTCCGAACGCCGGCAAGAGTTCTCTCATCAATGCGCTGGCGCAACGCGACGTCGCGATCGTCGCCGAGACCGCCGGCACCACGCGTGACATCATCGAGGTGCGGCTCGATCTGCGTGGCTATCCCGTGATTGTCGCCGACACGGCCGGTTTGCGCGCCGCCGCCGACGCCGTCGAGAGCGAAGGCGTTCGACGGGCGCTTGCCCGCGCCGAAGCGTCGGATCTGACGCTTCTCCTGCTGGACGGCAGTGCTGTCGACCCGCTCGCCGGGCTGCCGGCAGGGCTCGCCGAACGGGCATCGCTGGTAGTGTGGAACAAGGCCGATTTGCCGGGGTCGCCGTCGCGTGAAGGTCTGAGACTCTCGCTGAAGACCGGATTTGGTTTCGACGCGGTCCTGGCGGCGATTGCGGAGAAAGTCGCGGCGAGACTGGATGTGCGGTGGGAAGCGCCGGTACTTACCCGCGTCCGCCATCGCCACGCCCTCCAGGAAGCGTCCGCGGCGCTCGAACGCGCCGTCGCGGCGGCGGAACCGGAGCTTTTTGCAGAAGATCTGCGGCTTGCCGTGCGCTGGATCGGTCGCATTACCGGACGCGTGGACGTCGAGGAGATGCTGGACGTCGTCTTTCGCGACTTCTGCATCGGCAAGTGAAACGCGGCCGATGTTTCACGTGAAACAGTCGAGGCCGCTGCGTCGGACGGCTTGAGGTGGGACGCGCCCTCGCCTATTGAGCGCGCATGGATCGGTTCGACGTCGTCGTCATTGGTGGAGGACATGCGGGTTGCGAGGCTGCCGCTGCGGCCGCGCGGGTAGGCGCGCGCACTCTGCTACTCACGCACAAGCTTGAGACGATCGGCGAAATGTCATGCAATCCGGCCATCGGCGGAGTCGGCAAGGGTCATCTGGTGCGCGAGATCGATGCGCTGGACGGCGTCATGGGCCGCGTCGCCGACAAGGCCGGCATTCAGTTCCGGCTGCTCAATCGCCGCAAAGGCCCGGCGGTTCGCGGCCCGCGCGCCCAAGCCGATCGCAAGCTGTACCGCCTGGCCATGCGGCAGTTGTTGTCGGATACGGAAAATCTCACCCTTCGGGCGGCGGCCGCAGAAGACCTGATCATCGAGAACGGGCGGGTTTGTGGGGTCGTCACGGCGGACTCGGAAACAATACGTTGTGGTGCGGTGGTCCTGACCACCGGGACCTTCCTGCGCGGGCTGATCCATATCGGCGAAACGAAAATTCCTGCCGGTCGCGCCGCCGCGGGCGGTAAAATGGAGCCGAACGGCGTCGACGCGCCCAGCATCGGGCTTTCAAAAACGCTATATGGCCTCGGCTTTTCGATGGGCCGACTGAAGACGGGAACGCCGCCGCGGCTCGACGGGCAGACGATCGACTGGGCGCAGCTCCAGGTGCAGCACGGGGACGACCCGCCCTCGCCGTTTTCGTTCCTGACCGGCGCCATCACGACGCCGCAGACCGTCTGTCACATCACACGGACCACGCTCCGGACTCATGAGATCATCCGCGCCAACCTGCATCGGGCGCCGATGTATTCGGGCCAGATTGAAAGCACCGGGCCGCGCTATTGCCCGTCCATCGAGGATAAAGTCGTGCGCTTCGCCACCCGCGACAGCCATCAGATTTTCCTCGAGCCGGAAGGCCTCGACGACGATACGATCTATCCGAACGGCATTTCGACGTCCCTGCCGGAAGACGTGCAACGGGCGCTTCTGGCGACGATCCCGGGCCTGGAGAATGTCGTGGTCAAGCGGCCCGGCTACGCCATCGAATATGACTATGTGGATCCCCGCGAGCTGTTGCCCTCGCTGCAGACGAAGAAGGTTCCCGGTCTCTACCTCGCCGGCCAGATCAACGGAACGACCGGCTATGAGGAGGCAGCGGCTCAGGGACTGATGGCCGGCCTGAACGCGGCGCGGGCCGCCGGCGACGCCTCGCCTGTCGTCCTGGACCGTGCGTCCGCTTACATCGGCGTTCTCATTGACGACCTGGTGACCAAGGGAGTCACCGAACCCTATCGGATGTTCACCTCGCGCGCCGAGTACCGGCTGACGTTGCGATCCGACAATGCGGATCAAAGGCTTACGCAGATCGGTGAGCGTGCGGGTTGCGTCCTTTCCCCACGGCGCACGGCCTTCGCCGCCAAGATGGAGCGGCTCGAGAAGGCGCGCGACCTGATGCGTACCCTCAACTTGACGCCCAATGAGGCGCAGAGGCGGGGGCTGTCGGTTCGCCTCGACGGCGTGCGACGGACGGCGCTGGACCTCCTCAGCCTGCCCGGCGTCGACTGGGCCGCACTCTCGGCGATCTGGCCAGAGGTTGCCGACTTCCCCGCCGACGTCGTCGAGCAGCTCGAGATCGACAGCCAATATGCGGGTTATCTGGATCGCCAGGAGGCCGACATCCTCGCTTTCCGGCGCGACGAAGGCCTCGCCCTGCCCGATGGTCTCGACTACGCCGCCGTCCAGGGTCTCTCGACGGAGGCGGCCGTCAAGCTTGGCCGGATCCGTCCGCTCACTCTCGGCCAGGCTGCGCGCATTGACGGTGTGACGCCGGCCGCCCTCACCCTCGTCCTGGCTCATGTCCGACACCGCGCCTGAATCTTTCGGGGCCGAGCAATTCGCTGCCAAAACCGGTGTTTCACGTGAAACATTGAGCCGATTGAAGGCCTACGCTGGTCTGCTTGAAGAGTGGAACCAGCGCCACAATCTGGTGTCCGCCCGGTCCCTCCAGGACGTCTGGCGGCGCCATTTCTGGGATTCGGCGCAACTGACGAACTTTATCCCGCCCGGAGCCCGAACGCTCGTCGACCTTGGCAGCGGCGCCGGTTTCCCGGGACTCGTGCTGGCTGAGCTGCTGCGCGGGAAAATCCGGGTGACCCTGTATGAAGCGACGCGCAAAAAGGCGGATTTCCTTGCCGCCGCTGCCAAACGCATGGATCTGGATGTGACGATCCGCAATGTCCGGATCGAGGCCGGCGGCCATGAGGCTGCCGACGTGGTCACGGCGCGCGCGGTCGCGCCGCTCGAACAATTGCTTGGCTATGCACAGCAATTCGCCGGCAAGAACACGGTTTGCCTGTTCCTCAAGGGTCAATCGGTAGCGTCGGAATTGACCCAAGCCCGTAAATCTTGGAGGATGAACGTCAACCGGCACCAGAGCGCTACCGACCCGACGGGCGTCATTCTGGAGATTCGGGAGCTTGGCCATGTCACAGACAAATCAAGGACTTAGCGGAAGGCGCCCGCGCGTGCTGGTCGTTGCCAATCAGAAAGGCGGCGTCGGCAAGACGACGACTGCGATCAATCTGGGAACCGCCCTTGCCGCGGTGGGCGAGCCGACGCTCGTGATCGATCTCGACCCGCAAGGAAATGCCTCGACGGGCCTCGGCATTCCGAGAAGCGAACGCAAGTTGACGACTTACGATGTGCTCATGGGCGAAGCCGGAATCGCCGACGCCGTCACGCCGACCCGCATTCCCGGCCTGTCCATCGTGCCGTCGACGGTCGATCTGTCCGGCGCCGAACTCGAGCTCATCGATCAGGCCAGGCGAAACTACATCCTCAAGGACGCCCTGGCGGTTTATTCCGCACACGGATCATCTCCGTTTTCCTATGTGCTGATCGACTGCCCGCCTTCGCTCACGCTGCTCACGGTCAACGCGATGGCGGCCGCCGACGCGGTGATCGTGCCGCTGCAATGCGAGTTTTTCGCGCTCGAAGGTTTGAGCCAACTGCTCAAGACGATCGATCTCGTCAAAGCGAATCTCAATCCGCAACTCGAGATCCAGGGCATCGTGCTCACCATGTTCGACAAGCGCAACAAGCTGTCGGACGAAGTGGCCGCCGACGTGCGCGCCAACATGGGCGAGAAAGTCTATCGCACGATGATTCCCAGAAACGTCCGTATTTCCGAGGCGCCGAGCCACGGCCTGCCCGCCCTCGTCTACGACCTTCGCTGTCCTGGCAGCCAGGCCTACATAAAGCTCGCCGGCGAACTCATCGCGCGCGAGCGCGAGCGTCCCCAGGCGGCTGCGTGATGACGGCCGAAGAACGACATCGCGGCCTCGGCCGCGGCCTCTCGGCCCTGATCGGCGAAGAAGCCGTTCCGACGCGCGGCGAAACCGCTGCGGCGCGCGCCTCGCAAAAACTGCCGATCGCCTTCCTCAAGCCGAACAAGCTGCAACCGCGCAAGCGCTTTGCTCCCGAGGACCTGAACGACCTCGCCGAATCGATCAAGGAGAAGGGCATCCTGCAGCCCATCCTGGTCCGTCCCGTGCGAGGTGAAGTGAACGCCTACGAGATCGTCGCGGGCGAACGCCGCTGGCGCGCCGCGCAGATGGCCAAGCTGCATGAGGTGCCGGTCGTCGTCCGGGACATGAGCGATTCCGAATCGCTGGAAATCGCGATCATCGAGAACGTCCAGCGCGCCGACCTGAACGCGATCGAAGAGGCGGCCGCGTACTACGAGCTCATGGAGCGCTTCAAATTCACCCAGGAGAAGGTCGCCAAGGAGGTCGGAAAGAGCCGGAGCCACATCGCCAACACGCTGCGCCTGCTGACATTGCCCGAACCGGTGAGGGCGCTGGTTCGCGAAGGCAAGCTCACGGCCGGCCATGCGCGGACCTTGATCGGGCTGCCGGATGCCGAAAAACGGGCGAACGAGATCATCGCCGGAATGCTCAACGTTCGGCAGGCCGAACAGCGTTCACCACATAAAAAAGGAAAGAGGTCGGCTCCAGCGCTGGCGAATCCCGACACGCTCGACCTGGAATCTAGAGTTTCCAATGCCTTGGGCCTCAAGGTTCAAGTCGCTGACAAAGGAAAAAAAGGCGGAGAAGTCCGAATCTTCTACAAAACGCTCGAACAGCTGGACGAGATCGCGCGCCGTCTTAGCAAAGGCTGATAACAGCCTTAAGTCATTGAACAGTAACAACGAATAACAATCGACGTAAATCTAAACACCGTTCGCGACGCGGAGCGCCGCAGCGACATCGATCCGTCCATCGTACAGCGCCCGCCCGATGACCACGCCTTCGATACTCGGCTCGCGTGCCGCGACCAGCGCTTCGATATCCGCCAGTCCGCCGACACCGCCCGAAGCGATGACGGGAATGCGCACCGCGCGGGCGAGGGCGGCCGTCGCCGCAACGTTCACACCCTGAAGGAGACCGTCGCCGTCCACGTCGGTGAAGAGTATCGCGGCGACGCCGGCGTCCTCGAACTTGCGGCCGAGGTCGATCGGCGTGAGTTCGGAGACCGCAGCCCAACCTTCGGTCGCCACCTTGCCTCCCTTCGCGTCGGCCCCCACCACGATTCTTCCGGGAAAGGCGCGCGCGGCCTCTTTCACGAAGGCAGGATCGACCAGCGCCGCCGTCCCGAGGATGACGCGGGTAATACCGGCCTCGATCCAGTCCTCGACCGCGCGCATCGTCCTGATGCCGCCGCCAAGCTGGATAGGCAGATCGATCGCCGCGCGAATTGCGCGCACCGCCTCGGCGTTCGCGGACCGGCCGGCGAATGCGGCGTCCAGGTCGACACAATGCAGCCACGCGAACCCGACTTGCTGAAACAGCCGCGCCTGCGCGGCCGGGTCGTCGTTGAACACGGTCGCCTGATCCATCAGCCCGCGCTTCAGGCGCACGCAGCGGCCGTCTTTCAGGTCGATTGCGGGAAAAAGAATCATGGCCGCCAGGCCAGGAAGTTGCCGAGCAGGGCGATGCCGACCGCCTGACTCTTTTCGGGATGAAACTGCATGCCGGCAAAATTGTCGCGCGCCACCGCCGCCGTGACCACGCCGCCATAGTCCGTGGTGGCGAGCACGTCGGGGGCGTGCGCCGGTACCATCGCATAGGAGTGCAGGAAGTAGACGTGCGCGCCGCTGGGAACGTCAGCAAACAACGGATGTTCCCGCGCAAGCTTGAGTTCGTTCCACCCCATCTGCGGGATCTTGAGAGCGGGATCGGACGGCGCGAGCCGGACGACCTCGCCCTCGATCCAGCCGAGACCCGTATGGTCTCCGAACTCGCGCCCGACGCTCGCCATCAGCTGCATGCCGACGCAAATGCCGAGAAAGGGCGTGCGGCGCACCAGAACGGTGTCCTTCAGCGCCTCAACCATGCCGGGCAGGGCGGAGAGTCCCGCCATGCAATCGGCGAAAGCGCCGACTCCGGGCAGAACGATGCGCTCGGCCTTTGCGACCTGCGCCGCATCGGAGGTGACGAGGATTTCGTGGCCGCTGGCGCGCTCCATCGCGGCCCGCGCCAGCGCCTTCTCCGCAGAGCGCAGGTTTCCCGAACCATAATCGATGAGGGCGACGGTGGACGGCATGGCTTGCGCGCTCGACGTTTCGCGGCCCATCCGCGAAAGGCGATCCTCTTAGCCCAATCGTCCGGCTTGCGGAATGCTCCAGATCGCCGTCCGACTATTTCCGGCGGATCGCCATGCGCAGGACCGATCCGGCGAGCGTCAGGAGGCAGCCCGCCAACAGCAGAACGCCCCCGGCGAGCGGCGAAACGAGAAGGCTCGCGACCGCCGATGCCGCCACGATCGCGAGTATGCCGAGCGAAAGCCACGCATCGGCCGCGAACATCGAATAAAGCTCTTCCAAAACGTCGCGAAGAACGCTCATCGCGCCGCCACCTGGCGCGCCGCGGCCGCGCTCAGCAATCCCGTGGTCAGGAACAGCGCGCCGATCCCGAACAGCGCGAAGTCCTCGCCGGGCCACGGCACGCCTAGACCCTCGCCGGTCCAGAAGACGCCGAACGAGGAAAGCATCACGCCGACGACGAATTTCAAGGTGTTCTCCGGAACCTGGGACAAAGGCTTGTGCACCGCCGCTCCGATGAGCAGCACGACGATGCAGGCGCCCAACGCGCCCAGACCTGCCGGCACCATCAGCCCCCGGCCGGCGCCGACGGCGATGACGATGAAGACGACCTCCAGCCCTTCCAGAAGCACTGCCTTGAACGCGGCCATGCCGGCGATCCAGTCCTGGGACGTGGCACGCCGCGCGACCTCGGCGCCGAGCTCGGCGACTTCGGCAGTATAGATTGCATCTTCGTCGTGCAGCGCGACGATGCCGGCGGCGCGCAACGATGCCTTTCGCAGCCAGCCAAGACCGAACAGCAGCAGCAGGATGCCGATGGCGAGCTGCAGCGCGTGAAGCGGGACGAGGCCGAGCAGGGGGCCGAGCGTCAGCACCATGACGCAGAGCAATGCGAGGGCGGCAACGGTTCCCGCGATCGCCGGTCGCCAGCCGCGGAGCGCCACGACCGCCAGCACGATCGTCAGCGCCTCGACGACCTCGACCAGCGATGCAACGAACGCCGAAGCAAGCGCAGGCGCTGCGGTCGTCCAGTATCCCATGCGCTCAGTCCTGATCCATTTTAAGCGCGGCGATGAAGGCTTCCTGCGGAATGTCGACCTTGCCGAACTGGCGCATCTTTTTCTTGCCCTCTTTCTGCTTGTCGAGGAGCTTGCGCTTGCGCGAGATGTCGCCGCCGTAGCATTTCGCCGTCACGTCCTTGCGCAGCGCCGAGAGCGTTTCGCGCGCGATGATCTTGCCGCCGATCGCGGCCTGGATCGGGATGACGAACATGTGGCGCGGAATGAGCTCCTTGAGCTTTTCGCACATGGCGCGGCCGCGGCCCTCGGCACGCTGACGATTGACGACCATCGACAGCGCGTCGACGGGATCGCCGTTGACCAGGATCGACATCTTGACGAGATCGCCCTCGCGATAATCCTCGATGTGATAGTCGAAGCTGGCATAGCCGCGCGACACCGACTTGAGCCGGTCATAGAAGTCGAAGACGACTTCGTTGAGCGGCAGTTCGTAGACGACCATCGCGCGCGAACCGGCATAGGTGAGTTCGACCTGGCGGCCGCGGCGATCCTCGCACAGCTTCAGGACCGAGCCGAGATATTCGTCGGGGACCAGTATGGTCGCCTTGATCCAGGGCTCTTCGATCCGCTCGATCTGCATGACGTCGGGCATGTCGGACGGATTGTGCAGCTCCTTCATCGTCCCGTCGCGCAGATGGATGCGATAGATCACGCTCGGCGCGGTGGCGATGAGGTCGAGGTTGAACTCGCGCTCCAGACGTTCGCGAATGATCTCGAGGTGCAGCAACCCGAGGAAGCCGCAGCGAAAACCGAACCCGAGCGCAGCCGAGGACTCCATTTCGTAGGTGAAGCTCGCATCGTTGAGATGAAGCTTGCCGAGCGCGTCGCGCAGGTCCTCGAAATTGGCGGCATCGACGGGGAAGAGCCCGCAGAACACGACTTGCTGCGCCGGCTTGAAGCCGGGCAGAGGTGTCGCGGTTCCCTTCTTCTCGTCGGTGATGGTGTCGCCGACCTGCGTATCCGCCACCTGCTTGATCTGGGCGGTGAGAAATCCGACCTCGCCAGGACCGAGCGAGTCCACGGTCACCTGCTTGGGCGTGAAGACGCCGACGCGCTCGACCTGGTAGACCGCGTCGGACTGCATCATCCGGATTTTCTGGCCCTTCTTCAGCTCGCCGTCGACCACGCGGACAAGGACCACGACGCCGAGATAGGCGTCGTACCAGCTGTCGACGAGCAGCGCCTTCAGCGGCGCATCCGGTTCGCCCTTGGGCGCCGGCAATCGCGTCACCACGGCTTCGAGCACCTGGTCGATGTTGAGTCCGGTCTTGGCCGAAATGCACACCGCATCCGATGCGTCTATGCCGATCACGTCCTCGATCTGCTGGCGGATGCGGTCCGGCTCGGCGGCGGGAAGATCG
Organism: Rhizomicrobium sp.; assembly: GCA_035499335.1. GTDB lineage: Bacteria > Pseudomonadota > Alphaproteobacteria > Micropepsales > Micropepsaceae > Rhizomicrobium. Next base: position 17,657 of record DATJZB010000108.1, on the reverse strand, counting down.
ATCTTGTTCAGCACGGGCACGATCTCGAGATTCGCGTCCATCGCCTGGTAGACGTTGGCCAGCGTCTGGGCTTCGACGCCCTGGCTGGCATCCACGACCAGCAGCGCGCCTTCGCAGGCGGCCAGGCAGCGGCTGACTTCGTAGGCGAAGTCGACATGGCCGGGCGTGTCCATGAGATTGAGCACATAGGTCTCGCCGTTCTTCGCCGTGTAGCTGAGACGGACCGTCTGCGCCTTGATGGTGATGCCGCGCTCGCGCTCGATGTCCATCGAATCGAGCACCTGATCCTTCATCTCGCGGTTGGTCAGCCCGCCGGTGAACTGGATCAGCCGGTCAGCGAGCGTCGACTTGCCGTGGTCGATATGGGCCACGATGGAGAAATTGCGGATGTGCGAAAGCTCGGTCATGGACTCTCTGATCAGGGCCCGTTGCTGCGCTGTCCCAGGCCGAGGCGGGGGTATAGCCGCGCACCGGACGCGGGTCCAGCGGGCGTTTTTTCCAGCTCTTCCGGCCGCCTTTGGGCTAGGGTCGCCCGCGATGGCGAGACACACGGCACAGGGCGCACCGGCACGGCGCGGCGGCAATCCCAGGCAGGCAATCGGCGATCTGTGGCCCGGACAATCGATCGCGCTTTTGAAGGCGCTGCACATCCTGACGAAGGACGGCGCCTTGAACGCCGACTCGCGGCGCAAGCTCAAGCAGGTGCTGCATCTGGCTCAGCTCATCAAGCCGGCGCTCGACTGGGCCTTCGCCAATGAGCCACAGCCGGTGCTGGCAGATCTCGGTTCGGGAAAGTCCTACCTGGGCTTCGTGCTCTACGACCTTTTCTTCGCCAAAGAGGGCAGAGGGCTGGTCTACGGCATCGAAGCGCGCGGCGATCTGATCGCGACCGCGCGGCGGATCGCGGCGGAAAGCGGATTCGCGCGGATGCAGTTCATTGAGAGCGCGATCGCCGCGGCCGTGCTTCCCGAAGCGCGCGCGGACGTGGTCACGGCGCTGCATGCCTGCGATACGGCGACGGACGAGGCGATCCTCTTCGCGCTGCGCAACGAAGCGCGATTCGTAGCGCTCGTTCCCTGTTGCCAGGCCGAGATGGCGGCGGCGCTGGAAGGCGCATCGGGGCCGTTGCGCCAGCTCTGGCGTCATCCGATCCAGCGGCGCGAATTCGGCGCCCATCTCACCAACGTGCTGCGCGGTCTGTTCCTCGAGGCGCATGGCTACAAGGTGCGCGTGACGGAGCTCACCGGGCTCGAACATTCGCTCAAGAACGAATTGATCTTCGGCGAACGTCACCAGCGAACCAATCCGCTCGCGCGCGCCGAATTCGAGCGGCTCGCCGGGCAGTTCGGTGCGGCGCCGGCGCTGCTGAAATTCTAGACGCTGTGGCGCGGAACGCTGGCGGTGCGCGCGGCTTCATGGAACAGGACATCGCCCTCGCGGGCCCGGATCTTCCAGGCGACATGGAACGCGTCGTGCGTGGAAGATACTTCGAGCCGCGTCTCGATCCGGATCGACCAGCCGGGCCGTTCGAACGCCACGCGGTAGGATTTCACGGCGCGCGCGTTTGCGTCGCCGAGCGGCATGACGTCGAAGCGCGACGTGATGAGATAGTCGGTACCCGACAGATGGTGGGCCGCGGACGTTGTCGCAAGCGATACCGATCCGGCGTCGGCGGGCGGCAGGGTTTCGCCCGCCACGTCTAGCCATTTCAGCTTTTCCGGCCGTGCGGCGGCAGCGGATTCCGGCGCCGCGAAAGCGGGGACCGTTGCACGCGGTCGCGCCAGAGGAACGCTGAGTACGAGATCGGTCAGGGTGAGCGGATGTTGATCGCGCGACGGCCAGAACGCCGGCCAACCGTCGGCGGAGACCGCCAAAGCGAGGCGATGGCCCTTCTTCAGGCGCCATGCGCATGCCTGAAGCGGCACGCGGATGTCGCGCGCCGCCCGGTTCGCAAGGTTTTCCGTGCCGGTGGAAAGACGCATGGCGGCGCCGTCCGGCGCGATGTCGATCAGCCGCAGAAGAAGCGTCCCGGAAGGCTCTTCGACATGGCAGGCGACATGGGGCGAGGGAAACAGAATCGCGTCCGCTTGGAACGGTTCGCTCTCCGCGACGTATGCGCCGAGGTCCCTGGCGCGCTGCACATCGAAAGCAGCCGGCGCATCTTCGTAGAGGTCGGCGGAAAGCGTTTCGGGATTGGCGCGAACCGGGTGCAGCACGATGGCGCCAGCGTCCACCGGCGCGTTCTCCACGAGCTTCGCACCGCGCAGAACCAGACGCAGCGCCGGGCCGCTGTCGGCCGGCCAGTCCGCCGAAATCCATGTGCCTTTGGCGAGCGTGCCGTCTGTGGCCGGCTCTCCCATCCAAAGACGCAACGGCGGATCATCGAGCACGCCGGTTTCGCGGCCTTTTAGGAACGCGTCCCACCAGCGCAGCGCTTCCTGCAGGAACCCGATGCGCGGCCCGCGTGCCGCGGCATAGGGCGGCGCATGCTCCCAGGGTCCGATGATGGTTCGCACCGTGCCGCGCCATTGTGCGGCGACGCGCAACACGGACGTCGCATATTTGTCGGCAAGGCCGGCATAGAGCAGGAGTGGAACGCCGGGCTGCGAGAGATCGGCGGCGCGATCCGTCCAATAGCCGTCATGCGCGGGATGCGATAGCCAGCGGACGATCCAGGGTGCGTTGGCGTGCAGACGCGCCTTCCACTCCGCGCGCCAATCGCCGCCGAATTGCGACGGGTCCGGCGGCAGGGCGTTGAACATGAGCATCACGCCCGACCAGTCGATCTGGCCGGTGTAAAGTGCGCCGCCGAGGTAATGGATGTCCGTGCGCCAGCCATCTTCGGAGACACCGCCCAGGACCATGGCCTTCAACGCGGCCGGCCGCTTCGCCGAGGCGCGCAGGGCTGCAAACGCTGCCCAGGAGAAGCCGCTGAGGCCGACGCCGCCATCGCACCAGCTCTGCGCGGCGACCCAGCCGATGACTGCGATGAGGTCGTCGATCTCCAGCGGTTCGTACTCGTCGCGCAGGACTCCGGGCGAATTGCCCGAACCCGCGATGTCGATGGCGAGGGCGGCATAGCCGCGCGCGGCAAAGTAGGGGAGCTGTGCCTCGACAAGCGGCCGGAAAATGTCGCCGCAGCGATAGGGCGACGCGTCGATGATCGCCGGCCAGCGGCCGGGCCCGGACGGATGCCAGAGCCGCGCGCTCAGATACCGTTCGCCTCCGACCGGTATGCGAACGGACTCCTCGCACAGTTCCATCTGCGTCTCTCAGATCAGGCGCAGCCTGGGTCCCGGCAAAGGAGGCGCCGACGTCTCGAACTCGCCGCGCTCGAACGCCCGGGACCAGGCTTCAAACGACTCCATGCTGCCAGAGCGGCTGTGGAAATACATCCTCTGCGCGAGCGCCTTCATGGGACCCGTCATGAGAAATGCATTGATGAGCGCGTTGGAGGGCGCGGTGTCCAGCAGTCGGCGCAAGAGCCGCTTGGTTCGGTAGCGGGGCGCCTCGCGCCTGAGCTGGGCAACCGGATGCGGCCCGCTGTCGGCGAGATAGTCGGACACGAGCTGCGCCGCGCGGCGGCCGAAGCTGAGCGCAGTGTGGATACCGCCGCCGGTCACGGGCGACACCATGCCCGCCGCATCGCCCACAAGCATCACGCGGTTGGTGCCGAGATCTTCGAGCGTTCCGCCCGACGGGATGAGCCCGCTGCGCCGCGCAGTCACCCGGATCGCGCGGATGTCGCAGACCGACTTCAATCGCAGCAGCAATTCGCCGAGATCGGGCTTGGCAGGACGCCGCGCCGCGACGCCGATCTGGGTGCTGTCGACTCCGGGCACGAGCCAGGCGATGTAGCCCGGCGCGATGCGGCTGTCGGCGAAGCAGTGCAGGAAACGCCCGTCGACGGAGTCCAGCGGATCGCACTCGATCTCGAGGCCGGCAAGAAAGTGACGATTGCGGCCGAGCCCGAATTGCGCCGCGACGCGCGAGCGCGCGCCGTCCGCGCCGATGAGAAAGCTTCCATGCAGGCCGAGCGAGGTGAGTGCCACCCCACGCGGATGCTCGACAGCAGATTCGAACTTGCGTCCGAACAACAGAGTCGCACCGGCCCGCTCGGCTTCACCTGCCATCCAGCGCAGCACGCCCGCTGTGTCAGTCGCCTGGAAGAAATAGCCGGGCGCGGAGAGGTCCAGCGAGCGGTCGTTCGGAGCATACAGCCGGACGCCGCGGATCTTGCGCATCAGGCGCGCCGGCAAGTCGAAATCGTCGCTCGCTTCCTTGACGACGATTCCCGTGGTGCAGACCCGCGCGCCAGGTTCCGGCTTCGCGTCGATGACGGCAACCTTGAGGCCGCGCAGCGCCGCCGTGCGCGCGCAAGCAAGACCGGCGAAACTGCCGCCGACAATGATCAGATCGTAACGCTGTATCATCACGCCCTCCCAAGCAACCGGGTGCGAGCGTTGTCCCGCGATTTGGCAGGAATGTGACCCTTTACGTCCGGAGCGTCGCGCCGGTTGCCTTGGCCACGGCGTTTACGATCTTTTGCACCAGCGCCTCGATCTCCGGCTCGGTCAGCGTCCGGTCCTTGGGCTGGATGCGCACCGAGACAGCGAGCGACTTCTTGCCCTCCGGCACGCCCTTTCCCTCGTAAACATCGAACAGCGTCGCCGATTCGACGACATTGCGCTCCGCCCCCTTTGCCGCGCGCAAGACATCGTCGGCGGGAATCTTCCGATCGACCAGGAAAGCAAAGTCGCGCTCGATGGCCTGGTAGGGCGACGGCATGAAGACCGGACGCGCCTTGCCTTTGGCTTTCGAGTCCGGAATGGCGTCGAGATTCACTTCGAATGCGGCGACGGGACCCTTGAGATCGAAGGCGGCGAGGATCCTGGGATGCAGTTCGCCGAATGTCGCCAGCGGCTTTGGGCCGAGCGAAAGCGTGCCCGAGCGACCCGGATGATACCAGCCGGGCGCGCCCGGCTTCACCGGCGCCGTCATCGCCGCGCCCATCGCGCTCTCGAGCACCGCGAGCATGTCTGCCTTCACATCGAACGCATCGGCCGGATGCGTCGCCTTCGACCAGCTGCGCGCGCCTTCGCCCAACCGCAGGCCAGCCGCGATCGTCGCCTGCGCCTCGGGCATACCGCTGTCGAACCGCGCGCCAATCTCGAACAGCATCAGTTCATTGAAGCCGCGCGCCTCGTTGCGCTTCGCCGCCGCGAGCAGCGACGGCAGAACGCTGGGCCGCAGCGCATCGAGATCGGAGGCGATGGGATTCTCCACCTGCCGCGCATCGTCTCCGCCGCCGAACAGCCTGGCGTGGGCACGCGGAATGAAGGAGAAGCTGATCGTCTCGTTGAAGCCGCGTGCGGCCAAGGCGCGGCGCACCGCCCGCGTGCGGCGCTGACCCGTGGTGAGCGTCGGCTTGGCGACCGCATTGCCGCGCGCCAGAGGCGTTGAGGGAATGCTGTCGAGGCCGTGGATCCGCACCACTTCCTCGACCAGATCGGCGCGGCCATGCACGTCGCTTCGCCAGGATGGCGGCGTGACGCGGAGCACGGGCCCATCTTCGACGGCGAAACCGAGGCGCCTCAAGATCGAAATCGATTCTGCTTTCGAGACTTCGAGGCCGCCGAGCTGCGCGACATAATTCGGGTCGAAGTCGATCCGGCGCCGCCATTGCGGCACTTTGCCGGCGACGACGGTCTCGGACGCTTCGCCGCCGCACCATTGAATGATCAGCCGCGTCGCGAGTTCGAGCCCCGGCACGACGAATTCCGGATCCACGCCGCGCTCGAAACGATAGCGCGCATCGGACACGATGCCGAGCCGGCGTCCGGTTCGCGCAGTCCGTATCGGATCGAAATAGGCGGACTCGATGAAGACGTTCGTCGTCGCATCCGAACAGCCGGTATCCTCGCCGCCCATCACGCCAGCGATGCCGCGTGCCGCGCTGTCGTCGGCGATGACCGTCATCTCGACATCGAGCGTATAGGTCTTGCCGTCGAGGGCGAGCAAACGCTCGCCATCCTTGGCCAGCCGCGCGTGAAGATTGCCGGCCAGCTTGTCGGCGTCGAAGACGTGCAATGGCCGGCCGCGGTCGAGCGAAATCAGGTTGCTGACGTCGACAAGGGCCGAGATCGGCCGGAGCCCGACGGCCTTGAGGCGGTCCTGTACCCATTTGGGCGAAGGTCCGTTCCTGACGCCGCGCACCATGCGCCCGGCGAAGATCGGGCAGGCGTCCGCGGTTGCGGGCGAAAAATCGAGCGCGATGGACTTGGGCGACGCGAACAGGCCGGCGACCGGCTCGATGGGACTTTCCTTGAGCTTGCCGAGGCCGGACGCGGCGAGATCGCGCGCAATGCCATGGACGCTGGCCGCATCGCCGCGGTTTGGCGTCAGCGAGACGTCGATCACCGGATCGGTCAGGCCCAGCGCGCTGGCCGCCGGTTGTCCCACCTCGGCATCGGGCGGCAGTTCGATGATCCCGTCATGGTCTTCGCCGAGCAGAAGCTCGCGCGCCGAGCACAGCATGCCGCGCGATTCCAGCCCGCGGATGGTGCCGATCTTGAGCGCCTCGCCGGTGACGGGAATGACCGTGCCGGGCCGCGCGAACACCGCCTTCATGCCGGTATGTGCATTGGGCGCTCCGCACACGACCTGGATCGGCGCGCCCGACCCGTCATCGACCATGCAAAGCTTCAGCTTGTCGGCGTTGGGGTGCTTTCCCGCGCTAATCACGCGGGCGACCACGAATGCCTTCAGCCGCGCGCCGGCATCCTCGACGGATTCGACCTCAAGGCCGATGGATGTGAGCTTATCGGCGACCGCGGCCGCGTCGGCATCCGTGTCCAGATGCTCTTTCAGCCAGGAGAGAGTGAATTTCATCGGCTGAGCCCTCCGTCGAGCGAGGGCATGTCGAGCGCCGCGAAACCGTAGTGGCGCAGCCAGCGCAGGTCGGACTCGAAGAAGGACCGGATGTCGGGAACGCCGTACTTCAACATTGCCAGACGGTCGATGCCGCCGCCGAAGGCGAAGCCTTGATAGACCGACGGATCGAGCCCGCACATTTCGAGCACGCGCGGATTGACCATGCCCGAGCCGCCGAGCTCGAGCCAGTCGTCGCCCTGGCCGAACTTTATCTGACCCGGGACGGAACGATCGCAACGCAGGTCCCATTCGACCGACGGCTCGGTGAAGGGAAAGAAGCTCGGCCGCGCGCGCAGCTCGACCGTGGCGACTTCGAAGAACGCCTTGCAGAACTCCTCGATCGTCCACTTCAGATGCCCGAGATGGATGCCTTCGTCGATCACCAGCAGTTCGAACTGGTGGAACATCGGCGAGTGGGTCGCATCGCTGTCGACGCGATAGGTGCGGCCCGGCGCAACGATGCGGATCGGCGGTTTCTGCTTGAGCATGGTGCGCACCTGCACGGGCGAGGTGTGCGTGCGCAGGATGTGCTGACTGCCGTCCGCCTGGCGGGCGAGATAGAACGTATCCTGCATCTGCCGCGCGGGATGATCGGGGGGGATGTTCAGCTTGGTGAAATTGTAGTCGTCATATTCCACGTCCGGGCCTTCGCCGATGGCGAATCCCAGATCGCCGAGGATGGTTGTTATTTCGTCGAACACCTGGCTGACGGGATGGATCGAGCCTTGCGGCTCGGGACGTGGCGGCAGGGTCACGTCGATCGTCTCGTGTGCGAGACGTGCATCCAGCGCGACATCGCCAAGCTCTGCCTTCCGCGCCGCGATGGCGTCGGCGACCTTGTCGCGCAGTCCGTTGAACAGAGGTCCGTTCATCTTGCGCGCATCGGGCGTCATGCCGCCCAGTGTCTTCAGGAGCTCGCTGATCGTGCCCTTTTTGCCCAGCGCGGCGACGCGGATGGTTTCCAAAGCCGCTTCGTCCGGCGCAGCGGAGATCGCGCCGAGGATGTCGTGTTCGAGTTCGGTGATGTTCGTCACGGTCTTCTTCCATTTTACTCCGTCATGGCCCGGTTCAACCGGGCGACCCGAACGTCTTCCGAGGAAAACGGGCCGCCCGCATCAAAGGGCGATGACGAGAAGGGGACATAAAAGAGTCCCCGGTGGAAGGCGAGACGTTCCTACGCTTTTGCGCCGCCAGCCTGATCCACCAGAGCCTTGAAGGCTTCGGGCTCGTGCGTGGCGAGATCGGAGAGGACCTTGCGGTCGATCTCGATGCCCGCCTTGGCGAGCCCGCTGATAAATCGGCTGTAGGTGATGCCGTATTGGCGGCAGCCGGCATTGATCCGCTGGATCCAGAGCGCGCGGAAGTTGCGCTTCTTCTCCTTGCGGCCGATGTAATTGTGCTGCAGCGAACGGTCTACCGCGGCATTGGCCGAGGTGATCGTGTTCTTGCGGCGGCCGTAGAAGCCCTTGGCCTGCTTGAAAACTTTCTTGCGGCGGGCGTGGCTGGCGACGGAACGGGGGGCGCGTGACATGTCTCTACCTCAGGCGTAGGGCATCCAGCGCTTCACGCGCTGGGTTTCGGACTCGGACAGGGCGCCTTTCAGCTCCTTGCGCGTGCGCTTGGATTTGCTGATCAGGCGGTGGCGCTTATAGGCCTGTCCCGTCTTGATCTTGCCGGTGGCGGAGAATTTGAAGCGCTTCTTGGCGCCCGATTTAGTCTTCATTTTGGGCATTTTGCGGTCTCCTCTGGCCGGATTCGGCCGGTTCGCTTTACGAGTCGCCACGGCATGCCCCGCCGGGCGGCTCACGAAAGAGGGCGCGTTATACGGAAAGCTCGCCATTTTGCAACCGCATCCCCGATCCGTTCGCTGCAACGCCGAATGCGGGGCGGCGGCGGCCCAGGTCGCGACGCTACATTAAGATTTAACACATTGAATATATTGCGTATTTATGGTTCTTGCCCTCGCCCCTCGGGATATCCGTCGCGTGACCCTTAGAAATGTGCTGCGCCTGGCTCGCCAAATCGACACCTGGCTCGTCGCGCCGGCGCTTTTGGTTGTGATCTATGGCGAGCTCGCCCATGGCGGCGTGGTCGACGTCCTCTCGCGCAATGTCTGGGACAAGGCGCTGCATTTCACTGCCTATTGCGGCCTGTGCTTCATGACCACGATTGCCGCGCGCACCTATCGCAGTGCGTTGTGGTACGCGCTCGGGCTGGTTGCGCTGGGCGGTGTTCTGGAAATCGTGCAGGGCTTCACCGGGCGCGATTGCGACATCTACGACGAGCTGGCGAATACGATCGGCGTTACAGCCGGCTTCGCCGTCGCCTGGTTCGTCAGCGCCGCACTCTCGGCCGGCAAGCTTGTTGGAGATACGAAGCCGGACTAGCCTTTACACCGAAACTTAGAACGGTGGCGGCATGTTCGGCGAGTTCAGAACCTTCCTCATGCGCGGAAACGTGATCGACCTCGCGGTTGGCGTGATCGTCGGCGCGTCCTTCACGGGAATCGTCAATTCGCTGGTCAAGGACGTGCTCATGCCGCCCATCGGCCTGCTGCTTGGCGGCATCGATCTGTCGAACTTTTTCATCACCTTGAAGGGCGATCATGCCTTGACGACCCTGAAGGCGGCCCAGGAGGCCGGCGCGGTGACGCTGAACTACGGGCTCTTCATCAACGCCATTCTGAACTTCCTGATCGTGGCTTTCGTACTGTTCATGCTGATCCGCCAGATCAACCGACTTCAGCGCCCCCCCAAGGACGCGCCCGCGCCGCCGCCGCCCGAGGATGTCCTTTTGCTGCGCGAAATCCGCGACTCATTGAAGTCGCGCTGAGACGTCCGGCCATGCGAGGGTAACCTTCCCAGTCCGTCCAGCGTATAGTGGGCGCGTAGAAGGCGGAGCCATCCATGACGAGTGACAGGGACTGGGAAAAAGAACTTACCCCTGAGCAATATCGCGTGTTGCGGGAGCACGGCACCGAACGCGCCGGCACGAGTCCCCTCAATCACGAGAAGCGCGCCGGGCGATATTTCTGCGCGGGCTGCGGCGAAGAACTCTTCGATTCGGCAACCAAATATGACAGCGGCAGCGGCTGGCCCAGCTTCTACGCCCCCAAGGTCGGCGCCGTGGCAACGTCGCTCGACACCAGTCTCGGCATGCGGCGCGACGAGGTGCATTGCGCAAAGTGCGGCGGCCACCTCGGTCATGTCTTTCCGGACGGCCCGCGTCCCACCGGCCTGCGATACTGCATGAACGGCGCCGCGCTAAAATTCACGCCCGAAAAATAGATGTTCGAAGCCGCGAGACCTACCGGGGCGAAGGCCGACGTCTATCGCGAACTGGCGCAGATGGCCGCTGGACTGTTTCGCGAGGAGCACGACGCGATCGCCAACGCGGCTAATCTTTCCGCTTTGCTCTGGATGAGTCTGCCCGATCTCAATTGGGCGGGATTCTATTTCGTGCGCGGATCGGGCCTGGTCCTGGGACCATTCCAGGGACGGCCGGCCTGCGTGCGGATCGAAATGGGGCGGGGCGTTTGCGGCACGGCGGCGGCGCGCAGGGAAACCATCATCGTTCCCGACGTCGAGGCGTTTCCCGGCCACATCGCCTGTGATGCGGCCTCGCGGTCCGAGCTTGTGGTTCCGCTGCGCAGCGGCGACCGGGTGCTCGGCGTCCTCGATCTGGACAGCCCCTTGGTGTCGCGGTTCGACGAAGCCGATGCGGTGGGAGTGGAATCGCTCGCCGAGCTATGGGTTTCGGCGAGCGATCCGATCTGACGACCAGTCGAAATTCAGCCTTCTGTCGGTTCGGGTGCCATCGGCATCGCCATCGGCGCAGCAGCCTTCTTGCTGGCGCGCTTGCGGCTCTTCTTCGCCTTCTTCATCGGCGCGGCGGCCTTCTTGGCGACGCGCTTGGCCTTGCGCTTCGGCGCGGCCTTCTTCTTGGCAACCTTCTTCGCTTTCTTTGCAGCTTTCTTTGCTTTGCGGGCCATCTCGCAGTTCCTTCGTTCAGAGTTTGCGCTTCGCGCGGTACTGCAACGGTTAGACCTCAGAAATGTTTCGCGCAATGGGCGATGACGTGAAGTGAAGCGCGGCGATCATCGCGATGCCGACGAGAAGACCGATGCTGCCGAGAAAGATCGCGCCGTGTACGTCACTGTCGGCGACGACGAACGTCGTCGCATAAGGTCCGAGCGCGCCGGCAAGCACTTGAACGCCGCCGCTCTGCACCGCGGCGCGACGCGAGGGGTCCGCTTCGATCGTCATCGGCACGATGAAGGGGAACATGAACAGTCCCACCAGACCCGCCGCCGCGCTCGCGCCGATGAAAGCCCAGGCGGGAGGATGAGTCAGAAACAGCGCCCAGACGGCCAGGTATGTGACTGTTGCGGCGATGAATGCTGTAAAATATCTGACATGTCCGGCCAGCGCCGTAGCCGCGAAGCCTCCGGCGATCTGGGCGGCAAGTGAAACCCACACCGATGTCCGCGCCACGTCGGCCGTCAGGCCGGCCTGGTGGGCGAGCGGCTGGATATAGATGCCCACCGTTCCGGTCGCGGCCACATAGACGAGCGTCGCCAGCAGCGCGAACCAGCCGCGTGGCGGCGGCGCGCCTGACTCGCCCTCCGGCTTGGGCAGCGGTGCGAAGCTGGAAGGAACCCAGATGATGAACGCAAGGCCGATCAGACTGAGTAGGGCAAGTCCGACAAAGCCGCCGTCAGCGCCATGTTGCGGCAAGACGCTGCGCGCAAAGACCAGCGCGATGAAGAACTGGCTGGCCGTGGAGACCGTGAAGAATATCCCGGCCCAGCGTTCGGGCGTCTGGGTGCGGGCGATCATGCTGGTCATGATCCACAACAGGATGCCCTCGGGAATTCCGGCGGCCGCGCGGGCGGCGATGACGCCGGCGCCGCTCGCACCGATCGTGGCATAGTCGGCGAGCGCGAGCGCCAGAAGGGCGGTAATCCCGACAAGCTTCAGCCGGACCGCCGGAAGCCAAGTACTGGCGATTGCGGTGGCGAGCCCCATGGATAGCGCCTCGCACGAGGCCACGAGCCCGATGGCATCGGCGTGCAGGCGGTGCTCGTCGACCAGCGATCCCAGAACCTCGGGAAGGACGCCGGCAAGGAGCAGCGACACCACGCCCAGACCTATGCAGGCGAGGCCGTCGATCAGCGGCAAATCCGGTCCGACCGCATCGTGAACAACGGCGTGATGCGAAGTCTGATCCATCGAAACGCGCACAGGTCCGGGTGAACGCGGTTCAGAATCGGCGTGCGTCGTAAAAAGTCAACCGATGTGGTTCAGGCGGGCTTGAGCGCCTCGAGCAGTTCTTTCGCGCGATTGACCAGGACCGAAAAGTGCCCTTCGTCCGGATAGAAAACCGAACGGCTCTGGCCGAGCGCGTTTGCCAGGACGCGTGCCGGACCGACCGGCATGATGCGGTCCTGTTCGCCGTGCCAGATGAAAATCCTGTCGAAAGCGATCCGGCGAACGTCGAAACCCCAGGGTCGCACAAGGCGCTCGATCTCGTCCCGGTTCGCCGCCGCGCCCTGCCGGGCCGTCTCGACCATCGTGCGCGCCAGCACGGCACGCATCGCAGGGATGCCCATCAGGACCTCGTCCTGGCCGCCCAGCCATTGCGAGACGCGCAGCATGCGCTGGCGGACCATGTCCTGGTCCGGAAGACCGTCCGGACGGAATTGCTTCAGACGACGACGCAGATAGTTGGGAAAGCGTTGGGCCGCCCACCACGCCAGCCGCCGCAAGCGCGGCCCGGCACGTTTGGCGATCTCGGGCGGCGGTACCGCGCTGATCAAGGCGCAAGCGGTCAGCCGGTCCGGAATGGCGTGCGCGCACGCCAACGCATAGGGCCCGCCCGCCGACATGCCCTGGACGGCGAATGTTTCGATTCCGAGATGGTCGGCGGCGGCCGCGACATCGGCGGGCCAGTCGAGAAGACGATCGCCGGCGCGCGGATCGGATCGCCCGATGCCCGGCCTGTCGAGCGCGATGACGCGCAGCCCGAGAGCCAACGCCTGTTCTTCGAGCATCAATGCTTCGAGCCGCGACGAGCCGTGTCCGTGGAAATGGAACACGGCGGGCCCGTCTGCCGCCCCGACCTGAAGGTAACCGAGCGCGCGCCCGTCCGGCAGCACGAGCGTCGCGTAAGGCTCAGTGTCCGGTCCGGACGGAGTGGCGTTCATGTCGGGCCCACGGGATCGATGTCAGACGTCGCGGCCCGCGGTCAGTAGGCCGCATGAAGCCGGAAGCCGAGGACCGAAACCGGTCCGCGCGTGGCGTTATAAGCCGGATTGCTTATCCATTGGTAATCGGCACTGAGCCAAAGCCACTGCGTGGCGGCGGCGCTGTAGTAAATCTCGATGATGTCCTCGTTGCCGTAGCGGGGAAGTCCTCCGTCGCCGATCAGGATGCCGATTCCGCCCGCCGCGAAGTAGCGCCGGGCCGCCTGGGAAAGACCGTTTGTGACAACCGCCGCGCCGACCACGTCGTCGGGCCGTCCCCATTCGGATCCCTTGAGCGCGGCACCGATGGCCAGCGAGCGATTGATCTCGGTGAACTCGTACGCTTCCTTGCTGCCGTCGTTGAGACTGGCCCTGAGGAACAGCCCCAGATCCGGGTCGATCTGCTGCTGCAGATTGAGGGCGCCGCCCGCGCGCGATGCATACTGGCGAACGAGCGCCGTATCTGGCACGGCGTGCGTCGCCAGACCCAGCGCGACGGCATCGGCATAGGCACCCATCCGGCCGCGATTGAGAAAGCCGAGCAGCTTGAACGTTCCGGGCTGGCCGAAAAATGTGTGGCGCGCCTCCACTTCGCCGTCCAGTTCGAACTGATCGAAGCCGGTTTCGAGCTCGGTCGAGTTCGGCACCCTCGACAGGTCGAACAGGCCGAGACGTGCGGTCCACCAATCCTGCGTCCACTCAAGCGTTCCGCCGTAACTGTAGCCCCAGGCATCGGCGGCATAGTCGAAAGCGCCGGAATCGATCAGCGACCAGTTGAGAAAGTCGGCGCGCGGGTCGTGGACGTAGTCGTTGGTGTCGAAGATGTCGCCGACCGAGATTTTTCCGACCGTCAGGACGAGGTTATCCGCGCTGCGGCTTCCGCCGAGCTGATTGGGTCCCGGCGCAATCTCCTCGTTGTCGCCGCCCAGATCGAGCGTGAACCGGGCAAACAGCCGCTGAAGCCGGAAATAGGGGGTCGACTTTCCGACCTTGTAGGCTTCGCCGCTGGGGAATCCCGCGACGCCCACGGTGTTGCTGAGACCGAATCCCTGATCGACTTCCGGGTCCACATAGAGCTCGACATTGTCCAGAACGCGCACGCCGGCGAACAGGGTGAGATCGATCGTCTCGTTGCCGCGGCTTCCCGGATCGAGGCTGTTGGTCCCGACGGTGCCGGATCGGAACGCCGGATGATATTGCCAGACATTGGTGAACTGACCGTGCAGGGACCAAGCCTCGGGCGGCGCGTCGGCGGCCGCCGCGGCAGGCATCAGCGACAGCGCAAAAGCGGCAGCGGCAAGACGCATCGGTACATCCCCTCGGATGCCGTGCTGTTTGCCTCGAAAATAGCGGACGGTCCAGCCGGATTCGCGTAGGTCGGACCGCTATTGCAGCTTTGTGTTGATGGTCGTGCCCGCTTTGAGCGCAAGGGTGACCGGGGTCCGCTCCGCGATGTCGGCCAGCCGCGCCCGCTGTTCGTCATCGAGATCGCCCGAGATGTGCAGCGTGCGCTCGATGCGGAACGCCTTCCCGTCGCGATAATATTCCAGCGCGACCTCCAGCCCGCCCAGCGTCCAGTTCTTGCGCTCGGCATACATGCGCAAGGTGATCGCCGTGCAGGCGCCGAGACCGGCCAGGACGAGGCCGAACGGCGTCGGCCCGGCATCGCCGCCGCCCTCAGACACAGACTCATCGCCAATCAGCTCGTGATGCCCGGAACGGATGTCCACCCTGTAACGCGCGCTCGCCAGCTTGGCCTGCGCGCGTCCCACGAGCCGGGTTTCCGATGGCGTGTCGGTCATGTCTGCGCCTCCTAACCGGGACCTTCGACCTTTATACCCTCAGACCGGAGTAGCGCGGGCACGCCGTTTGGACCGACCAGATGCGCGATGCCGACCGTGACGAAAAAGCTCCGCTTTTCCCGCAGCATGGCCGTTATCTGGTTTGCCCAGTCGCGATTGCGGGCATCGAGCAATTTCTGTTCGTCGGGCAAATCGTGCAGGCCGGCGGCGATCAGGGCAGCCGACGCGCTGACGTCGCCCGACGCCCAGGCGTCGACGAACTTGGACTCGCGACCCGGCTGGTTCGGAAAATCGGCGAGGACAGCGCTGAAGCGCTCGACGCCCGCCGAGCGGTCGGCGCCCTGCAGGAATTCGAGCTGCTGCAGTGTGGTGTCCAGGTAGCGCACGTCTTTTCCGCCGGAATCGGCGAGCGCGTGCGCCTCGCCTTCGGGCGTATGCGCCGCCGAATAGTTGCGGCGATACATCGACTGCACGGTCAGGACGACTTCGACCAGCCAGGGCTGTTTCTGATCCATGTTCCGCTCTTCGATGCCGGCCATGTCGAGGGCGCGATGAAAATCCCGTCTGGCATTGTCCGACAGCCGGTCGTTCAACGACTGGCCGGCCGGAAGAAGACCGTTGTCGACGATGAATTTGGTTTCCTCGTCCCGCTCGCTGGCGCCCGTCGGCACTTCGAAGACGAAACTGTCGGCGCCGCGCATCGCCGCGTCGATCTCGGGATTGTGCCACGCGATCTGGGGCGGGAGCAGGTGGAGCGAGCTCATCAGGAAGACCGTTCCGTTCGGGCCATGAATGGTCCAGAACGCCGGATGCGCCGATTGCGCCAGTGCCGGCGAACCGACGAGGCACGCCGTCAGAAGTGAAAGCCAGAACCGCCGCATCGCTATCCCTTTGCGTTTGTTCATGTGTGCGGCGCGATGCGCCAGCGGATAACATCGTCCCGCCGTTCGACGCTCAGAGCCAGGTCGCGATTATGCACGGCGAGCCCACCCTCCCAAAGCGCGTTCCACGCCGGAAACATCACATCCGCTTGGGTGATGCCGTACATGAGACGCCACCCGGTTTGCGTAACGATTGCCGCCGACCCGTCTTGCCGGACGTCGACCGCTTCGCCCTGAGCCGCAGCCAGACGCGCCATGAGATGTGCGAAGGACAGCGCATCCGAAGCGGAAACAGAGAGCAAAGCGGCGACGTCGTCGTAGAATTGGAGCCCGATCAGCCTCGCGGCGCGGCCGACCAGCGCCTTCGCGTCCGCCGCCCCGAACAGCTCGAGCATGGTAGGCAGCATGGAGCGGACATATTCCATCGCATAGGACCGTTCGACCTTCATGAGCCGCTCGGCCGGCCACTCGGCCGAATCGAGGCGGGGCGCGCACGACGGATCGAAGCGCGGCGCCCGCTCGTTATGCACGAAGCGGACGCGCTCATCTGGGGCGAGTTCGCGGTCATACTCGCAGTAGTAGCCTTCGAGTCCCGGATCGCCTTCGACCGTCTGCCCCGTGCAGACGAAGCCGAGCCTCGGATTTCCCAGCGTCACCCCGTTGTGGCCGTGCCAGCCGTGCAGCATCGCTTCGTTGACCACGCGCGGGACGGCGCAGATCGCCGTTCCCTGCCAGATCCAGCGCGGTGGCGGATATCGCACCCAGGCCTTGCGGTCGCTCTCGGGCATGTACTCCGTCTTCACGCCGCCGAGCGCATTCGAAAAATAGTGGTACTGCGCACAGGCCACCGCATGGGGCAGGCGATCGAGCCCGAGCTTCTTCAGACCGCTAAGGAATTTCTCCAGATGCTGGCGGCGGAAATGGCCGAAAACGAAGCGTCGCGCGTCGTCCGGACTCTTCCGCGTGATCAGGGTCAGCACCACACCCGTCATCAGGCCGTTGTAGAGCCGCGAAACCGCCTTGTATCCGGCGAGGGCGTCGTCGCTCCGTCCGCTCACGGCTGCGACACCGGAATGAGCGAAACCTTGCGGATGACGATCGGCTCGACCGGCGCGGCGCCCGCCATCGGACCGTGATCGCCGAGCGGGACCGCCGCGATCTTGTCGACCACGTCCATGCCGTCGACGACCTTGCCGAAAACGGCGTAGCCGGTGCTGTTACCCGTGTCGCTCGGCTTGTGATCGAGAGCGGGATTGTCGGCGAGATCGATGAAGAACTCCGCGGTGGCGCTTGCCGGATCGTCGCCACGCGCCATGGCCACGCTGCCACGAAGGTTGCTCAGTCCGTTGTTCGCTTCCAGCTGGATCGGATCGTGCGTCGGGCGCGCGCGCACATCGGCGTCCCAGCTACCGGCCTGGATCACGAAACCCGGAACCACGCGATACACGACCGTGCCGTCGAAATGTCCCTCGCTCGCATAGCGCAGGAAATTGTCGACCGTGACGGGCGCATGCGCGGGATCGAGCTCGAGAGTGATGTCGCCGAGCGAAGTTTCGATCAGCACCTTGGGCGCATCGGCGGCGTGCGCCCACACAGGCGCGGCCAGCGCCAGCGCGACGATCAAGGCTGCCTTGCGCATGATGAACCTGCTCCATCGGCCTGCCGCGAAGCTTGCCCGGTCTGGAGCGGCGTTCAAGCCGGTTTGGCGGCTTCGCTGCCCGAAAGTTGGTCGCCGAACCTGAGGATGAGCAAGCGGAGCATGGGCTCCTCGACCGCGGCCGCAGCCTCTTCGATCGA
>DATJZB010000107.1:0-3398 GCA_035499335.1 Rhizomicrobium sp. | reverse complement strand
CTCGACGAGATCGAGATGACGTTGCAGCAGAAGGACCGCATCCGCGCGTTTCGCCGGGACGCCGTGAAGGCAAGGCCGTGGCTGGAAGCGGCATCGCCGTAACATACGGAGATCGGGAGATCACAATGACCGCCGGCGCGCTGAGGCCTGCGACCCACGCCAAGTATTACGAAGCCAAGCCCGACATCTCCGATGGCGATGCGGTGCAAAGCTGGATCACGCGGTCCGGCAACATGGTCGTCGTCATCTCAAATTGTAAGGCAGGCGCGGTGCTCGAGCGCGCCGGCAATCCGGACGAGTCCATGGTGCTGCTGCCGCCCGGCGTCACGGCGCTGATCGAAGCCGGCAATGACAGGATCGAGGCGGCGGACGACAGCCTGACGATCGTTCCGCCGGGCCAAAGCCGCGTGACGGTGCGCCAGCCCGGAACGGTCGTGCGCATCTTCTCCAACAAGGCCGCGGACCTCGCCGCCCGCGCCGCGAACAGCGCGGTCTATGCGGACGGCGCGAGCGAGCTTGCGCCCATCGTGCCGTGGCCGGACCCGGTCGGCGGCTTTCGCCTTCGCCATTACCCGCTCGCCGACTGCGCAAGCCCCGATCCGTCGCCGCTCAAGATGCGGGTCTTCCGCTCGACCAACCTGATGGTCAACCTGTTGCTGCCGTGGCCGACGCCGCGCGACGAGACCAGGCTCAGCCCCCATTCCCACGACGACTTCGAGCAGATCTCGTTGGCTCTCGCAGGCACTTTCGGCCATCACTTGCGCTACCCGTGGACCGCCGACAAGACGAACTGGCGCGACGACGAACATGTGGTTTTTGAGAGTCCCTCGGCGCTGGTGATCCCGGCGCGCGTCATCCACACCTCGCACAATATCGGCACGGCTACCGCCCGGCTCGTCGATATTTTCGCTCCGCCGCGGCGCGATTTCTCGCAGAAGCCGGGATTGGTGCTCAACGCCGCCGATTACCCGATGCCGGGTAACTAGCGAACCCCTTCGCTCTCTCGGCACCCGGCAACCTCCAGGAATTCGTCGGTCATGTGGTGCCGGAACTGCAAAGGCGCGGGCTGTCGAGGAAGAATTATGCCGGCCCAAGATGGCGCAACAACCTTCTGATCTGCGCCAACGGGAGCGCCACGGAACCTCCTCGCCCGATCATTCGCAAGACACGTCAGCCGGCGCGAAGGTGTCGCTCGAATATCACACGTCACGCGGAATGATTCGCGCCTGTGCACCACTGACCGGCCGTTGTTGAAATCCACCCATGCGTCGGGCATGGTTCTGGTTAACGCGGTCGCTGGGGGCCAGGATCAAAACGGAAGCGAGAGCGATGTAACCCTTCGCGGGGCGGCGGGGCACGACGTGCATCGGTCCTGGATTTGCGGCGTTCCTGGTTGCATTCGGGTTTCTACAGCAACGGGTTTTCGGCGGTGCATGCGTTGGCCCATGCCGGTTGGCGTCGGGGTGGTCGGGTGCGACGCGTCGGTCCTCTTCGCGCGCAGGCCTGTTCGTCCGCTATCTTGCTCGCGCTTTCGCTCGCCGCCTGCACGATAGGCCCAGACTACTCGCGCGAAGCGGCGCCCGTTCCGACGCGGTTCAAGGAACTCAAGGGCTGGCGCGCCGCGCGGCCCGGCGATCAGATCGATCGCGGCGCCTGGTGGGCGCCTTATCGCGACGCGAAGCTCGATCTGCTGCTCAAGCAAGTCGAAATTTCCAATCAGACGGTCGCTGCCGCGGCTGCATCCTACGAGCAGGCGAAGGCGATCGTCAGAGAGGCGCAGGCGGCGTTATTCCCGACCGTGAGCGGCAGCTACAACTTCTCGCGCTCGCGCACCGGCCCGCAGGCCAACGGCAGCGGCGGCGGACGCGGGCTGACGAACAGCGCCGGCGCGATCTATGCGACGACCTACACCGCGCAGGCGAGCGGCACCTGGGATATCGACGTCTGGGGCAAGGTGCGCCGGCAGATCGAAAGCAATATCGCCGCGGCGCAGGCGAGCGAGGCCGATCTCGAGAACGCCAAGCTCTCCGCCCAGGCGCAGCTCGCCACCGCCTATTTCGATCTGCGCGCCGCCGATTCCCTGGCCGACCTCCTGCGACGTACCATCGAGGAGTACAAGCGCACGCTGACCATCACGCAAAACCAATACAATGCCGGCGTCGTCTCGCGTGCCGACGTCATCACCGCGCAGACCCAGGTCTTGACCGTCCAGGCCCAGCTCATCAGCATCGGCGTGACGCGTGCGCAGTTTGAACACTCTATCGCGATGCTGACAGGCAGGCCGCCGGCTGAACTCACCATCGCGCCTCATCTTCTGTCCGGCGGCATTCCGAAAATTCCCGTTGCCGTTCCCTCGCTGCTTCTCGAGCGGCGTCCCGACATTGCCGCCGCGGAGCGGACCATGCAGGAACAGAACGCGCTGATCGGGGTGGCGCTTGCCGCCTACTATCCGGATGTCTCGCTCAATCCATCCGCGACTTTCGTCGGCGCCATTCCGCTCCCCTTCAGCGCTGCGCACGCGATCTGGGCCTTTGGCGCCTCGGCGACCGATACGATCTTCGACGGCGGCTTGCGCGGCGCGCAAGTGGACGCCGCAAAGGCGTTCTATTGGCAGAGCGTCGCCAACTACCGGCAGACCGTGCTCACCGCATTTCAGCAGGTCGAAGATCAGCTCGCCGCGATCCGCATCCTGACGCAGCAGCTCGCCGTCGAGCGGGAAGCCGTGAAGGCCGCGCGCGAAGCCGTCGCTATCAATCTCAATCAATATCAGGCCGGCACGGTTGCGTTCACCGCCGTGGTGACGGCGGAGGCGACATTGCTCGGCGACGAGGAGGCCGAGCTGACCGTCCGGCAGAATCTTTTTCTCGCCAGCGTGGCGCTGATCGAAGCTTTGGGCGGCGGCTGGGACGTGACGCTGCTGCCGTCCAACAACGATCTGTCAAAGGGCTTCTCACTCTTGCCGCAACTTTAGGTGATGCCGCGGCCGGGCGAAGCCTGCCGCAGCAAATCCGTTACGAGGCTCCGCCCAGCGGCCGGAAGCGCTCGATTCTATCGGGCAAGCCCTTGAGTCGGCAACCGAATCCTGGGACACTGGTATCCTGCTCGGCCGCTTCCTTGCCGCAGCGGCGTACCAGCAGAGCCAGCCGCCCCATTAGCGAATTTTCATTAGGCGGGCGGGATTCGCGCAGATTAGTATGGCAATAGCCGGGATATCGAACGCGCAAGATGGACGAGCGGACGCGCACAACCGATGATGATTTGGCGCCGAATCTTCGCCGCACGGCGCCCGAACCGGGCGTAAAAAGCCGCTCCTCCTCAAAGACCGGAACCATCATCGGGCTGATTGTCGTGCTCGCTCTCATCGGCGGCGGCTACGAACTCGTCCGCTGGACGCAGGT
>DATJZB010000106.1:0-4417 GCA_035499335.1 Rhizomicrobium sp. | reverse complement strand
TGCGGGTCGCGTCGGCGGTCACCGTGGTCTTGAACGGCGGCAGTTCGTCCAGGCCCTGCCAGCCGTCGTCGAAATTGACGCGTGCCAGCGGCTCGAAACGCCCCGAAGCGTTCGACAACGTGCCGCGGCCGCGGCGCCGTTCACGCTCAACGGCAGTTCCCAACTCGCCCGCCGACGCGGAGGGCAGCGGCGTCGGCGGGCGCCTCAATGCGGACGAGTGGCTCATGGCCATAAGCTAACGCCGCTATGTGAACAAAACAAGAACAACTTTCCGTGACCATCCACAGCGCCTTGGAACCGGCGCGGATGCGGCTTATTGAGCGGGCGCCGGACCAATATCCGAAGACCTTCACTGCGGCTCAGAGCCACGACACATGCTGAGCGTGATCATCGCGACGCTCGATTCCGAGCGCGCCCTGGTATCGACCTTGGCTGCGCTCGTCCCGGGCGCGACCGAGGGCCTTGTCACCGAAGTGCTGATTGCCGACGGCGGCTCGCGCGACGATACCGCAGCGGTCGCCGATGTCGCCGGATGCAAGTTCCTGGCTGTGGAGGGTTCACAGGGCTCGCAACTAAGCGCCGCGGCGGCAACAGCGCGAGCGCCCTGGCTGATGTTTTTGCGGCCTGGAACAGTACTCGACACATTATGGACCGGTGAGACGCGCCGCTTCGTCGAGCAGCGTTTTGGCGGCGCCGTCGGCGCTGCGGCGGTGTTCCGGCGCGGCGCGCCGGCCCAGTCGGCGCTGCGCGACGCGATGCTTCTCGCGGCTGCGGCGATCGGCGCGCGGCCGCGCCCGGAGCAAGGATTGATCATCTCAAAGCAGTTCTACCTCGCCCTCGGCGGCCATTCCGAAACCGCCGCCGATCCGGAAACCGACCTGATTCGCCGCATCGGGCGGCGGCGGATCGCGCGGCTATCGACCAGCGCCTTCACCGCGGCCTGAAGGCATATACTTGACTTAGTCAACTATCTGTTCGACGCTGGGCCATGGCCTCGATCGAACCCGGCAGAGACCGCGTCGCCGCCGTGCGCGGCTTCAACCGTTTCTACACGCGGCGGATCGGCGTGCTGCGGCGGGATTTTCTCGACAGCCCCTACTCACTGGGCGAGGCGCGCGTGCTCTACGAGATCGCGAGTCGGCGTTTGCCGACCGCGAGCGATATTGGCCGCGCCCTCGATCTCGACGCCGGCTATCTCAGCCGCTTGCTGCGCAATTTCGAGAAACGCGGCTTGATCGAGCGAAAGGTCTCGGCGCACGATGCGCGGCAGAATCACCTGACGCTCACGCCGAAAGGCCGCAAGGCTTACGCGCCGCTGGAGCGGCGTTCACAGCGCGACACCGGCGCCATGCTCGCCAGGCTCGAGCCGGCGGACCAGGCGCGGCTGATCGCGGCCATGAGCACGATCGAAACGCTGCTCGACGGCGGCGCCGAGGCGACGCCGCCGGAACCAAACAGTTACATGCTCCGGGCGCCGAAACCCGGCGACTTCGGCTGGATGGTCAAGCGTCACGCCGAGCTCTATGCGCGGGAATACGGCTGGACCGAGCCGTTCGAAGGCCTATGCGCGCAGATCGTCGCCGACTTCGCCAACAAGCACGATGCCGAGCGCGAGCGCTGCTGGATCGCCGAGATGGATGGCGAGAACGTCGGCTGCGTTTTCGTCGCCAAGGATTCGCCGACCGTCGCGCGGCTGCGGCTTTTGCTGGTCGATCCGAAAGCGCGCGGACTTGGGCTCGGCACACGCCTCGTTGACGAAACCATCCGTTTCGCGCGCCGCGCCGGCTACAAGAAGATGACGCTGTGGACGCACAGCGTACTGACCGCGGCGCGCCACATTTACGAGAAGGCCGGCTTCAAGATTATGCGCACCGAGCGCCACAAAAGTTGGGGCCGCCCGGTCGTCAGCGAGTATTGGGATTTGGAGCTGTAATCAATATCGGAAACTAAACCGTCGCGCCTTGCGCCTTCGGCCGGCGCAGATGCTCATCGAGCCGCGGCATGATCTCGACGAAATTGCACGGCCGGTAGCGGTAGTCGAGCTGATGCACGAGGATCTCGTCCCAGGCATCCTTGCAGGCGCCCGGCGAGCCTGGCAGGCAGAAAATGTAGGTTGCGCCGGCAACGCCCGCCGTCGCCCGCGACTGGATCGCCGAGGTGCCGATCTTCGGAAAGCTCACCACCAGGAACAGCGCCGAGAACGCGTCCATCTTCTTCTCGAACAGCGGCTCGATCGCTTCGGGCGTCACGTCGCGGCCGGTGAAGCCGGTGCCGCCGGTAGTGATGATGACGTCGATCACCGGATCGGCGATCCAGGCTTTGACGCGGGAGCGGATCGCCTCGATGTCGTCGGTCACGATGCCGCGCTCGGCGACGAAGTGGCCGGCGGCGACGATGCGCTGCACCAGCACCGCGCCCGACTTGTCGTCCTTGAGCGAACGGGTGTCGGAAACGGTCAGTACCGCGATCTTGAGCGGCACGAACTGCTTGGACTGATCAACGCCGGGCATCACGCACCTTTACGCATCCCACCACGCGCAAGCCTAGCTTACGGGCGCTGATGGCGCCCTGCCAAGGGCAATAGCCGCCGTTCCGCCCGTTGCGTCGCAGTTGCCTACAGCGAACTCGCCGACAGCGTGTCGCAGGCCGCCACCTGCCCTTTGCTGAAGCCGTTCGTGAACCAGCGCTTGCGCTGTTCGGAGGTGCCGTGGGTGAAGGAGTCGGGCACCACATAGCCCTGCATCTCTTTCTGCAAACGGTCGTCGCCGATCGCGGAGGCGGTCTGCAAGGCCTGGTCGACGTCGCCCTGGTCGAGGAAGTTGTGCTTCTGTTGGGCGCGGTTTGCCCACACGCCGGCGAAACAGTCAGCTTGCAGTTCGACGCGGACCTGAAGCTGGTTCGCCGCCGCCTTGCTTGCCGCGGCCTGCTGCGCCTGCATCACGCGCGGCAGAATGCCAAGCTCGTCCTGCACGTGATGGCCGACTTCGTGGGCGATCACATAGGCCTCGGAAAACTGACAGGCCTTGCTGCTCGAGCAGGCGCCGAATTTGTGTTGCAGGTCGTCGAAGAACGCGGTGTCGAGATAGACGCGCTGGTCGCGCGGGCAATAGAACGGCCCCATGGCGGACTGAGCGAAGGCGCAGGGCGTCGGCTCCGAGCCGGAGAACAGGCGAAGCTTCGGCGGGTGATAGGTCCGTCCGCTTGCCGAGAAGATTTCCGTCCAACGGTCTTCGGTGTCGCCAAGCACCAGGGCAACGAATCTTCCGGTCGCGTCGGTCGGCGTGCCGGCATTGACCGGCGGAGCCTGGCCGGTTTGCTGCGTATCCGATCCGCCGCCGGTCAGAATCTGCGCGCCGTTGAGCAGCACGCTTGGATCGATGCCGAAGTACCAGCTGATCAACCCGATGATGATGACGGTGCCGATCCCGAGACCGCCCGCTCCGCCCGGCATGCCGCCGCGCGACGCGCTCATTTCGCGATCGTCTTCGACATTGTCGCTGGGACGGAAATCATCCGTGCGCATGTTTCACACTCCTTCAGCGAAACCGGCTCGGCGCCGGTTTCGGCATGTCCTTATACGGTGCGGCATAGACGCCGCCGCGCATACGATTAACCAAGCGTTTCCCGGCATTTATTGCCTAGTTGAAGCGCGTTCAAGTTAAGTCGTTTTTTACCTTGGCGCTGCATCATCCCGATCGTCGGTTGTAGGTCCCGCGTCGCCGGCCGCGTCGCCTGAGTCAGAGTTCTGGGTCATGGTTGTGTCGCGTCGCGGGGCGTCCGTCAGGACGCCCCGCGTGAGTATCGAGTCCGCCGCATCGGCGCACATCGTTGTCGGCGATTGCGTTGCCGAGATGGCGAAGCTCCCCGCCGCATCCGTCGATCTCATCTTCGCCGATCCGCCGTACAATCTTCAGCTCCAGGGCGACCTCAAGCGTCCGGATGATTCCCGCGTCGACGCTGTCGACGACGACTGGGACAAGTTCACGAGCTTTTCCGCCTACGACGATTTCACGCGCGCCTGGCTCGTCGCCTGCCGCAGGCTCATGAAGCCGAGTGCCACGCTGTGGGTGATCGGTTCCTATCACAACATATTCCGCGTCGGCACGATCATTCAGGATCTCGGGTTCTGGATCCTCAATGACATCGTGTGGCGAAAATCGAACCCGATGCCGAATTTTCGCGGCCGCCGATTCACCAATGCACACGAGACACTGATCTGGGCGGCGCGCCAAGCCACCACCAAAGATTACACCTTCAATTATGAAGCCCTCAAGGCGGGCAACGACGATATTCAGATGCGTTCCGACTGGCTGTTCCCACTGTGCACCGGCGAGGAACGGCTCAAGGGACGCGACGGTAAGAAATTACATCCGACGCAGAAGCCGGAGGCGCTGCTCGCGCGTATCATTCTCGCCGC
>DATJZB010000105.1:0-107004 GCA_035499335.1 Rhizomicrobium sp. | reverse complement strand
CGGGTGACAAAGCGCCAACCTTCATTGGAAAAATCCAAACTGAATCCCAGAACATCGCACCAGTACGACGTTGCGCGCTCAACATCGGGGACTGAAAGCACGAAGCTGGTTCGAACGATCCGGCTGCCCATGGGAATTGGCCTCAGTCCTTCGGTCCATCGTCGATTACCGTGAACCGATGCACTTTACCCCCTGTCGCGCGTCCGTCACGACAGCGCTCAAGTTGGCTTCCTCGGGCGCAAAGACGGCGGCGCTTCGGGCGCGCGATAGCGAAGACCTGGAAGATCCGCCGCGCCTGCCGCTCGGTATCTGCACGAGACGCTCGTTTCGGACAGGCGTATCCTGCGTGACCGCGCGCGATTTCCGGGACGCCGGCCGCGTGTGGAACAACCGGTTCGCGCCGAATTTTTCGAAGAAGTACAGGTTAAGGACTCTGGCGGGTATTGGTGCTGTCCGAAATTTGGCGCGCGCGAGACTAAGCCAGGACAGTCATCTTTGTCGTCCGCCGCCCGTCAACGACTTGGCTGCAGATGCCAACAATTCGACGTAGGTCCGAAGAGGCAGCAGAAACAACTCAACAATCCCCACCCAGCCGCGCCTCATGTCTGGCCTCCATCCAACGCCCTGACCTGGTGAACAGTACGCTCTTGGCGCTCGCCAGTCACGCCTGCGCCCAAATTTGCCTCCACAGGATCGCCGATTGTACAGAGGCGGTTCGCAACCCCG
Organism: Rhizomicrobium sp.; assembly: GCA_035499335.1. Taxonomy (GTDB): domain Bacteria; phylum Pseudomonadota; class Alphaproteobacteria; order Micropepsales; family Micropepsaceae; genus Rhizomicrobium. The sequence continues at coordinate 106,278 of DATJZB010000105.1, read as the reverse complement.
ACTCGTGTCTCCGGCGCGGCTCACAGGCCATCATCGACACGGCACAGAGTGTAACCGGCGACGTGCCGCGCGACACTCCCGGCGCGCGATAGCGAAAACCTGGAAGATCCGCAGCGCCTGCTGCTCGATATCTGAACGGGGCGCCCGTTTCGGACAAACTTATCCTACACGCCCGCGCGCGATTTCGAGGAAATCCGCCGCCACCGGCCGCGCCGCGTGTGGGATAACTTGTTCGCACCGAATTTTTTTGAAGAATTACAAGATAAGAATTCAGGCGCCTCTTGAACCGAGTCGCTGCAATCGCCAATTGCGCTATATCCGTGAAACTGCGTCCCGAACGCGCCGCTCAGGCGACGCGCTTGTCCATCATCTCGAGTTTGGCCAGCTCGACATGCGCGCGCAGCTCGATCTCGTCGAGGACGTTCTGCAGTTTGGGATCGTTGAACGCGTCATGGCGGCGCGAGACCGCGTTGGCGAGACGGCTGAGCGTGGAACGCGGTACGCCACCGGCCAGAAGACCGTCGCGGATCTGGTCGAGCATGTCGAGAAGCTGCTCGCCATGGGCGACGCCCTTGGAACGGCCGTCGGTGGAATCGTCGAGTCCCTGGAGCATGAGAATGGAATCGAGCGCGCCGATCGGTCCGGGGCCGCTGACGATCGAGCCGCGCACTTCGCCCGGTTCGGAAACCGTGAAGGAACTCGACGTGCCGGACGCAGGTTTGGAAACGCGGCGCACGGGGCCGGATTCGACGCGTCCAGGTCCTTTGATTTCCATGGGTGCTCGTCCCATTACGACACGGCAGCATCGCGCATCGTGGTTAAGGAACGGCTAACGGCGGCGACGTCACGCGCGATGGTAGGGATGTCCGGCGAGGATGGTGAGGGCGCGGTAGATCTGCTCGCCCAGCATCGCGCGCACCAGGAGATGCGGCCAGGTCTGGGGCCCGAAAGCGAGACTGCGCCCCGGGCGGATCCCGGGGAGCGGCGCGAGACCGTCCGGTCCGCCGATGACGAAAGCGAGATCCTTCGTGCCTGCGTCGCGCAGGGCGCCGAGCATTTCGGCGAAGTCTTCGCTGGTCATGCCCTTGCCCCGGGCGTCGAGCAGGACGACATGCGCGCCTTCGGGCACGCGCTTGGTCAACCGCTCGGCTTCGTCGGCCATGCGTTTCTTGAGTTCGCGTTCCTTGGAGACGGGGATTTCCTCGCACAGCACCGCCGGGATGCCCATGCGTTTTCCCATGCGGGCGGCACGGCCGACGAAATCCTCCGCCAGCGCGCCTTCCGGCGTGCCGCGAGCGAAACCGACGGCGACGATGTGCAGGCGCATGGATCAGGCGCGGTTCCGCAGCGGTTCGTTCACCGACCACATGCCTTCGAGATCGTAGTAGTCGCGCACTTCGGCGCGGAATATGTGCACGATGACGTCGCCGGCATCGACGAGCACCCAGTCGCCCTGCTGCGCGCCGTTGACCGGACGCGTGCCGTAGCCTGCATCTTTGAGGCGGCGCGCCAGGTGCTCAGCGATCGAGGCGACGTGACGCGACGAGCGGCCGGTGGCGATGACAAGCGCGTCGGCGAGCGAGGAGCGGCCGTCCAGCTCGATGACGACGACGTCCTCGGCCTTGTCGTCGTCGAGCGAGGCGCGAATGCGATCGAGCAGGGCCCGGTCGATCCCCTGTGCGGGTTGCCTGGGCGCCTTCTTCGTTACCGCCGTCCGGGCGGTGCGCTTTTTTGCGGTAGTTTTGCGGCGCGCCGAAGTGCCGGCGGCCCTGGATTTGGCAGGCGCCTTGCCGGCGCCGGTGGTCTTACGGGTCAGTTGTCGTCCTCCATCGTGTCCCGAAAGGGGGCACGGTATGTGCAATCTATCACGCGGGAATGACGCCCACAAAGCCTTCGCCGATGCGCTGGGATGCGCGGATCGCCGTGGCGCTTTGCGCGTTGCGTTTGCCGTCGATGACGGCGATGGCGGGCGTGCGTTCGAGACACAATCCTTTCTCCGCGCGCGTCCTTCCGAAGCGGCGGATCGGCTTGGCGTAGAGCGACGACAGAACGGTGCCCGGACGCTGGACGACCGCGATGGGGACGCGCCGGACGAACTCGGCCCAGCGATGCCAGCGGCGGAAGATATCGAGATTGTCGCTGCCCATGAGCCAGACGAATTTCACCTGCGGAAAGCGCTTCTGCAGCGCGCGCAACGTGTCGAAGGAGTAATGCGTGTGAAAGTCGTGTTCGATGTCCATGACCACGATGCGCGGATGGCGCGCCACCCGCCGCGCGCTGCGCACGCGGTCCTCGATCGGCGCCATACCGGCCACGGGCTTGAGCGGGTTCTGCGGCGTCACCAGCCACCAGACGTAATCGAGACCGAGCCGCTTCAGCGCCACCTCGCTGACATGTACATGGCCTTCATGCGCCGGGTTGAACGAGCCGCCCAGAAGGCCGATGCGCAGTCCCGGCGCGATCGGGCCGGGCGGGCGCACCCAGGTGGCGCGTGGGCGATGCAACGCGGTCTTCATGGCCGGATCTGTCCGTCGCCGCGCACGACATATTTGAAGGTCGTGAGCTGCTCGACGCCCACCGGCCCGCGCGCGTGCAGCTTGCCGGTGCCGATGCCGATCTCCGCGCCCATGCCGAACTCGGCCCCGTCCGCGAACTGCGTGGAGGCGTTCCACAGGACGATGGCGGAATCGAGTGCGGAGAGGAAATGCTCCGCCGCTGCCCTGTCCTCCGTGACGATACTTTCGGTGTGGTGGGAACCGTGGCTCTCGATATGCCGGATCGCATCCTCGACCCCGTCGACGACCTTCACGGAGATGACGGCGTCGAGATATTCGGTCGACCAGTCTTCTTCGGTTGCCGCTTTGGCGGCGGGGAAAATCGCGCGAACGGCTTCGTCGGCGCGGATTTCGCATCCGGCGGCGGCCAGGTCAGAAAGGATCGGAATCCCGTACGACGCGGCGACGGAGCGGTCGATCAGCAGGCTCTCCGCCGCGCCGCAAACGCCGGTGCGCCGCATCTTCGCGTTGACGACGATGGCGCGCGCCTTCGCGAGATCGGCCTTCGCATGGACATAGACGTGGCAAATGCCTTCGAGATGGGCGAGGACGGGAACGCGCGCTTCGGACATCACGCGTCCGGTCAGGCCCTTGCCGCCGCGCGGTATGATGAGATCGATCGTGCCCTCGAGACCCGCGAGGATGAGCCCGACCGCGGCGCGGTCGCTGGTGGGAACCAGGCTGATCGCGGCATCGGGCAGTCCGGCGGCGCGCACGCCTTCGATCATGGCGGCGTGGATCGCAGCGGAGGATCGCGCCGACTCCGACCCGCCGCGCAGGATCGCGACATTGCCGGATTTCAGCGCCAGCGCGCCGGCGTCGGCCGTCACGTTCGGACGGCTCTCGTAGATCATGGCGATGACGCCGATGGGCGTCGCGATGCGCGCAATGTCGAGGCCGCTCGGCACCCGCCAGCGCGCCAGTTCGCGGCCGACCGGATCGGGCAGCGCCGCGACGTCCTCGACGCCTTTCGCCATCGCCTCGACGCGCTTGTCGTCGAGCATCAGGCGGTCGAGCAGCGCGGGCGAAAGATCGTGCGTTCCCGCGTCCGCCATGTCTTTGGCGTTGGCGGCGAGGATCTCGCCCTTATGGGCCCGGATCGCCGCGGCGGCGTTGCGCAGCGCCTTGTTCCTGGTTTCGCTCGACGCTTCGCGCAGCGCGCGGGACGCATTCTTGGCGCGCCTGCCGAGCGCGAGCATTTCGCTCGAGAGTGTGGAAGATTGCCGCGCGTTCACGACACCAGACCCGTCAGCGCGAGATCGTCGCGATGAATCATCTCGTCGCGGCCGCGATAGCCGAGTATCGCCTCGATCTCGAGCGACTTCTTGCCGGCGATGCGTTCGGCGTCGGCGGCGCCGTATGCGGCGAGTCCGCGCGCGATCTCGCGTCCGGTCTGGTCCTTGACCAGCACGGCGTCGCCCCGCTCGAAGCGGCCGTCGATCTGGCGAATGCCTGCGGGCAGAAGGCTCTTTCCTTCCGACAGAGCTTTAGCGGCGCCGGCATCGATAATCAGCGTGCCTTCGGGCCTCAGAACGCCCGCGATCCAGCGCTTGCGCGCCGCGGCGGGCGTACCGTTGCCGGCGAATCGCGTCGCGCGCGCGCCACTCCGGATGGCGGCGATGGGATGGTCCGATTTGCCCTTGGTGATGATGACGTCGCAGCCGGCGGCGGTCGCGATCTTCGCGGCCGTCAGCTTGGACGACATGCCGCCGCGTCCGATGCCGGAGACCGAATCTCCGGCCATTGCCTCGATCTGCGGCGTGATGGCGGCGACTTCGGGAATATGTTGCGCGGCGGGGTCGCGGGTCGGATCGGCCGTGTACAGTCCGTCGACGTCGGAAAGAAGGATCAGCCGATCGGCCTCCATCATGCTGGCGACACGCGCCGCCAGACGGTCGTTGTCGCCATAGCGGATCTCCGCCGTCGCGACCGTATCGTTTTCGTTGATCACGGCGATGCTGCCGAGTTCGATCAGCGTCTTCAGAGTCGCGCGGGCGTTGAGATAGCGGCGGCGCTGTTCGGTGTCGCCGAGCGTGAGAAGAATCTGCGCCGCCACGATGTCCGCGCCGGCGAGGATGTCGGCATAGGCCTCGGCGAGGCGGACCTGCCCGGCCGCCGCCGCGGCCTGGCTTTCTTCGAGCTTGAGCGGTCCGGCGCGCAGCTTAAGTGCCCGGCGGCCGAGCGCGATCGCGCCGGAGGAGACCAGGATCACGTTCTTGCCCTCGCGCCGCAGAGCCGCGACGTCGGCGCAAAGCGACTCCAGCCAGCGGCGGCGCAAGTTGCCGGTCGCCGGATCGACCAGCAGCGCGGAACCGACTTTGACGACGACGAGCTTTGCGGCGGCCAGGACATCGCTCATGGCGACCACTCCCGCTTCGGTTCCTTGCGCACCGCCTTTTTTTGGCGGCGCTTGACGACTTCGCGGGCGATGGCGCGCAACACCTCGTCCACGCCGTCGCCGGAAACGCCTGAAATGACGAACACCTTTTGGCCGCAGGCCTTCTCGAGCGCGGTGCGCTTTTTGGCGAGCGCGGCGCTCGCGATGGCGTCCGACTTGTTGAGGGCGACGATCTCCGGTTTGTCGGCGAGGCCCTGGCCATAGGCTTCGAGTTCGGCGCGGATCGTCTTGTACGATTTCGCGATCGCGTTCTGGGTGCCGTCGATCAGGTGCAGGATGACGTTGCAGCGCTCGGCATGGCCGAGGAAACGGTCGCCGAGACCGACGCCTTCATGCGCGCCCTCGATCAATCCGGGAAGATCGGCGAGTACGAAATCGGTGTTGTCGATGCGAACGACGCCCAGCTGGGGCTCGAGCGTGGTGAAGGGATAGTCCGCGATCTTGGGACGGGCGGCGGACACGCGCGACAGGAACGTCGACTTGCCGGCGTTGGGCATGCCGATCAATCCCGCATCGGCGATCAGCTTCAGTTTGAGGATGACGGTCTTTTGTTCGCCGGGCTGTCCGGGATTGGCGTTCCGCGGCGCCTGGTTGGTGGAGCTCTTGAAATGCGCGTTGCCGAAACCGCCATTGCCGCCGCGCAGAAGCTTTACGCGCTGGCCGACGGTGGCGAGGTCGGCGATCAACGTCTCGCCGTCTTCCTCGTAGATCTGCGTGCCGACCGGAACCTTCATGACCGCGTCCTGGCCGTTGGCGCCGGTCATTTCCTTGCCCATGCCGCCTTCGCCGTTGCGGGCGCGGACGTGCTGCTGGAAGCGGTAGTCGATCAGCGTGTTGAGATTGTCGACGGCTTCGACCCAAACGTCGCCGCCCTTCCCGCCATTGCCGCCCCAGGGTCCGCCATACTCGATGAATTTCTCGCGCCGGAACGCGACACAGCCGTTCCCGCCATTGCCGGACTGGACATAGACCTTGGCAACGTCGAGGAACTTCATGGTGCCGTCCGGCGCGAGAGTCGGGTGCGATTCATGCGGCTTTCTTTCGCGTAAAATCGTCCCGCGTCAACAGCATGCGGTTCGAGGTGAGCTTCGTCCCGCGGCTGACGCAGTCGCGCTGCAGCGTCCCGGTGGGGATAAACCCCAGCTTTTGCAGGACGCGGCCGGAGGACGGGTTGTCGACGAACCAGCCCGCGGTCAGCGCCTGCGCGCCCATGTCCTCGAACGTGTGGCGCAGGACCACGCCGGCGGCCTCGGTGGCATAGCCCTGCCGCCAATAGGCCCGGCCGTACCAGTAGCCGAACTCCCAGACGTCGTCGGCGATCCGATCGGCGGCGCACATGCCCATGAAGGCGCCGTCCATGGCGCGCGTCACCGCGAACATCCGCGAGTCGCCCGAGCGCCGCTTCCGCTCGGTCTCGGCGAGAGCTGCGCGGAAATGGTCCTCGGTGAAGGGAAACGGCACCAACGCGAGATTCTTGACGACGTCGAAATCGTTCAGAATCTTCACGACGTCCTGCGCGTCGGACAGCATCGGCGCGCGCAGGATCAGCCGCTGCGTCGTCGGATGAAAGCTCATGACGGCCTCCGTTCGGTGAACGCCTCACGCGTGACGGTGACGATGTTGCATCCGACATCCATGCCGCGCGCCATGCAGGAACGGGCTTCGAAGCCCTTCGCCCGGAAGCCCAGTTTCGCCAGCACATGACCGGAGTTCGGATTGTCGTGGAACCAGCCGGCCCACACCTCGGGCGCGTCCAGTTCGTCGAACGCGAATTGGAGCACGCGCAACGCCGCTTCGGTGGCGTATCCCTGCCGCCAATAAGGCTTGCCGTACCAATAGCCGAGCTCGAGCTCGCCATTGTGCGTGTGCAGTCCGCAGCCGCCCATATAGGCGCCGTCGCTCTTGCGCGTGACGCCGAATTGGTGGCCTTCGCCCTTGGCCCGGCGCTCGTCGAGCCGCGCGAGCCAGTCCAGAGCGTCCTTCTCCGCGTAAGGATGCGGTACATTCGCGAGATTTTTCGAAACGTCGAAATCCGCGATCAGCGGCACGAATGCGGAAATATCGCGCCGCTCGGGATGTCGTAACAGCAGTCTCTCGGTTTCCAGTCTGGACATGATGCTCCTCCGTTGCGGGAGGAACGAAAAAGGGAGACGGCGGACCATCTCCCTCCCGTAATGGGCCGCCAATTTCTTGGCGGCCTATGTCTTCAGCCGCCTATTCCGCTGCGTTCTTCGTCGCCGGATTCGTTGCGCTAATCACCGATACGTATGTGCGACGCTTGAAGCCCGACTTGAACGCGACTTGACCGTCGCAAAGCGCGTAGAGCGTATGGTCCTTGCCCATGCCGACGTTCTCGCCGGCCCAGAACTTGGTGCCGCGCTGACGCACGATGACGTTGCCGCCGACGATTTTCTCACCACCGAACAGCTTCACGCCGAGACGCTGACCCGCCGAGTCGCGTCCGTTGCGCGAAGAGCCGCCTGCTTTCTTGTGTGCCATGACGTCGTTTCCCGAATCTCTAGGCCGCGTTGATGCCGGTGATCTTCACCTTCGTGAAGGGCTGGCGGTGACCGCGCTTGCGATGTGTGTTCTTGCGGCGCTTTTTCTTGAACGCGATCACCTTTTCGCCCTTGCCCTGGGCCAGGATCTCGCAGGCCACTGAGGCGCCCGAAATCAGCGGCGCGCCATGCTTCGGCTTGTCGCCGCCCAGCATGAGCACTTCCTCGATCTTGAGCGTCGAACCGACATCGCCGGCAACCTTCTCAATGACCAGGACGTCGTCCTTGGCCACTTTGTACTGCTTGCCGCCGGTGCGGATTACCGCGAACATGGGTTAAGTCCTTGAAAATGATCTGTTTCCCCAAGGTGCCGAGTCCTTTGGGAGCCGCGCAATATACTTAGGGCCGTTGCCGGGTCAAGGCATTTGCGGGAACGCCGAAAACGGGCTGCGCGGCGCCCGCAAACGCCCGGGTCAGGCGTCCTCTTCCTTCCTGGGCGCGCGCAGTTTGAAGAAACCGGCGACGGCGACGGCGAGCAGGACGAGGCCGACATAGAAGCACACCATCTTCGCGCTCGACGCGGTGAAAGCGAGTTGAGCGGTGCCGTCGGTGGGGCCCGAGATGACCATGGAGAATTCGAGCGCGTTTTCGATCGCGTCCGCGACCGCGCCCGCTAGCGGCACGAGCGCGAGATAGTTCAGAAACCGCCGCGCCAGGCCCTTGCTCGGCGCGAATGCCTCGCGCGCGATGATCCCGGAATAGTAGAAGGCAAATCCGTAGAGCGGCATGAACAGATAGTCGAAGCCGAGGCTGAAACCGGCCGTCGCCGCGTGCGGCCGGGCGATCCAGGCGGCGAGAATGCGCTTGTAATCCATGGCCGTCTGCGCAGTTTGCAGGTCCACGGTGCCGGCGCCCGTCGCAGCCTTGAGGCCCGTATCCAGCGAATACAGGACGGCGAAAGCCGCGATCGCCAGAAGCGTGGTCCACTGCCAGCGCAGCAGCAATGTCTTCAGCGTCACGATCGGTCCCTCCCGGCCTGATTGCGGATGATAGCGCGCGCCGGTACACAGGCGCCATGCGCGGCCCCGGCGACGTTCTGTACAATTTCCACTGGATCGTGCCCGGCGAGGCGGCGCGCGCGGCCCAGGCTTATGCCGGCTTCCTCGGCCCGTTCCTGAAGCGGCACGGCATCAGATGTCTGATCAATCTGCGCGGGCCCAATCCGAAATTCGGCTGGTGGCGCTACGAACGCCGCGTCGCCGAGGCCCGGGGCATCGAGCATATCGACGTGATGCTGGATTCACGTCATCTGCCGCGGCGTCACATGCTTGTCGATCTGATCGCGGCGTTCGACCGCGCGGCGCGGCCGCTGCTGATCAAGTGCTCCGGCGGGCAGGACCGCACGAGCCTTGCGGCGGCGCTGTATCTGATCCACCGCGACGGCTGGTCGGCGATGGATCGGGCGCAGGCGCAATTCGCGCGATTCCCGTTCCTGCATTTTCCCAAAGAGCACCAGCGCTGGCTGCGCCACTTTCTGCACTACGCGCGCGACGAGGCCGCTGGCCGGCCAATCGCGGCCTGGCTGCGCGACAGCTACGATCCGGAGAAGCTGAAGTTCTGGCTCGAATCGCAGGGTCAGGGCGGATCGTTCAAAGCGATCTTCGAAAAGCCAGTCGGCAGCCGCTGGCAATGGTGAAACCGGTGCAGCTGGCGCCGGGCGTTGCGCTGTGGCGGGAATATTTTGACCGCCTGCAGCAGCAGGATCTCGTCGCGCAAGTCCTCGAACGGCTCGAGGTCGCGCCGCTCTATCGTCCCGTGATGCCGAACTCGGGCAAGGCGTTTTCGGTCGATGAGTCGAATTTTGGAGCTCTCGGCTGGTACTCCGATGCGCGCGGCTACCGCTATCTCGCGTCGCACCCGGTGACGGGCGAAACCTGGCCCGACATACCGGCGCCGCTTCTGAGCCTTTGGCGTGCCTTGTCCGGCTACCCGCACGCGCCGCAATGTTGCCTCGTCAACCTCTATCGCGCCGCGAAAATGGGCCTGCACCAGGACAAGGACGAAGCGGCATTGGACGCTCCGGTCATCTCGGTGTCACTCGGCGACGAGGCTTTGTTCCGCTTCGGCGGCGTCACGCGAAAGGAGCCGACGCAAAGCGTGCGACTTGCCTCGGGCGACGTCGTCGTCTTCGGCGGTCCGGCGCGCCTGATGTTTCACGGTATCGATCGGGTGACATCCGGAAGTTCAACGATCATGCCCGGCGGGGGCCGGATCAACCTTACCCTGCGGCGCGTAACGGTGCCCGAGGCCCGAAAATAGTGACGCCCGGTCGGGGGGCCGACCGGGCGCCTATGCGCTTATTGCGCAGGTACCGGGAGGGGATGACCGGCACCGCGAAGGATGTCGCCCAGCTTGCGAGCGGGGGGGCAGTGCTTGCTGGACGTTGGTCCATCCTTCAAAGCGAACCTATGCACCGAAGTCACACATTGCAACTATTTTTTCCGACTTCCGGATTTTTTGATTATTTTTAATGACTGATGCAAATCAGCAACTTTGAGATACGGCGTTTTGTGCGCGGAAACGAAGGCTTTTTGGTGCGCGGAATTTGGGCGCGGCGACAGATCGCGACGAACACGGGCTTGTGATTGTCCTCACAGCTTTCCGCAATCTCTCGCCGTACTGTCGATCGCGGCCTTCAACTTCACAAAGATTTCTTCGATTTCGTCCTCGCGGATCACCAGCGGCGGCGCCAGGACCATCGTGTCGCGGATGGCACGGCAAATGAGACCATCGTTGAAGCAGTAGTTCCGGCAGAGTGTGCCGATATTTCCCGGATCCGGGAAGAATCGCCGTTCCGCTTTGTCGCGTACCAGTTCAATGGCGGCGAGCAGGCCGGTTCCGCGCACTTCACCCACGATCGGATGATCGGCAAACGTTTCGCGCAGCCGGCGCTGCAGGTAGGGGCCGATCCCGTTCTTCACCCGCGGCACGAGCTTTTCGCGTTCGATCACCTCGAGATTCTTGAGCGCCACGGCACAGGCCACGGGATGACCGGAATAGGTGTAGCCATGCACGAGTTCCTCGTCGGAGTTGAGGATGGTGTCCGAGATCCGCCGACCCAGCGAAATGGCCGAAATCGGCTGATAGCCGGAGGAAAGCCCTTTCGCCATGGTCATGATGTCCGGTGCGATCCGATAAGTTTGCGCGCCGAACCATTCGCCCGTCCGACCGAACCCCGTGATCACCTCGTCGAGATGGAGGAGCACGTCGTACCTGGCGCAGATGCGCTGGACCTCGTGCCAATAGGTCGCCGGCGGAAAAATGACGCCGCCCGCGCCTTGAACGGGTTCCGCGGAAAACGACGCGACCTTGTCCGCCCCCAGTTCGAGAATCTTCTCCTCGAGCTTGCGGGCCATGAGCAGGCCGAACGCGTCGGCATCGATGTCGCCGTATCCCGCCTCCTTGGCGCCGTACCAGTATGGCGCCGGGACCTTTTCGAAACCCGGCAGCGGCAGGTCCCATTGCGGATGCATCGGCGTCAGCCCGGACAAGGACGCCGCGGCGAACGTCACACCGTGATAGGAATAGTCGCGCGAGAGGTGGATCTTCTTCTGGGGCTTGCCCTCGCAGTTCCAGAAATAGCGGATGAGCTTGAGCGCGCTGTCGTTCGCCTCCGAACCCGAATTCGCGAAGAGAACATGCGCATGACCGGACGGCAGGAGGCCGGCGAGTTTCGCTGCCAGCTCGATCGTCCACGGATTGGAGGTCTTGAAGAAGTGGTTGTAGTAGGGAAGCGTGCGCAGAGCCTCGTAGCCCGCCGCCGCCAGCTCCTCGTTGCCGTATCCGACCTGAACGCACCAGAGGCCGGACATTCCGTCGATGATCTTCTTGCCGTCGGAATCCCACAAATAAACGCCTTGTCCGCGCGTGATGATCCGCACGCCCTCCTTGTTCAGCGCCGCCGTGTCGGTGAACGGGTGAACGTGATGGGCGGCATCGAGGGCCTGCCAATGTCGGGTCTGGTTGCTGCCGCGTTCGGCCATGGTGCGCGTACTCCAGCGGGTGGATCGGAGGGTGTGAAGACCGGACGCGCGCACGCGGCCGGCGGACCCTATGGGTTGAACCCGATCCGCGCGCAGAGAATCAGCAGGGCGCGCTTTGCACTCACGGGACGAGAGTAACAGCGGCGGCCGCGAACGTCACCCCTCGGCGTCAGGCGGGCGGGCGCATGAGCGCGGCGGCCTTCTTCCAGCCATCGAGCGCGGCCAGCTCGGTGCGCCAGCGCTGAATCCCGCGATACGACTCGATCGGCATCCGCGCCTGATCGGCGGAAACCAGCGTGGCGCCGAGCGAGATATCGGCGACGGTCAATGTGCTGCCGGCAACGTAGCGGGTCTGACGCAACGCCTCGTCGAGAATGGGGCAGAGACGGGCCATGAGTTCTTCGCCCCGTTTGATCTCCGCTTCGGATTCGACGCCGAGCCCGAACAAAGCTTTGACGACGCGTTCGAACATGAAAACCGCGCACGCCGGATCGAAGTGCGCCGTTTCCCAGAACTGCCATTTCACTGCCGTCATGCGCCCTTTCAAATCCGCGGGCAGCAGGCCGGCTTCCGGCTTCAAGGATGCGAGGTACTGCACGATCGCATTCGATTCCCACAGAACGAAGCCGTCATGCTCCAGCACCGGCATGCGCTGATTGGGATTGAGCGCGGTAAAGCCCGGCGATTTCTGGTCCTGCTTGGCGAAATTGACCAGGACCGTTTCATAGGGAATGGCGAGATGGTTGGCCGCGAACAGCACCTTGAACGCGCGCGGGCTGAGCGGGAAGACGTGCAGCTTCAGGGTCATGGCATTCTCCTTGAGGATCGTGTGGGGTCAGTGCGATTCCGCGCGCAGATCGGGCGTTCCCGTCTCAATCAGCGACTTGAGGCGTGCCACCTGATCGCCGAGTACCGCATCGACGGGCGCCGCCCAACTCGCCAGTCCGTCCTTCAGGTAGCCGCCCACATTGTAGGTGAGCGACATGTCTGTGCCGTCCTCTGCCGGCTTGAGCGAAATGGTCAAAGCACCCTCGACGCCGAGGCGCTGCAGGGGGCCCAGCGCGCCGCGCATCACGAGCGTCTTGGCGGGATCGGCAAAGACCACGTTCAGATGCAGCACGGACCCGCCGCCCGGAAGCGTTTCGCACCAGCAGCCGCCCGCCTTCGGATCGAGCGTGAGGTTGGCGGCGCTGCCGGAGAAAGTGTGCAGCGAACTCCACCAATGGGCGGGAGTCACAACCTCCTCGTACACCCTGGCCGGCGGCGCGGCGATGTGAACTTTTTCGACGACCGAAAATCCGTTCGCCGCCGAGTCGTTTACCGCCGCGCAGACCGGACGGGTGAACAGGAAAGCGATGGCAAATCCCAATATCGCATGCGCGATCCGATGCATGAATACCCTCCCCGTTTCGGCTCAAGCCTCGGCCTGTTTGCGGAAAATTTCCAGAAGCCCCGGCCAGCCGCCGTCGACGCTGCCGCGCATCTTCTCGCCGCCGGCCTGTCCGAGCGCCTCGAAATTGCGATGTTCGAGCTCGACACGCGTCGTGCCGGCGCCTTCGGCAATGAAGCGGATTTCGACTTCGGAGGCGACTGACGGATCGGGCTTCCAGTCGGCGCTGACTTCCCAGCTGAACACGATGCGTTGCGGCGGTTCCCATACCCGCATGTGGCCGACGACGGTTTCGCTGCCGTCCTCGTGGGTGGTGTACCAGCGTCCGCCCTTGCGCGGCTCGATGAAGGACTGCTTGACGGGGGTTGCACCGATGCCATGGCCCTTGGGCCACCAGCTGTCGAGCCGGCTGGTGAAGACGTCGAACGCATGCGCCTGGCTGGCCTTGACGACGAGCGATTTGCGCACGGGCGCGATCACGAAGGCTTTGTTCATTTGCGCTTGTCCTTGTCCGGGGTTTTTTCCGCTTCTTCCTGGAAGGCGACGAGAGCCTGATCCCAGAACCGGTCGAGCCATGCGCGCAGCGCCGCGAGCCCTTTGGGATCCAAATAATAGACCCGGCGTGTGCCTTCGGCGCGATCCGTCACGAGGCCCGCCTCCTTCAACACCTTGAGATGCTGCGATACCGCCGGCCGGCTCACCGGCATCCCGCGGGCGATCTCGCCGACCGCGCGCGGTCCCGCTCGCAGCGCTTCCATCACATGCCGCCTGGTGGGATCGGCCAGCGCCGAGAGAGCATTTCCGTTAGCCATTACTTACTGTAAGTTACGACTTACATACTGTCAACGCCCGGGATGCTTCGAGTGCGAGCTAGCTCCAGACTTCCTGAACGCCCTTGCGCTTCGCCATTCGCGATTTCGGGGAGGCCATGGACAAATCCTCGCCGGCCGCACCGAAATAGTGGCCCTGGCCCATGTCGAATCCCATTTCCTTGGCGCGCGCGACCTGATCCGGACTTTCGAGGAATTCAGCGACCGTGTGAACGCCCAACTCGCGGCAGAGATTGATCACGCCCACGAGCAGTGTCTCGTCGCGCCGGGAACGGCCGATCTTTTTCACCAGGCTGCCGTCGAACTTCACGAAGTCGACCGTCAGCCCGTGCAGATACTGGAGCGACGCCGCGCCGGCGCCGAAATCGTCGAGCCCGACGCGGAACCCCATGGCGCGAAGCGTCTGAACCGCCTTGTTCGCCGCGCCGAGGTCGACGATCTCGGAGGACTCCGTGATTTCGATCAGCAGGCGCGGCGCCAGAGCGCGCTTGCGCGCCAGCATCCCGGCCAGGAGACCGAACGTCGACGGCGATGAAATAGTCCGGCCGGAGATGTTGAAAGCGATGTGCGATTTCTGCGCAGCCGATTCTTCGGCGGCGGCGATGACTTTCACCGCGACCGCAAGGTCGAAGGCGTCCGATATACCGAAACGCTCGACGAATTCGACCGTTTCGCCGGTGCTGCCTGGTTGCGTGAACCTTGTAAGCGCCTCGTAATGCGAGATTTCGCCGGTGTTGAGATAGACGATAGGTTGATAGGCCATCGTGAAGGCGCCTTCCGCAACCGTCTCCGTCAGGTCGCGCGCGCGCGTGATGGTGTCGTCCATCATTTGCTGGAACGCGGTCTCCATGTCGTTCACGTCGGAATGGTCACCTTTGGCGAAACGGTCCACGACGTAGCGCAGCGCCAGCATCCGCTGGTCGGCGCTGAGATCCTTGCCCTTGAGAGAGACCAGCGCTTCCTCGACGGGAAGATCGCCGGCGCCGCCTTCCTTCAACGCTTTGCGCAAGCGCTCGCCGAGATCGGTCTTTCCGAGGACCGCGTCCGCGATCACGCCGAAACTGGATTCCGACAGGCGCGCCGCCGCCTTCGCGCCAATGTCCGCGACCGCCGCGCCAATCTGGAGCATCAGCCGGTCGGCACCGTCCGGCCCCATCTTTGCGCAAGCGTCCGGCAATCCCGGAACATCGACCATCGTGATTGACGCCGACGTGCCTTGCATCTGCGCCGCCGCTGCGACGAAGGACTCGCGCGTCGAGAGTCCCGTCTTTTCGTCGCGGTCTGCGTTCGCGGGCCGTGCCGGTGCGCGCGCGATCGTGCACGATATCCGCTCGCCGTTCATGGGCAGCCGGAACATCGAGAGGAATGCCTCCCGGCCGTCGGTCAGCTTCAGTGCGAACGGTCCGGCGCGGTCGCCAGTTGCCAGCGTGCGGGCGAATGTCGAAAACTTGGTGCCGTCGGATGGCAGGAACAGGCGGGCCGCCGGTTTACCCGTCAGGGCTTCGGCCTTCTGCTTCGCGAATTCGCTCGCCGCGCCCGTCGCAAAGAGGATTGTGCCCTTGCCGTCGATCTCGAACAGGAAATCGGCATTGGCGAAAGCAAAGCCCAGAAAGCGGGCGGGATCGGACATGTTCGGGCGGCCTCGATAGGCCGCGAACATGCGTTCTCACCTCTTAAGACGGCATAAATTTAACGACGATGCGGGGCCGCGCGCAGCGCCGCGCCGAACGCTTCGAAAATCGCCCGAGAAACGGGGCTCTCGGTCCATTGCCATTCAGGGTGCCATTGCACGGCGAACAAAAAACCCTTCGCCGAAGGCAGGGAAACTGCCTCGATCTGACCGTCCGGCGCCACGGCTTCCGCGCGCAGCCCCGGTGCGAGCGTGTCGATGCCCTGGGAATGCAGCGAGTTTACCAGGAACGTTTTCTCGCTCGCGATCCGGGAGAGCAGTCCGCCTTCTTGCACATGAACCGCATGTGCGGGTCCGTACTGGACATCGAGGGCGTCGTCGTCCCGCGAGCGATGATCCCCGCGCCCCGGCAGCTCGTGCACGTGCTGGTGGAGCGTACCCCCGAGCGCGACATTGAGCTCCTGAAAGCCGCGGCAAATGCAGAGCGTCGGCTTGCCCGTTTCGATCGCGGCCTTGAGCAACGGAAGGGCGGTCGCGTCGCGGTGCTCATCCTGCATCACACCTGGCCGGGGATCCGGACCGCCATAGTGCCTGGGCGCGACGTTGGACGGCGAACCCGTGAAGAGCAATCCGTCGATGCTGTGCAGCAGGTCCGCCGGCGCCAGGGGCGGATCGAGCACCGGGACCAGCAGCGGCAGGGCGCCCGAACCGTCGCGCACGGCGGTAATGTATTTCTCGCCTACAAGATGGAACGGATGCTTGCCCACCAAGCGGCGGTCACAGGGGAATCCGACGACGGGCAAGACTGTCATCGCGGCTCACTCCTGGGGACGACGCGCGAACGGATTCTTGTCGGGCAGCTGGAACAGCGAGGGTGCGAACTGCGCGCCCGGCACGACGTCCCGCAGCGCGACCGTAGTGCTCAATCCCTGATTGTCGATCACCGTCCACTGCCGGAGCTCGTAACCCGGATCGGAAAAGACGAGCGAAATGTTCGCATTGGGTTGATTGAGATTGGTGCGCGCGCCGATGACGATCGCCCCCTGTTCATGCCGGATGCTCGCGATGGCGGGATTGTTGCGCAGATCGATATTCTTGCCGAGCACCAGCTCCAGCGGCGTTTCGGACAAAGGGTAACGGTCGACTGTGTTCAGGCGCGTATTGGCGACCGCCACCGTGCTGCCGTCGGATACGATGAGGGACGCCGCTGGCGGCTTGTATTCGAAGCGCATCTTGCCGGGCTTCGAGATGTAGAACAGGCCCTGGTCTACCGCGCCGTCCGGATCGATCTGGACGAATTCGCCCTTGAGCGTAGCGAAGCTGTTGAGGCTGGCGCTGATCCCGTCGAGCGCCGCACGGTCGGCGTCGCTGAGGTCGCGCGGCCGCGAGGGTGCCGGCAGCCCTCCGGCGATCCCCGATGAAATCGAAAGCATGACCAGGAGTGCGAGAGCGAAGCGGCGCATGCGCCCTCTTACGCAAGCTTTGTGGCGGTTGCTAGGCCCTGGTCAGGCCGCTGCGTCCTGGTTCGCCGAGCGCAGGGCGGCTTCCCGGGTGCAAAGCCCGTCGATGAGCAGGTTCATGACTCCTTCGAGCTCGCGTTCAAGCTTCGGGAGCGTCAGCTTCGACCAGAGCTGCGGATAGCGAAACTTCATGGTCGCGGCCTGGACCATCTCGGCCGTGAATGCCTTGTCGGCGATGCTGAATTCGCCCCGCCGCTCGGCTTCCTCGAGAAGATCGACGAGGATCTTGCGCTCGTTTTCCAGCATCCAGTTGGCGAACTTGGGCCGTTCCGTGGAGATCACGCGCGCCATCTCATAGGCGCGTGGATCTTTTTCGAGCTTGTGATAGGTGCGGCGAAGTTCCTCGAACAAAAGATCGTGCAGTCTGGTGCGGGCATCTTTTTCCGGCGCCACCGCGAGCTTGCGCAGATGGTCGAGATGCTTGGAGTAGTCCTCGGTCGCGATGGCCTCCGCGATATCGAGCTTGCCGGGGAAAAAACGGTATAAGTTACCCGGTGACATAGCGCAGTCGCCGGCCACCTCGGCCATGGTCGTCTTGGCGTATCCAAAATGCGAAAACCGCTTCTTGGCGGCTTCTACGATCTGTTCTCGCACGGAGTCTTTCTCTGACATCGTCGTTTCCCTGCCCCAGCGCTTGTTTTTTCTTTCTACAGAGAAAGATAGTGACAAATTCTGAATAATCAACAAATCGTTCAATCTTTCGCAGCGCATCAATGAGATCCGGTATGCCAGAAGAACATGATAAATCAGATAGTTACGCCAAAATCGGGGTCGTTGGGGCAGGCGCGTGGGGATCGGCACTGGCCCTGACTGCGGCCCTGGCCGGCCGGTCGGTCAGCCTTTGGGCGCGGGAATCGGATGTGGTCGATTCCATCCGAAACACCGGCGTCAACGAACGGTTTCTTCCGGGCGTGAAACTGCCGGATCGGGTTCAGCCCACCCATGATCTGGCGGACGCTGTGCGCAGCGACGTCGTTCTCCTTGTCGCGCCAGCCCAGCATTTACGGTCTACGCTCGAGACGTTGGCGCCACTGCTCGCTCCGGCAACGCCGCTCGTGCTTTGCGCCAAGGGCATCGAGCGCGGCACCGGCCTTCTGCTCACCGAAATTGCCGCCGAGCTGGCGCCGCAGGCACAGCCGGCCATACTTTCCGGACCCTCCTTCGCGCGCGACGTCGCCCATGGACTTCCGACTGCGGTCACCGTCGCCGCCCGCATCGACATCGCTATGCGTCTTCAGGCGACACTCGGGCATGCGCAATTCCGGCCCTATGCGAGCGACGATCTCGTCGGCGTAGCGCTTGGCGGCGCGGCCAAGAACGTCTACGCGATCGGGTGTGGCGTCGCCGACGGGCTCGGGCTCGGCGAAAGCGCGCGCGCGGCGCTTCTGGCGCGCAGCTTCGCGGAGCTGATACGGCTAGGCGAGGCGATGGGCGGACGTGCCGAAACGTTCATGGGTCTGTCGGGTCTGGGAGATCTCGTCCTGACGGCGACGAGCGTGTCGTCGCGCAATTTCGCCTTCGGGCAAAAGCTGGGCCGCGGCGCCAATCTTTCCGACTTGAGCGCGCCGGGCGCGCCGCTTGCCGAGGGCGTCGAAACGGCGCCAGCACTTGTCGCCCGCGCGCGGCGGCACGGTGTCGAAATGCCGATCGCCGAAGCGGTGGCAGCCGTGCTCGGTGGCGCCCTGCCCGCGACCAAGGCGCTCGAGAAGCTGATGGCGCGACCGTTGAAGCCGGAGTGAAACAAACAGGTTCGCGCGCCGTCACGCCACGTTATGATGATCGTCGAACGACCGGGAGATTGGGCATGCTTTTCTGTATCACCGCCATCGACAAGGAGAATTCGCTCGCGCTGCGCCTGGCGACGCGCGAAGCCCACTTCGCCTACGGGCATGCCGCCGGTTGTATCCGCCTCGGTGGGCCGTTCCTCGATGCGAAGGGCGACATGGCCGGCAGCATGATGATCGTGGAAGCCGAGAACCTCGAGGCGGCGAAGAAGTTCCATGCCCACGATCCGTACGTCAAAGCCGGACTCTTCGCGCACTCCGAGGTACGACCCTGGAAGCCGACGTTCAACGGCTGCGACGCCAAGTTCTAAGGTCGTCGACATGGCCTATTGGCTTTTCAAATCGGAACCCGAGACCTGGTCCTGGGAGATGCAGAAGCGGCGCGGCGCCAAGGGCGAGCCGTGGAGCGGCGTGCGCAACCACCAGGCCAAACTCAACATGATGAAGATGAAGAAGGGAGATCTCGGCTTCTTTTATCATTCGGGCGATGTGCGCGAGATCGTTGGCATTGTCGAAGTGATCGGAGCGTATCGGCCGGACCCGACCGACGAAACCGGCAAGTTCGGACTGGTCGACGTGAAGGCGGTTCGCGACCTGTCGAAGCCGGTTTCGCTTTCGCAGGCGAAAGCCGATCCGGAGCTCGCAAAAATGACGCTGGTCACGTTTTCCCGGCTCTCGGTCCAGCCGGTGACCGACGCGGAGTGGAAGCACATCTGCAAGATCGGCGGCGCCGCCGCCAGTTAATGGCGCTGGTAGATCGCGCCCGTTCCGTCCTGCGTCACGCTGAACAGATTGATGCATTTGGGATCGTCGAGATTCCGGCACATCAGGTCGAATGTGATCTGGTATTTCGCGGCGTCAGTCTGCGCGTAGCAGGTATAGCGTCCGGCGACGGATCCGCCCTGGACGACGTCGCTGGCGAGTTTGGTGTAGCCGGGGACGAGCGCGAAACCTTCGGCCGAGGCGAGAGCGGCATTGCACAACGCGATCGCCATCTGCTGACGCTGGAGCGCGGCCTGTTGCAGCGCCGACTGGTTGTTCCCGCTCGACAGCACCGAAAGCGCGCCGACCGCGATCAGCAGGAGGATGAAGATCACGGCGAATATCTGCGCCGCCCGCCACTCGCGCCGCAATCCCCGCATGTTCGCGTCGCTACCGCTCATTGCGCGTTTGCCCTTCGTTGACGAATCCGACAGAGCGCCTCAGCCCAACGCCTTGACGATCTCTTCGGTCATTTTTTTGGCGTCTCCGAACAACATCATCGTGTTGTCGCGGAAAAAGAGCTCGTTCTCGACGCCGGCATAACCGGAGCCCATGCCGCGCTTGACGAACAGCACCGTCTTGGCCTTTTCGACATCGAGGATCGGCATGCCGAAGATCGGCGATTTGGGATCGGTCTTGGCCGCGGGGTTGGTCACGTCGTTCGCGCCGATAACATAAGCGACGTCCGCCTGGGCGAACTGGCTGTTGATGTCCTCGAGCTCGAACACCTCGTCGTAGGGCACATTCGCTTCGGCCAAGAGAACGTTCATGTGTCCAGGCATGCGGCCGGCAACCGGATGGATGGCGTAGGAGACCTTCACACCCTCCTTCTTGAGAACGTCGGCCATTTCGCGCACGGCGTGCTGCGCCTGCGCGACGGCCATGCCGTATCCTGGAACGATGATGACGCTCCCCGCATTCTTCATGATGAAGGCGGCGTCGTCCGCCGAGCCCTGCTTGACCGGCCGAGTTTCGGCGGGTCCCGCCGCATGGCCCGTCTCGCCGCCGAAGCCGCCGAGAATGACCGAGATGAAGCTGCGATTCATCCCCTTGCACATGATGTAGGACAGGATCGCGCCGGAGGAGCCTACGAGAGCGCCGGTGATGATCAGCGCCGTGTTCTCCAGCGTGAAGCCCATCGCCGCCGCGGCCCAGCCCGAATAGGAGTTGAGCATCGAGACCACGACCGGCATGTCGGCGCCGCCGATCGGAATGATCAGCGTGATGCCGAACACGAAGCTCAGCACCGCGATCGCCCAGAACGCCCACACCGGCTGCTGCACCACGAGGACGACAATCAACGCGACGATGCCGAGTGCGATGAGGATGTTGAGCAGATGCCGCGCCGGCAACAGGATCGGCGCGCCGCTCATATTGCCGTTGAGCTTGGCGAAGGCGATCAGCGAACCGGCGAAGGTGATCGCGCCGATGGCGACGCCCAGGCTCATCTCGATCAGGCTTTGCATGCGGATCGCGCCTTCGGTGCCGATGCCGTATGCCTGCGGCGAATAGAACGCCGCGGCGGCCACCAGCACGGCGGCGAGACCGACGAGGGAGTGGAACGCCGCGACCAGCTGCGGCATCTGCGTCATCGCGATGCGCCGCGCGATCACCGCGCCGATGCCGCCGCCGATGGCGACGCCCGCGACGATCAGGCCCCAGGTCAGCCCGTCGACGATGTTTGCGACCCAAAGCGTCGTCGCGACCGCAATGGCCATGCCGATCATGCCGTTGCGGTTGCCGGTGCGGCTCGATGCCGGCGACGACAGCCCGCGCAGGGCCAGGATGAAAAGGACGCCCGAGGCGAGGTAGGCGAGCGCCGCCAGATCGGATTTCCACTCGCCCGACATCACGTGCCCTTCTTCTTGTACATCGCGAGCATGCGCGCGGTGACGAGGAAGCCGCCGAAGATGTTCACGCAGGCGAGGATCAGGGCGACGAGACCGAGCAGTTTGGAGGTCCACGCCGCGGCGCCGATGTTAGCGACGGAAACGGCGATCAACGCGCCTACGACGATCACGGACGAGATCGCGTTGGTGACGCTCATCAGCGGCGTGTGCAGCGCGGGCGTCACGCTCCACACCACGAAGTAGCCCACGAAAATCGCCAGCACGAAGATCGTGAGGCGGAAGACGATCGGATCGACGAGTTCCATGGCTCAGCCTTTCAGCGCCGGGTGCACGACCTGGCCGTCGCGCGTCAGGCCCGCGCCTTTGACGATTTCGTCGTCCCAGTTGAGGGACAGCGCCCCGGTCTTCTTGTCGACGATGAGCGAGACGAAGTTGAACAGATTGCGCGCGTAGAGCGAGGAGGAATCCACCGCCAGCCGCCCGGGAAGATTGGTGTAGCCCATGATCGTCACGCCATGCACTTCGACGACCTCGTTGGGCTTGGTCAGCGGCGTATTCCCGCCCTGCTCCGCCGCGAGATCGACGATCACCGATCCCGGCTTCATCGTCTTGATCATCTCTTCGGTGACGAGAATGGGCGCCGCGCGGCCGGGAATGAGAGCCGTGGTGATGACGATGTCCTGCTTCTTGATGGTTTCGGCGGTCAGCGCCGCCTGCTTGGCCTGATATTCCGCCGACATCGGCTTGGCATAGCCGGCGGCGGTCTGCGCGTTCTTGAATTCCTCGTCCATGACGGCGACGAACGTGGCGCCGAGCGATTCCACCTGTTCCTTCGTGGCGGGACGAACGTCGGTCGCGGACACGATGGCCCCGAGACGGCGCGCCGTGGCGATGGCCTGCAACCCCGCGACGCCGACCCCCATGACCAGCACGCGCGCCGGCGCGATCGTGCCTGCTGCGGTCATCATCATGGGCATGGCGCGTCCGAACTGCGCCGCCGCGTCGATCACGGATTTGTAGCCCGCGAGATTCGCCTGGCTCGAGAGAACGTCCATCGCTTGCGCGCGCGAGATGCGGGGCAGAAACTCCATGGCGAAGGCATCGACGCCGCGGGCGGCGAGCTTGGTCGGCGTGTCTTTATCCGTGTACGGAGCGAGAAGCGCCGCAAGAACCGCGCCCTTCTTCATGGCGCCGATCTGGCTGTCGTCCGGCGACCGGACGCCGAGGATCACATCCGCCCCGCTGAGAAGCGAAGCGCTGTCCGCTGCGATCGTCGCTCCCGCCGCCTGATAGTCGGCGTCTGACATCCTGGCCGCCGCGCCCGCTCCCGCTTCCACCGCCACCTCCAGGCCAAGACCTTTGTACTTCTTGACCGTTTCGGGCGACGCGGCGACGCGCGTCTCGCCGCCCCGGCGTTCTTTGAGGATGGCGAGTTTCATGGAGGCAGGATCAATTGTGCGTACGGAAAACGGCGAGGAAGATCATGATCAGGCCGATGGCGACGATCGACCATTTGACGAAAACCGTGAAGCCGTGCCACGCCTTGACGTGCTGGCTGATGTCCATAGATCCGTGTTCGCTGTTTGAATCGCCGTGTGCGGCCATATTTGTCCCCAAATCAAGCAGGCGGGACTATAGCAATTGAACGCGGGTGCACAACGCTCAAAACGCCGCTGTTACGGGACTTTTCTGGAGGCGGTGGAGTGTTCCCAGTCGGCCAGAAGCGCCCTGAGGGCCGCCACCAGCGCCAGCGGCTGATCCAGCATGATGTGATGCTGGGCCTGAGGGATTTCGACCATCGGCGCGGAGCGGCCCAGAAGGTTGAACATGTATTCGCCGATCTGCGGCGGCAACAGCACGGAATGTTCGCCGCGAAAGACGGCAATCCTGCAACGTGTCGCCTTCAACCTTTCGGCCGTGTCGCCGATCGAAAAGCGCTGCCAGATGGCCGGGTCGAACTTCCAGGTAAAGCCCCCTTCGACCTCTTTGAGCGAATGCCGCGCGACCCAGTCGACGATATAGAGATTGTCGCAGGTTTGGGGCGGCATGAGGCGGAAACGCGCCATGGCGGCCGCGAGCGAGGGATAGACGTTGTGCGGTTTGATCGTCCGGTTGGGCGGACCGCCCGGGCGGTCGGGCGGATTGACGGGCGAATCAACGATCACGACGCCCGCCAGCCGGTCGCCGTAAAGTCCGCCGGTCAGCATGGTGACGAAGCCGCCGAAACTGTGCGCCACGATCACGGGTGGTTCGTCCAGCTTGAACATGCCGGCGTCTTCGCACACGGCGATTTCTTCGCGCGCGAACATCTCCATCGAATAGCCGCCCGGGCGCCAATCGCTGTCGCCCATGCCGGAGAGATCCATGGCGGCGACGTTGTAGTCTCGCGCCAGGAACGGCGCGATGAAGTCCCACCAATGGGCATGCGCTGCGTTGCCGTGGACGAGCAACAGGCCGGGCCGCGCGCGGTCGCCCCATCGCGAATAGTGTATGCGCGCACCCCCGACCTCGATGAAGCTGGATTCCGGCTTGACCGCCAGCGCGTCTTCGAACCATTTCGGCGCCGGCGGCGGCGCACCGTCGAGCGCCGCCAGCGGCCCCTGGGTCGCCGCGATCGTGAACATCTGCTTTTCGGTGTCGGGCAAAATGCCCTGTATCGGCGGCATGCCGGGCGTGTCGGACATCAGCGGGGCTCCGCGCGCGGCATGATCGTTTTGAAAACGCCGGTTCCCGTCATGATCAGCCGGTCGCCGGTCCAGATCCGGCCCTTCACCGTATAGATGTCGTCGACCTGACCGGCGACCTCGGCGGTGCCCTCGACCCATTCGCCGAGACGCGCCGGAGAGACGAAGTCCGTCAGCATACGGACGGTCACCCAGTAATGGCTGCGCTTCATGACGCCTACCGGATGGCCGAAGACGGTATCCGCGAACGCCATGAGCATGCCGCCGTGACAGTTGTTCATGCCGTTGGTGTGATGCTCCGCCACCAGAAACGCCCGCGTGAAGCGTCCGTTCGGCTCGTTTCGCTCGTAGAACGGCCCGATCTGGCGGCCGAAACCGCGCGACCAGTTCATGGGCTGGAATCCGGGCGGGATCTGCGTGGTTTCGGATTCGAATAGATCATCGCTCATTGGCGCATTCTCACTGATTATGCGAGCCACTCAAGCCAGGTGCCGTGCGGATGAGCGCTCGCCAGGCGTTTTTCCTTCCGCACCCCGTCGCTGTAGCGGATGGCCGACAGAATGTAGAGCGCGCCGTCATATTCGAAAGACAGGCGCCAGATCGGCCGTCTGAGCCCGGCGACGGTCAAAATGTCCTCAAGTCCCTGCTTCATGGCGCGGGAAAATTGGTAGATCGCAATCGTATGGTAGACGCAGGCCGCCTGCCCGCGCGGCACAACCGCGAGGGCATCCGGCAGAAGCTCGAGCGCGTCGCCGGCGCGAATGGCCGGCCGGTTGCGCAGATAGATCTCGATTGCGGCGTCCAAGCGCTCCAGCCGCGGCGCCTGGTCGGGCCAGATGAGCGCGCGCAGCCAGTCGCGGTCGTCCGGATTGCCGAGGTCGACGGAATTGAGTTCGAGCCCGACGCGGCTTCCGACACTGGGCATCGCGCCGGCCGGCGGCAGACGATCGCCGCGCAGCTCGCACTGCATGACGAGTGGCGCATCGTCGTTGACCGATGCAACGGCCGAGCCGTTCCGGGCATAGCGCACGCCATAGGAATCCCAGATCAGGTTCAGGCCGGCGCTCGGCCCGATCTCGATCAGCGACAAGGGCGCGCCGGCCTCGGCAGCGACGGCCCGAAAACCGGGATGCAACAGGGCACTGCGTCCGATCTCGTTCGTATTGGTTACGCGGGTCTCGATGAGATGCCGGATCGCCTCCCGGTGCTTGTCGACGAAGTCCCGGAAGTCGGGGAACGGATCTTCGCGGTCCGCCGATACTGTACCGCCGAGCGTCCCATAGAATCGGCCGAGCCGGTGGATCGCTCCGCGCAGGAGCAGAAAGTGAACGGCCGCGAGAATCAGATTGGGGTGCGGCTGGCCGATCCGCGCCCGCGCGCACAGCGCCTTCAGCTCCTCGTCCTGCCCGATCGATGCGGCAAGGCGCGAATAGAGCGGGCTTCCCGTCCGCCGCGCATCTTCGGCGAAGAAACTCCAATAGTCTGCGCCCTTGCCGCTCATCGCCCCACCCGTTCACCGCTCGTTAAGACTATTCCATTTGTTCCGCGATAGGACAGGCTTAAACGCGGCATTTACCGGTCGTGCGCGATCATTCGCTGTTCGATTTTGGGAAAGAGCCGATGGCGCAGACCATACTTGTTGTCGATGACGATCCGGTGCAGCGCAGGCTGCTCGAAGCCGCCATCACGCGATCGGGAATGCAAGTCGTGACCGCCTCGGGCGGCGGACCTGCACTCGAATTGATCGCCGGTCCGCGCGGCGATCAGGTCGCGCTCGTCCTGCTCGACCTCGTGATGCCGGATCTCGGCGGTCTCGACGTGCTCGCCAAGCTGCGTCCGACCAATCCCGATCTGCCCGTCATCGTCCTCACCGCCAAGGGCGGTATCGACTCGGCCGTCGAAGCCATGCGCGCCGGCGCCAACGATTTCCTCGTCAAGCCCGCCAGCCCCGAACGCATCGCCATCTCGATCCGCAATCAGCTCAAGATCGGCACGCTCTCGGGCGAGGTGACGCGACTCAAGAAGAAGACCGACAACCGCCTCACCTTCGACGACATGGTGGCGCAGTCGAACGAGATGAAACAAGTTTTCCGGCTCGGCCAGCGCGCGGCC
The DNA here is from genome assembly GCA_035499335.1 of Rhizomicrobium sp. Taxonomy (GTDB): domain Bacteria; phylum Pseudomonadota; class Alphaproteobacteria; order Micropepsales; family Micropepsaceae; genus Rhizomicrobium. Next base: position 80,222 of record DATJZB010000105.1, on the reverse strand, counting down.
CAGTCCAGCATTCCCATCCTGATCGAAGGCGAGTCCGGCGCGGGCAAGGAGCTGATCGCCCGGGCGATCCAGGGCTCGTCCGATCGCGCCGGCAGGCCGTTCGTGACGGTCAATTGCGGCGCCATCCCGGAGAACCTGATCGAGTCCATCCTCTTCGGCCATGAGAAGGGATCGTTCACCGGCGCCACGGACAAGCATCTCGGCAAGTTCCAGGAAGCCGACGGCGGCACGCTTTTCCTCGACGAAATCGGCGAACTGCGGCTCGACATGCAGGTCAAGCTTCTGCGCGCGCTTCAGGAAGGCGAAGTCGATCCGGTCGGCTCGAAGCGGCCGGTCAAGGTCGACGTGCGGATCATGTCGGCGACCAACCGCGATCTCGCCGCGCTCGTCCGCGACGGATTGTTCCGCGAAGATCTCTACTACCGCCTCAACGTCTTTCCGATCGTCGTGCCGTCGCTGCGCGACCGCCGCGGTGACATTCCGGCGCTGGCGCGCCACTTCATCTCGCGATTTGCCGCGGAGGAGAACAAGCCGGTCTCCGGACTGACCGCTGAGGCCGCGGAGCTGCTCGAACGTTTTAACTGGCCCGGCAACGTCCGTCAGCTCGAGAACACCATCTTCCGCGCTGTCGTTCTGTGCGACCACGACCTGCTCGATGTCGCCGACTTCCCGCAGATCGCTGCCGCCATGGGCATCGACGCGAAAGTGCACCGCGCTGCGCCGGCGTCGGCCAATCCGGCGCACGCGCTTACCGCCGCCAGCTACTCTGCCCCCGTCATCGCGCATACCTCGCCTTACGCCTTGTCCGGCACCGACGGATCCGGACACATGCGCAAGCTTGAGGAGATCGAATCCGAAGTGATCCGCATGGCGATCGCGCGCTACGATGGACACATGTCGGAAGTGGCGCGCCGTCTCGGCATCGGCCGCTCGACGCTCTACCGCAAACTCAAGGAATTGGGATTGGAGCCGAGCGACGCGGAGATCAAGGCCGACGGCGCCGAAGAAATGCGCCACGCCGCGCGCTGATCGCCGTCAGCGGCGCATTCCGAGCGCGCCGAGGTAAAGATCCAGCATCGCTTCCTGTTCCTGGCGATCGGCGCTCTCCATCTTGCGCAAGCGTATCACCTGGCGCATGACCTTGGTGTCGAAGCCGGTGCCTTTGGCCTCGGAGTAGACCTCGCGGATATCGTCGGCGAGCGCCTTCTTTTCCTCCTCGAGCCGCTCGATGCGCTCGATGAAAGAGCGCAGATGCTCTTTCGCGAAGCCAGATTTGGCCATTCCTCAGTCCTCAAATTGGCGCGCCGAACCGCGGCGTGACACATAAGCGGGCGCGACCGCCTTCGCAATGTTCCCGCCGCGACTAGCTGTGGGTCTTTTGGGCGCGTTCGAAAGCGGCCTGCTGTTCGGCCGTCGCTTCCTTCTGATAGCACTTTTTCCAACGGCAGGCGGCATGCCGTAGACGAGTTCGCGCGCCGCGTCCTTGTCCATCGCGATGCCTCTCTCGGCGGCGGCCTCACGGTACCAGTCGCCCAGACAGTTCCGGCAAAATCCGGCCAGCGTCATCAGGTCGATGTTCTGCACGTCCGTCCGGCCGCGAAGATGTGCAACCAGCCTGCGGAAGGCGGCGGCTTCGAGCTGTTCGCGCGTCTTTTCGTCCATGGTCGTCTTCCCTAGCAACGGCCGCGTGAATTGTATCGCGGGCGGTCCCATCTCCGCCAGTGACCCGTCGATCACCGGTTTCAACCGCGCCGCGAAGGATCGCGCCGCAGCGTCTGTTCCAATCAGATCCTGCCTGATCTCGATGAGGACATGCGGCAGGCCGAGCATCGTGCCGTGGCGATACAGGCTGTCATTTTCCAGCTCGCCGGAATAAGGCTCGTTGTCGCCGACCAAAAAACCGGCGCCTCCGAGCCGCTCGATCATCGGCCGTGCGAGGCGGCCGTCGCGGTCCCACAGCACGCCGACTTCCCAGGGACGCGGTCTACCCTTCCACACCGGCGTGAAGCTGTGAATCGAAATGACGACCGGCGTCACGCCGCGAGACCGCATCGAATCGATCTCTCGCGAAATTGCGGCATGGTAGGGCGTAAAATATTCGTCGATGCGGTGCGCGGTCTCCGCCGCGTTGATACGGGCGTTGCCAGGAATGATGCTCCCGTCCGAAAGTTTCATGACCAACGTCGGATCGTCGGCGCCGCGATTGAGATCGATGAGCAGACGGGACCAGCGCGCCAAAATCGCGCACGAGCCGAACGCCCGGGCAATCGTGCGCGTCACCTCCGCGGCCCCGATGTCGAACGCGATGTGGGTCGCGAACAGCTCGGGGGCCAGCCCGAGCGCGCCATATTCGTCCGGCAGCGCGTTCGAGGCATGGTCGCAGATGAACAGGACGTGCGAATCAGCGTGCGGCGCGGGAATGCGTTCGAAAGGCGGCAGTCTCATCGCCGTCATATTCCTTTGGTGCCGTCCCCGCGGCAAGCGCGTTGACAGCCTGCCTGCCATGCGCGACACCGGAACGATCGATGCGCTTTGTGATCGCCCTGGCCGCCTTTTTCGCCGCCGTCGGACCGGCGAGCGCCGGCTTGTCCGTTTGCAACAAGAGCGCCCACGGAATCAAAGTCGCCATCGGCTATTTCAACGGCACGCGCTGGGTGAGCGAAGGCTGGTGGCGGGTGGAAACCCGGAAATGTGCCGAACTTCTCACCGGCCGCCTCGACGCGCGCTACTACTATCTCTATGCGACCGACGGAGCGACCGGCACCTGGGACGGCGGCACGAACTTCTGCGTCGGAACGACCGAGAAGTTCGCCGTCGTCGGGCGCGGCGCCTGCGCGGCGCACGGCTACGACCGCCGCGGGTTTTTCGAAGTCGACACCGGCGGCCAACTCAACTGGACTCAGGCCCTTTCGGATTGACCATGAGACGCCGACGCAAAACGAAAATTCTCGCCACGCTGGGTCCCGCGACCTCCACGCCTGAGCGCATCCGGGCCTTGTTCGATTCCGGCGTCGACGTGTTCCGCATCAACATGAGCCACACGTCGCACACCGCGTTGGGAGAACTGCATCGCGCCGTCCGCTCGCTCGAGGCGGACGTCGGCCGCCCGGTCGGCATCCTGGTCGACTTGCAGGGCCCCAAGATCCGCCTCGGGACGCTGCCCGGCGGCGCGCGCCTGCTCAAGGAAGGCGAGCGCGTCCGTCTCGTACGCAAGGTGACTGCGGAAGATCCGGCCGATATCGCCATTCCGCATGCCGAAGTGTTCTCGGCGATCAAGATGCGGCACACGCTGCTGATCGACGACGGCAAGGTGCGGCTGCGCCTGCTTTCGGTGGGTGACAGTTCGGCGGAAGCCATTGTCGTGGTGGGCGGCGAGATCAGGGACCGAAAGGGCGTCAACCTGCCCGACACGATCCTGCCCATACCGGCGATGACGCCGAAGGACCGCAGCGACCTGGACGCCGCGCTGAATCTCGGCGTCGACTGGATCGCGCTCTCGTTTGTGCAGCGTGCCGAAGACGTCGCCGAGTTGAAGAAGATCGTGGCTGGCCGCGCCGCGGTGCTGGCGAAGATCGAAAAGCCGAAGGCTCTCGACCAGCTTCCCGACATTCTCGAGATGGCGGATGCGCTGATGGTGGCGCGCGGCGACCTCGGCGTCGAGCTGCCGCTGGAAGCCGTGCCCGGGCGCCAGAAGCAGATAATCCGCACGGCGCGCAAGGCGGGAAAGCCGGTCGTGGTAGCGACCCAGATGCTCGAATCCATGATCGGTTCGCCGGTGCCGACGCGCGCGGAAGTGTCGGACGTCGCGACGGCCGTTTTCGAAGGCGCGGATGCCGTCATGCTCTCGGCCGAGACCGCGTCCGGCGCGTTTCCGACCGAAGCGGTTCAGGTGATGGACCGGATAGCGGCTTCGGTGGAGAACGATCCGCTCTACGTCTCCATCCTCGAATCGCAACGCAACGCCCCGGAAGAGACCACCGCGGACGCGATCATGGCGGCCGTGCACCAGATCACGCACACGATTCACGCGCGCGCCGTCGTCTGCTGGACGAAGTCCGGCTCGACCGGCCTGCGGGCCGCGCGCGAGAGGCCGGAGGCGCCGATCATCGTGCTCACGCCGCTCGTCGAGACGGCGCGGCGATTGGCGCTCGCCTGGGGACTGCACTGCGTCACGACCGAAGACGCCCACGATCTGGACGATGTCGTCGACCGGGCCGCGCGCATCGCGTTTCAGGAAGGCTTCGCCAAAGCAGGCGACCGTGTCGTCGTGACAGCTGGCGTACCGTTGGGGACGCCAGGCTCGACCAACTTGCTCCGCGTGACCTTCGTCGGTCCGACGACGAGCTATATCCCCTGACCTTCGACATCGCGGGTGAGCGCGTCGACGTGACGCCGCGCGCCTTCCAGCTGCGGATCCAGCTCGAGCGCCTTGCGATACAGCTTCAGGGCCGCAGCCTTGTTGCCGTAGTCCTCCATCATGTTGCCCAGCTCGAACAGGGCGGCGAACTGGCGCGGGTTCAGTAGAATGGCGTGTTCCAGGGAGACCATGGCCCCCGCGTCGTCGCCCGTCGCCCGCTGGAAGTTCGCGCGGCTGTGCCAGCCTTCGGCAAAGCCGGGCGCGAGGCTCGTCACGGCTTCGACGAGCTTCTTGATGTCGTCCTTGTCGCCGGCCGCCTGGGCTGCAGCGACCCGCGACATGAGCAGGTCGATGCTCGCGCTTCCCGACTGCAGAAATATCCCGGCGATCTTGTCCTCGATCGGCTTCGCATCTTCCGGCGACGCGGCGTGCGCGAGCTGGTCGAACAGGACTTCTACCTGAGGCTTCTTCGGCGCAGGCGACCGCGCAGCGGCAGCCTGTGCCAGAAAGGGCGCCAAAAGCGCGATGACGAGCACCGGGATGCGCATTGGAAAATTTTAGCCGTTTCGCCGGTTCATCGCCACAGGCTCGGGGCCGCCTTCGGCCCAATCCAGGAGTTCCGCCAGGTGCACCACCGGCGGCGCATCCGAACCCGAGAGATGGTTGAGACACCCGATGTTGGCCGTCGCGATCGCCTCGGCGTTCAAGAGGGCGATGTTTCCCAGCTTGCGCGCGCGAAGGCGTCCCGAGATTTCGGGCTGAAGTATCGAATAGCTGCCGGCCGAGCCGCAGCAGAGATGACCTTCCGGTATCGTCAACAACTCATAGCCTGCCGCCGCAAGCAGGTCGGCGCCGCGTTGCGCCAGGTTCAGTCCGTTCTGCAGCGAACAGGGTGCCTGCCAGGCGATGCGCATCTGCCGGGGCGCGGGGGCAGGAGAAGGTGTCGCGAGGTCCAGAAAATCGCGCACGGCCCCGGCGAACGCGCGCGCGCGCGGTAGCCACAACGGCTCATCCAGAAAGAGATTCGCCAGCTCCTTGAGATGGGCCGAACAGCCCGTCGCCGTGATCAGAACACCTTCGAACGACTTCGCGCCGCCGGCCTGCTCGAACGCTTCGATGGCCCGACGCGCCCAGTTCTTGGAATCTTCGCTGCGTCCGAGATGATGGACGAGCGAACCGCAGCAGCCTGCGCCCTCGAGCGGAACGAGTTCGATGCCGCGACGTGCCAGGACGCGCGCCACGGCCTGGTCGATGTGCGGCGCCAACGCCGGTTGGACGCAGCCGGGCATCAGCGCGACGCGTCTCGCGTTCGGCAGGATCGCGCGCTGCGGCGGCTCCGGCGGATGCGCCGTCGCGTGCGCGCCCATCGCCGCCATCAGCGCGAGTCGCCCGGGGAGCAGGAACGCGATGGGGGCGGCAATGCGGGCGAGTACGAGTCCGGCGCGGACCAGCGCGGGCCGCGGCATGATGGTGGCGATCAGCCAACGCATCAGGCGATCGCCGAACGGCCGGCGGTACGTGTTCTGCACGTGCACGCGCGCCTCGTCGATCAGCTTCGCATAGTTCACGCTCGACGGGCATGCGGTGCGGCAAGCCAGGCACGAGAGGCAGCGATCTATGTGCAGGACCGTCTCGGCGGTCGGAGCGGTACCCGCCTCGAGCATGTTCTGCATCATCACGATGCGTCCGCGCGGGCCGTCCCGCTCGTCGCCGAGCAGGACGTAGGTCGGACACGTTGCGGTGCAGATCCCGCAATGGACGCAGGCGCGGAGATTCCGTTCCACCTCGACGAGATGGGCATCGGTCAACTGCGAGGGTGTGAAGTTCGTGCGCATCACACCGTGTCCCACATGCGGCCGGGATTGAAGAGGCCGAGAGGATCGAAAGCGGCTTTCACGGAACGGGTCAGTTGCGCGCGCACGCGATCCTCGGCTTCGAACACATCGATGCGGGCGCGCGTTCGTTCATCGGCCCGGATGAGGACGGCGTGACCGCCCAGCGCATTCGCGGCGCGGCGGACGTGCGCGTGATCGTCCGACTCGATCCAGAGGATTCCGCCGGCACAGTCGCCGGCCAACCCTGCTGCCGGAAACTGAGCCGCCATGTCCGCCGCGCGCGACGGCGGAAGGTAGACGCGCCAGACGCAGCGATCGGTCTTCGAGAAGCCGGTGCCGTCGGCGATCGCCGGGAACAGACTTTCGTCCGCGACTTCCGGATCGCGGCCGCCGCACATCGCGCGAAGCATCGCCGCTTTCTCCGCCAGCGGACCCGTTTCTCCCTCCAGCCGGACTGCGACGCGGTTGTCCGAATAGGCAAGGCCGGTCGCCTCGAGCGGGCTGGCCCATACCCTTCGTAGCAGGGCGAAGCCCTCCTGCGGCGCCATCTCGCCCAGCACGAACGTTTGCGCCCGCGCGGCCCTGGGGAAAACGCGCAATGTCAGTTCGGTAAGGACGCAAAGCGTTCCGAAGGCGCCGCACACCAGCTTCGGCATGTCGAACCCGGTGACGTTCTTGACGACCTTACCGCCCGCCTTGAACGCTTCGCCGAAGCCGTTCACGGCGCGAAAGCCGAGAAGCTGATCGCGCACCGCGCCGTAGCGCACGCGCGCCGAGCCGCTGATGTCGGCCGAGATCGCACCGCCGATCGTGCCCGATCGCGCAGGCGCGCCGAGAAGCGGTCCCCAATCGGGCGGGTCGAAGCCGAGACGCTGCCCTTTCGCCGTCAGCGCCATTTCGATTTCGCGGACTAGCGTTCCCGGCAACACCGTCATGATCAACTCTTCCGGTTCGTATTTGACGATGCCGCTCAGGCCCGCAACCTGTAGCGCGCGGAGGTTCGACGGCGTCGGCCGTCCCAGGGCGCGTTTGGTGCCGCCACCGACGATTTCGTACGGCGCGCGCGCGGTTCGCGCCTCGCACACCGCTTCGACGACCTGCTGTTCGCTCGCGACGATGGCCATGGGGTCAGAAGCGCGGCAGGTTCGCGAAGGGAAGCCGCCCTTCCTTCACATGCATGTGTCCCTGCTCGACGCACGCCGACAAGACGGGAAACACCTTCCCCGGATTGAGGATCGCGCCATCGTCGAACGCACATTTGAGGCGCTGCTGCTGGTCGAGATCGGCTGCGGTGAACATTGCCGGCATCAATTCGCGCTTTTCGAGACCGACCCCATGCTCGCCGGTGAGCACGCCGCCGACCTCGACGCACATGCGCAAGATTGCGTTTCCGAACGCTTCGGCGCGGGCGAGCTCGTCGTCCTTCATCATGTCGAACGTGATCAGCGGATGCAGGTTGCCGTCGCCGGCATGGAAGACGTTGCAGAATCCGAGCCGATATTCCTTGGCCATTTCGCTCATGCGCACGAGGACCTGCGGCAGCGCGCGCCGCGGAATCGTCCCGTCCATGCAAAGCATGTCCGGCGCGAGCCTGCCCATCGCCGGAAAGGCGGCCTTGCGGCCGGCCCACAAGCGCGCGCGCTCCGCCTCGTTCGTCGCCTCGCGAACCGTTGCGCCGTTTCGGCGTGCGATCTCGGCTATGCGCGCGATTGTATCGTCGACTTCCGAGCGGATGCCGTCGGCATCGATGAGCAGAAGGCCTTCCGCCTCGGCCGGATAGCCCGGCGAACTATAGGCTTCCACCGCCGCCACGCAGCGCCGGTCCATGAACTCCATCGCTGCCGGAACCAGCCCGGCCGCGATGATCTCGGCGACGCATTGTCCGGCTTCGGGCACGGACTTGAAGGCCGCCAGCAGCGTGCGCGTCGCAGGCGGTTTGGGCAGCAGCCGCAAGGTGGCTTCGACCACGACTCCCAGAAGCCCTTCGGAACCGGCGACGATGCCGAGCAGGTCGAGTCCGCGCGGACCGGGCGCCTTGCCGCCCAAGGCGACGCGTTCGCCGCCGGGCAGCGCGATCTCGACTCCCATCAGGTTGTTGGTCGTCAGCCCGTATTTGAGACAGTGGAGACCGCCGGAATTTTCCGCGACGTTGCCGCCGATCGTGCAGGCAATCTGACTAGACGGATCGGGCGCGTAGTAGAAGCCCAGCCCGTCGACCGCGCGCGATATGGCGAGATTGGTCACGCCCGGCTCGGTCACGACGCAGCGATTTTCCGCGTCGATTTCGAGAATCCGGTTCATGCGCGTCAGACTGAGCAGGATTCCGTCGGCACGCGGAAGCGCCCCGCCCGACAGCGAGGTGCCCGCGCCGCGCGGCACGATCGGTATGCGATGGGCTGCGGCGAATTCGAGAACGGCGGAGACTTCATCCTTGTTGCGCGGCAGCACGCAGGCGAGCGGTTTCTGCCGGTAGGCGGTCAGGGCGTCGCCGTCGAACGCGGCCAGCCCGGCCGGATCGCCGACCACGCCGTCCGGCACGAGCGTGCACAGCGCCGCGATGATATCCGCGCTGTGGGAGACGATGTCGGTGTTAGGTTGGGGAACTTCCACGCGTGCGCCCTGCTCCGTAAGGCACGAACGCTAGCACAGGCGAGGATCAGCCCTGGCGAGCCTTGAAGCGCGGATTCTTCTTGTTGATCACGTAGACACGGCCTTTGCGGCGGACGACGCGGCAATCCTTGTCGCGCTTCTTGAGCGAGCGCAGCGAGTTACGAACTTTCATGACGTTGGCCCTGTTTGGGCCGGAGGGCCCCGCAAAGAGGCGCGGAAATTATGCGGCAGCCCCCCCACTGTCAACCACACAAAAACCCAACTTTTCCGCCATTTTTTCATCCCTACGCGACATGCTATGCCGCTTCGTGCGGCAAGATTCGGTCTAAAACGGGTAAATTCGCGCCAATGCAACCCTCGGTAAAACTCGTCGCACGAACCCTCGTTCTCTTGTGCCTGAGCCTGGCCGTGTTCGGGATGTCGACGATCCCGGTTCAGGCGCATCGCATGCACCGGCACGCCGTCAAGCCCGACCCTAAAGACATCGCCTTCCAACGGTTTCTCAAAGATTTCCGCGCCACCGCGCTTGCCGCCGGAATCAGCCCTTCGACCTACGATGCCGCGATGCGCGGCCTGCACCGCAATCCCAAGGTCGAAGCATTGAACGAGGCACAGCCCGAATTCGTCAAACCGGTCTGGTCCTACCTCGACGTCGCCGTTTCGCCGCACCGCGTTTCTCGGGGACGCCAGAAGATGGCCGAGCAGGCCGAGGCGCTGATGCGCATCGAAACCAGATACGGCGTGCCGCGCGAGATTCTCGTCTCCATTTGGGGAAATGAAACGGACTACGGCAACGACACGGGCGGCTTCAACATCTTCGAGGCGCTCGCCACGCTGGCCTATGACGGCGCGCGGACCGATTTCGCGCGGAGCGAACTGATCGCCGCTCTCACAATGGTCCAGCAGGAAGGCCTCGACCCCAAAAACATGCCGGCCTCGTGGGCGGGTGCTTTCGGTCAGTTGCAGATGTTGCCGTCGACGTTCCTGAAAAGCGCCGTCGACGGCGATGGCGACGGCAAGAAGGACCTCTGGCACACCCCGGCAGACGCTCTCGCGTCCGCCGCTTCGGAACTGGCGGCGCAGGGCTGGGAACGCGGCGCGCCCTGGGGCTACGAAGTCCAGCTGCCGGCAAATTTTCCCTATGAGCTCGCCGACGGCGACGTGACGAAGACGGTCGCGGAGTGGACCGCGCTCGGCGTCCGCACCGTCGACGGCACGCCGTTGCCGGCAAGCGGCGATGGCGGCGCGATCTACATTCCCGCCGGGCTGCGCGGACCGGCTTTCCTGACCTTCCCGAATTTCAAGGTCATCCTGAAATACAACAACGCCGTCTCCTATGCGCTCGCGGTGTGCGAGCTGGCCGACATGCTTTCCGGCCGCACCGGCGTCGTCGCGGGCTGGCCGCGCGACGAGCAGCCGCTGTCGCGCGACGAGCGCGTCGCCTTCCAGAACGCGCTCGTGAAGCTCGGCTTCGATCCGGGAAAAATCGACGGCGTGCTCGGGCGCGGCGTCAAGACCGCGCTGCGCAGCTATCAGAAGGCCCATGGGCTGCCGGCCGACGGATTTCCCACCCTGGGCCTGCTGGCCATGATGCTGGTCGAAGCGAAACAGAAGGGTCTCTAGGCGTTCGCGACGGGCGTCTCGGCGGTTTCTTCCACCGCTTCGAGATCGGTCTTGATGACGCCGGCATTGCGCAGCGTCGGCGACAGCCACATGAAAAGAAACAGCGCAATCATGAGCGCGCCCATGAAGCTGTAAGGCACATACGGCGACCACTCGTACATGTAGCCGATCAGCGGTCCCGCGATGAAGCCCATCGCGCTCGCGCCGCCGATGATCCCCGCGACCGCACCCTGCTCGTGCGGCGCGACCGAGAGCGACGCGCCCGACGTAAATCCCGGCCGCGCCATGCCAAAGCCGAGTCCCGACAACGCGAGCGCGACCACGAGCGGACCGAACTGGCCGGACAGCAGGAATATCGCGCTGCATGCCAGCGCCGCCCCCAGCCCCCAGTTGGTCATCGCCCGCGCGGAAATGTGCACGCGCTGTATCAGCACGAGCTGCGCGAACAACGCCGCCATGGAGGAAGACATCTGCCCGATCATGTTGAATTGCGCGGCGGCCTCCGGCTTCACATGGAGAACGTCCATGAAGAAGAAGCCCATGGTCTGGATGGGCACCGTGCTCGCGGTCGACAGGCCGATGGCGAAGATGACGAAGGGCAGGATCCGGCGGTCGTACCATTTCAGGTCGGAATGGACATATTCGCGCTCCTTGGGCGGCGTGCGCTCGGGCAGCAGGAACCAGATCGTCGCCGCGCTCGCGAGGGCGAGCGAGGAGATGAAATAGAAGGGAGCCAGCAGACCTATGACGGCGAACAGGCTCGCGATCGCCGGTCCGACGGTCGTTCCTAGTCCGAACGCCGAACCCACAGTGGCGACGCCTTGCAAGCGTTCGGCGGGTGTCGTCCGGTCCGCGACATAGGCCTGGCTCGCCGGCTGCGTTCCCGAACCGAGCAGGCCGTAGATCGAGCGCGAGGCGATCATGAGCGGAAAGACCGCCACTGCCGGAATCCAGTGCTTCAAGCCGCCGAGCATGACGGTGGCAAAAAGCGCGAAGGAGGTGGCGAAAGCCAAGAGGCCCAGCAGCATGACCGGTTTGCGGCCCCATCTGTCGCTTTTGCGCCCCCAATAGGTCGACGTCACCACCCAGACGGCCGCCGAAACCGCGAACACGCTCGTCGTCTGCACCGTCGAGAGACCGAGCTGACGCGAGAGCGGCGGCAGGATGTTGAACAGCACCGTCTGACCGGCGCCCATACACACCAGACTGACGAAGAGTATCCCGAACGCGCGTCGCCGCTCCGCCGGCGTGGTGACGCGGCCGAAATCGTTCGCGATGGCGGTTTCCTCGCGCAGAACCTCGGCGTGTCGGACTTCTTCGGGATCGGGTTGCGTTCTGGGCGGCATCATACGGCTTTCGTCCGAAAGCACCCCAAACCACCGCTCAGGTCAAGGCGCAATACGCGCGCACCTCACATGCGGGCGCTCGGCCGCGGCGAGAGATTATTTCGCCTTCTTGAAGCGCACTTCCGAGGAGTCGCTTCGTCCCTGCGCATCGACGACGGTGATGCGCGCGACGCCCTCGCCGTCCGGCGTGTAGAGCACGGGCTGAAAGCGATCGAAATTGCCGACGAGTTGCCCGTTGACCAGCCAGGTGAGCGGCGCACGTCCGCCGTCCGCTTTCAACACGATCGAGGAATCCTTCGCGCTCGCCGCAGGCAAAGGTACGACCGAGCCGTTGGGCGGAAAGGCGATCGTCGGCGGCGGAACGACAGCCGCTTGCGGCGGCGCGCCGGCGGACTCGCGGCGGAAGACGCGCATCGAAGGCGGAAGCTGGTCCGTCGCGTTGGTAATCAGCGCGCCTGATGGCGGCGGCGCATCGGCATGCGTCTCCGGCGGAAGAAGCTCGAACGTCTTGAGCAGGATGGGCGCGGCTGCATCGCGACCGACATGACCCGGTCGCGGCGAACCGTCCGCCTGTCCGACCCACACGCCGACGGTGTAGTCGTTTGAAAAACCGACCGACCATGCATCGCGGTAGCCGTAGGACGTCCCGGTCTTGAATGCGATCGCGCGTTGGCGGGCGAGTCCCTGGCCCATCGCCCAGCCGTCGGGCAGCGCCACGCCGCGCAGGATCTGTTTCAGGTAGTACGCAGCGACCGGCCCGAAAAGGCGGTGCGCCGGCGCGTCGGGCGTTCCCGCCACGAAGCGGAGCGCGCGAGCCTGGCCGCCATTGGCGATTCCCGAATAGAGCATCGTGATGTCTGCCAGGCTGATGCCGAGCCCGCCGAGCGCCACAGGCAAGGTCGGCGCCGCTCCGCCAGCCGGAAACGCGAGCCGCGCGCCGGCGTTCTGCAATGTGATCGTGAACGCGAGGGGGCCGACGCGATCCAGGACCATCACCGCCGGAACATTGAGCGACATGCGAAGCGCATCGCGGGCCGTCACCGCGCCTTGGAACGCGCCGTCGAAATCCTTCGGCGCATAATCGCCGAACTGGGTGGGCGCGTCCGTCATCATCGAGGCCGGATGGAGATAGAGATTGTCGAACGCAAGCCCGTAGATGAAAGGCTTCAGCGCCGAGCCGGGCGAGCGCGAGCGCTGGGCGAGGTCGACCTGCCCCGAAGGTCCCCAATAGTTCACGCCGCCGAGATAGGCGACGACGTTCCGCGTCGCGTTGTCGACGACCACGATGGAAAGCGCCGCCCCGTCGCCGAAATAGGGCGTCTCCTGCGCCGCCATCCGTTCGACCGCGGCCTGCAGCGGTGCGTCGAGCGTCGTGACGATGAGCGAGTCGCGGCTCCTGCCGTGCAGGCGCGCGGCGAGATGCGGCGCCGAGAGCGGCATCGTCTGACGCGCGAACGGCACGCCTTCGCGCCGCGCGACGTCGGCATCGCCTTGCGTGACGATTCCCTCGCTCACCATCCGCGCCAGAACCTTGTCGCGCCCCTTCGCCGCCCGGAGCGCATGGCGATCGGGCCGCTGCTTCACCGGCGACTGCGGCAGCGCGACGAGCAGCGCCGCTTCCGACAGATCGAGCTGCGAAGGATCCTTGCCGAAATAGGACAGCGAGGCCGCGCGCACGCCTTCCAGATTGCCGCCGAACGGCGCGAGCGTCAGATAGAAGGAGAGGATTTCGTCCTTCGAATAGCGCTCCTCGAGCTGGAGCGCGCGCATTACCTGAAACAGTTTGGTTCCGATCCCGCGCGAGCGCGGCGGTTCCAGAATGCGCGCAACCTGCATCGTCAAGGTCGAGCCGCCGGAGACGACGTGGCCCGCCGAGAGATATTGCAGCGCCGCCCGCGCGATCGCGATCGGATCGACGCCCCAGTGCGCGTCGAAGCGCTTGTCTTCATAGGCCTTCAGCATCGCGAGATAGCGGGGGCTTACGTCGCGCGGCTTCGTCTTCAGGCGCCAATAGCCGTCGGACGTGAGAAAGGCGCGAAGCAGCACGCCATGACGGTCGACGACCTCGGGCGAGACGCGCAAAGCCCGCGTCATGTCCGGCGGATTGGCCGCATCCGCCGCCGCGAGCGCGCACAGCCCGCCGAACAAGCCGAAGAGCGCCACCAGCAGCGCGGTCCGCAGCCGCGTCGGCCGGCCGGCACGTCCCCCGCTTCCCGCGTGCGGGCGCGAGACCGGCTCGTTCATGGCGCGATCGTCACCGAGCCCAGGGCGGTGCGGCCGTGGATCGACGGCGCGTACATGTCGCCGACGTCGGCGCCGGGAAGAACGAAGGTGCCGGTCGTCACCGCGCGTGCGATATAGGCCACGCGGAACACGGGCTGCGGCTCCGGCTTCTTCTTGTCCTCGTCGCTGACATATTGCGCGCCGATCGTGAACGCGGCGACGAAGCGATCGTCGCGCGCATCCGTCATGTTCGTGTCGGACAGCCCGCGCAGGAACGGATAGGGCTTACCGTCGTCGCCCGACAGCGGCATCTCGATTTCGAGACCCGCCGGCAGGAGATCGATGACGCCCATCTGGCGGTAGGTATTGTGCTGCATCTGGCCGGTGATCTCGACGATCACGCGGTCGTTCTGGTGCAGCTTGCTCATGTCGGCGGGCGATCCGTCCATCGTCCAGATCGTCTTGCTGAGCGTGAGACCGCTGGCGTCGGGTGCAAGCGGCGCGGACGGCGTGCCCTGAACCGACGTCGTGCGCCAGACGACGGCGTCGCCGCGGTTGAGGAACGTGATGCCGGCGGCGAGCTGCGCCGTCGAGGGCGACAACCGGATCGCGCCGGCGCGCGCGGTCGCCGGCTGCCCGTTGACCACGATGTTGAGCGGCACCTTTTGACGCGTCAGTTCGTAGGCCGCGCGCAGCATCCACGCTTTTTCCTGCGTCGTCGTCGCGTTCAGGGTCGAGTCAACCTCCTGGCTTTTCTGCAAGAGAGCGGGAATGAGGTCCGCCTCGCCGCTTTCAGCCGCCAGAGCGGTCGTGCCCGCGACGTCGCGCAACAGCGATCCGTAATCGCCGCGCGGATAGTCGAAGTCACGCGCGCCGAGCGCGATATCGCGCGCCCGGCCGAAGCCATAGGCGGCGCGCGACCTGTCTCCCGCCGACGCCGCAGCCGCGCCCATGAGCGCTTCACCGATCGCCGCGCCCATTTCCGGCCCGCGCGTATCGGCGAAGTAGCGCAGGTCGGAGAGATTGACCTGGCCCGTACGCGCCAGGAGATAGAAGGCATAGGCGCGCGTCGCATCCGAATTGGAGTCGCTGGCGGCGGCCGTGCGCAGCCAGGACGAGCCGCGTTTCAGCGCGTCGTTCGGCACGACATAGCCCTTGTCCTTGGCCTGATAGAGAAAATCCAGTGCGAAGACGCTGATCCACGGATCGGCGTCGGAGCCGGGCGCCCACATGCCGAAATTGCCGGCATAGTTCTGCATGTCGAGCACCGCATCGATCGCATCCTGGACGCGCGGGCGCAGCGCCTGGTCGCGCGGCAATCCCGCCAGATCGGAGAGATCGTTGAACACCAGCAGCGGCATGGCGCGGCTCGTCGTCTGTTCGATGCAGCCATAGGGATATTTGTCGAGCCACTTCAGCAGGCCCGGCACGTCCGAATAACCATGCGCCGATGCGACTGTCAGCCCCACGGTCGAAGTGCCGCGAATGAGGTCGGCGACGAGCCTGCCGTTCGCCGTGTAGCTGGCGCCGGCCGCCAGCGGCACGGTTTCGTCGCGCGCGACGTCGAGCTGCGGCGCGCGCGATTCGATCTGCCAGGACCGCGTCACGTTGAATCCGCCCGGGCCTTTGACGTTCAGCGCGATCGTGGCGATGCCGATGCCGCGGCCCTCGACCTGCATCGGAATGAGGACGCGTTGACCGACGCGCAGGAACTGCGTGACGACCGTCTGTCGCGCACCGTTCGGCAATGCCACCGGCCCGCTCGCGATCAGGGTCGCGACATAATTGCCCGCCCGGCCTTCGACATTGTTGAGGTTCATGGCAAGCGCCGCGTGATCGCCGGGCGCGAGGAAGCGCGGCAGGACGACGTCGGCGACGACCGGATCGCGCACCGTGAGCGGCCGGTCGGCATGACCGAGCTTGTTCGTGCTGAAGGCCACCGCCATCAACCGCAGTTCACCGTTGAAGTCGGGAACGTCGATCGGAACGTTGGCGATGCCGCCGGCGCCGACCTTCACCAGACCCGAGAACAGCGCGACCGTTCGCGTGGGCACGACGGCCAGCGGCCGGCCGCCGAAACTGTCGCCGCCTTCGCGCATGGCGCCGAGCGCGCCCTTCTCCGGCTTGATCAACCGGCCGTAATCGTCGTGCATGCCGACGCCGAGCTGGCGCTTGCCGAAGTACCAGTCGTTGGGACTGGGCGAGACGAAGTTCGTGAGCTGGAGAATGCCCTCGTCGACGGCGGCGAGCGTCAGATAGGCGTCTTCGCCGTCATCCAGACCCTTGATCGTCACCGGAATGGTGATCTTCTGGCGCGGCAATATCTTCTGCGGACCGCCGATCAGCGTCGTCAGCGTGCGCTGACTGTTGTCGACCTGAAGCCAGGCCAGACCGATCGAGCGGACCGGTTCGCGTCCGGTGGCTTGGTTCAGCGGTCGATAGTCGGTGACGAGGACATAGGCGCCCGGTCCCCAATCTGCCGAGATCGGCACGTCGACGCTCGCGCCGCTTGCCGGCGCGTCGATCAGCCTGGACGAGAAGACGCGGTCGCCGGCGACGACCACGAGCGCCTTCCCGTCCGCGGTGGGCTTGATCTGCACATGCGCCGTTTCGCCGACGCGATAGCTCGGCTTGTCCGCGGCCACCGGGATGCGGTCGGGCCTGTCGCCGGCCGAGCTCGCCGCCCAGCCCGAGTAGAAGCGATAGGACGACGCCGAACCGGAGGCTGGATCGGTGATCGTCAGCCGATAGGATCCGTAGGGCAGCGCCTGCGCGAGTTTCAGCGGCGCGCCTTCGCCGATGTTGACTTTGCCGCTGGTGATCAGCCGATCACGAGTGACGGACTGGTACTTCCAGTTCCCTTCGTCCTGATACCATTGATAGGTCGTGTCTTCGCGCACCCAGGAGTAGGACAGATTGTTCAGGGCGATGCGCTTGCCGTCGCCGTCGACGGCGATTGCCTCGAATCCCGCGCGCGCGTTCTCCGCGACGGAGCCGTCGTCGAAGTCCGGCCGGATGCCGATCATGACGTCGTGGTTGCGGATCGGAATGTCGACGCTCTTGTCGGTCGTCCTGCCGCCCGGCTCATGAATCGAGATGACGACCGTCGCCTTGAGCGGCAGGGTCGTGTCGGCGATGTCGCCCACCGAGCCCGTCGCTTCGGTCGTTCCGGTCGCGTCCGTTTCCGGCACGTTCATCTGGACGTCGACGTTCTGGAAGGTGTCGTCGACGCGTCCGAACTGATACTCCTTGAACGCCGGAAACGGCTTTGCGTCCACCGCGATCGTGGCTGTGCCTTCGCCGGAAAGACCGGACGCCGGCGCGCCGTAGAGGAAGCGGCTCTCGGCCTTCACCCGGATGTCTTCGTTGGGATGGGCGACGCGTGTCTCGGCGGTGAGCGTCACCTTGAGGCGCTGCGGAACGAAGTCCGCGACGTCGAACTGGACGCGGCCGACCGGATCGCCCTTGGGATCGATATAGGCGGCGATCTGCCAGCGGCCGTGCGGCGCGCGATTGTTCAGCTTGACGGACCAGATGGCGGCGCCGGCGGAAAGCGACGCACCCGCGACCGTGGTCCGCGATACTTCGAGGCCGTCGGGGCGCGTCGCAACGAGCGTCAGCGGCGCCGAGATCGTGGCGCCGACGCGATCCCGCAGCATCGCAGTCGTTTGCACGGTTTCGCCGGGCCGGTACACGCCGCGCTCGGTATAGAGATAAGCATCCACCGGTCCGGGCGTCGTCCGTCCGCCGACGCCGCGATCGGTCAAGTCGAACGCGGCCCGGCGAAGGTCCAGAAAGCTGAAATCTCCGCTCTCGCCATAGGCCATGACGACGACGGGTGCGTCTCCACCCGTTGCGCGCAGCAATCCCGCGGCAAAATCGGCACGGCCGTCGCCGTCCGTCGTCGCGGTGGCGAGGACATTGTTGTCCTTCGCGACGAGCGTCAGCTTGACGCCGGCAATCTGGTGCGCCGTGGCATAGGAGCGGGCAAATACGGTGAGACCGCCGGCGCCCTGAAAGCTCGTCAGCGCCATGTCGGAGTCGACCACCCATTGCGCGGCGATCGTCCCGTCATCGTAATAGTCCTGATCGGCGTCCTTGGACGCATCCATCGCGATCAGGACATAGGCGCCAGGCGGCTTGCCCTTGAGGATGTCGCGGATCGGCACCAGGGTCACGACGGAATCGTTCTTGACGTTGGCGACGTCCATGGTTCCCGACCAGACGAGCGTGCCCTGCGAACTCTCCAGATCGGTGTCCTTCCAGGAATAGAGCGTCGTCTGGTCGACCGTGCCGCTTTCAATCTGGGACAGGAGCCGGTCGCCGACGCGGATCACCTTGAGCCGCAGCTTGGCGATGTTGACGGTCGTGACGGGAACGCCTTCGGCGTTGTCGCGCGGGAGCACGACTCCGCCCGAGAAACGGACCAGCGAGGGCTTGTCGCGCAGTTCGACCGGGACGGTTTCCTCGGACGCCAGCTTCTCGCCGGTTGCAGCGGGCAGACCGGTCTTCAGGGTAAGGTTATAGGTCTTGTCGAACTCGAGGCCGGAGATGCAGAGGCGATCGTCCACCACATGCGCGGCGACGCGGGTGTCGGGATCGATCGAGAAATAATCCTCGTAATGCGTGCGGCCGGACGCGTCGAGGCTGCGCGTGAAGACGAGGCACGCTTCGGCTTGCGGCTTGCTCGTATCGATTTCCAGCCGGCGGAAAGCGAAATCGGGCGCTTCCGCCATCTGCGCCGGCGTCACGGTGCCCGTGATCGTCGTCAGCCCGTTTTGCAGCCGGGCGAGAAGGCCGCCGCCGCTGGGCGCTCCGCCGACGAAGTAGAGGACCGCGACGATGACGGCGATGACGGCGAGCGCGCCGCCGCCGACCATCAGAAAAAGCCGATTGTTTCCGCCCACCGATTTCCCCCACCGTAGCGCCCTAGGAGCCTATCGCCGCGTCCAGCACGCAGCAATTCATGCAGCCCAGATTTGACGCGGATAAAGGCGGGATGTTGACAAACGCGCGCAAATTGCGCCCGCCGCAAAAATTATTTCGGCGCTACTTCGTCGGCGGACAGGAAACGCGGCCAGCTGCGAAGGTGCATTGACGCTCGGGCGTACCGACCGAGTCGTAGAGCTGGATCGTCCAGCCCCCGGTTCCGGCATTGCGAGTCATCATCAGGAAGCCGAAGCCCCCGACCGACAGTCCGTCCTTCACGCTGACGCCCGAATGGCCCTGGAAGATCGCTCCGCGCAGGTTCGCCGGCGTCGGATCGAGATTGTCGCCGCCGTGGCCGGCCACGATCTGCGGCGGAATCTTGGCGTCATAGTTGATGGCTTCGAAGGTATGGATATGTCCGGACAGCATCAGCGAGACGCCCGAAAACGCGCTGAGGTCGCCGGAGGCGGCGATCATTGTCGCGTTTCCGCCGATGGGGATCCCGAGCGGACCGCTGATCGCCGCCCAGATCGGGCGGTGGCCCACGAGCCAGAGTGGATGCCCGGACGCGGCACTGGCGATCGCCTTCACGGCGTCGAAATCGGCGCGATAGACGGCAACCGACTTGTCGTCGACGCTGGTGTCGGAGGCGCTCGCACTGTCCATCACCGCGATGGCCTGCTCGCCCAGCGACACAGCATAGGGCGGCAAGTGATCGGCGCAGGCCGCCTTGGGATCGACAGCGCCGGGTCCCAACAAGCGCAGAAAGCCGGAGCCGCTGCGGGAACAATCCTCATGGTTGCCGCGGACGATCAGCCAGGGAGCAGCGGCAAGAAGCGGCGCCGCCGGCGTGAAGAGATCCGCGTTCCAGCTCGCCCAATTGTCGCCCCAGGGCGAACCCGCGCAGCCGGCATTGCCCTCCGGGCACGGCGATTCCCGATAAAGGTAGTCGCCGAGATGAATGACGAGATCCGGCTTCAGACTTGCCGCCGCCTTGGCGAGCCCGGCGAACGGCCAGGCGACAGGATCGTTGCAGGCCTGCAGGTAGTCGCCTTTGATCCGGCAACCGGTGTCGCCGAGGATAAGTATCCGCTGCGGATTCTGGACGGGCGCCGCCAGGTTCTCCGTCGTCCCGTCCGGCATGGACACGTGGACGGTCTGGACGCCGGCGGGGATCGCGAGGCTGCACATCCGCGGGAAGTTGGCGTCCGCCGCCGCACGCTCGAGCATCGGGGTCGCCGCGCCGGAAGAGTCCCATGTCACGGTCGGACACGCACCGGGAACGACGGCGCGCAATTCTGCGCCGCTGCCCGGCGAAAGCTGGAGCCAGACGGGCGGTGATTGCGCTTCGGCCGCCGCCGGAAGCCATGCTGCGAGTGCGAAGAGTAGGAGTCGCTTCATGGCGCGACTATGGCGCAAACCGCACGCCGTCGAAATGGCGACTTTGCCGTGCCGACCGGTTGAGTTGCGCCGGTCGACTTACGCCGGACGCCAATTGCCGTGGAAGCCGTAGGGCACGCGGCGTGGCACGTGCGCGACGCCGATCGGTCCTTTGGCCACATCGCCCGCATCGAACACGAGCAGATCGCTGCGATCCTGCGAACCGCGGTACACCAGCGCGAGCAGCCAGCCATCGCCCTCGCCGGCATCGTGCCGGCGCGGAACGAAGATAGGCTCGCCGGGAACGTCGCCCTCCGGCAACTTGAATACGACACTGTTTCCAGTTTGGGCGTCGAAGTGAGCAATGCCGTCGAACATGACCTTGCCCGTGTCGCGCGTGTCCGCAGCGAAGTAGCCGTGGCGATAGGCGAGCCCTGCCCTGCGCTCATCGAAGCGCGGGAATTCTCCGGCCAGATCGTCCAAAGGCGTTTGCTTGATGACGTTACTGTTGTCCGCGAGATCGAGCGTCCAGCGCACGAGCTTGGCCGATGATGGTTTGCCGGGCGAGCCGTCCGCATTCGGAAATAGAGGCGCGTTCGCGTACTGCATCACGTCGGCGATGATCTTACTGCCTTCCTCCCACGCGTTCATCGGATGGAAGACGTAGCAGGGATCGGTGTGGAACCAGCGGATCGTCTCGATGCCCGCGTTGCGCGCCAGCACGCCGACATGGCTGCCCAATTCGGGTTCCCATCCGAAAGGCGGCTTGCCGTTCATGGCGCGTTGCAGACTTCCGGACAGCGGAAGGATCGGAAACAGCGCATAGTTCTGCGTTACGAGAAAGTCGTGAACCATGCTCGAATATGGCGCTTCGAACATGTCGAGCCGCGTGACTTTGCCGGTCTTGTCAGCAACGCCGTAAGCCATGCCGGCCGACAACGGCATTTGTCCGATGCCGTACCCGAAGAAAACCAACTCACCCGTTTTGGGGTCGATCTTGGGATGCGCCGTGAAGCGATGGGCGTCGCCTGCGTAGTCGATGTAGCCGCGTGGCTCCAATGTCGCCGGGTCAACTTCAAACGGCTGATGACCCTCTTCGAGAGCGAGTAATTTTCCTGCGTGCCAGATCACATTTGTGTTAGCGACGCCGCTGTCTTTTCCGAGCGCAGATGGGTCGGTTGTCATCGGATTGCCAAATGTTCCGAACAAAGCTTTGCCTGCCTCGTTCTCCAGTGACCATTTCGGCGTACGTACGTAACGATTTTTGTAACTGACGCGTCCGTTCGACAGAATGAATGCGTGCAGCATCCCGTCGCCGGCAAACCAGTGGTGGTTCGGATCGCGCGGCGGAAATTGGGGGTTGGGTCCGTTTCTGTAAAACGTCCCGTTCAGTTCGCGGGGAATTTCTCCGGTTACTCGTAAGTCTTGTACGTCGTCCTCACTGGTGATCGGACCGAAGTTGCCAGAGAGGTAGGGATTGATCCTAGCAGGAGCGTTCACGATGACACCTCTCGAAAGCGTGAATTTATACCTCGTAAATGTATCGCATAAACGTTCTGCGTTTGGCAAAGCCAGTAATTAGCAGGGACCAAAGATGCCTCGTATCCTCAGTCAGTCAGACGTAGCTGATTTCCGTGAACGGCTCTGTGTAGCCGCAACACGCATGTTCGATACGCGCGGGCCGGAAGGCTTCACGATGCGCGAGCTCGCCGCCGAGCTCGGCGTCAGCGCCATGACGCCGTATCGTTATTTCAAAGACAAAGAAGACATCCTGGCGGCCGTACGCGCCCGGGCGTTCAATCGCTTCGCGGAGGCGCTGGAAGGTGCGCTGACGGTCGAAGCAGAGCAACCGGGGGCCGTGTATCGCGCATATGTCGCCTTCGCCTTCGGCGAGCCGGCCGCATACAAGCTGATGTTCGATCTCACGCAGCCGGACGAGAACCTCTATCCGGATCTCGTCAAGGCGAATGCGAGAGCGCGGGCGACGATGACGGACTACGTCCAGCTGATGATCGATGCGGACAAGTTCGAAGGCGACGCCGGGCTGATCGGCCATGTGTTCTGGGCCGTGCTCCACGGAGCGATCGTGCTCAAGCTCGCAGGCAAGCTGACGCCGGAATACGACTTCGATCGCATCAGCGAGGAAGCCTCGCGGGTGCTGATGGACGCGTACCGCCCGAAGCGCGCCTAGACGTCAGTCGCCCGCCGTCACCTGCAGGGCGGGCGCGGCGCCGAGCGGGGGTTCGGAGCCCGTCAGACTCTCGATCACGCCCTCGGCGCCGGCAATGGCGTCGCGCGTCGCGAGTTGCTCGCGGATGCCGTCATGGCTGTTCTGGTCCAGCCGGTAGCCCCACAGGGCCGCCGCGCCGACGAACATGGTGAGCACGGGAACGACGACGTAGCAGGCCACCAGCGCGTCGAGCGCGACGCCGCTGTTCATCACGCCTTCCTTGGCCTGGAATCCGAACGCGGCGAGGATGCCGTAGGTGATGCCGACCGACAGGGTCGAGCCGACCTTCGACGTGCTCGTGATCAGGCCGTAGAGCAGAGCCGAGCGGTCCTTGCCGATATCGAGCCGCACCTCGTCGCTGATGTCGGCGACCATCGCCCGGATCAGAAAAGTGAAACAGCTCACGACGAAGCCGGCAAAGAACATGCCGGGCACCATCAGCGTCATGTTGCCGTGGGGCATGACGAACACGATTGCCTGCGCAAAACCGTAGAGCACGCAACCCAGCATGACGGTCTGATGCTTGCCGAGGCGCTTGGCGACCATCGCCCAGGTCGGAGCGCCGAACAGGCCCGCCATGATGTAGATGAGCAGGAGCACGTTCGTCTGCGTTCGCGTGAAGCCGAGCGCCTGCGTGAAGAAGAAGAGATAGAGCGCGGCGGTGATCGCCGGGCCGAGAGCCAGAGCGAGGTCGGCGCCCAGCATGCGCAGCAAAGACGGGCGCGCGAACATGATCCAATAGTCGCGGAGCGTGACCCGCTCGGCCTTTTCGCTGTGTTTGGGCTCGCCGACGACGAAGGCGCACAGCAGGATCGTCGCGGGCGCGATGGCGATGATGAACCAGCCCATTGCCTGCACACCTTGCGCGATCGACTTGTGCCAGACCGTCGACATGAGCGGCTGCAGCGACAGCACGATGACGACGGCGATCACGCCGACCGCCTGCATCCAGCCATAAACGAGCGAGCGCTGGTGATATTCGGGCACCAGCGCGGCGGCCCATGCCGAATGGCCGAGCGTGAGCATCGAAAATCCGGCGTACAGGACGAGCAGCCAGCCGACCATGTAGGCGGTCGATATTCCAGGTTCCGCCATGAAGATCATGTAGGCGGCCAGCATCAGAAGCGGCCCGCCGGCGACCATCCACGGGCGGAAACGGCCGAAGCGCGTTCGCGTCGCGTTGATCGCGACGCCGATCAGGGGATCGAAAATGATGTCGATCAGCCGCACGATGCTGAAGGCCGCGCCGACCGCGGCGAGCGAAAGCCCGAGATGGCTCGCATAATAGTTCGGCAGGTAGACGGTGAGCGGAATGCCCAGCGCCGCGACCGGCATGGCCGCACTGGCGAAGGGCGCCAGCAGGCGGGCGGGCAGCCTTTTGCGACCTGTCGCTGCAGGCGAACGCATATCCATGCGGCAATTCTCCCTGTAGGCGCCTCTCGCGGGCGCTCGGAATGGGAGTTCAGACGGGATTTTGCGCCGGCGCAACCGAAATTCGCGCGACCTCGCGCAGGTCCGTCGGCTCTACGCCGGAAATCCGCGGGGAAGCTAGCTCCGATTTTGCCGAGGAACGGCGAGACGGTCCGGTCTTGGTTACTCGCCCGCGCTCAGCACGCCCTGTTCCGGTTCCGGCGGTTCTCCCGTCAGGCTTTGCAGGGCATCCCGCGCGCCCGCAATCGCATCCGACGCGTTCAACGCAACGCGCACCTCGGCATGACGTTTTTCGTCGAGCTTGTAGCCCCACATGGCCAGACCGCCGATCAGCACGCACAGCACGGGCGGCGCCAGGTAACAGGCCTGCAAGCCCCACATGGCGTCCGGCGTGTTGACCGCGCCTTCCGCCGGATTGAACCCGAACATCGGCAGGATCGCGTAGGCGACGCCGACCGAGAGCGTGCCTCCGATCTTGTTCGTGCTGGTCACGAGCGCATAGAGCAGACCGGTGCGGTCCTTTCCCGTTTCGAGGCGAACCTCGTCGCTCACATCGGCGATCATCGCGCGCACCAGGAAGCCGAAAGCGCTGGCGACGAACCCGACGGTGAACATCGCGCCCATCATCGGGAACAGATGCGCCCTCGGCAGCGCAAGCAGGGTCGATTGCGCGACGACGTAGCAGACGCTCGCGATGCGGATGGTCTGGTGTTTGCCGAAGCGGCGCGCGACAAGCGCCCAAAAGGACGGCGCGAAAAGCCCGGCCACGATATAGAACAGCAGCAGCACGTTCGCCTGCGCCAGCGTGTAGCCGCGCGCCTGCTCGAAGAAGAAGAGATAAAGCGGTGCGGTGATCGCTGGGCCGAGCGTGCAGAACATGTCGGCGCACATGATGCGCAGCATCTCCGGGCGAACGACCAGGGCGAGGTAATCCTTGATGCCGAAACGCTCGGTCTTGGCGAGCACGGCTTTTTCCGGTTCGGGCGCGAAGAAGACCGTCGTCAAAGCTCCAACGACGATCGAGGCGAAGATGAAGCATCCCATCAACGGGACGCCCCTGATCGGCAGACTTTTCCAGAACGTCGCCGCGAGGACCGGCACGAGCAGGACGCCGACCGCGCCGACGACGCCGACGGCCTGTATCCAGCCATACACGCGGCTGCGCTGGTGATATTCGGCGACCAGCGCCGCGCCCCAGGCGGCCTGGGACAAGGTCAGCATCGAATAGCCGAGATACATGACGAGGAGCCAGCCGATCAAATAGCCCGTGCCGACGCCCTTGTCGGGAAAATAAACCATCCAGACCGCGAGAAACAAAATCGGCGCCGACATCGCGAGCCAGGGCCGGTACTTGCCGATCGGAGTCTGCGTCCAGTCCATCGCGACCCCGAGCAAGGGATCGACGGAAATGTCCAGGATGCGCACCAACATGAAGGTGACGCCGACTGCGGCGAGCGGGATACCGATGTGACTGGCGTAGTAGTTGGTCAGATAGACGCCGAGCGTGGTGACGATGGCGCCCACCGGCAGCGCGCCGGCCGCAAAAGTCGCGACGCGGCCCGGCGGAATGGGCACTGCGGCCGCCGCAGAAGGCGTTTCGGTACTCATCCTGTCGCTCCCGTTCTCGCCTCTGGAGGGCGTTCCGGCTAGTCAGGGCGTTTTTGCCGCCGAGCGCAACCGAAAACATGATGCTGCGCGCGCGTCGCAAGTGCGTTTGCACTTCCGCATCGACCGGCTAGGCTGGCGGGCCACGAAGAGCGCCGGACCCCGCATTGGCCGAAGCAAAGCCCGCCAGCACGCATCCCGCGGTCTATCTCGTACTGTGCGTTCCGTTCGGCGCCACGAGCGGCTATGTCCTCGTCACCCTGGCATACCTATTGTCGCATGCCGGCGTAAGCGTCACGGCGGTCGCCGGACTGGTCGCGCTCAGCCTCCTGCCCCAGTCCTGGAAGGCGCTATGGGCTCCCGTCGTCGACACGACGCTGAACAGCAAGCTCTGGTACGTCATAGCGGCAATCGTCACCTCCGTGAGCCTCGCCGCGATCGGATTCTTTCCGGCGCGTCCGTCGTCGCTCGCCGCTATCTCGACGCTCGTTTTCATAAACAGCGTCGCCGTGAGTTTTTTGGCGATGGCCGCCGAAAATCTGATGGCGCACGCCACGGATCACAGCGAGAAAGGTCGCGCGGGCGGCTGGTATCAGGCCGGAAATCTCGGCGGCCAGGGAATAGGCGGCGGCGCGGCGCTCTGGATCGCACAGCACTTTCAGTTCGACTGGCTGCCCGGCGCCGCGATGGCGGCGGTGTTTCTTTCCTGCTGCCTCGGTCTGCTGTTCGTCGCAGAACCCGACCAGTCTCACCGCAAGCTTCACTACGCCGAGACGCTGCGCCATCTGGCGAGAGACGTGTGGGATACGGCGCGGTCGCGTGCCGGGTTCCTGGCGCTGCTGATCTGCTTTCTGCCGATCGGTTCCGGTGCTGCGACCGGATTGTGGGCGGCTGTCGCGGGCGACTGGCATGCGGGGCCGGACATCGTGGCGCTCATCAACGGCGTCATCGGCGGGCTCGTTTCAGCCGTCGGCTGCGTCGTCGGCGGTTATCTGTGCGACGGCATGGACCGCAAATTCGCCTACGCGCTGTTCGGCGTTTTTCTCGCCGTAGTGGCGCTGGCGATGGCCGCGGCGGCGCGGACGACATCGATGTTCGTGGTCTTCACGCTGGCCTATGCCTTCATCCAGGGATTCAACTATGCCTCGTTCAGCGCCGTGGTCCTGGAAGCGATCGGGCGCGGCGCGGCGGCGACGAAGTACAATCTCTATGCGTCACTCTCCAACGTACCGACCGCCTATATGACGCTCGTCGACGGCTGGGCATACGCGCGTTGGCACGCGAACGGCCTGCTAGGCGCCGACGCGTTTGCGGGGCTAGCTGCAGTGGCGTTCTTCGCGCTGGTCTCGATCGCTACGCGCCCCAGGCCCGTGATCGCGCTCTGAGCGGAATCCTAGGTGCCGCAGAAGGTCTGCAGCACGACTTCATCGGGCGTGGGCGGATTCTCGTAGCCGGCATATTGGGGACGCGTCTCGAACGGCGCCGACAACACGTCGAGCAGCTCTTCGAAGGGTGCGAAGTCGCCCTGTTCCTGCGCCGCGGCGATCGCCGCCTCGACACGATGATTTCGCGCGATGTACGCCGGATTGGTGGCGCGCATCGCCTCTGCGCGTTCGCCGGGCGCGATCTTCTCCTCGCCCAGACGCCGCCGCCATTTCTGCAGCCAGGAATCGAACGCCTCGGGTTCGGCAAAATGGGCGCGCAGCGACGGCTCCGCGCCCGCTTCGGCCGAATCGCAAAGTCTACGAAAGAACAAAGTGTAGTCGACCTTGTCGGCCGCCATCCGCTCCAGAAGCTCGCCCGCCAGCTCGATGTCGCCTGCGCGTTCTTCGTGGAGTCCGAGCTTGCGCCGCAGGCCGGCGAAGATCGCCGCTTCGAACGCCAGGGGATAGGAGTCGACCGCTTCGCGCGCGGATGCGAGCGCGGATTCCTCGTCGTCTCCGAGCAGCGGCAGAAGCGATTGCGCCAGCCGAACGAGGTTCCAGTGCGCGATGCGCGGCTGGTTGCCGTAGGCGTAGCGTCCGCCGCTGTCGATCGAACTGAACACGGTTGCGGGGTGGAACGTATCCATGAACGCGCAAGGGCCGTAATCGATGGTCTCGCCTGAGATCGCCATATTGTCGGTATTCATGACGCCGTGGATGAAGCCGACCAGCTGCCAGCGCGCGACAAGCCCCGCTGTGCGCGCGATGACCGAATCGAGCAGCGCGCGGTACGGGCTGACGGCGGCGCGCGCCTCGGGATAAAGCCGGTCGACGACATAGTCGGCAAGGCGACGCAGGCCCTCATAATCGTTCCGGCTCGCGAAGAACTCGAACGTTCCGACGCGCACATGACTGCGCGCGACGCGTGTAAGCACCGCGCCGGGCAGGAGCCCCTCCGGACGACGGATGCGCTCGCCCGTCAGCACCGCCGCCAGGGAACGCGTCGTCGGTATACCGAGCGCGGTCATCGCTTCGCTAAGGATGTATTCGCGCAGTACCGGCCCGAGCCCTGCGCGGCCGTCGCCGTTGCGCGAGAATGGCGTCGGTCCCGAACCTTTCAACTGGATGTCACGCCTTACGCCGGCAGTGTCGACAACTTCGCCGAGAAGTATCGCCCGTCCGTCGCCGAGCTGCGGCACCCAATTGCCGAACTGGTGGCCGGCATAGGCCATGGCGATCGGCTCCGCACCCGGCGGAACGCGATTTCCGGCGAGGACCTCGACGCCCACTTCGCTCACCAGCGCTTCCGCGTCGAGACCGAGCTCACGCGCGAGCGCGATGTTGAGCTTGACCAATCGCGGCCCGGCAACTGCAGTTGGGGAAAGGCGCGCGTAAAACCGGTCCGGCAGGCGCGCATAGCTGTTGTCGAATGCGAACAGTGCGGCGGACGGATCGATTTGCAGGTCTGGCATGGCGTCAGCCGGTTGAACCCGGATTTGCGCTACACCCGAACCGCGGCGGCCGCAAGCATCTAGCCTTCCGTATCGACCGTGGCCTGCATGGCGGGCGCGTATCGCGGTCCGCTGACGGTGTTCGCGTTGACGGCCGCCTCCAGTTTGGCGACGATTTCGGCGCTCAGCGAAACGCCGGCCGCGCCCGCGTTCTCGCGCATGTGATCGGGCCGCGTCGTACCCGGTATCGGAACGATGATCGGATCCTTCCGCAGAAGCCAGGCGAGGCACAGTTGCGCCGGCGTGCAATCCGCTTCCTTCGCCAGCGCCGAAAATCTGTCAAGGAGCTTCAAATTGGCCTGGAACGCCTCGCCCTGGAAGCGCGGCATTCCCGTCCGGAAATCGCCCGGATGAAGATCCGCCGTATTGCGCACGCCGCCGGCCAGGAAGCCGCGCCCGACGGGGCTGAACGCCACGAAGGCCACGCCGAGTTCGCGGCACGCGTCGAGGACGGCGATTTCCGGATTGCGGGTCCAGGGCGAATACTCGGTCTGCAGCGCCGCGATGGGATGCACGGCATGCGCGCGGCGCAGCGTTTGCGCCGACACCTCGGACAGGCCGATGCTCCGGATCTTTCCCTGTTTCACGAGATCAGCTAGCGCACCGACGCTCTCTTCGATCGGCACGCGCTTGTCCCAGCGATGCAGGTAATAGAGATCGATAACCTCGACCCCGAGACGCGCCAGACTCTCGTCGCAGGTCTTCTTGAGCCGATCCGGCGAACCGTTCAGATCGCGCTGCTCGCCGTCCGTCATGCCGCATTTCGATGCGAGCACGAACGAATTTCGCTTGCTCTTCAGAACGTCGCCGATCAGTCGCTCGTTGTGGCCCAGACCGTAGACGGCCGCCGTGTCGAGAAAGGTGTAGCCGGCATCGAGCGCGCCCAGAAGCACCTGTTCCGCCTGCTCGCGCGGCGGCGGCGGCCCATAGGCATGGGACAGGCTCATGCAGCCGAGGCCGATTGCTGAAACCTCGAACGGGCCGACGCGGCGCTTTTGCATCGTGGATCTCCGATACCGACCGGACACGGCCGTTTGGAGGTATTTAGCAGAAATCGGGGAGGACGGAAGTTCTGCGGCGGCCGCTTGCTTATTGGGCGCGGGCCACGCGGCCCGGCTGCCAGATTTCGGACATCATGCGGATGTCGCGCGCGTTGCCGAACGCGCTTGCCGAATTGACCATGATCTGCTGCATCGCGGTTCCGATGGCGCGGGTGATGGCCTTCGGCGCGTCCTGACAGATGAGTCCGGCGTCGGAGTCGGCGCCCGAGTCGGCCGAGAAGCGCTTGACGAGGACGGTCCGCGCCGGCGTGCGCACCGTCATCGTCGCGTCCAGTTCGACGCTGACGCTCACCTTGGCCGACAGCGACATCTGGTTGAAATTCACGTTCGGCGTGAAGGCGAGATCGCCGATCTCGATCTGGCCGGCATAACCCTTCGCTTTGAGCTCCGCGGGCGAAAGCTTGTGATCCGAGACGGCGACTTCGTCGGCCACCTGGCGAAACAGCTGGGTGAGCGTGCGCTGGAACGTCGTGTTCATGTCCATCGGATAGTCGAAGGCGCCGCATGCGAAACCGGGCGGATCGATATGCGCGGTGATGACGTTCGAATCGATCACGAGCACCCAAGTGCCGCTGACCTTGTCGGTGAAGCCGACCGGGACTTCCATCGACGGCATCGCCGGCGGCGCGACGTCGTAGGTGCAGGCGCTGAGCGACATCGCCGACGCGGCGAGCGCGATCAGCCATGCCTTGCGCAGGATCGGGTTCTGCGGTCGAATTCTTTGAAGCATGAGTGCGGGAGCGCCGGACGGTTCCGACCGCCATTCTCGACGCTCATGGTTAATGCGGCCTTAAGTCTGCGCTACGCCGTCGTTCGGTTCGGCCGCCGGCCGGTGCTCGGTGCGAATGCCGGCGAACAGGCTCGCCGCGCTCAAGCCGCCCGTCACGAGTTCGGCGACGTCGGCGACCGAGTCAGGCAGCAGCCAGGTCGAGACGGCAAAGCCCAGACCGCACACGATCGACAGCGTGCGCCAGGGCTCTCGGAAGGAGCGCTTGTAGCGCTTGCGCGCGGCCTTCCATTCCTCAAGCTCGCGATCCACGTCCGGCGAAGTCTCTTCGGCAACCGGCGCAGGCTCCGGCGCGACCGGCACACTCTCCGTGTGCACCAATCTGAGACGCGGTTGTTCAGGCTGCGGCCGCCGGCCGAAAGATTTCTTTGGCTGCATGGAACGATCCGAACGCAACGCCGCATGATCGCTCCTGACCGCTTATCGTGCGATTAACAAAATCGGCCGCGTTTTAAGGCTTCCGCGGCGCCGTCCCGTTCGGCGACGGCCGGCTGGTCACAAACCGCCGAGCAGCACGTATTTGATCTCGAGATAGTCCTCGATGCCGTATTTCGAGCCTTCCCGACCGATGCCGGATTCCTTCACGCCGCCGAACGGAGCGACCTCGGTCGAGATGATGCCCTCGTTGATGCCGATGATTCCGTATTCCAGCGCCTCCGCGACGCGCATGACGCGGCCCACATCCCGCGCGTAGAAATAGGCTGCGAGGCCGTAAGACGTATCATTGGCGATGCGAACGGCATCGGCCTCGTCCTTGAAGCGGAACAGGGTCGCCACTGGCCCGAAGATCTCTTCGCGCGCGATGTCCATCGCCGGCGTGACTTCCGTCAGCACGGTCGGCTCGAAGAACGTTCCGCCGAGCGGATGGCGATGGCCGCCCAGGGCGAGCTTCGCGCCTTTGGCCGTCGCGTCCGAGAGCAGCCGCTCCACCTTCTCGACGGCCTTACCGTTGATCAGCGGACCCTGCATCACGCCGTCGTCGGCCCCGTTTCCCACCTTGAGTTGCGCAGCGCGCGCGACGAGACGCTCGGCGAAGGCCTCGTAGACCTTGTCCTGGACGAGGATTCGATTGGCGCAGACGCAGGTCTGTCCCATGTTGCGGAACTTGGACAGCATGGCGCCGTCCGCCGCCGCCTCCAGGTCGGCATCGTCGAACACGATGAACGGTGCGTTGCCGCCGAGCTCGAGCGAGACCTTTTTGA
The DNA here is from genome assembly GCA_035499335.1 of Rhizomicrobium sp. Taxonomy (GTDB): domain Bacteria; phylum Pseudomonadota; class Alphaproteobacteria; order Micropepsales; family Micropepsaceae; genus Rhizomicrobium. The sequence goes on along the minus strand of DATJZB010000105.1, from coordinate 48,668 downwards.
CGGTCGTGGCGCATTGCGCCATCAGGCGTTTGCCGACGGCGGTCGAGCCAGTGAAGGTGAATTTCCGGACCAGCGCGCTCTGAGTCAGTACAAGGCCGACCTCCGCCGCACGCGTCGACGTGACGACATTGAAAACGCCCGCCGGAACCCCGGCGCGATGGGCGAGTTCGGCAAGCGCCAGCGCCGAGAGCGGCGTCTCTTCGGATGGCTTGATGACAAAGGTGCAACCGGCCGCCAGCGCCGGCGCGCATTTGCGCGTGATCATCGCATTGGGAAAGTTCCAGGGCGTGATGGCGCCCACGACGCCGACCGGCTCCTTCAGAACGAGAATGCGCTTACCGGCTGCATGTGACGGGATCACGTCGCCATAGAGACGCTTTCCCTCTTCGGCGAACCATTCGATGAACGAAGCGCCGTATGCGACTTCGCCGCGCGTCTCCGCCAGCGGTTTGCCCTGCTCCGCCGTCATCAACCGCGCCAGATCCTCCTGGTTCGCCATGATGAGGTTGAACCAGGTGCGCAGTATCGCGGCGCGCTCCTTCGCCGTTTTCGCCTTCCAGGCCGGGAACGCCCGTGCCGCCGCGCGGACGGCCACGTCGGCGTCGGCGGCATCCAGGTCGGTGACGTCCGCCAGCCGTTCGCCGGTCGCGGGATCGCGCACGGCGAACCGCGCACCGGAACGGGCTGGAGACCAGGAGCCGTCGACATAGGCGTCGGCGCGCAACAGGGACCGATCTTTGAGCGTCAGTGGCATGAGCCGCTCCTAGGCGAGGAATATCCCTTTCAGATAGTCGTTCAGCAATCGTCCGTCGGGATCGAGCGAGCGCCGCAAGGCTAGGAAGTCCTTCCACCGCGGATAGAGCGCGGCGAAATCCGCGCCCTTCAGCGAATTCAGCTTGCCCCAATGCGGCCGCCCGCCATGCCGGCGCAGGATGGGTTCGATCAGCTGGAAGAGGAATTCGTACTCGTCCTTATAGTAAGTGTGCACGGCGATCGAGCCGCGCGGTCCGCCCTGGAACGGCGACAGCCACGCGTCGTCGGGAGCGATGCGGCGCGTCTCGATGGGGAAGAACACGTCGTGCCTTTCCCGTTCGATCGTTTCGACGACCTCGCGCAGCGCGGCGAGCTGCGCGTTGGCCGGCAGATGGAATTCCATTTCGTTGAAGCGCACGGGACGCTCCGTCGAGAGAAGCTTCCAGCCGTCGTCCACCGCTTCTTCGGGATTGGCCTCCGATGAGGCCAGCAGCAGACGCGCCGCCGCCCGCCGGACCGGATTGGAAAAGCTGAACAGGTTCCGCAGCGCTTTCAGCGCTTCGAGAAACTGGCTGTCCGTTTCCGGACCGCGCGGACGCGCCGGCTCGTCGGTCTCGTCATGCGTGATGTTGGCCGCGAGACCGGTGAACGGAACCGCATAGAATTCGAAGTTGCGGTGCGTCGCCCAACGCTGTTCCGCCGCTGCGAGTGTTTCTTCGAAAGGTTCGAGCCAGACGCGCCGGTGCAGGCGCCGGCTGGGAATGGTCTTGAGCCGCGCCTGGACGACGATGCCGAGCGAGCCGAGCGAAACGCGCGCTGCGTCGAACAGGTCGGGATTCTTGTCCTTGCTGCAATCGACGATGTTGCCGTCGACGGTGGCGAGACGCAGCGCCGTGACGTCTCCGTGAATGGCACGCAGATGTTTGCCGGTGCCGTGCGTCGCGGTGCCCAGCGCGCCGCCGAGCGACTGCTTGTTGATGTCCGGCAGGTTCGCCATCGCCCGGCCGCGCGAGGCGAGTGCGGGACCAAGATCGCCGAGCCGGGTACCCGCCCATACCGTCGCCTCATCGCCGTCGACCGCTGTGACCCCGGCGAGAGCGTCGAGCGACAGCAGCGTGCCGTCCGTCGGCACGAGCGGCATGAACGAATGGCCGGCACCCACCGCCCGGATCGGCGCGGGCCCGGTCTTCAATATGTGCGCCAGCTCGTCTTCGGACGCCGGTGCCACACGTGACTTCGGATAGCTGTGGCGGATGCCGGACCAATTGCGCCACACAATGTGTCCGCTGGCGTCCGTTGCAGGCGGCGCGGCGGGTTCCGGCGGATCGTACTCCGCGACCGATACGCCGACCGCGCCCGCGCCGACAACGACCGCGCCGGCGCCGGCGGCGAACAGGGCGGCGCGTCTGGAGACTTTCATTTGTCCTCCTGGTCCGCCATGAAGCGGATCAGCCTTTCGTAATCCGTCGGCGTACAAACCGCGCATTGTCCGCCGGCCGGCATGGCCTGGAATCCGAGGATGGCGTGATCGCGCAAGGTCGGCAGACCTTTTGCCCAGCGCGGCGCCCACGCATCGTGGTCGTGAACCAGCGGCGCGCCCGATCCGGGGGTCGCGTGACATGCCTTGCAACTATGCTCGTAAAGCCCCGCCAGCCGCCCATCGGCCGGCTTCAGCGCGGCGAGTTCGGCCGCAGAGGGTGGTCCGGAGCCGCATCCGCTCAGCGCCGCCACCGCTACAATGCAGACCATCGCCCGCGTCAACGCGTCCAGCGTCATGCCAATCGTCCGCTCCCGTCCGGCAAATCCGAATGTCATCGGTCCACAATAGGCGCTCACGCGGCGACGGGGAAAGTCGGCCAGCGCGCGACAATCTCGCCGCCGTCATAGACCGCAAGGTCGCCGAACTGCAGGAACACCCCCTCGCTCTCGCGCGGCCGGAAAAAGATGATGTCGTCCTGCTTGAGATCGACATGCGCCGATCCGGTCAGCATGGCGCGGCCGCCATAGAGCGCGCTGAACTCGAGCCCTTCGGGCGAGACCGGTTCGGCATCGCCGTATCCGCCATAGGCGAAGAACGCCCTGCGGCTGTTCGGATCGATCAGATCGATGACCCCGGAAAAGGATTCGACGGTCGGGATCAGCGCCTGGTCCATCGCCTTCAAGACCGGTTCCGCGATGAAGGCCGCGGGGACGTGGTGGTTCAGCGTGTCCAGATCGAAATCGAGCGGCTTCACGAATCCGGAGCCGAGCGCGACCTCGTTCGCGGCCTTGTCGTCGAGGTGGAGCATATAGGTCGGACTGCCGGCCGTATTGAGCGTCATCCGCGACGCGTCGCGCCCCAGCTTGGATTCCAGCACGGCTCGCGCATCGGCATAGCGGCGCTTCACGCGGGCCAGTTCCGCATCGGGAAAAGGCACGCCCTCAACCTGCGCGTCATAGCCCATCAGGCCGGTGACCTCGACCCGCTTTTCCGTCGATGCGAGATCGAGCAGCTCGGCAAGCGCCTTGACGTCCGGCAGCCCGCCGCGATGCAGCCCGACATCGATCTCGAGATTTATCTTCAGCGATGCGCCGCGCGCCCGCGCGACGGCGAGGTATTGATGCAGGCGCAGCGGACTGTCGACCAGCCATTGCGGGTGGGCGGCGGGCGCGGGATCGTTCGCGTGGCGCTGGAGGAATTCGTCGAGCTGAACGGCCGGCAGCGGCCGGCCCAGCAGGACGTCTGACGCCGGCTCGGCGCGAACGAACGCATCGAGCATGACGCCGTTGAATACCATGAGCCGGCTGGTGCCGGTTCCCGCCATTACGGCGCGCAACAGCGCGGGCGCCTGCAGCGACTTGGTGACGATGCGCAAGGACAGATCGGTCGGCGCCAGGGCCTGGCGGACGGTTCTGATATTGGCGTCGAGACGCTGGCGGTCGACGACCAGCGTGGGCTGGGCGATGCCCGCGCGTTTCAGCGCGGCCGAAATACCGGCGAAATAAGGCGAATGGCCGCCGCGGCCCCTGTCGCCGGGACGCAAGGCAAACGCGCCGCCGACGGCGAGCGCGCCGCCGGCCAGCAACATCGTTCGCCGCGAGAAGCGATTCACGCCGCGCTCAGTCGGCGTAGCTGGCGGCGCGCTTCTGCATGTTCGACATCACCGCCTCGACTTGATTGGGCGAACCGATCAACGCGCCCTGCTCTTTGCTTTCGTGCACCAGGATGGACTTCTGGTCCGCATCGCCCGCCAGATTGAGCAGACGCTTGCCGGCGCGGATGGCATCCGGATTCTTGCCGGCGATCTCCACCGCCAGCTTCATCGCGTCGCCGTGCGGATCGGTCGATACGCGCGTCGCGAGACCCATGGTGAACGCCTCCTCTCCCGAGAAGATTCGCCCGGTATAGGTCAGCTCGCGCGCCACGTCGTCGCGCAACAGTCCCTTCATCAGAACCAGACCCGCCATGTCGGGGACGAGACCCCACTTGATCTCGAGCACGGCCATGCGCGTGTCCGGCGCGACGATCCGGATGTCCGGACCGAGCGCGAGCTGGAAACCGCCGCCGAACGCGACGCCGTGCACCGCCGCGATCACCGGCACGGGGAGTTCGCGCCACACCATCACCGCATGCTGCGCCCGGTTCGAGCCGCCCGGCGTACGCGGCAGGTCGACCAGCCCCGCGCCGCCGCGCCGCTCGCCCGACGCCATCTTGCCGAAGTTGCCCATATCCAGACCGGCGCAGAAAGCGCGGCCCTCGCCGGACAGGACGACCGCCCGCACGCCCTTTTGCGTCTTGAGCTTCTCGCCGGTTTCGACGAGCGCGCTGAACATGGCGTCGTCGAGCGCATTCATCTTGTCGGTCCGCACCATGCGGACGTCCGCGACGCCACCGTGCATCTCAACGCGAATTCGGTCCTGCATGTTCTTCACTCCCCGATCGTTTGCGCGAAACGTGCGAGGCTCGCGAGAGCAAGTCAACAGCGCCGTGGAAGCGCGCCGCGGCGGCCTGCAGTCGGGCCCGGCAGCGGCTGGAATCCGCGCCCACGCTTGGGAAACTTCGGCCGCGCTCACGCGGCGAGGAAGCGGCGCAACAGTCTTTCGGCTCCCGCCGGATCGTCGCGATGCACGCCATGTCCGGCGCCCTCGAACATCTGCAGCTCGCCCAGACCTGCCGGCAGCGCCGCGACTATCTCCTGGGAACAGACGACGGGCGTGATCGGATCGTAGTCGCCGACCGTGACGAGCGTCGGACAGCGCACCCGCGCGAGGCCGGCGCGCGCGTCCATCTTCCGCATCTCGCCTAGCGAAAAATGCCGCGTGGTCTCTACGCGCATGATCGCGCGGCGCCGCGCGGCACCCTGGTCCTCGCCGCCCGGCGGATTGTAGAGGGGCATGCAGAGCGCCATGTAGTCCGCCATCGCCGCATCGTCTGTCGAAGCCCAGAAGCGCTCGGCCGCGGCACGCGCCTTGGCGCCGCCGCGCTCTTCCATCATCTGGAACGTCACGTCGAGCCGGATGCGCGCCGCGGTCGAGGACAGGATCAGTTTCGCCGGATGGTCCGGATGCCGGGCAGCATAGGCCATGGCGACCATGCCGCCGAAGGAGTTGCCGAACACGACGGGCTTCTCGATGCCGAGAACGTCGCACAGCGTCTTCACGTCGTCGCCCCACTGATCGAGCGTCCAGGTTTCCTTCTCTCCGCCGGAACGGCCGTTGCCGCGATGGTCGAGATAGAGCACCTGATGCGTGTCCGCAAAACGGTCGAAGTAGGGACGCATCGTGGAATGGTCGAATCCCGGACCGCCATGCATGACGATCAGCGTCGGCCGCTCCACCATCCGCTCGCCGTCGATGGCGAGCTTCGAGCCGACCGTATCGAAGAAGATTCGCGCGCCGTTGACGGTTGCAAACATGAGCGGGCTCCGGCTTGGGATTCGACCGGGACCGAGTTCACCCCAATGCGCCGCGAATGCCAATCGCCCGATCGGCGGGATCGATCAGGACGCCCGGGTTAAGCACGCCGGAGGGGTCGAGGGCCTTCTTGGCACTGGCAAGGGCAGCCCGAAAAAGCGGCGGAGACTGGACGACATAGCCGCTGCGGTGATCGCGACCCACGGCGTGGTGATGCGTGACCGTGCCGCCGAGCCCCACCACGATCTCGTTGGTGGCGAGTTTGATGTCGCGCCATTTGGCGAGCGAGTCGGACAGCTTTCCCGTCGACGTCCCGAGCGCCGAATAGGAGAAATAGGGCGCCGGACCGTCCGGATAGATGTGGGTGAAGCGGCAGGACACGCCGGCCTCATGGCCGCAGATCTCGCGCAGCACGCGCGCGGTCTTCTCTCGCGTGCCCTCGTACAGCGCCTCGAACCGGTCCCAGGTGATCGACGTCTCGAACGTGTCGGTGATGACGCCGAGCGAGACCATCAGGTCGCGATAATAGGGCATGCGGATGAACGCGTTGCGCCATTGTCCGGCGGCGCCCTGGCGGTGCTCGCCGGAACCGCCCCTGGGCGCCAGCGAACGCGCGACCGCGTCTGTATCGAATGCGCCGCCATGGTCGCCGACCAGCTCGAGCGCGCGCTTCATCCACGCTTCCAGCGTGTGGTCGGCCGACTCGAATCCGAGCACCAGGATCGCGGAAGTTCCGTCGCCGACGCCGTTGCTTCTGGCTTCCGCCGGATCGAGCAGCCGGCAATTGGACGGAAACAGACCCGACTGCGACAGCGCCCGCACCGCCGCGACCGCGCGCGCCATGTTCGGAAACGCCACGCTCGCCGAGGCCTGATGCACGGGCCTGTCCTGCAGACGCATCCACGCTTCGACGATCACGCCGAGTATGCCTTCCGAGCCGATCATCAGCCGGTCCGGCGATGGACCCGCACCGGAGCCCGGCAGGCGGCGCGTTTCCAGGATTCCCGCGGGCGTCACGCTGCGGGTCGATTCCACGAAGTCGTCGATGTGCGTGTAGAGCGATGCGTAGTGACCGCCGCTGCGCGTCGCGATCCAGCCGCCGAGCGTCGAAAGCTGAAGACTTTGCGGGAAATGGCGCAAGGTCAGTCCGTGCGGCTTCAACTGATCTTCCAGCTCGGGGCCCAGCGCGCCCGCCTGAATGCGCGCGGCCCGGCTGGTTCGGTCGATCTCCACGACCTTGTTCAGATATTGCAGGTCCAGCGAGATCGTGCCGGCATAACCGTCGCCGACGTCCGGCTCCACGCCGCCCGCGACGCTCGAACCGCCGCCGAAAGGAATGACGGCGACGTTGCTGCGCGAGGCCCAGTCGAGGACGGCGACGACGTCCGTTTCGGATGCGGGAAACGCGACCAGGTCGGGCGGATGCTTCACGTCGCGCATGAACATCCGGACGATGTCGGCGTAGGACTTTCCGTAGCTATGCACGAGCCGGTCGTAGGGCGTCGCCGAGACGATTCTCGCCAACGCGGTCGGTGCCGCGATGCGCGGCGCGCGCAGGGCGAATTCGTTTTCCCGGGGAACCGGAACTTCCGCGAGCGCGCCGTAGCGCCCGGCGCTTTGGCGCACCCGCGCATCCTCGTCCGGCGAGAGTTCCTCGTCGGCATATCCCCAGCCGTAGAACCGCAACCTGCGGCGACGGGACAGCGTGGCGGAATCTGTCATGGCAGCGGCCTCCGGCGCCGATCTTGGCCGAAGCCGCGGCGCTTGTCAGACGAATTATCGGCTTGCGACGCGGTGGCTCATACGGCGAGAGCGCGTTCCATCAGCGTCGACTCGTTCCGAAAGCCGAGATCCCGCGCGCCATACTGCGCCACCGGCGGTCCGGCGAGCCGCGTCGCGGCGTAGAGTCCCGCAAAGGGCGAGCCCGCTTCGACGAGCGCCGCCACCGCGCCGAGCCGCGCCAGGTGCTCGCAGAGGAAACGCGCGCGTCCTTCGGCCTCCCCCGAGCGCAGCATCCGCTTGAGCATCGACGCGATCCCGGCCGCATCGCAGGCCTCGCCCGCCGTCCGCGCCAGCCGGTCGATGACCTCGTTGGTGGCGTCGGGCTGGCGCGCCGCGGCGCGCAGGACGTCCAGCGCCATGACGTTCCCCGAACCTTCCCAGATGGCATTGAGCGGCGCCTCGCGGTAATAGCGCGCCATCGCCAGCTCTTCGCTGTAGCCGTTGCCGCCGAAACATTCGAGCGCTTCATTGACGAACGCGGGCGCGGACTTGCACACCAGGTACTTGATCGCGGGCGTCATGAGCCGCAACCACGCGGCCTCGCCCGCGTCGTCCGGCTTGTCGGCCGCATGCGTCAGGCGAAACACCAGCGCGACATTGGCCTCCAGTTCGAGCGCCAGATCGGCGGCGACGGCGCGCATCGCCGGCTGGTCGGCGAGCCTGCGCTGGAACACCGAGCGGTTGCGGATGTGATTGATGGCCTGCGCCAGGGCGATGCGCATCAATCCCGCCGATGCGACGGCGCAATCGATACGCGTCAGTTGGACCATTTCGATGATCGTCCGGACGCCCTGCCCTTCCCGGCCGATGCGCAATGCGTAGGCGCCGTGGAATTCGACTTCCGACGAAGCGTTCGACTTGTTGCCGAGCTTGTCCTTCAGCCGCTGGAAGCGGATCGCGTTGAGCGAGCCGTCGGGCCGAAACCGCGGCATCAGATAACAGGTCAGCCCGCCTGCGCCCTGCGCCAGCACGAGAAAGGCATCGCACATCGGCGCCGACATGAACCATTTGTGTCCGGTGATCTCGACGTGATCGCCCTTCTCTTCCGCAAAGCTGATGTTCGCGCGAACGTCCGTGCCGCCCTGCCGCTCGGTCATGCCCATGCCGATGGTGACGCCGCTCTTCGATTGCCAAGGCTTGAGCACGGCGTCGTAACTGCGGGACAGGATTTTGTCCTTCCAGGCGCGCAAGACGTCGGGCTCTGCGGCCAACGCGCCGAGACAGGCGTGGGTCATGGTGACGGGACAGAGATGTCCGCTCTCCGCCTGCGTCGCCATGTAAAGTCGCATGGCACGTTGGGTCATCGGTCCAAAGGGTTCGGAGCCGTCATGCGCGGAGGAATGGATGCCGTAGCCGATGCTCTTGGTCATCAGCGCGTGATAGGCGGGATGGAATTCGATCGCATCGACGCGGTTGCCCTTTCCGTCCATCGTGCGCAGCCGCGGCGGATTCTCGTTGGCGATGCGTCCGAGCTCGAACGATTCGAACGAGCCGTAGTCGCGACCGCACGCCGACAGCTCGGCCTCGCCGAGACCGTACCGGGCCGCTGCGTCCGACAGTGGACGGTCGGCGGAAAAGAGATCGACGTCGCCGAAAGCCGGCGACTGGTTGAACGAGGCGTCTTCGAGAAAAGCGCGCGTCACGGCCCATATCCCGCGTCAGGAACACACGGCAAAGCTGCGCTCCCGCGCGCGGCCTGGCAAGACGGCGCCGGCGCGCGTCTATCCGGGGCGATACGGAATTCGCCGCGATTTGGCCGGTGCCGAAGGTCCGTTCGGGCCGCGGGACGTGCGCGAAGCCGCCCAACTTGACCCCAAAGGACGATTTGGCGAATGTCCCGGCAACCGCCATCCCATCGAGAACTTGCCATGAGCCAATTGTTCGAGCCGCTGCAGATGCAGCGAGGGCCCGCCTGGAAAAATCGTTTCATGCTGGCGCCGCTGACCAACTCGCAGAGCCATGACGACGGACGTCTGTCGGACGACGAATATCGATGGCTGACCTACCGCGCCACCGGCGGGTTCGCGCTCGTGATGACCTGCGCCGCGCACGTCCAGCGCACGGGTCGGGGATTCCCGGGACAACTCGGCATATTCGGCGACGAGCACTTGCCCGGCCTCACCCGCCTCGCCGACGGCATCCGCGCCGAGGGCGCGGTGTCGTCCGTTCAGCTGCACCATGCCGGCATCCGCTCGCCCGCCGCGCTGATCGGCGAACAGCCCTATGGACCGTCTGAGAACGCCGAGTTCAACGCCCGCGCGATGAGCGAACGCGAAGTCGAAGGCCTGATCGAGGATTTCATCCGCGCCGCCGTCCGCGCCGAAAAGGCCGGATTCGACGGCGTCGAACTGCACGGCGCGCACGGCTACATCCTCTGCGCGTTCCTCAGTCCCGAAACAAATCAGCGTACGGACCGTTATGGCGGCTCGGCCCCGAACCGCGCCCGCATCGTCTTCGAGATCATCCGGGGCGTGCGGCAGCGCACGCGACCGGATTTCCAGCTCGGTCTGCGGCTGTCGCCGGAGCGCTTCGGCCTGCAATTCGCCGAGCAGCGCGACCTCGCCGCCCAGCTGCTCGCAGCGGGTGATCTCGATTACCTCGACATGTCGCTGTGGAGCGTGTTCAAGCCGCCGGTCGAGTCCGAATTTGCCTCCAAGCCGCTGATCGACTGGTTCGCGGAACTGCCGCGCGGAAAAACGCGCCTCGGCGTCGCCGGCAAGCTGATGAGCGTCGAGGATTGCCGGCGCGTGCTCGAGCACGGCGCCGACTTTCCGATCCTCGGCCGCGCGGCCATCCTGCATCACGACTTTCCCAAGCGCGCCGGGGCCGACGCACAGTTCAAGGCCGTTTCCCTGCCGGTGACTCGCGCCTATCTCGCGCAGGAACGCCTCAGCCCCACCTTCATCCGCTACATGAACGGCTGGAAGGGATTCGTTGCCGAGGATGAGGCCGAATCCGTCGGTGCCTGACGCGATGAGGCACTCAAATCGGCGGTGCGCCCGGCTCTTGCCCGTGCCAGGCGCGCGGGTAGAGTCGCCCGCGCGTCCGGACCGGGTGCGGACGAGGATCAAAGAGCGGGCATTATGAAACGTATTCTCACAGTAGCCGTGACGGTCTTGGCGGTTTGCGTCAGCTCGAGCAGCTTTGCACAATATGGCGGCAGGCAGCAGGTCGGTCCGATCGATCCCGAAGGCCACGCATCGGCGCCCAGCAGCACGTCCGACGCGCCGCCCGACCCGGAGGCGCAGGCCGAGGACCTGCGTCTGCACGGTCAGTGCGACAAGGCCATTCCGATCTTTCGCCGGCTCGCGGCACGCGGCGGATTCGAGCTCGCACAATTCAATCTCGGCCTTTGCCTGATCGACGTCGGCAAGAAGGAGAGCGATGCGCAACGCTCGGCAAGCCTGAAGGCCGAAGGCGCGGGCGACGTGCTCGCCGCCGCCAATAGCGGACTCGCCAACGCCCAGCTCAAGCTCGTGACGCTCTATCTAGACGGCGTCGGCGTCGCCAGCGACCCGCTCGAGGCGGGAAAATGGGCGCTGATCTATCACAGCAACGGTTCGCGCTTCGTGATCAGCCTGCCCGACATCTCGCCCGAATTGCAGGCAAGGCTCGACGGCGTGCTGACGGCGACGAGCTGGGCCGAGGCGCAAGCGCGCGCCGACGCCTGGTCGCCCGTCGCCAAGGATTGGGATGCGCGCTAGCGCTCAGCGAAGGTCGACGCCCTCGAGCCTGCCGGTATCGCGCCATTCCTTGAGCACCTCGAAGAAACGAAGCGGCCCCGCACCGTACATGTCCGAGAAAAAGCCGTTGCGATTTCCCGTCGCGCCTTCGCTGTTGTAGTAGCCGGGCGTGCATTCGGTATAGAAACGCTGACCCATCCGGGCGAGCGTGCGTATTTCCCGGACATAGGCGGCTTCGGCCTCCGCGGTGGGCTCAAGCACCTTCGCGCCGCGCTTTTCGGCTTCCGTGACCAGATGGGTGACGTGCTGCGCCTGCTCGTTCAACGCTTGCGGCACGCTGATGGTGATGGCCGTTTGCGTGAAGCCGAGGAAGAAGCAGTTCGGAAAACCGTGCGTCGTCAGGCCGTGCAGCGTGCGCAACCCGTCGGACCAGTGCTGGGATAATGTCTCTCCGCCGCGGCCGATGATGTCGTAGCCGGCGCGCCGCGTGTACGAGGTTCCGACCTCGAAGCCGGTGGCGAAGATCAGGCAGTCGATTTCATATTCGCGCCCGTTGGCGACGACGCCTTTTTCCGTGAGCGCCTCGACTCCCCGTCCGTTGGTGTCGACCAGCGTCACGTTCGGCCGGTTGTAGGTCTGAAGATATTCGTCGTGGAAGCAGGGACGCTTGCAGAATTGGCGGTACCAGGGCTTCAACGCCGTAGCGGTCGCAGGATCCTTCACGATCGCGTCGACGCGCGCGCGGATCTGATTCATCTTCTTGTAGTCGGCGAGCTCGAGAAGTTCCGCGCGTTCGGCGCCGGTCAGTCGGCGACCGAGCTTGTGCGACGCTTCCTTCACCGCGTTGCCCGTGAGATTGCGGAAGATGTCGGTCCAGCCGTCCTTCACCAGGTCTTCGTCCTGTTCGCCGCCGCTGACCAGGATGTTGAAATTCTCCATGCGCCGCTTCTGCCAGCCCGGTTGCAGCGATGCCGCCCAGACCGGATCGGTCGTGCCGTTGTTGCGCACGTCGATCGAGGAGGGCGTGCGCTGAAAGACGTAGAGCTGCTTGGACCACTCGCCCAGATGCGGAATGCACTGCACGGCCGTCGCGCCCGTGCCGATGATGCCGACCCGCTTGTCTTTGAGGCCCGTCAGATTGCCGTAGCTGTCGCCGCCGGTATAGCGATAGTCCCATCTGCTGGTATGAAAGGTGTAACCCTTGAATTCGTTGATGCCCGGTATGCCCGGCAGTTTGGGGCGGCTGAGCGGGCCGTTCGCCATCGCCACATAGTGTGCGGTGAAGCGGTCGCCCCGGTCGGTGCTGACGATCCAGCGCGCCGCCGCCTCGTCCCAGCGCAGCTCGGTTACGCCCGTCTGCAGCAGGGCATCGTCATAGAGATGGAAGTGCCGCGCGATGTTGCGGCTGTGTTCCAGAATCTCCGGCGCGAAGGAATATTTGTGCTTCGGCATGTAGCCGAGCTCTTCGAGCAGCGGCAGGTAGCAGTACGACTCGACGTCGCACATCGCGCCGGGATAGCGGTTCCAGTACCAGGTGCCGCCGAAGTCGCCGGCATTCTCGACCATGCGGATGCTCTTATACCCGGCCTCCCGCAGGCGCGCGCCCATCAGCAGTCCGCCGAAGCCGCCGCCGATGACCGCGAACTCCACATCGTCGAACACCGGAGCGCGCGTGAATCCGGGTTCGACATAGGGATCGTCTACGTAGCGCGAGAACTCCGCCTTCACCTCGATGTACTGGGCGTTGCCGTCGGGGCGAAGCCGCTTGTCGCGCTCGCTCAGATATTTGGTCTTGAGGCCGTCTGGATCGAAATCGACTTCGCCGATCAGTGCTGCGATCTCGGGATGCATGTTCATCGCTGCGTTCCTTGGGTGCGCAGGAGATTGTACGGACAGACCGGCCCGGCACAACCGCGATCAGACGTGCCGTCGCGGAGCGCTCACGGCCATGATGCGGCGCACCCAAGGCTCGCGACACTTGATTCTTAGGGCCGCAAACTGTTGATAGCGGTACGCCCGGGAACATTCGCGGCGCGCCAATTCACAGCAAAATCCGGGAGAACCGTCATGGCAGCAGCCGTTCCCACGCAAGGCCTCCAGCTTCGTTCCCTCGTCAAGAAAAGCGGGCTGCTGGAACTGTCGCTGGCCTCTGTCCCCGTTCCATCGCCCGGTCCGGACGAGGTTGTCGTGCGGGTGGAGGCATCGCCGATCAATCCGTCGGATCTCGGATTGCTGCTCGGCGCGGCGGACATGAGCACCGCGAAGGCATCCGGAGGCGCGGACAGCCCGGTCGTCACGGCCACCATTCCCGAACCTTTCCTTCGCGCGATGGCGGGCCGGCTCGACGAGGCGATGCCGGTGGGGAATGAAGGCGCCGGAATCGTCGTCGGCGCGGGCGCGTCCGACGCGGCGCAGAAACTGGTCGGCCGGACGGTCGCGATCATCGGCGGCGGAATGTATGCGCAGTTTCGCTGCGTCCGGGTTGCCGACTGCCTCGTGCTGCCGCCGGGAACTGCGCCGGCGGACGGCGCATCGTGCTTCGTCAATCCCCTGACCGCGCTGGGCATGGTCGAAACCATGCGGCGCGAGGGCCACTCGGCGCTCGTTCACACGGCAGCGGCGTCGAACCTCGGTCAGATGCTCGTGAAAATCTGCATCAAGGACCGGGTCGGTCTCGTCAACATCGTTCGCAGCGCGCAGCAGGCCGAGTTGCTTCGCGTCATCGGCGCAGAGCATGTCTGCGATTCGAGCGCACCGTCTTTCCTCGAAGATCTCACAAAGGCGCTCGCCGCCACGGGCGCGACCCTCGCCTTCGATGCGATCGGCGGCGGAAAGCTGGCGAGCCAGATACTTTCCTGCATGGAAGCCGCAGCCAATCTGAAGGCGAAGAGCTACAGCCGCTACGGTTCCACCGTCCACAAGCAGGTCTACATCTATGGCGGCCTGGACACCCGCCCGACCGAGCTGAGTCGCGGTTTCGGCATGGCGTGGGGAGTCGGCGGCTGGCTGCTCACCCCGTTCCTGCAGAAGATCGGCGGGGCGGAGGCGATGAAATTGCGCGAGCGCGTCGCAGCGGAACTCAAAACGACGTTCGCCAGCCACTACACGAAAGTGATTTCGCTACGCGAAGCGCTGCAGATTCCGGTGATCGCGGCCTATAACCGGCGCGCGACGGGCGAGAAATACCTGATCGATCCGCAGAAGGACCTGACCTAGAACTTCCGCGCGAAGGCGAATTCGCCGAGCCGAATCTGCTCGTACAGGCCCGCGGAACCGCGCGCGCGCCGGCGCGCGGCCGCAGGTTTGCGAGAGGTTCTATTGTCGAGTGTGCCGATAGCGATTATTAGCTAGGAGGTCCACTCGCGGAATCGCCATGCTCTCCCAGAAAGCGCGCTACGCCCTGCATGCCCTCATCGTCCTCGCCGAACATGGCGACGACGAGCCGTTGCAGATCGCGGATGTCGCCAAAGCGGCGCGCGTGCCGCGGAAATTTCTCGAACAGATCCTGCTCGATCTGAAGAAGCGCGGGATCGTGCGCAGCCAGCGCGGCCGCGCCGGCGGATACCTGATCGGCAGAAATCCCAGGGACATCAGCTTTGCCGACGTCATCCGCGTGATCGACGGTCCGCTTGCGCTGGCGCCCTGCGTCAGCGTCACCGCCTATCACAAATGCGAGGACTGCGTGGACGAGGCCACCTGTGCGATCCGCAAGGTGTTGCTCGCCGCGCGCGACGCCACCGCGGACGTGCTGGAATCGCGAAACCTCGCCCAGGCCGTCGCAGTCGCGCGCAAGGCGGGCTGGGCCTGAAGCCTTTCAGCGCCGGCGGCCCTTCAGCATCGCGGCCAATCCTGCGTGCGGAACGAGCGAGGCGCGGTTCGCCTTCACCGCCTTGAACGAGTCGTCCGCAGCGTTGAGGGCGGCGTCGATGTCCGCCTCCGTGATCGCGGCGCACAGGAACATGTTGTGCCAGGGATGGACGTAGATGCCGCGCTTCACCATCTCCGCCGACCAGGCATAGCCGACGCGGAAATCGTCGTCGCCGTCGAACAGGATCAGCGGCATCTGAGCGGGTCCGGTCTGCCGGATCGCGAAATCGTGCCGCTTGGCGAGGCCCGCGATCCCCGTCCGCAACTTCTCGCCGAGAGCGACGGTCCTTTCGAGATAGTCGCTCGACCGTACTTCCGCGATCGTCGCGACGCCGGCCGCCATGGCCACGGCCGCGAACCAGAAGGATCCCGTCACATAGATCGCGCCGGCCGCGGCGCGCGCCTTCTCGGAACCCAGGAGAGCCGAGATCGGATAGCCGTTGGCGATGTCCTTTCCCCAGCAGGAAAGATCGGGCTCGACGCCGACCACCGACCAGCTGCTGTCGCGTGCAAGCCTCAGCCCCGCGCGCACATCGTCGACGATGAGCAAGGCGCCGGATTTGTCCGCCAGCTCGCGGGCGCGTTTGGCGTAAGCGGCTTGCGGCAGCGACTGATCCGTAAAGGCGTCGTGCTTGAACGGAGACGCGAATAGTCCGGCGAGATCGTCGCCGGCTTCGCGCACGGCGGCTTCGAGACTCTCCACGTCGTTGTAGGTGCAGGTGATCAGGTGCGCGCGGTCTTCGGCGACCGTTCCTGCCGGATTCGGCGTGCTCCACGGCGCCGCGCCGTGATACGCGCCCTTGGCGACGATGATCTTGCGGCGGCGCGTGTGCTGGCGCGCCACCATCATGGCCATCGTGGTCGCGTCCGTCCCGTTCTTGCAGAACATCGCCCAGTCGGCGTGCGTCACGAGCGCGACGAGCGCTTCGGCGAACGCCACCATCGCCGGCCCGGGACCCGTCATCGCGTCGCCCAGCTTTTGCTGCGCCGCAGCCGCCGCGTCTATCTTCGGATGACAATAGCCGAGCAGATTGGGCCCGTAGCCGCACATGAAATCGAGATAACGGTTGCCGTCGACGTCCCAAAGATAGGCGCCCTCCGCCCGCGCGAAGAACTGCGGATAGACTTCGGGCAGAAGCGCGACCGACTGGTGCCCGTACATCCCGTTGGGGATGACCGCACGCGCCCGTTCGCGCAGCAGCTTGTCCTGCGAATTGGAGATGGACATTGCGGTGCCTCCTCGGAAAGCCTGGCCTTATTCGAGTTCTTCGACGCGCTCGGGATGTCCCGACCAGCGCCACGCCATGCTCGGCCGCGACACGCCGAGCATCATGCCGCCGAGCGCCGGCGGATGCAGCCAGAGCTGGTCCGCGGTGCGGCCGGATTCGCGCGTGCGCGGACGGTCGACGGTTATCCCAGCATGCGCGGCCTTGGCCGACTGTTCGATGCGCACCATGCGCGAACTCTCCGCGAACGCCATGTAGAACGAGGCACCCTCGCGCGCATAGTAGCGGCCCATCGTCTTGCTCATGTCCGTCGGCGTGATCACTTCGAAGCGATGCAGCTGCCCCGGACGGAACAAGGTCAGCACGCCGGTATAGCCGAACGCTTCGGAGGTGATCGAGGTGAAATGCGTCTTGTCGAGCGCAAACACGTCGCTGATGCGGTCCACGGCGCGCGCCTGGTCGGCGGCAAGGACCGTCGCCTCGTAGAGGAAATCCAGATCGCCCGCTCGCGTCCGGCTGCCTTCGGGCGAGATGACGAAACGTATCGGCGCCCCTTCGATTTCGATCGTGACATAGTGCCGGCCGCCGTCGGCGGCGATCGTCGCGCCGGCACGCCGGGTGACCTCCGCGACGCGCCCCGCGTCGGGCGAGGACGCGCCGGCCGCGAAAAGATGCGCGCGCCCGCGCCGCCGCAGTTCGTCGTCGACCAGTCCGGTGCCGTCGGGTTCCAGAATTTCTATGTCGCTCGTCCCCGCGCGCACCGTGGTGCGACGCGCACCGAGCGAGGCCAGCGTGTCGCGGCCAACTTCCTCCGCGCCGAGACGTTCGCGCCAGGCGCGCGCCGCGGCCGAAGCATCGGGCGTGGCGAGGAGAACGCGGTCGATTTCGGTCAGCATCTTCGATCCCCGTGCGCGTCGCGGTCTAGCCGCGATAGCGTCGATTGAGCTTGCGCATGCCGCCGATCCAGCGATTGTAGTCGCCGGTCTTGCGGCGCATATACTCCAGGACTTCGGGATGCGGCAGGACGAGAAAATCCTCTGCCTCGATCGCGCGCACGCAAGCTTCGGCGACGGCTTCGGGTTCGATCATCCCGTCGACGCTCGCCACGCCGTCGGGATTTCCCGCCGTCATCGCCGTCCGCACCGCCTGCGGGCACAGGACGGAAACCTTGATGCCCTGGTCGCCATGCGTGATCGCCAGCCACTCGGCCAGCCCGACGGCCGCGTGCTTGGTGACGGCGTAGGGCGCCGAGCCGATCTGCGAAAGCAGGCCTGCCGCGGACGCCGTGTTGAGCAGATAGCCGCCGCCGCGCGCGATCATGCGCGGCACGAGATGGCGAGCGGCCCAGACATGCGCCATCACATTAATATCCCAGATGCGCTGCCAGCCTTCGTTCGAGGCCTCCGCGCCGCCGCCGATGCCGATGCCCGCGTTGGAACAGAACAGGTCGATCGGCCCGTGATCGGCCTCGACGCGCTCGATCAGGGTTTGGATATCGGCTTCGACGCCGACATTGGTCCTGAACGAGACGCCGCCGACGTCGCGCGCCACGGCCGACGCGCCCTCTCCGTTCAGGTCCGAACAGACCACGAGCTTGGCGCCCTCGCGGTGAAACCGGTGCGCCAGGGCGCGCCCGATGCCGCTCGCCGCGCCCGTGACGACGACGATCCGATCCCTGATCTGCATGACGCTGCGTCTCCCCGAATTTTGTCGCTTCCGATCAAACCATAACGGGCGCGGGCGCGCCTAGCCCTATCGGGGAGCTTGCCCCGCCGGAAAGCGCTTTTGACGTTGCATGCGCGCGGAATTCTCCGGAGAGTCCTCCCCGCGGCATAAAGACATGAGGGTGCGATGGGTGAGATCCGCAGCGGCGACAGGAAAATCGCGACGCAGGCGTTGCTCGAAAACGCCGCGCGGGCCGCGAGCGGCTTTCGCGCGCTGGGCATCGGCCGCGGCGATACGATAGCGGTCTATCTGCGAAACGACTTTGCGTTTCTGGAAGCGAGCCTCGCCGCGGGGCTGCTCGGCGCCTATCCGGTGCCCGTCAACTGGCACTACACCGAGGACGAAGCACGCTATCTGTTCGAGAATTCCGGTGCCAAAGCGATCGTGATCCACGCGGACCTGATCGAGCCGATAAAGGCGGCGTTTCCCGACGGCGTGCCCGTCCTGGGCGTCGCGACTCCGCCCGATATCCAGCACGCCTACGGCATTTCCGGCGACCATATCGAGGTGAGGGCGCCGGCGCGCGACTGGTACGGATGGCTGAAGCAGTTCGAGCCGCTCGCGCAGGGGATCGCCGATCCGCCGGGTTCGATCATCTATACGTCCGGCACGACCGGCCGTCCGAAGGGCGTGCGGCGAACACCGCCGACTCCGGAGCAGGTGGCGCTCGGACTGTCCATCCTCGCCCGCGGCTTTGGCTTCGGCCCCTGGCTCGCGACGCCGGACCGGATGGTCGTCGCCATCGTCGGTCCGATGTACCACTCCGCTCCCAACACCTACGCGCTGACCTCTACCCGGCTCGGCGCAAACGTGATCCTGGAGCCGCGTTTCGATGCCGAAGAGCTCCTGCAGCTGATCGAACGGCACCGCATCACGCACATCCACATGGTTCCGATCATGTTCAACCGCCTGCTCAAGCTGCCCGAGGAGGTCCGGCGCCGCTACGATGTCTCTTCGCTGAAGTTCATCGTCCACGCGGCCGCGCCCGTCTCGCCCGGCGTGAAGCACCAGATGATCGAGTGGTGGGGACCGATCATCAACGAATATTACGGCGCGACGGAGACCGGGATGGTCGTGTTCTGCGACTCGCACGAATGGCTGTCGCATCCCGGAACCGTCGGCAAGCCTATCCCCGAAGCCGATGTGCGGGTGATCGACGAGAAAGGCAATTCGCTGCCGACCGGCGAGATCGGCGAAGTGGTGGCGCGCGTGAAATCGCTCGGCGATTTCACCTATCACGGCGACGACCAGAAGCGCCGCGACGCGGAGAAAGTCGGGCTCATCGCGCCCGGCGATGTCGGTTACTTCGACGCCGACGGCTATCTCTATCTGTGCGACCGCGCCAAGGACATGGTGATCTCGGGCGGCGTGAACATCTACCCTGCCGAAGTGGAGGCCGAATTGCACAAGATGCCGGGCGTCGCCGACTGCGCGATCTTCGGCATTCCCGACGAGGAATATGGCGAGGCGATCTGCGCCGTCGTGCTGACGCAACCGGGACAGACGCTGACCGAAGCCGATGTGCGCAGCTATCTGCGCGGCAAGGTGGCCGGATACAAGGTGCCCAAGCGCGTGGACTTCGCGAGCGAGCTGCCGCGGGAGGATTCCGGAAAGATCTTCAAGCGCAAATTGCGCGAACCCTACTGGGCGGGGCGCGAGAAACGCATCAACTGACCGAAATGGCCGCCAAACGCGCGACGCCGATCAGGCGTTCACGCGATAGATCAGCCCTTTTTCGTGCACGAAGACCGTTTCGAATTTTCCCGAACGCTCGAACACGTCGCGGTGTCGCGGATTGATGTAGATGACGTAGACGTCGAAGCCGGAGTGCCGGTGCGCGATCAGCCGTTCCGCCACTGCGTCGAGTACCGGTGGACCGAACGGATTGTAGAAGTAGGTGACCAGGTCGCGCTGCGGCAGGGCGAATTCCGTGGCGTCGCCGAGCACCGACTTCACGCGTCCCGCCTGGTTCTGCCGCGCCGGCAGGCGCGCAAGGTTCTTCACCGCCACCTCATGAAGCGACTCGCAGAATTCGACCCCTGTGACCGACACGAACGGAAACTCCGACGCGACGAGCAGTGCGCGGCCTTTTCCCGAGCCGAAATCCACGAAGTCGAACGGCTTGTCCGCGAGCGGCAGCTGGCGCAGGAACAGCCGGATGACCCAGCCCAACGTCCCGCGATAGCAATAGGCGAATTTCGCGTTCGGCGACGGCACGTCGAGTTCGTCCATCTGGATGACGCCGGCCGTGTCGGCGCGATACTTCCAGTCGACCCGGTCGCGCGAAATGCGGTCGATCAGGCGCTTGACGGGATTGCCGGCCGAGCCGGATGGAAGCGGTTTGACTACGCTCACGCCTTACTTCTCCCCGAACGCGGCCGAGCCTGAACCGGGACCTCGCAGCAGGATTAAGCCGTCGGTCCCGATAGTGTCGACTGCCCCAGACACCATACGCTCTCTTTCAGAATGTCGCGCCTTTTTCCGCTCGCCGTCGTGCCGGTCCGGCTGGGGTGCGCCGGAACGTTCATCACCCAGCCGAAGGGCCAACCGCGGGTCGCGCCACGCTCGGCCCAGAAGCCGTCATAGTCGACGTGCCAGCGTTCCCGGTGCCGGCGGCTTCGCGCGTTGTGGACGTGCATGCTGTTGGAAACGCCCCAGATCTTGTCCGCGCCGATCCGGTTGGCGATGCTGGAGAGGGCGACGAGCATGGCGTCGCGCGGTCTCAATCCGAACAGGTCGCGCGTCGCCGAAATGATGGCCTGCTTGGCGGTCGACGATCTCGGTCCCTGAACGCCGCCCACCATCACGCCGAGGCGATCCGATGCCGTGGACGACAGCAGGAACGTCAGCTTGGCGAGCACCTGTCCGCTTTCGCTGTGCTGGAGCACGAGGGTGAGCTCGCCTTCCTTCCGCGTCAGATGAACCGGCGTGGCGCACAGCCAGATGCCGTAGCGCTCGCTCTTGCCCGAAATGGTGCCCACTTCGAGCGCTTCGCCGGCCCAGATGCACGCGATGAGCCGCCGCGATGCCACCTTGACCAACGCGGCGTAGTGCGCGCGCAGCAGGCGCACGCGTTCGGACAGGGGCAGACCGAGTACCAGATACTGATTGAGCGGCTTCATCATCAGGTCGACGCTGGGCGCCTCCAGTCCGTGCGTCGCGGCGAATTCATCGAGGAAGGGCAGCCACTGTTCGCGGAACGGCTGCGAGGCGCGCGCGGCGATGCCGAACCGGACGGCGTCGGACAGCGAATTGCGGTTGGCGACGCGGAACGCCGCGCGAAGCCAGTCCGTTTGCTCCCGTGGCCCAGGGACTCCGTAATACGCCAGACGATTGGCGACAGTTTCTTCTCTCAAGGGTCGGGCTCGTTCGCGCTGACGGGTCAATGTTATTGCTGTAAGCAAAGCCCAGAATTCCCCCAGGTTCGACCAAGATCAAATTACTTCTTCACAACATTTAAGACGAAGAACGCAGGTATCGATATTCAGCGCGCACTGTCACGTGATCGTCATTGATTACATTTTTTACAGGCGAATATTTGCGGTCCTGGAAAGACACCAACCCCGTCAAACGCACGGGCGAGGCGCTGAAGTCTGCAACCATTCGGCATTGTGCGATTCCGGTCATTCCCGGCCCGACAGCCCGCTCCCGCCCGCCATCAGACCTCGCGACTCGACCCCACCATCACCTTCGGCGTGACGTCATATATGGTCGGCCGCACAACGAGGACACCGCATGGCCCATCCACCCGAGATCGCCGCCTATTTCGACGAAGCCACCAATACCGCCAGCTATCTCGTGTCGGACAAGCAATCCGGCGAGGCGGTCATCATCGATCCGGTGCTGGACTTCGATCAGCGCAGCGGCCGGCTGACGGCGGCGTCGGCGCAAAGAATCCTGAACGACGCGCAGGCACGCGGACTGAAAATCGTCTGGGCGCTGGAGACCCACGCTCATGCCGACCACCTGACCGCGGCCGCCTATATCCGCGCCAGGACCGGCGCGCGCACGGCGATCGGCGAACATGTCGGCAAGGTCCAGTCCGTATTCCGCGCAGTCTTCAATCTCGAGGGAGTGTCCACGAATGGCGCGGAATTCGACCGTTTGCTCAAGGAGGGAGATACGGTCGCATTCGGCGGAATGGAAATGGAAGTGTGGCACACGCCGGGCCATACGCCGGCTTGCGTCAGCTACAGGCTCGGCGATGCCGTCTTCGTCGGCGACACGCTGTTCATGCCGGACTATGGGACGGCGCGAACCGACTTTCCGGGCGGCGACGCGGCCGCCCTGTACCGCTCCATCCGGCGCATTCTCGCGCTTGCGCCGGAGACGCGTCTTTTCCTCTGTCACGACTATAAGGCGCCTGGTCGCGATCGCTACGTCTGGCAGACGACGGTGGCCGAGCAACGCGCGCACAATATCCATATTCGCGACGGCGTCGACGAAGCCGGCTTCGTCGCCATGCGCCAGGCGCGCGACGCGACACTCGCGGCGCCGGTCCTGCTTCTTCCCTCCATCCAGGTGAACATCAGGGCCGGCAGACTCCCGAAGGCGGAGAGCAACGGGACGTCCTATCTCAAAATTCCCCTGCGCCTGTCGGAGGAACTTGCCGCGGCGGACTTGCGCGAGAACTAGCGCGAAGCTGTCAGCGCGGTTCGCGCTGCTGTCCGGTTGCGGGATCGACGGCGATGGTAGGCAGTCCGGCCGCCTTCCAGGCCTGAATGCCGCCCTTCAGGTGGCTGGCGATCGCGACGCCGGCCGCCTCGCAGGCCGCGAGCGCCTTCGCCGACCGCATGCCAGAGCCGCAATGCAGCACGATCTTGCGGTCGCCCAGATCGCGCAGAACAAGCGGATCGAAGGTCGAGAGAGGGTAGAGCAGCGCGCCGTGGATGCGCTCGGCCGCATATTCCTGCGGCTCCCGAACGTCGATCAGAACGATCGATCGCTCCGCCAGCCAACGCGCCACATCCGCCGGTTCGAGATTCTCGATGCTCATCGTCTTGTCCTCGCATTTGAATGTCCGCTCCGGGAAGCGGGTTTGCAGATCGCGGCGGGGCCGCGTCGAACGACCTCTACTGGCCCCACCGTCTAATAAACCACGATTTCACGACGTGCGTTAGCGACGCATAGGCGAGCAGGAAGGACACGACCACGGGCCAGTACAGGGCCGGCAACGGCCGAAATCCGAGCGTCGCGCTCAGGGGCGAATAAGGCAGTGCGATGCCGATGGCGCAGATCGCGATCGTCGTTGCGATGAGCGCCGGGCTCGCACGGCTCTGGATGAAAGGAATGCGCGCCGTGCGGATGATGTGGATGATCAGGGTCTGGGTGAGCAGCGATTCCACGAACCAGCCGGTCTGGAAGAGCGGCGCGTTGTTCCAGGTGTGAAACGCGAACAGCATGAGGAAATAGGTGGCGTAGTCGAAGATCGAGCTGATCGGCCCGATAAAAAGCATGAACCGCAGCAGGTTCCTGATTTCCCACCGGCGCGGCGACACCAGATATTCGTCGTCGACCCGGTCTGTCGGAATCGCCGTCTGGGAAAAGTCGTAAAGCAGGTTGTTGGTCAGGACCTGGATCGGCGTCATGGGCAGGAACGGCAGGAACACGCTCGCGCCCAGGACGCTGAACATGTTCCCGAAGTTCGAGCTCGCGCCCATCTTTATGTATTTGGTGATGTTCCCGAAAACCTTGCGCCCTTCCAGCACGCCGTCGGACAGCACCGCCAGGTTTTTTTCGAGCAGGATGATGTCGGCGGACTCTTTCGCGATGTCGACCGCGGTGTCGACGGAAATGCCGACGTCCGCCGCCTTCAGGGCGGGCCCGTCGTTGATGCCGTCTCCGAGAAAGCCGACGACGTGATCGCGCGCATGCAGCGCCGCGATGACGCGTGCCTTCTGCGCCGGACTGACCTTGGCGAAGATCGACACGGTTTCGACGGTCTGCGCCAGCTTTTCGTCCGACATCGGATCGAGGTCGCTTCCCAGCAGGATCTCCCGATCCTCGAGGCCGACATCGGCGCAAATCTTCCGGGTGACCAGATCGTTGTCGCCGGTCAGGATCTTGATGGCCACGCCGAGCCGTTCCAGTTCCGCGATGGCGGGCGCCGCGGTCTCCTTCGGCGGATCGAGGAATGCGACGAAGCCCAGGAGCACGAGGTCGCTCTCGTCGGCGACTTCGAAACTCTGCCGCGACGCGTCGACGGTCTTGTACGCCACGGCGACGACACGGAAACCGTTCTGGTTCAGGCGGCGCGTCAGCGCGCTTGCGCCCTCCCGGGCGCCGGCGTCGAGCGGGAACGTCGAGTCGCCGCGCTGAAACCGGGTGCATTGGGCGAATATTTCCTCGACCGCGCCTTTGCAGATCAGCAGCGGCTTTTCGTCGGGCTGGATCACGACGACCGAGAGACGCCGGCGCGCGAAATCGAACGGTATTTCGTCCAGCTTCCTGTATCCGTCGTCACCCTTAATCTTGTGCTCGAGCTCGATGTGCTCGAGCACGGCGATGTCCAGCAGATTTCGCAGTCCGGACTGGAAGTGGCTGTTGAGGTAGGCATATTCCAGCACGCGCGCGTCGTCGCGCCCGTCGACGTCCAGGTGCAGCTTCAGGATCACGCGATCCTGCGTGAGGGTCCCGGTCTTGTCGGTGCAAAGAACGTCCATCGCGCCGAAATTCTGGATGGCGTTGAGACGCTTCACGATCACCTTGCGGCGCGACATGGCGATCGCTCCCTCCGCCAGGTTGACGGTGACGATCATGGGCAGCATCTCGGGCGTCAGGCCGACGGCGACCGCGACCGCGAACATCAGGGCTTCGAGCCAGTTGCCCTTGGTCAACCCGTTGATGAGGAAGACCAGCGGCGCCATCACGAAAATGAACCGGATCATCAGCCAGGCGAAGCCGCTTATCCCCTGATCGAAGGCGGTGAGTTCGCGCGCGCCCACGATGCTCGTGGCCAGCTTGCCGAAATAGGTGCGCGCGCCGGTGTTGACGACGACGGCGTCGGCGAACCCGCTCACCACATTCGAGCCCATGAAACAGATGTTGGTCAGTTCGAACGGGCTGCCTGCTTTTTCCGTCTGGGGGCCGGGCTGCTTTTCGATGGGCAGGGATTCTCCGGTGAGCGCCGCCTGGTTCACGTACAGCCCGCGGCAGGAGATGAGCCGCACGTCGGCCGGCACCAGATCGCCGGCCGACAGACGGACGATGTCCCCGGGAACGAGCTGGTCGATCGGAAGCTCGCTGAACGGTTCTTCGGACGCGGCGGCACCACGGCGCTTCACACTGGCGCGCGTCTTGACCATCGTCGCCAGCTTGGCGGCGGCATTGTTCGAGCGATGCTCCTGCGCGAAACCCAGTCCGATGCTCAGCAGCACCATGACGGCGATGACGATCGCGGAGCGCTCGTCCGACAGTGCATAGGAAATGCCTGCGAGAGTGAGGAGCAGCGCGTTGAGCGGATTCTTCGTTCGCCCCCACAGTTCGGCCAGAATGGAGGGCCGTCCCTCGCTGGCGATGGTATTGGGACCGAACTGCCGCAGCCGCGCGGCGGCCTCGGCATCGCCGAGACCTTCGGCGGCGCCGTGCGCGGCTTGCAGCGCGTCGGCGGGACTGAGGCGCGCGATCGCTTCGAGCGCAGCCGAAACCTCCGCCGGCACGCGGTGCGTACCGCGCGAGCCGGCACCGCCCGGGCCTTGGCCGTCGTTACGGTTTTTGCGCGCGGCGCTTGGGGAGAACATCGAGGGCCCGTCTGCTCGAAGAGTCTCGGGAGCCCGTGAAGGCTACGTGATTTGGCGCGTTTCGCAACGCGACCTTTGGGCCGCCGCGCCAGGCGCCGATCCGCTGCCGGCGTACGACAACGAGCGGACAACGCGCCAGCCGTCATTCCGACGCCGCGCGATCGCTTGACGACGCCCGCAGCCGGCCGCCGTTCCATGCGGCGCGCCCGCCAGAGTCGCCGGGCGCAGCGCGCCTAGCGTGCCGACTCCGACTTCAACTCGGCGAGCGCCACCTTCAACATCTCGCGAAATTCGGTGTGTTCGCGGAGCGGCAGATCCTTTATCTGCGCGTTGATCCACGCCACGAAAGCGGGCGAATAGGCCTGGAGCTGCATGTTCCACAGCGCTCGCAGGACCGGCAGTCCGAGCAGCTGCCTGATCCCGCGCAGCATCGCATCGAGCTGAACGTCGTCGATCAGGGACTGGTTGAGCAGGATGAAAGCGTCCTGGAAGCTGGTCAGACTGATGCGGAGCTGATTGGTCAGCTGAAACAGATCCATCTCGGTCAGGTCGGCATCGCCGCGGCGCGCCTTCAGCAATGCCGATGCAACGGCCGGCTCGCCCCAGTGCTTGACGGCCTCCAGATTGCGCGACGACGTCGCCTGCTGCATCTGCGTCCGCTGGTTCCGTTCGGTCTGGCGGATCTGTATGGCGACATAGACCAGCGAAATCAGCACCGCGAGACTGCTCGCGAGGCTGCCGATGGATGCGAGATCTGAAAGCGACATGAGGCCCCCCAGGCATATCCGGGATGACGATAACCGATTTCGCGCGCAGGCCCAGCCGGGAGCGGCGCATCCGGCTGCGCCCGTGTGTTAGGACAAGCCTGCGAAGAGCACCCTCAACGAGTAATAGAAGGTCGGTGTGATCAGGAACATGATGGCGATCATTCCCGCCACCACGCCGGCGACGTTCACATACCGGTAGCGGACGGCCGACTGGACGAAACGAGCGCCTTCTTCGGGCAGCAGCAAGGCGAAGATCGAACTTCCGTCGAACGGCGGTATCGGCAGGAGATTGATCAGGAAGAGAAATGTGTTCAGCACGAAGACGATGCTGAGCACGATCGTCAGCGCGTCGCCGGTGCCGTTGGCCGATCGCACGACGATCTCGGCGAAATTCGGATTCTGGATGGGAATGAACGCGCCGCTGCCGACGCCGAACCGGAGCGCCGCGCCGGCCGCGGCGAGCAGCAGAAAATTGGCTCCCGGTCCGGCCAGCGCCATCCACGCGGCGCGGTGAGGGTGTTGCTGCGCCCAGGCGCGGCTATACGGGGCGCTTGCCCATCCCATGACGCCGCCGGTGAACAGCAAGCTGGCCACCGGAAGCACGACCATGCCGAGCGGCTCGCGTCGGATATGCACCAGCGGGTTCAGCGACGCGAGACCGCGGTCGCTGGCAGTCGAGTCGCCGCCCCATTTCGCGGCGAGAGCGTGGGCCGCCTCGTGGAAGACGAGCGAAAAGACGAAGATCGCATACCAGACCAGGCAGACGGCGAGCCAATCGGGAATGAGGCCCGCCAACGCCGGGCCGAACACCGCCCGATTGACGTCGTTCTCCACGCTGACTTGCGTCGGCGACACGTCGGCCGCAGACAGCGGCGCGGTGTCCATCGCCCATTTCTTGCAGCGAACAAATTTCTCGTACCCGACATCGCCCGGCCGGCCGAGATTGGGTGGAACTTTTTGCAATGCCTGGCGCGCCTCGATCTTATCGCCCGCGTCACAGGCATAGGAGAAGATTGCGGGCCACACGGACGGATCGGGATATTTTCGCGCGATCTCCATCAGCGACTCGATCATTCTCGGCCATTTGGCGCGCGTGACCTGGAAGATGTTCTGGTTCGGATCCTCCAGGATCGGCGCGTCAATGTAGATGCGCGCATAGAGTTCCCTGCCGAGATAGTTCTGCGAGCGCTCCACGGCCGCGTCGACATAGGCGTCGAACGCATCGACGTTTCCGCCCCATAGCGGCGAGAACAAAGAGGCCCCGCTCACATAGATCGTCACATATCCGGGGTAGCGTCCGATAGCTTCGTCGAGCAGCGGTTCAAATTCGCTCTGCTCCCATTCGCGGCCGAGCGCGACCTGCAGCATCATCACGTACCAATAGGGATCGCTGCTCGCGACCGCCTTGTGCTGCTGCAGATAGTTTTCCGCCTGCGCCAGCTCGTCGTCGAAGCGCACCCAACCGTCCTGAGTTACGGTGTTTTCCGGGCCGTCTCCGCGCTCCATCCAGGCGTGTGAGACGAGGAGCGATGCGAGGACGATGTGCGGCGTGGCGACGTTGGGGCTTTCCTGCGCCCAGCGCGTCGCCTTCTGTTCGAGCGCCAGAATCCGGCGCTCGTCGGCAGCATGGTCGCCGGTCGCGCGCGGGCTGAATGCCCTATAAAACGCTGTGAGGGCTTGTCCCCCCGTCGGCGTTCGGGCTCCCGTGCTCCGGTACTGTTCGGCCTTCTTTTCGAGATAGGCGAAATCGCCGCTGAGGAACGCGGTGCCCACCATGCCTTCCATGAAAGCGTCGTACTCGATCTCGTGCAGTCCCGGCGGAATGTCGATCTCGACTTCGTTCGCGGCGGATGGCGAAGCCAGCGCGAGCCAAAACGCCAGTACGGTGAATCCACGCCACACCAGCTTCATCGTCGCCACTCCGGGACGCGGCATGGTGTCCCGAAAAGCTTAAAGCAAGGTTGAACGGCCGGAGCACTTTGCTTCGATCCGCGGTCTCTGCGGCGCGGCGATGGCGCCCGCGATCAAGCGCTTCGGCCGGTTACAACATCGCAGGCGTCCGCTCGCAGCGCACGTGCGTCAGCAGGAAATGAAGGCCGCGACGCGAATACCACCCTCTGTCCGCGTTCGGGCGGCCAACCCGGTCAGGCGGTCTTGCGTCGGCGACGTAGCGCAACCGCGCCGGCGAAACCCGCACCGAAAAGCGAGACGGTGAACGGTTCCGGCACGGTGCTCCAATGCGACCAGACTCGCGTGTTGGTGGCGCTCGTGAATTCGGTGATCGGGATGCTGTTCGATGTCGAAAGCGCCGGAGGGGTCGAGTCGCGCACATACACAGCGGAGTCGATCGTCGAAGTCACGCCGTCGGTAAAGTACGGCGTTTCAATCTCGCAGAGAAAGTATCCGCATGCGCCGCCCGGTCCGATCAGCAACGGAGCTTCGGCGAAAGGACTCGCGGCGATGGCCTGCGAGAGCAGCGCGCTGTTGGCGGCGTCCGCTGTGGCCTGAGACGTAAAGTCGAAGGACGACGAGGACGTGCAGCCCGCAAAGTTGCTGGCGCAGGAACCGTAGCTAAAGCTCACGTCGTAGAGCGTGGTGCCGACGAGCACGTTATTCACGCCGGTCAGATATCCTCCTCCGTCAGTGACCAATGTCGCGGCGGCGTTCGCGTCTGAAAAAGCGAGCGACAAGAAGCTGGCGGCGAACATCGCAAATATTCTCGAATGCATTCCGTGTCTCCCCAATGTTCCGGCAATATGTGTCGACTCTGTTTGCAAATTTCGTGCCTTCGATCCGGCCGCCGATAAATCAATGACTAAGTCGCCGCGTCGCGTCGCGCTGGCGCCATTTTGTAAATAAAATTGACAACATTGATTTTTGCCAACGTCGGTCGCGCTGACCTCGCGGAAGGGATCGCGACGCCGATGGTTTACGCGTCACCCAATTTGAGTAGTGCCTCGATCGACATGCATGCGCGTCCGGGAGCGTCGATTTTTGCGGTCCGTGAAACGCGACGGCCGGTCTCGTGACTCGGCTCCGTCACGCGGTTGCGGCGCGCATGAGCCGCACCGGAGTGCCGCTCAAGTTCCAACCCGGGAGACCAAGCGGGAAAAAGAACATCGCGTTGAACACGGTACCCAAAGGTGGTAGCCTCGCTTCGTCGACAATGATGTCGATCGCCGCGCCTTGCGGTGGTCGCCGTGGGGAACGCCTCGCGGTGAGCAACACGCTCCGGTATCGCCGGAGCGGGCTGTTCACCGTGGGGCGTTTTCATTTTGGAGACGAACCATGCCTACGCCTTTCTCTCTGACTCTCACGGCCGAACAGCGCGAAGAATTCGACGCCGCAGGCGTTCTCGTTCTGCCGGGCTATTTTCCGGCGCGCGACATGGCCGCATTGGCCAACGCCGTCTGGTCCGACATCTCGCGCCGCTTCGGTATCGAACGCCGCCGTCCGGAAACCTGGACCGTCGAGCGGCCGGGGAAGTTCCAGTCGCTGGTCCGCTCCGGGGGGTTGCGCGCGTTCGGTTCGGATCGGCTCTTCGCCATCGGCGATCTGTTCCTCGGCGCGGGCAAATGGATCAGGCCCCGGCCGCACCAGATCGGCGCGCCGTTGGTGACCTTCCCCATGCGCACCTCCTGGGAGGTGCCGCACAAGCTGTGGCATCTGGATACGTCCGCCACGGATTGCATCGCGTCGCTGCCGGGCATCCGGGTTTTCACGTTCCTCGAGCCGTCGCTGCCGCGCGGCGGCGGAACGCCCTACATCGCCGGTTCGCACCGCCTCGCGCTCGAGATCGCCGCGCGCACGCCGGGCGCACATCTGCACTCGCAGGATCTGCGCGCGATCCTGGCGCAGGAGCATCCGTGGTTCGCGGCATTGTTCGAGGAAGGCGGGCCGGATCGCGTCCAGCGCTTCATGATCGACGGCGCGCGCATCGGCGGTACCGACGTGCGCGTCCACGAGATGCTCGGTCAGCCGGGCGACGCCATCATCATGCACCCTGCGGTCTTCCACAGCATCGCGGTGAACGCACTCGACAGTCCCAGGATGATGCTGATGCAGTTCCTTTTCGCCGAGAGCTACATGGCCCAACTCGCCTAGACGCCGACGGCGGCGCCGGCGTGCGCCTGATCCCTGTACCCAAATTGAGGATAGCGCCGGCCCGTCCGGCCGGCCCCTGCGCGCCAGATTCCGGCTGAAGATTGCCGTGCGCTGCGATAGGTTCGCGCGAGCGCCTCGACCGAGCCCCATTCCCATGCAGCGCAAGCTGACCGCCATCCTGTCCGCCGACATGGTCCGCTTCAGCGGGCAAATGGAAGCCGACGAAGCCGGAACCCTCGAACGGCTCAAGGTTTTCCGCAGCCGGATATTCGATCCGCACGTCGCAATCCATGGCGGGCGCCTGTTCAAACTCATGGGCGACGGGGCGCTGGTCGAATTTCCGAGCGTCGTCGACGCGGTCGAGTGCGCGCTGGCCATTCAGGAAGCCGCGGAGGACGCAGCGGCGGACGCGCCGCCGGAGCAGCGCGTTCAATTTCGCATCGGTCTCAATCTGGGCGACGTCATCATCGACGGCGAGGACATCTACGGCGATGGCGTCAACGTGGCCGCACGCATTCAGGCGCTCGCGCCGGTGGGCGGCGTCGCGCTGTCGCGCGCCGTCCGCGACCAGGCGGCGGGCAAGGCGTCCTGTACGTTCGAGGATGCCGGCGAGCAGGCGCTGAAGAACATCAAAGCTCCCGTGCAGATATTCTACGCGCGCCGGCCGGCACCGAAGCCCGGCGTCGTCTCGCCGGCGGCGCCCGCACCCAAACTGTCGATCTGCGTTCTGCCTTTCGCCAACATGAGCGGCGACGCCGAACAGGAATATTTCAGCGACGGCATTTCCGAAGACATCATCACGGATCTGAGCAAGGCCTCGGCGCTGCTGGTCGTGGCGCGCAACACCGCTTTCCAGTTCAAGGGAAAGAGCGTCGACGTTCCCCAGGTCGCGCGGCAATTGCGGGTCGGCCACGTTCTCGAGGGCAGCGTTCGCAAGGCCGGCGGACGCGTCCGCATCACCGCACAATTGATCGACGGCGCGACCGGCGCGCACATCTGGGCGGAACGTTACGACCGGGACTTGAACGACATCTTCGCGGTCCAGGACGAGATCGCGGGAGCGATCGTCAAGGCGCTCAAGGTCAAACTGCTTCCGGACGAAGAGTCGGCCATCGCAAAGCGCGGCACGGACAATGCGGACGCCTACAATCTCTTCCTGATGGCGCGGCAGCTCTATATGAGCGGCGACCAGGGGGACCCGAAATGGGCCGAGACGATCATTCGCCTCAGCCGGCGCGCGATTGAACTGGACCCCAATTATGCGGATGCCTGGGCGCACCTCGGCCTTGGCCAGGTCGCGCTCAGATGGACTCACGGCCCGCACGGTGAAAGCGGACTCGCCGCCGCGGAACGCGCGCTCGCGCTCGATCCTCTGCTTGCGCATGGACACGCCGTCAAGGCGAGAGTGTTCACCGATGCGGGGCGCGACGCCGAAGCAATGCGCGAAATCGAAACGGCGCTTCGGCTCGGGCCGGGGTCCTGGCTCGTGAACTATACGGCCGGGCTGGTGTACTTCAATGCTCGACGGTCTCGCGATGCGATCGGCTACTTTGAAAAGGGCGTAGAACTAAGCGAAACAGACTTCAACTCGCCTACCTTCCTGCTTGCCTGTTACACCAATGCCGGCGACAAGGACGCGTCGAACCGCGCGGCTCGACTCGTCCTGCGGCATGCGGAAAAGGTTCTGGAAAGTAATCAGAATAGCGCGCACGCGATCGCCCTGAAGGGCTTGGCCTATGCGGCCCTCGGTGAAAAAGAGAGGGCCCATGAATGCCGGGAGCGGGCCCTGTTGCTCGATCCGGACAATCTCGTCGTGCGACTCAATGTGGCGAATGGGCTCGCCAGTTACGAAAAAGACCCGAACGGCGCGGTCGACGCGCTCGCGCCGACGTTCGCCACGATAACGCAAAGTTGGCTGAGTTTCGTCGAAGGCTCCGTCTTCCTCTCGCCTCTGCGCGATCACCCGCGATTCAGGGCCCTGATCCAGGACGCAGAGACACGGCTCTCCGGCGGCCGCAAGAACGCGCCAGGCTAGTGGCGCCGACAAGGATTTCCGCCCGACGCATTCCCTTCTCGTTGGCCTTCGTTCAGCGGAACCTCTCTGCTCTGAGTACGTTTCCGTCCAGTGTCCCTGAACAAAGGAAGAGAAAATGGATAAGGACAGAATCGAAGGCGCCGCGAACCAGGTCAAGGGTGCAACCAAGGAAGCGGTTGGCAACCTGACCGGCGATGCCAAGTTGAAGACCGAAGGCCAGATCGACAAGGCAAAGGGCGCGGTACAGAACGCGGTCGGCGGCGCGAAAGACGCGCTGCGCGATACGCAGAAGCCCAATCAGTAAAATTTGGCGCAACAAGGCCCGGTTCGCGCCGGGCCTTGTTAGCCATGTCAGCGCGATTTGCGTGCCTCGCCGAACATGCTCGACGACGATCCTTCCGCCGCCACTGCTTCAGGAGCCAATCTGGAATCCGCCCCGACGATAAGCCCCGCAGCCGCTCCCCTGCCCCGGATGCCGGTGCGCACCGCGCACCACGCGACGCTGATCATCGCCGCGTTCCTGGTGTCGGCGGCGCTGGCGACCTACTCGCTCGTGGTGACGAGCGGAGACGGAGCGAGTGCCGCGAGCGGGCTGGTCACGCATTTCGCCGTGCTGTTGTTCGCCGCTTCGCTCATCGCGAGGCCGCTCGCGCGGCTGTTTCCGACCGAATTCTTCGTCGCGACCGCCAGGGAAGCGGAAAGCCTCAGGCTCGCGTTCCTCGTGGCCTTCGCTTTCTCGCTGGCGTGCCTGATGGCGCCCGCCGGTCTTTCGGGTCAGCACCTGTCCTGGAATGCGGCGCTCTACATGGACTTCAACGGACTCGTCCTGATGGCGCTGGCGCTCGCGACCTGGCGCGAGATGGTCGGTTCCGCGGCTCAACGCGAATGGCGCGCCATCCGCGCGATCGCGACGAGCTATTTCTGGCTGGCTTTCGTCCTGTCGGACCTCGCGCAATTGAGCAGCGGCGCCCGCGCCAGCAGCTGGCACCAGTTTTCGCTGACGCTGCTTTTGTCGTCGGCAGGCGTGGGCGTGGCGGCACGCGCGCTCGCCGCGCACGCCGACAAGCGCTGAGCGCCTCGATCCGCGAACCTTTCGCACCATCGCGCCAACGAGGCGCATTCCCGGACGTTCAAGCCGCGGTCGCATCGCTTGCGGAACCGACGGGCGCGCGAACCGTTTGACTACCGGTCATGTTTCAAAATCTTGGGAGGACGATATGGAAGACCTTCGCGGATGGAACGCGCCGGACGTGCACGCCGACGATGGCGCGGCGAAACTCATGGCGGGCGGTGTGCTCGCTGCGCTGGTCGTCGGCGCCGGTGCCGCCTACGCCGTCTCGACCGGCATGTGGTTTCAGCCCGCGCCGCAGACCGTGGCGCTGCGCGAGCCCCTGCCCCTGAAGGTGCCGCTCGCGCCGCCGCCGCCGGCAGTGGTGCCCGCCGCACCGGTTACGCCGGCGCCTGCGGCTCCCACGCGCACGGCGCACGTGACGCGCCGCGCAGAGACACGACCGTCTGCGCCGGACGATGCCGCCGCCACGCCTCCGGACTCCGGCACAACGGCGCCCGCTCCCGAAAACCCGGCGCCGAACGCATCGCCCGCGCCCTCATCGCCTGCGCCGGACACCGCGCCCTCATCGCCGGAACAACCCGCGCCTTGAGAACGATCGTCGGATCGGAAATGCGTCAGGCCGGTGCGGTGCACCGGCCTGATTTCCATGCGCGACGCGCGGGCGTCAAGAACCCGCGGCCGGAAGCGAGTCGATCTGCTCCGCGCTGAGCGACGCCATCAGGATATTGCGCTGTTCGTCATAGCTGAGCTCGTCGGCGGAAATGGCGACGATCTTCTGGTTGCCGCTGAGCGCAACGTCGACCATGGACACTTTGCCGTCGATGCCCGTGATCACCTTCTGGACGACTCCGACCGGCTCTCCGGTCTGGCTCTGCACGGACGCGCTGCCCAGCGTCGGCGGTGCGGCCGTCAACGCGCTCAACGCCGGCAGGCTGCTGCCTGCCTGGCTCGCCGTCGCGACGACGGAAGTTCCCGGAGTCGCGCCGCGCTCATTGGCCAGCGACTGTGCGTTGAGCGCGTCGGTCTGCTGGATCTCCTCCGGCGTCGCCGGATGATGGGTGAAGGCTTGTGCCGGAACGGCGGCCGCACAGAGCGCCGCGACGGCGGACGAAAGAACGAACGACCTGGTTGTCATGAGACGTCTCCTTGCTGACTCCATCGCCCCGTCCAAGGCCAATCCCGTTTCGCCAAATTGGTTCCGCCTCCGATTGGGACAAGATTGCGGCGGAGCTGCCGCCGGCCGTGCGGACAACCGGTGGGAACGGCGCCCGACAAGCGTTGGCGCGGGATCGAAACGCGCCATCGCGCATTTATCTCAGCGCAACGCTCAATGGAGAATCTCATGATCGTGCGCACATTGATTGCAGCCACGACCGCGGCGCTTCTTGCGTCCTGCGCCTATGAGGGGCATGGCGATCGCGTCGCCGTCGGAGCCAATGTCGGATATTACGACGGCTATTATGACGGCTATTACGGTCCGTTCTACGACGGCTATTGGGGAACGGACGGTTTCTTCTACTACTCGGACGCCAACGGACACAATTGGACTCGCGACGACGCTCATCACTTCCGCCGCGACGCGCAGACCGGATTCAATCCCGTGCACGGCCGCGGCGAGCGGCATGACGACATGCCGAGCCATCCCTAGCGGACCCGCGCGACGACCTAGCTGACCCGGAACGGGCGGCAACCTTCGCGCCGCTCGTTCGTTTTCTTCCCTCAGTAGCGCCGACCGGCGCCAACCAGGAGACCGTTCATGCAAACGGACAAGAAGACTTCGCACGAAGAACGTCAGAAGCAGGACGAGAAGATCGACCGCCAGATGAAGGACTCGTTCCCGGCGAGCGATCCTCCGTCCTATTCCGGCGGCAAGCACATCATCGGCGCGCCGAAGGAGCGCGAGAGCGATCCGCCGAAGCCGGACTCCCATGCGGTCAAGGAAGCCGAACGTAAAGTGAAGGACGGTTCGGCGAAAGATCCGAAGACCTACTAGAAGCCCTTCCTGCGACGCGCGCCCGGGGTTCCCGGGCGCGTTTCGTTTTTCGCGCCTCCATCGCGCGGAACCCGCACCGCGCCGGGACGTTACAGATCGCGCAACACCAGAAAGGCTACGCCATGCCACGCGGCGACAAATCCGCCTACACGGACAAGCAGAAGCGACAGGCACGCCACATCGAAGAAGGTTACGAGTCGCGCGGCGTCGCGAGAAAAGAAGCCGAGGCGCGCGCCTGGGCGACCGTCAACAAGGAAACGGGCGGCGGAAAGAAATCCGGCGGCGGCCGCGGCAAGGCCGTCGATCTCGCGCCGTCGCGCAAGGGAGGCCGGCTCGGCGGTGCGGCGTCGGCAAAGCGTCCGGCGTCGCAGCGCTCGCGCTCGGCCAAAAAGGCGGCGGCAACCCGCCGCAAACGTTCAATCCGAAAATCCTGATTATTCGAGGGAGACCCATATGCTCGGTACAATTCTCATCGTCGTCCTGCTGCTCGTCCTTCTCGGCTCCTGGCCTGCATGGCCGTACAGCCGTGACTGGGGCTACTACCCGAGCAGCACCATCGGACTGGTGCTGGTCGTGATCGTGGTCCTCGCGCTGCTTGGGCGAATCTAGCCGGCGGCTCCGGAGACGGATCGTGACCAGGGCGCGACAGGCGGGATATCCGCATCGCGATCAGTATGCGCTCGCCGGACAGATCGCGGTGACGCTTCTGATCCTGACCGCGATCGGCGGCGCCATGATGCTGCTCGCTTCCTAGGCGATCGCCGCCGCCAGGTTGCGCGCGGACCCCGGAACCAACTTGGCGGCCTGCGCGTTTAGTCCCGTAGTCGATTTGAAATCGGGAGAATTGCGATGAACAAGTTCAAGGGAATTGCGGCGGCCGCGCTTTTCGGAACCGCCGCTGTCGTGGCCACGACGGGCAGTGCTTCGGCCTATGTCGCCTGCAACAAGTTCGGCGACTGCTGGCACACGGATCAGCGCTATCACTATGCGCCGGATCTTCAGGTCCGCTTCCATGACGATGGCTGGTACTTCCACAGAAGCTGGGATCACGATCGCGACCATCACTGGCGCGAGGGGCATGACGGCCGCGGCTATTGGCGCAACGGCGTCTGGATCACGTTCTGACTTCGCTCCAGGCTCGGGTCGGCGATCATTCAGCGCCCCTTGGTGATCGTCTGAGACGAGCAGGAAACAGCCCGGCAACTTCGGTTGCCGGGCTGTTCGATTCAGGGGAGCATCGTTCTAGGGCGGCGGGGCCGCCGGAAGCGAAAAGCGAAATTCGCACCGCAGTCCGTCGCGCGCGTAAGCAAGGCGCGTCTCGCCGTTCGCTTCGTGCCGCACGGCGCTGCGGATGACCTTGGTTCCAAATCCCTCCTGCTTCGGGCCGGCAACCGGCGGACCGCCGGACTCCTGCCACACGAGCGCGAGCGTCGCTGAACCGTCCGGCATCGCCTGAAGCGTCCAGTGCACGCGAACCTTGCCGTCCGGCACCGAAAGCGCGCCGTATTTCAGCGCATTCGTCGCCAGCTCGTGCACGGCGAGCGACAGTCCGCCGGCCGTGAGTTCGCTCACCGAAACGTCGGGGCCCGCGATCTCGATATTCTCGTTCCGTCCGACGTCGCGAAACGGCGTCAGCGCCGCATCGACGATGCGCTTCAAGTCCGCGGCGCGGTTGTCGGAAGCAAGGACGATGCTTCCCGCGCCGAGCACGGCGCGGATGCGTCCCATGAAGCGCTCGAAGAATTCCTGCACGGCCTGTGCTTCGCCTTTGACGGATTGCCGGCCGATCGCGTCGAAGATCGCGCCGAGATTCTTCGTGCGGTGCCGCATTTCGCCGACGGTCAGCGCGGCGAGTCGCTCGGATTGCTTTTGGCGGGAAATTTCGGTCGCGCTGCCCGCGATCCAGCGGGGCTCGCCGCCCGCACCCGAAGCCGCCGTGTCGCTGAGCAGGAACCAGCGCCAGGTGCCGGCACTGTCGCGAAGCCGCACTTCGCACGTGCTGCCGGCGCCTGCCGGCTGCCGCAGGACACGATCGAGGTGCTGCGCGAACGCGCCGGCATCGTCGGGATGGATGTTCGCTCGCCAGTCGGGCGCGCCGGTCGTCGCGGCGGTTTCCTCGAAGCCGAGCAAGGTGCGCAGCGACCTGTTCTCATAGACGACCGCGCGGCTCTGTGCGTCGTAGACGTAAACCGCGGTCGGAACGCGCCCGAGAATGCGCGCCAGCTCTTCGTCGGATGGGATCATGCCGTGGTTCCTGCGAAGAAGACCGGAATGGATTGTCCGCCGCGGCTGTGCGAGATGGAAAATGCGAACGGCCGTCGTTTGTGGCGATCTTTGAGCGACTAACTGAACGTCGAGTCGGGCAATTTTACGGCAACAAAAGGCATTTCAGAGACGTCCGGGCAGGATGCTGCACGGAACTTGGCTGGAAAAATGCTCGAATTCCGACGTGCAACCGGACGCCAATTGGCCGTCCAGCCAGCGGACGATGCGCGACAGGACCCGCTCGCGATGCTTCCAGTGCAGCAGAAGATGCGGACCGAAGCGGAAGAGCCGCCACTGTTTCGGACCGGCGAGCTCGGCATGAAGCCGTGCGATACAGGCGAGGCGCAACAGATCGTCCCGGCCGCCAACCAGGGTCAGCGCCGGCACGCGCACCGACCGCGCCGCATCGACCGCGGAGATCGCCAGCCTGAAAAGACCGAGCAACATCGCCGGCCTGGCGCGCCGAAGCACGAGCGGATCGCACATCAGCCTGAGGCCGGCGCCCGGCGTATACTCCCATGCGCTGATCCGTTCCGCCGTGAACGCACTGTCGGGCAGGATCGCGTTCACGGCGCGCATGATGTAGGCGCCTAGGAGCTTCTGCCAGCCGCCCGTCACGGCACCCGGCGCGACGAGCACCAGCCCTGAGAAACTCGGATCGCGCGCCGCCGCGTGGACTGCAACCGCCGCGCCCATGCTCTCGCCGAGAACGAACAGCGGAACAGAATGTCCGTATCGCGCG
Source organism: Rhizomicrobium sp. (assembly GCA_035499335.1). Classification (GTDB taxonomy): domain Bacteria; phylum Pseudomonadota; class Alphaproteobacteria; order Micropepsales; family Micropepsaceae; genus Rhizomicrobium. Next base: position 10,022 of record DATJZB010000105.1, on the reverse strand, counting down.
CGCAGGAAGCGCGCCGCATCGACGACGTCCTCTGTCATCCTGGTCTTGCCGCTCCAGCGTCCCCGAGACGCGGTCCGGCCGAAACCGCGCTGATCGATCGCCAGGACCGCGAAGCCGTGGCGGCGCAGTTCCGGCCCGATCTCGTCGAACGAGCCGCAAAAGTCGAAGGCGCCGTGCAAGCACAGCAACAGCGCGCGCGGCGCACGCGCCGGCCATAGCCTGTAGGGCACGCTCGCGCCGTCGGAGGCCGGAAACTGGCCGCTGAGCAGAGGCAATGAGGGATCGGCGCCGACGAGCGACCAGCGCGCTTCGTCGACGCCGCAGAGATCTTCGCCCGACGCCGTTTCGAAGCCGAAGCGATACGCCCCTTGCATCGGCTCGCTAGTCCCCGCTGACGCGCCGCGCCACGGTCAGGCCGCCGACGAGCAGGAGCAGGAAGAGCACCATGAAGATGAAGAACAGGATTTTCGCGATGGCGAAAGACGCGCCCGCGAGACTCGTGAAACCGAGAATGCCGGCCAGAAGGCCGATGACGAGGAATATGACTGCCCAGCGCAACATGAAAATTCTCCCGCGAAATCACCCTCACAAAACGCCCGAAGCGCGCCGAAGTTCCCGACGCGCGGGCCTCTCGTCAGTGACTTGCCAGCCGGCGCTCGAGATGGGCGTGACGGCGATAGTGACGGTCGCGATAGCTGTGTCGGCAATCGGAATCGCGTGCGATGGCGTTGCCGGCCAGGCCGCCGAGCGCGGCGCCGGCCACCACGCCGCCGAGGCTGCCATGGCTCACGGCGCTGCCGACGACGCCGCCGCCGACCGCGCCGATAACGGTACCCGTCGTGTGGTTGTGATGGCTGCACGAATCCGCCTGCGCAGAAGTGGCGGCAAACCCGGCCAGGAAGACAGCCGCCGCCACTGCAATTGCTTTTCCGTTCGTCATAGCGAGCTCCGATCTGGATTGGGGGCGGCGCACCGCCGCCAGCATTCGGGTTGAAACGTTCGGCGACGCGCGCGGTTCCGGTCCGGTTCCGTGCGTCGCAGCGTTGAACCGGCGGGCGCGACGCGCGTTGTCAGTGCGAAGAGGAGCAGACGATGTTCAGACTGGAAGATCTTCCCTATCCCGAAAACGCACTGGAGCCCGTCATTTCGGCGCAAACGCTGAAGCTCCATCACGGCAAGCACCATGCAACCTACGTCAAAAAGCTCAACGCCCTGCTCGCGCAGGAAGACGTCGCGCCGGCGCCGCTCGAGACCATCGTCCGCCACGCCGCGCGATCGACCGACCGCGAATTGTTCAACAATGCCGCGCAGGCCTGGAACCACAGCTTTTTCTGGGTGTGCATGACGCCGGCGCGCGAGCGGCCGGACGCACGGCTCGTCCAGGCCGTCGAGGAAGCGTTCGGCGGAATGGATGAGCTGAAGAGAGCGTTCGTAACGGCGGGCGCGGAGCAGTTCGGCTCGGGCTGGGTCTGGCTCGTATCGAACAATGACGGAACCTTGAAGGTCCGCTCGACGCATGACGCCGACGACACGCTCACGCATGGCCGCATCACGCCGCTGTTCACATGCGACGTCTGGGAGCACGCCTACTATCTCGACCATCACCAGGACCGCAAAGGCTTCCTCGAGGCGTGGTTCGATTCGCTGGCTGGCTGGTCCTTCGCCTCCCGGCAATATGCCGCCGCCCTCGGCAAGGGCGATGCGTGGCGCCATGCTCCGCCGGCCGGCGCGGAGTCCCGAAGGCGTGCCGCGGCGCGCTGAGATCCCTTCCCAACCAACAGGAGCCAATTGTGAAAGCGCATAGAGACGACGACAAGCAAAGCGCGCAACCCTTCCTCAGCGACATCAAGACTCTGCGCGAGAATGCGCGCCGGCGCATCGCGGAAGGCGCCGTCACCAGCACCTATGAAGGCGACGTCGAGCGCACGATCGACATCCTGCAGAGCGTGCTGGCGACCGAACTGGTCTGCGTCCTGCGCTACACGCAGCATTCCATCGCCGCGACCGGTCTCGCCAGCGAGGGCGTGCGCGCGGAGTTCGCCGAGCATGCCAAGGAGGAACTGGCGCACGCCATGTCGGTCGCCGAACGCATCAATCAGCTCGGCGGCTCGCCCGACTTCAACCCGCAAGGCCTCGCCAGCCGCTCGGCGTCGGAATATGCGACCGGCCGGGACCTGCCGGCGATGATCCGCGAGAACCTCATCGCCGAGCGCATCGCCGTGGATCACTATCGCGAACTCGTGCGCTATTTCGGAGACAGCGATCCGACGACGCGCGTGATGCTCGAGTCGATCCTCGCGGTCGAGGAAGAGCACGCCTCCGACATGCAGGACCTGCTCGCGACGCACCAGGGTGCGTCGAGCTAGGCCGCTTCAGGCGGCCTTTCGCCGGGCGGGATGGAAGAACAGCGCCTGTCCGACCGTCGCCTGTACCGTTTCCGGGAGGAAGGGTTTGGCGACGAGATAGGTCGGCTCCGGTCTTTCGCCGGTCAGCAGCTTTTCGGGATAGGCGGTGATGAAAATCACCGGAATGTCGAAGCTCGCGAGGATGTCCGACACCGCGTCGATCCCCGAGCCGCCCTGTCCGAGATTGATGTCGGCGAGAACGAGGCCCGGCTTCTCGGCAAGCGCCAGGGCGACCGCTTCCTTGCGCGAAGCGGCGACGCCGACGACGTCATGGCCGAGCTCGGTAACAAGGTTTTCAAGGTCGAGCGCGATGATCGGCTCGTCCTCGATGATCAACACGCGCGATTGCAGATCGCGGTCGATCGTCGCCTGCGTGTCGACGATCGCACGTTCGACTTCGCCCGGCGTCACGTCGAGGATGTAGGCGGCATCGTCGATGCTGAAGGATTCGACCGCGGTGAGCAGGAGCGCGGCGCGCTTGTGGCCATCGAGCGCGGCCAGTCTGGCTTCCGGGGCCGACGCGCCTTTCGCAGATTTGCCGCCCGGCGATGAATCGTCGACGCGTCCGGATGCGCTCGACCAGATGGCATGGAAGACGCGATAGAGGCCGATCCGGGCAGAGACGGAATCGGGCGCGGTCTGGTCGCCTTCCAGCAGCGCCGTCAGGGCGGCGCGCACATAGGCATCGCCGCTGGCCTGCGAGCCCGTCAGGGCCCTTGCATAGCGGCGAAGATAAGGGAGATGCGGCGCGAATGATTGCGTCATACTCATGCAGAGAGCGCTCCAAGCATTTCTGGTTATTCACCCGCCCGTCCTGAATGCCCGGAATCCGAAAAAGTTCCATCGCGCGATGGAACTTTTTGGGCCCGCCGCCGTTGGAAACGTTCAGGAACAAAGGGATCGCCCGGACGACCGGCCTGGCAGCGGGAAGCGAACGACGCATTCCCGCCCCACCGGTCGTTCCGGCGATGCCGTACTCGCAGGGATAGGCCGTGTCCAAGGAAAGATCTCCTAGCAGCGAGAAGGCACGTGCCGCGCGGGCGCGCCAGCAGGCGCTCGGCCGGGAACTTCGACGCATTTTCGACACGGTCGTTCAGGAACCTGTGCCTGACGAGTTTCTCGATCTCCTCAAGAAAATTGACGCCGCATCCGACGATCCGTCCGGGAAAGGCTCGACTTGACGATACCTCGCGAAACCAGACCGGCGCCGAACGGATCGAGTCCGGACGCCGCCGCATTCAAGGGCGAATTGCTGGCGCTCGTCCCGTTCCTGCGCGCGTTCGCGCGATCGCTGTCGGGTCGCGCCGACGGCGCCGACGACCTTGCGCAGGAGACGCTGGTCAAGGCCTGGCAGTCGCGCGACTCCTTCGTCGCCGGGACGAACATGAAGGCGTGGCTGTTCACGATCCTGCGCAACCAGTTCTACTCCGAGCGCAGGCGCGCCTGGCGTCAGACGCCGTGGGACGCGGACGCCGCCGAACGCATCTCGGGCGGCAATGCCGGCCAGGTGTGGGCCGCGGAACTGTCCGACATGGCGCGGGCGCTCCGATCCCTGCTCGCGGAGCAGCGCGAGGCGTTGATCCTCGTCGGCGCCGGCGGCTTTGCCTACGAGGAAGCGGCCAAGATCAGCAACTGCGCCGTCGGCACGGTCAAGAGCCGGGTGGCGCGCGCGCGCAAAGCCCTGCTCGCGCTGCTCGAAGGCGAACAGAATGCGCCGCTGTCCGAACGACCCAGACAAGGAGATGCCGCCCGTGAAATCATGGCGCAGTTGGATCGCCTGGCGCCCGATGACGGACACGGCGCTGCCCAGCGCCGACCCAAAGGATCTGCAATTTGAGCGCAGCTGGTCGCTGCGCGTTCAACTTCTGCTCTTCGTCACCGTCGCGCTGCTGCCGATCGCCATCTTCAGCATCCTGCAGGGAATCGAGCGGGCGCAGGCCGACGTCGCGTCGGTCCACGAACGGCTGATCAAATCGGCGCAAAGCGCGGCCAGCGACGAAGAAAATCTCCTGGCCTCGGCAGAGCAGATCACGCGCGCCATCGCGAACATCCGGGCGGTGCGGCGCGCGGCGGCGGGCTGCGACTCCTATCTGAGCGACGCGCTGATCGGCGTCTCCTACTTCAGCAATCTGGCGCGGCTGGACAAGAACGGAGTCGTCGTCTGTTCGGCGCTTCCGACGGCGAAGGGAACGAGCGCGGCGCAGCTTTCGATATTCAGGCAGGCGCGGCATGCGCGGCAGTTCCTGGTCAGCAGCGAAATCCACAGTCCCGTCCTTCACCGCCCGGTCATCGCCGGCATGCTGCCCTTGTACGACACCTCCAACGCGTTCGACGGCACGCTGACCATCGCGCTGGACGTCGACTGGCTGGAGCGCATCGTCAAGACGAGCGATCTCTCGGACGGCGCCGTGGTCTTCGTCTACGATTCCGGCGGCCGGGTGCTCGCCGCCAGCGATCCGGCCGTCGCTGCGGCGCTCGCGGGACGCTCCAAACCGGGCGACGCGGACGGCATACTGCGCTATGGCCAGGACAGGACGGGAACGGACTGGACGTTCGCAGTCGCGCCGCTGCGCGGCGGAAGCATGTCGGTCGCGTTCGCCATGAAGCGGTCCAGTCTGTTCGGCGCGACCTATCTCCATGTCGGCGCAGATTTTTTGATGCCGATCATCATGATCGGTCTCGCCTGGGCGGGAATCTGGTTCGCGGCCGAGAATGTGGTGACGCGCTGGATCGCTTATCTGCGCAGGTTCTCCGCCGCCTACAGAAGCGGCCATTATTCGATCCGGCCGCAGCTCGACGGCGCGCCGCGGGAATTCCGTTCGCTCGGCGAAGGGCTGGCCGAAATGGCGGAATCGATCCAGGACCGGGACCGCCGGCTGCGCGACGCGCTCGAGCAGAAATCCGTTCTGATCCGCGAAATCCATCACCGCGTCAAAAACAATCTCCAGATCGTCATGAGCCTGCTCAGTCTCCAGGCCGGGCGCCTGCACGACCGCTCGGCCCGCGACGCGCTCATGCAGGCGCAGGTCCGGATCAACGCCCTCGCGCTCGTCCACCGCATCCTCCACGAGATCGAGGACATGACGACCGTCGATCTGAAGCGGTTGCTGCACGAACTCACCGAGCAGATCGCCGAGGGCATGCGGCACGAGAACAGCCGCATCCGCATCCAGGAAAACGTCGTGTCGCGCAACGTGCCCGGCGACCTCGCCGTTCCGCTCGCGCTGTTCGTCGTCGAGAACCTCACCAACATCTTCAAGTACGCGTTTCCGCCGGGCTATGACGGGCTGATCTCGCTGACGCTGGCGCCGGACGCCGACGGGAAACTGAATCTGACGATCGCCGACAACGGTATCGGTTTCGACGCGAACCTGTCCGCGCCGGGACTCGGCGGCCGCCTCATCGGCACGTTCGGCTCCCAGGTCGGCGGCACGGCGAGCGTCTGCTCGCGGCCCGGCGATGGAACCCGCGTCGAGCTCGTTTTCGACGATCCCGCGGTCGCGGCCTAGCCGCTTCGCCGGCACGCTCGCGGAACCGACTTCCGCCTTCGCCGTTTTCTAAGCCGAGGCAATTGCGGTACCGCGTGAAAGCGCGCCCGCAAAACAAAGGAGACGTGTGATGACTATCAGGACGCTCTTGTGCTCGACGGCAATGAGCATCGCGCTCGCGGGATCGGCGGCGTCGGTTCTTGCCGCCGATGCGATGGCGCCGACGGGCGAGCAGACGGCGGCGCGCGGAACCGCGTTTCAGGTTTCCCTCGACCGCGTCACCAACCCCAAGGGCCGCCTGGCCAGCGCGACCGTCGAAGACAAGAACGGCAACAGCGTGGGCGCGGTGCACGACATCGTCGTGGATCGCGACGGAAGGCCGACCGCGGTGCGCGTGAACGTGGGCGGCTTCCTCGGCATGGGCACGAAAATGATCGAATTGAGGGCCACCGATCTGAAGTACGAGCAGGACCGGAACGTCCTGATCACCAAGCTTCGCAAGCCGCAGATCGAAGCCCTGCCCGCCATCAATACGTGAAGCCGCGCGGCGTCCGACCGTCCTGGCCGGGCGCCGCCCCGCGACGAGCGACCGACGCACCATGACGCTGGAAGCGAGGCATTTCGAAGTCACGCTCGCCAAGCCGGACGGGTCGGTCTCGATCGTCATGATGGTGAGCGCCGGCACGCCCGAACATGCGACGCAGCAGGCACGCAAGATGCTAACCGACGGCGTGGTGACCGCGACCGTGCGCTACGACGGAGTCGTGGTGGACGTGGTTCACGTCGGCATCACCTGAGCTTCGGCGGGCGGGCCCGCGCCGGCGAGTCCCGTTTGACAGCGCGCTCCTAATTCGGTATTTCGCAAAATAACGAATTAAAACGGCAACCGGAGCGGGAAATGGACGACCCGAAGGCGCCGCGCCGCCTGTTTCTGAAGACGGCGGCCATTCTCTGGGCGCTGTCGCTCGCCGGCCTGGCACTGCTGTTTCCCTATCTCGCCACGCTCGAGCGCGGCGCCCTCGCCGCCGCCGCGGCCCGCACGCATGTCGGGATGACGCTGCTGCTCGCGGCGTCTTTCGCACAGTCCGCGATCCTTCTCGCCATTGCGGTCCTCGCGGGACTCTGGGCGTCGCGCAGGCTCGGACTCGAGACGCCGCTGATCGCCGCGCGCCTGTCGGGCTCGCCCGCGCCCAGACGCGCCATGCGAACCCTGGCGATGGCGTTCGCCATCGGCATCGCCGTCGGGATCGCGCTCATCGTCCTCGACCGTGAGGTGTTCGCGCCGATACCGTCCGTCGCCCGCCTCATCCGCAGCGCGGGATCGGGCAACACGCACCCCGCTCCCTGGCAAGGCTTGCTGGCGTCGTTCTATGGCGGGCTGGACGAAGAAATCCTCATGCGCCTCGGCCTGATGTCGGTGCTTGCGCTTTTCCTGCGGTCCGTGTCGCGGCTGTTCGGCGGCGGCCGGGATGTGGCGCTCCCTGGCGGCGTGTTCTGGACGGCGAACCTCGTCACGGCCGTTCTTTTCGGACTCGGACATTTGCCGGCGACCGCGGCGCTCGCGCCCTTGACGGCGGCGCTGGTGGTGCGCGCGATCGTCCTCAACGGATCGGCGGGAATAGTGTTCGGCATGCTGTTCCGCCGCTTCGGTCTGGAATGGGCGATGGCGTCGCATTTCGGCGCCGACATCGTCCTGCACGTCCTGCTCGCCTGAGGCCGGCGGCGAGGCGCCGTCCGCGCATCGGCGGGCGCGCCATTTTATCCGTGTACGGACTTATTTGGGATCCGGCAGACCCAGGACGCGCTTGGACACGATGTTGAGGTTGATTTCCGACGTGCCGCCTTCGATGGAATTGGCCTTGGAGCGCAACATCGAGCGCATCGCGGCGAGTTCCGGTTCGGAGAAGCCGCCGCCGGACCAGCCGAGTCCGTTCTGGCCCATCGCCTCGATCAGCAGCTCGCCCCGCTCCTGGGCGATCTTGGCGCCCATATATTTCATGATCGCCGCCGTGTTCGACGGACCGGCATCGTCGGCGGCGCGCTTGATGGTCAGCATGAAGGCTTTGCTCTCCATCATGTGGGTGGCGATGCGATTGCGCAGATCGGCATCGGCGATGCGGCCCTGCTCGTCCACGCCGACATAGGTCTTGGCGGCCTCGGCGGCGCTCGGCAGTGCGGTCGTCTGTCCGAAGTTTCCCGCGCCCGCCAGGCTGCTGGCGATCGAACTGCGTTCGAACTGCATCAGGCGCTTGGCGACGGTCCAGCCGCCGTTCAGCGGACCGAAGAGCTGATCCTTCGGCACCTTCACGTCGGTGAAAAACGTCTCGCAGAACGGCGAGGTACCGTTCATCAGCACGATCGGACGGACTTCGACGCCCGGCGCCTTCATGTCGATGAGCAGAAAGCTGATGCCCTCATGCTTCTTCGAGCGGTCGGTGCGCACCAGGCAATAGCAGCGGTCCGCGTTCTGCGCGCCCGAGGTCCAGATCTTCGAGCCGTTGACGAGGAAGTGGTCGCCCTTGTCTTCCGCGAAGGTGCGCAGCGATGCGAGATCCGATCCGGCGCCCGGTTCGGAGTAGCCCTGGCACCACCAGACGTCGCCGTTCACGATTCCCGGGAAATGTTCCTTCTTCAGCGCATCCGAGCCGTATTCCAGCAAGGTCGGCCCGAAGAACGCGACGCCCATGCCGCCGATCGGATTGCGTGCGCCGATCTTCGCCATCTCCTCCGCGACCACCGCCGCCTGCTCGCGCGAAAGGCCGCCGCCACCGACTTCCCTGGGCCAGGTCGGTACGCCCCAGCCTTTTGCACCGAGCGCCTTCCGCCAGGCCGTCGCCTCCTTGCTCTCCGGCTGGGCCTGGAGCTTCGCAAGCTGCGCGCCGGTGTCGAAGGCGAGCGACTTCGGGAAATTCGCCGCGAGCCAGCTCCTCACCTCGGCCCGGAATGCGTCCGTCGCGCCATTGCCTTTTTCCATGGACTGTCTCCTGTCGCGCTCCGCCGGTTCGCCTTCGAAACTCGTGCGGCTGCCATGCCGATCGGCCGAATAGTAACTTTCTCCCTGCCCGCCGCCAAATCCGTACCGAAGCGCACAACGTCGCGCGCGCGCGCCCGCTTCCGGAGCGGAAGCGCTGCCGGCCTCCTCCGGCGACATGCTCCGTCGGCTGCCGGCCATCGTGACGGTGCAACGATGTCGAATCGCCTCCTCGGCTGGCGACTGAGGCGTCGTTGTTCTATTTCTATGACGCGTCGTTGGGGAAAACCGGAATTGAAGCTGAGAGCGCTCGCACTTCTCGTCGCCGCATCGTTGGCCGCCGCACCGGCTTTGGCGCAAAACGATCCCTATGCGTCGATCCACTCGGTCCAGATCGTTTCATTGCTCGGCGACGGGCTGGTGTTGCGCAATCCGGGCGGCATCTTCGACAGCGGCGATCCGGATATCGTCGTCGATACCGGCGCCCATCTCGACGATCTCGTCTCCGCGCAAGTTCGGGAGGCGCTGGCGGGACGCTTCACGATCGTGGACGGCCCGATCAATCCGGCGCTGCTGAAAGGATATCCGCTGCCTCCGGGCTTGGCGGATCGTCCGAGCGACGCGCGCGCCGCTGACGCGCTCATCGTCGTTCAGCGGACCAGCGTCGAGGAGGAATTCGACCAGCCCTACTACACGGCGCATATCGTTCTGCAGGGCTTTACGCTAACGCATTCCAGCGGCGGCCTGTTTGTCAGGACGAGCGGCTATCTGAGCACGCAATATGAAGTTGTCGTCATCGACGCGAACACGGGACAGGTGATCCGCTCGGGCGTCGCGCACATGGATCCGCGCGCCCTGCTGTTCGGCAATCGGCCCTATCCGCAGGAACAATGCGATGAGGGGTTCTGGCCGCAATCGCCGCAGCATCTGACGGATGCCGAGCGGACTCGCCTCGCCATCGAGTTGTCGGCGCTCATCGCCGAGACGTTGCCGAACGCTTTGTATTATGCCGGCCTGGTTCACCAAGGCAGCGACACGATGCCCGATATATGGGACGGCCATAAGCTGGTGTGCCGATAGCGCGCGACTCCGGCGCCGATTTGCGCGTGGCGAAACGCGTCGATCCTGTGATGGCGATCGCTTCGAAAACTGGTGGGC
>DATJZB010000104.1:0-33584 GCA_035499335.1 Rhizomicrobium sp. | reverse complement strand
TGCGCGTCAGATTGAGTTGGGCATACGGACCGCCCGAGAGAAAATCCGCAATCGGCAGGCCTTGGGAATCCCGGAGCAGCGCGCCGTCGTCGAGACAGAGGTCGCCTATATCCGGCGCACCGCAGGGCGCGGCGTCGCTGGCGTCGGCGTTCGCCGTATGCCGCGACAGCACGTCCGCATAGACGTTGCCGCTCAGCGAGAAACCGTCCGCCAGCCGCAGGGATCCGTTCAAGGTGGCCAGGCCGAAAAGGTTCCGCGTCTCGTCGGGATGGGTAAAGACGGCGTTGCGCTTGACGGCGAGCAACTCGATCGGAGTCGTTCCATCGCCGGTCAGGTCGTTTGCCGCGCCGATGGCGTCGAGGCGAAGGTCGAAGTCCGGGCCGCGCCAGGCAAGGCTGGCGAAGGCGCGCGCGAGCGACGTGGGAGAGTCCTGGCGCCAGCCGTCGTCATGGACGAGCGAGAGGGCCGCATAGACTGCCGCGCCGCCCTCTTCGCCACCGGCCTCGACGGCGGCTTCACCGTGTCCGAAAGAACCGCCTTCGACTTCGGCTTCCAGCCCGCCGGCGTCGAAGCCATTCTTCAACGAAACGCTGAGCGAACCCGCGAGCGCGTTCAGTCCGAAAGCGGGATTGGGACTTTCCAGGTTCACCCGCGCCACCGCGAGATCGGGGATGAGGCTCCATTCGACATTGTCGCCGAACGGCTGATTGAAACGAACGCCATCGACATAGACGGCCAGGCCCTGCGCGCTGCCGACGAGCGGCGAAGCGGCGAAACCGCGATAGCTCAAATCGGATTGGAAGCGATTTCCTTGCGCATCCGCGAGCGAGACGCCGGACAATTGGCGCGAAACCGCGCCGAGCAGGTCGGCCGCGCCGAACTGATCCAGATCGGCCGCGGTCAGCGACTGAACGTGCCCCGAGGCCGCGTCGTCGCTTGCCGGTTGCAGCGGGCTCGCGGTGACGACCACCGTTTCAAGCGCCGATGCCGGGGCGGCAGCGCCGGCGAGCGCCAGGCAAAGCACCGCGGTTGGAAGGACACTCCGCATCGTGACGTCGCTAGACGCCGAATTCGATTCCCTGCGCCAGCGGCAAGGCGTCGGAATAATTGATGGTCGCGGTCTGGCGGCGCATATAGGCCTTCCAGGCGTCGGAGCCGCTTTCGCGGCCGCCGCCCGTCTCCTTCTCGCCGCCGAACGCGCCGCCAATTTCGGCCCCGCTCGGCCCGATGTTCACATTGGCGATGCCGCAATCCGAACCCGACGCCGCGAGGAACCGTTCCGCCTCCTGCATGTCGAGCGTGAAGATGCACGACGACAGACCCTGCGGCACCGCATTGTGGGCCGCGAGCGCGTCGGCAAAGGCGGTGTAACGCATCACGTACAGGATCGGCGCGAAGGTTTCGTGCCGCACGGTCGCGGTCTGCTCCTTCATCTCGACGATCGCCGGATGTACGTAGAACGCGTTGGGAAACCCGGCCGCGAGCGCCGGCCCGCCGCCGGTCACGAGGCCGCCTTCGGCCTTGGCGGACGACAGGGCCCGCTCCATCGCATCGAACGCGGCCTTGTCGATCAGCGGTCCGACCAGCGTTCCGGCGGCCAGCGGATCGCCGATCGCGAGCTTTCCATAAGCGGCCTTCAGCGCAGGCACCAGCCGGTCGTAGACGGAGTCGTGCACGAACAGACGGCGCAGCGAGGTGCAGCGCTGACCCGCCGTACCGACGGCGGCGAACAGGATGGCGCGCACGGCGAGATCGAGCTTGGCGGACGGCGCAACGATCATCGCATTGTTGCCGCCGAGCTCGAGGATCGCCTTGCCGAAACGCGCGGCCACGACGGGCGCGAGCTCGCGGCCCATGCGCGTCGAACCGGTCGCGCTGACGATCGGGAGCCGGGCATCTCGCGCGAGCGCTTCGCCGACCTCGCGCGCGCCGAGCACGATCTGCGAGAGTGCCGCCGGCGCCTGGCCGAAACGTTTTGCGGCACGCTCGAAAAGAGCCTGCGTAGCGAGCGCGGTCAGCGGCGTCTTTTCCGACGGCTTCCAGATCACGCTGTCGCCGCAGACGAGCGCGAGCGCGGCGTTCCACGCCCACACCGCGACCGGAAAATTGAAGGCGGAGATGATCGCAACCGGGCCGGCGGGATGCCAGGTTTCCATCATCCGATGGCCGGGCCGCTCCGACACGATAGTCAGGCCGTAGAGCTGGCGCGACAGGCCGACGGCGAAGTCGCAGATGTCGATCATCTCCTGCACTTCGCCGAGGCCTTCCTGCAGGATCTTTCCGGCTTCGAGCGTCACGAGCCTGCCGAGCGCCTCCTTGTTGGCGCGCAGTTCTTCTCCGAACAGCCGCACCAGTTCGCCGCGGCGTGGCGCCGGGACGTCGCGCCAGGCGCGAAAGGCTTCGACGCTCGCGGCGATCTTCGCATCGATGCTTCCCGCGTCGTCATAGGCGACGCGTCCGATCTCCGCGCCGTCGATCGGCGAATGCACCGCGTGCGCGCCGGCGTCCGCCGCCACGCCGAACGCCGACAGGATCTCATGTGCCATTGCCGCTACCTCCCGCCGCTCTATTCTGTCTGCCCGTGCGTGCGCAGACCAACAGGTTTTTCGCGCACCAGCCCGGCGCCCGGACATAGCGCTTGGACGCGTCGACGAAGATATCCGTCAGAAAACGGTTTTCGATGAGCGTGCGCAGCGTCGGTTCGAGGGTCGCGCCGGGCCTGAGACCGGCGAGTCCCGCAAGCAGGGGGCCGGCAAGACCGGCCTGGCGGTAGAATTGCTGCGTTTCGGCGGTGCCCGCGGCGAACCGGATCACGGTTTGGGGAACCGCGGCGCGGCTGCCGCCGGCGGCGAGGACCAGCGTGCAAGGCCCGTCGCATGCCGAGAGCGCGACCACGAACAGCTTGCGCGCGCGGACCAGCCCGGCGATGCGCAAGGCGGCGGCGACATCGCCGTCGTCGCTGTCCGCGATGGCCAGGCGCCGGACCGTCTTGTCGCCCAGCACGATCTCGAGATCGTCCGCCGCGTTCGCGGTGAGCCGGCCGCGAAAGACGGCGGTGGCGCCGCGCAACGTCACTTCGTAGTGCGCTGCCGCGCCCGGCCCTCTCATCAGCGCGTGCGTCTTGTTGACGATCATCACCGCGGCGAGCAGCAGGATGGCGAAATTCACCAGCACGGCGATGCGCGCCAGCCAGGCCCAGCCGAAATGGCCGAACAGGATTCGCCGCCGCGCGCTGCGCCAGATTCCGGTCCCGGCCCACACATCGACGATGCAAAACAGGATGAACGCCGGCACGAAGGCGCCGAGAAACGGCCACAGCCGGATCGGCGGATGCGCCACGAGATAGCCGCCCGCAAGCTCGAACCAGACGAGGAACGGCAGCAGCGGCAGGACGCCGTTGAGCCAGCAGGATTGCGCAAGCGGAAACTGACCGCGCCAATGTCTCGCAATGTACCCGGTCATGATCCCGTGGACGTGAGAGCCGCCGGTGCGGCGGCGGCGGCAATGAAAACCAGGGTCGGCGTCAAAACAAGGCTCCGAGGCCGGTTTTCCGCGATAGTGACGTTGTAAGAGGAACTTAACCGCGTCTCCCTAGGCTGTTCGGCTCCAGTTTTCCGGGCCCGGATATGGCTTCTTCGGACATTTCTGTGCGTGCAAGCGCCGCATCCGGTACGGGCGTAGCGGTCCTGACCTTCTCGGCGGCGACGTTCCTTTCGGCCGCCCTCCTGTTCTGGGTCGAGCCGATGTTTTCCAAGATGGTCCTGCCCCTGCTGGGCGGTTCGGCCGCCGTCTGGTCGGTCGCGATGGTCGTGTTCCAGGGCCTTCTGCTCGGCGGCTACCTCTATGCCCATCTGCTGACGCGCTTCTTCGGGGTGAAGCAGGCGGCGCTGATCCACCTCGCCGCGCTGGCCTTCGCGGCGTTCGCCTTGCCGGTGGCGATCTCCCCCGCCTTCACGACACCGCCGCTGCACGGCGTCTCGATCTGGGTGATGGGACTGTTTCTCGCCTCGGTCGGCTTTCCCTGCTTCGTCCTGTCGGCGAATGCGCCGTTGCTGCAGGCCTGGTTCGCGCAAGCCGGCGCGACGAAGAACGCCTATTTCCTCTACCGCGCTTCGAATCTCGGCTCGTTCCTCGTCCTCCTCGCCTATCCGTTCGCGATCGAACCCTCGCTTGGCCTGACCTTGCAGTCGCGGCTGTGGAGCATCTTCTATGTCGTCCTCGTGCTGGCGATCGGCACATGCGGCTGGATCGCGGCGCGCGCGCCCGAAGGCGTGGAGACGCCGGCCGGTCGGGCCGCCGCGGGCACGGCGTGGCGCGAGATCTTCATCTGGGTGGCGCTGGGCTTCGTTCCGTCGGGGCTGCTGGTGGCGGTCACCGCGCACATCGCGACCGACGTCGCCTCCGGCCCCTTCCTCTGGATCATGCCGCTGGCACTCTATCTCCTGACCTTCGTATTCGCCTTCTCCGACAAGCCGCTGCTCGCGCCGCGGCTGTTTCTTGGCTTGCAGCCGGCGGCGACGGCGCTGCTTGCCGTTCTGCTGCTGTGGACGGGACACACGAACTGGACGTTTTCTCTCCTCGGCCATCTGCTCGCTTTCTTCGTCGCGGCGATGGTGTGCCAGGCCGAACTCTACCGCCGCCGGCCGGATGCCTCGCAGCTCACCCGCTTTTATGTCTGGATGTCGCTCGGCGGCGTGCTCGGCGGCGCCTTCGCCGCGCTCGCCGCGCCGCATCTGTTCACGACCGTGCTCGAATATCCGCTTCTCACGCTGGCCGCGCTGATGCTGCGGCCGGATCTCTGGAAGACGCCGCGCGCCGACGCCGCGAAAGACGCGGCCTTCGTCTTCGTGCTCGCAGCGGGGCTGACGCTGCCCTTTTTCGTGCTGCGCGACGCGGTCGGCTATTACGCCGTCGCCGTGATGGTGCTCGCCGTACTGCTGGCGTTCCAGGGGCGGCACCCCGTACGCCTGGTGGGCTTCGCCGCGATCCTTCTCATCGCCACCAACCTCTACGATCCCTCGCAGAGCATCGTGGCGCGGGCGCGCTCCTTCTACGGAGTCTACAAGGTCGTCGACATAGACGGCGGCAAGTTCCGCATCCTCTATCACGGCACCACGGCGCATGGCAGCGAAAGGCGGCTGGACGACAAGGACAACCGCCTTACCGGAAGGCCGGAGCCGCTCGCCTATTATTACCGCGGCGGTCCCTATTCCGAAGCGCTGCTGGCGGTGCGCGCGCGCCAGGGCGGAACGATCCCGCACGTGGCGCTGGTCGGTCTCGGCGTCGGCGCGCTCACCTGCTACCGCCAGCCCGGCGAGGACTGGACCGTCTATGAGCTCGATCCGCTGATCGCCGAGATCGCGCGCGATCCCCGTCTGTTCCGCTCGCTCGCATCCTGCGCGTCCGGCACGCCGGTCGTGATCGGCGACGGACGCCTCACGTTGCGCACGGCAAAGTCCGGCATCGATCTTCTCATGCTCGACATTTTCTCGTCCGACTCCGTTCCGCTGCACATGCTGACGCGCGAGGCCTTCGCCCTCTACAAGTCGCGCCTGTCCGCGCACGGCGCGATCGCCTTCAACATCTCCAACAAGAATCTCGAACTGGCCGACACGGTCGCCGCGTCCGCCGCGGCGAACGGCATGGTGACGGCGGTGGCGCTCGACAAGCCGCAATCGCCGGACACGCTCAGGCTTCGCGCCGAGATCGCGGTGGTGACGCGCTCCCTGGCCGACATGAAAGCGCTCAGGCTCGGCCCGCAATGGCGCATCGTGCGGCCGGGCGCGCGCGTCTGGACCGACGACTATTCCGACATGCTGAGCGCGATCGTCGCGCGCCTGCGCGCCTAGAGCTTCTGTTCGTAGTAGCGGCCGAAACGGTTGGCGAGGAAATCGCCGAGCCTCGCTTCCTCCTGCCGCACGAAGCCTTTGCGCGGCAGCTTGCCGTCGACCAGCATGTCGCACATGGCGCAGATGCCCGCCGCGGTCGTCACCTGGATCGCGCTCATCAGCCGCCCGCCGATCGTCTGGGCGTAGATCTTCTTGGCGTAGCTTTCCTGCGTGAGCAGGCCGCCGCGCCAGCCCGAGACCGTGACGAAGATCAGCACCACGTCCTGATAGGTGATCGGGATCGCCGTCTCGAGCACGTCCTTGAGGATGTCGCGGCGCACGCCGAGGCGCAGGTCGCGCACCAGCATCTTCACGATGTCGCGGTGTCCGGGATAGCGCACGGTCTTGTAGTTCAGATTCTCGACCTTGCCTTCCAGCGTGTCGCACAGGGTGCCGAGTCCGCCGGAGGTGTTGAACGCCTCATATTCGGTTCCGTCGAGCGCGAACTCTTCAAGCTCTTCGAGCGCCGGCACTTCGCCGCGATGACCGTCGCGGATCGACTCGCAGGGATTGCAATATTCGTTGATCAGGCCGTCGGTCGACCAGGTAAGATTGTATTTGAGCGCGTTGGTAGGGAACACGGGCAGCGCGCCGACCCGCATCTGCACCTCGCGCAATTTGTCGAACTTGCTGGCCAGGTCCGCGGCGGCGATGGAAATGAAGCCCGGCGCCAGCCCGCATTGCGGAATGAACGCCGTGTCCGCGCCCTGCGCCAGCGCGCGGATCCTGCGCGTGGATTCGACGTCCTCGGTGAGATCGAGATAGTGCGCGCCGGCGCGCTTGGCGGCCTCGGCGACGGTGGCCGTCAGGTTGAAGGGCGTCGCGGAGAGGACGATGTCGTGACCGTCCACGACGCGAGCGAAACTTTCCGCGTCGCCGATCTCGACCTGGCGCAGCGTCACGTTCCTTTCGGGCATCCGCGCGAGCGACGCCGAGTCGCGATCCGCGACCGTGATCGCATAGTCGCCGCTGTCCGAGAGGAACTCGGTGATGGCGACGCCGATCTTTCCGCCGCCGACCAGGAGAACCTTTTTCATCGCCATGTCCCTCAACAGATTGCCAAGCGGATACTGGCTTCGGCGTCTGCCGGACGGGAGGCGGCAATGTGGCGGAACTTGCAATCCGGACCGGCGAATCGCAGGGTTATCCGGCGAATCGGCGCCCCAGTCGCGTCGCCCGCATCCCGCGGACGACGCTCGCGGAGACGGGCGCCGGCAAAGGTGAGGCTTTTCCAGCGTGCGCGACACCGACGCCAAACTCATCGCCCTGCTCCGCGCCAATGCGCGCGAGCCGACCGCCTCGCTGGCGCGCAAGCTCGGCCTCGCGCGTTCGACGGTACAGGAGCGCATCGCGCGGCTGGAACGCGACGGCACGATCAAGGGCTATACGGTGCGCCTGTCCGACGCAGCGGAGGCCGGCAAGCTGCGCGCCGTGGTGATGATCTCCACCGATCCCAAGCGCGCCGACCGCGTCGCCGCCGAACTGAGGAAGATGCCCGAGGTGCGCTCGCTCTCCGCGGTTGCGGGCACCTACGACCTGATCGCGACGGTGGAAACCGAGACGCCGGCGCGAATCGACGCGCTGCTCGACCGGATCGGACGCGCGACCGGGGTGGCGCGCACGGTGTCCTCAATCGTCCTGTCGGAGAAATTCGCGCGCTAGGCCCCGCCCCGCTGTCGCCATATTTCGCCCGTCCCCTAACATGCTATCTTCACGCGCCGAAGCGGGGCAGCGCATGACGAACCCAGTCCTGAATTCCCCGCTCGCTGGCGTGGCCCGGAGCTGGGAACGCGCGCGGCGGCCGAACCGCGATCATGTCGAACAGCTGAAATCGCGCGTGCCCTACTGGTTCGTCGTCCTTTTCCTGCTCGGCTTCTCGGTTCTCCAGATCATCCTCAATCCGTTCGGCTTCAGCGACCTGACGCAGCGCTACACCCAGGACATCTCCAATCTCTTGATCACCGGGCCGTTCCTCTATCCGACGACCGGCCGCGACGCGATCTCGGTGGCGGTGATCGACGAGCAGACGCTGCACGGCCTGCAAATGCCCTGGCCGTGGAACTTCAGCGCGCATGCGCGGGCGCTGGACGCGATCCGTGAATACAAGCCGAAGGCGGTGATCGTCGATTTGCTCTTCGTCGACATGCGGCCCGACGATACGGTCGGCGAACTGGTCGACGAAATCGCACGCTTCAGGAAGGACGGCATCCCGATCTATTTCGAGGGCGGCATCGATCTGCCCTTCGGCGAAGCGCCGATCCGCCCGGAGATCGCTCGCACCGGCGTCCCGGTGCTGGATCCGACGATCGAGGTCTATGACGGCGTCGTGCGGCAATATCCGGCGAGCGGGCACTGCTACGGGAGGAACGGGCTTCTTCCCGGTACCTGTCCGTCGCTGGCGCTGCGCGTCTACCACGACCTTTATCCCGCCCATCCGCTGGCGCCGATGCATGACAAGATGGAGCTCGTCTGGGGTACGAAGACAGCGCCGTTCAATGTGCGCTTCAACAGCGGGCCGCTTCCCTGCAACGACGATGCGTCCTATGCCGTCCGCATCTACCGCGCCTTCTTCGACAAGGAATCCGCCGTCGGCCGCTGCCCCTACAACAACGACATCCCGGTCGAGGCGCTGCTCGGCGGCGGCAGCGACGCCGATCTCAATGCGCTCATTCCCGGTCACGTCGTCTTCTACGGCGGCGCCCTGCAGGGCGCGCAGGACAAGTCCTATTCGCCGGTCAACGGCGAGCAGCCCAACGTCTTCGTGCACGCGATGGCGCTCGACAATCTCATCTCGTTCGCAGGCCAGCCGCAGCAGAACGTGATGACCATCGGACCCTATGTGTTCTCGAACAACACGGCGCAGATCGTCGCCATCGTGCCAATCATCCTCATCCTTTCCTACATGCATAGGCGCCGCATCCGGACGCGCGGACGGCGCATCGACCGGCCGGACCATGGCGCGCTCTACGACTGGTTCATGGACAAGGGGATCGAGAATCTCTGGCACTGGCTCGCCTTCTTGCTGGCGATCGGGATCGGACTCGTTCTGGCCCGCTGGTCCGGACTCTCGGTCGCCAATTGGGCGCAGGACGTCTTCCTATCCGTCGAGCTTGCGGCCATGCTGCTGGTCGGCGCGCCGGATTCGTTCTGGGGTTACCTGCATCACGTCGCCGGCGGCAGTCCCGGCGACGCACTTCCGGAGGCAACAGCATGAGACACATATTCATGGTTCCGCTCGTCGCGGCGGCGGCGATCTACGCCGTGCCGGCGCTGGCCAGCTCGGACGATTGCAGCAGCATCGCCGGCGACGCCGTGCTGTCGGCGCGCACCCCGCAGGTCGATCTCTATGACGGTCCCAACGGCAAGCGCATCAAATCGGTCGACGACGACAAGTTTCCCAAATGCCTCGCGGTCACGCAGCGCGCGCCGAACATGATGCTGCAGGTGACGATCGACGGCGCGCCGGTCTGGGTGCCGCCGCACATGGTCAATTACCGCCTCACGGGCAAGAAGCCGGCGATCTGCCGCAACCTCGCGATGGGCGGAAACGACACCAAGGTCGGAGCCACGCGCGCGCTGGGCGAAGACTGCCCGCAAAAGGCGGCGACGCCATGAGAAAGAACGTCCTGCCGCTCGTCGCGGCGCTCTGTCTCCTGTCCGCGCCAGCGCTCGCCAACGGCTATCCCGACCGCGGCCGCGCGGTCGACCAGCTTCATCCCGCCGCCGACTATAGCGACGTCGTGAGCGGACGGCCGATGGCGCTCGGCATCATGCGGGCGCGCGCCAACGGCTTCGTGCCTTCGCCGGTGCTGCAGGTCTATGCCAACGGCGTCCTCGCGAAGCTGCTGCGCGGGCTGCCGCTCCCCGCGTCGTTCCAGCCGCAGGTGCGGGTGCTGGCAGCGCCGGAATTCAGCGCCCTGTGCACGCCGGACGGAACGATCGTCATCACGGTCGGCCTGCTCGAGCAGCTCGACAATGAGGACGAACTCGCCTTCGTCCTGGGCCACGAGGTGAGCCACGCGATCTACCGCCACCACGAGAAGGACTGGTACAAGAAATCGCAGTACTTCGCGGTGGTGAACGGCGCCGCGGTCCAGGACATCGCCGACGTCGCCGCCAGCACGGGGCTCGGCAACGGCAATGTCGCGCGCGGCATCGACGTGGCGCGCCACTTCGCCAAGCTGAGCGCGAACGTGCTCGCACCGCAGATGACGCAGAACCAGGAAGACGCCGCCGACGCGCTTGGCTTCGACCTGATGGTGCGCGCGGGATACGATTCCGAAGCCGCACTCGCGGTGATGGACAAGCTCGCCGAGCAGGAGGCGGAAGCGGCCGCAGCGGCGCGCGAGGCGAAGGAGTCGTCGGAAGGCGGTCACCATTCGAGCGGACCTTCGTTCGGCAACATCCTCGGCGCGGTGGGCAACGCCATGTCCGGGAACTGGACCGACGTCGCGATCTTCGCCTTCGACACCGCGGTCGACAACATGTCGGACGAAGCCGTGTCGCACCATCCGGCGCCCGAGCGCCTGAAGCTGCTCAGCGCCTACGAGTTCAGGGAATATCGCGACACATTGCCGGCCGCGCCGACGCCGCTGCCCTGGGCCGAGGGCACCAGGAGCAAGGACGGCATCGCCATGACCCAGCTGCTCGCGCACTATGCGGCGGCGGAAAACGCGGCGGCCTACATCGCCGATCCGCGCCAGGGCTCGCCCGACAGCGCCCGGAGCGAAGTGACGCGCTCTTCGACGCCGCCGACGGCGGACCATGCCTACACGCAGTTCGTCGCCTACGAATATTACGACAAGAACAACCAGAAGCCGCTCTCGGAAGCGGCGCTGACGCGTGCCGCCAACGGCCCGGAAGCGTCCTGGGAAGTCTATTCGCGACTGATCGACATCCATATCGGACGCAACGACTGGGCTGGCGCCGCCGCGCTCATGTCCCAGGCGGTCTTGCGCTTCGAGGATTCGCCGGTGCTGCTCCCCAAGCGCATCCAGATTCTTGCGGGACAGGGAGATTATGCCGGCGCCACCGCGCTGATCCCCAAATGCAAGAGCTACGACATCAAGGAGCTGACGGACGCCTGCAAGAAGGCGGCCGGCCCCGGATAGACTCTCGCGTCACGCGATCCGGCGCGCGCGATGGGCGCTGTAAAAACGCGTTACACATCCGGTTGCCGCCCGTTCGCGAATGGCGGCATCGCGCGCGGGCGATGTCATTCGCGCGGTGAACCGGCATCGATGCGCCAAAGGGCCGGAAAAGCGCCCAAAAACAAGGGCTATCCCGCGACGACAGCTGCGTCCCGGATTGCGAAGCAGACGCGTTTGCCGGACGCGGACTCGCTCGCGGCGCGGTAGCGCACACACGATCAAAGTCGCGCGGCGCATTTGACGAATGGATCGTCAACCTATTTTACAGTGTGACGCGCGCCTCCGCCGTGAACGCCGATATATCCGCACGTTGCACATCTCTGCGCGAATGGCACGTTGCTTGCTGCGCATCCATCCGGCGAACAACCAGGGACCAAGTTCATGCGCGCGACCGTCACAAAATTCTTGCATGCTGCGACCGCCTCGGCCGGCGCGCAATCCTCTTCAAAGCGCCGGCGGCGCACCGCCTTGCTCTCGGCGCTCAGCTTGGGTTGCGCCTTACTTGCAACTGCAGGCTCCGCGCGCGCGGACGTGATGGCATATATCGGCTACCAGCGCGGCACGTTCGGTACCATCGACCTGAACACTGGCGTGGTGACGCCCGTCGGGCCCGGCTTCGTGATCAACCCCGCCGGTTTCGGCGAGATCGGAAGCACGCTCTACACGGCTTCCTATGGCGCCGGAAATCTGTACACGGTCGACACGACGACCGGGCTGCTGACGCTCGTCGGAACCGGCCCGGGAATCACCTACCACGACTTCGGCTCGACCCCGACGAGCCTGTTTGAAGCCGACGCCAATCTGCAACTCTATGGCATCAATTCTTCCACCGGCGCCGGAACGTCCGTTGGATCGCTCAGTGGAATAGCATTTTCGAACTATCGGGCGCTGTCGACCAACTCGAGCACGCTTTACTATGCGTCGAACAACACCCTTTACTCGGTGAACGACGCCACGGGCGCGGGTTCTGCAATCGGACAATTTTCGGCAGCGACCAACATTGTCATGACCGCGCTGATGCTCGATGGGGGCACGCTGTATGGAGCCGATGAGTCGGGAAATTTCTATACGATCGACACGACGACCGGTGCTGCGACGCCTGACGCATCCGTCGGCAATGTCGGCGGCGCGGTCTGGGCGCTGGCGCCGATTTTGACGACGCCTGTCTCACCGGTTCCCGAGCCCGTGACTCTGGCTGTGTTCGGGACGGGTCTGGCTTGCGCCGCGGCGTTGCGTCGGCGGCGGAAGGCGACATAGCGCATCGACGATGCGAAACAGGGAGAGCGGCGGCCCTGTGCCGCCGTTTTTCTTTTTCGGCCCGATCCAATCGGGCCAGCCGGTTCCCGCCCTGTGCCCGGTCGAACGGACGGCTCACACCTTGAAGTAGTTCGGCTGTCCGATGTCGGCGATCATGCCGATCTCGGTCGGCTTCCAGCCCAGCTCAGCCTGCGTCTTCGCGCTGGACGCCGGAACGTCCAGACCGGCGAACATCGCGAGCGGCCCGTAATAGGCGCCGGCTTCTTCCTTCTTGATCGACTTCACGGGCACGTTGAGCGCGCGTCCGAGCACGTCGGCGATCTGGCGCATGGGCACGCCTTCTTCCGCCACCGCATGATAGATGGCGCCCGCGGCGCCTTTCTCCAGCGCGAGCCGGTACAGACGCGCAACGTCGAGCCGGTGTGCCGACGGCCAGCGGGCGCTGCCGTCATCGACATAGGCGACGACGCGGGTCTGCTTCGCGATCTCGAGCAGATAGGTTACCAGACCAGCCGCGCCGTCGCCGCCATGGACCTGCGGCAGCCTTATCGCCATCGCGCGCACGCCGCGCGCCGCATAGGCGAGGCCCACCTGCTCGGAGACGCGCGGAGCGTTGGCGGCCGCTGGCGGTCGCATGTCTTCCGTGACCAGGCCGCCCGGCGCGACGAGTCCCGTTCCCGAGGTGGCGATGAACGGTTTGTTCGTGCCTGCCAGGGCGTCGCCCATCGCCTCGATGGCGCGCTTGTCGACCTGCCCGTTCTCCGCGAACCGGGAGAAATCGTGAATGAAGGCGAGGTGGATCGTGCCGTCGGTCTCCCGCGCGCCCTGGCGCAGGCTGTCGAGATCCTCGAGCGAGCCGCGATGGACGCTGGCGCCCATCTTCTCGAGCGCCGCGACGTTGGCGTCGGAGCGGGCGAGGCCCAGCACCTCATGGCCGTTGGCGATCAATTCCCTGGTGGTGGCCGTGCCGATGAATCCGGCGGCGCCGGTGACGAATACGCGCATGCGAGACACTCTCTTTTCGGTCGCGAGGGATATTGGTACGGTTCGTATTCGGGTAAAGTAGTGAGATTATACTGGTATAGAGGCTAACAGGATGACGGATGCAAACCGCCTCGGCGCCTATCTGAAGGATCGGCGCGCCAAACTCGATCCCGCGGCGTTCGGTTTTCCCCTGAAGCGGCGGCGGACGCCGGGCCTGCGGCGCGAAGAAGTCGCCCAGCGCGCCCATGTCAGCGCCACCTGGTACACCTGGCTCGAGCAGGGTCGCGGCGGCGCGCCGTCGGCCGACGTGCTCGAGCGCATCGCCGGCGCGATGATGCTGACCGATGTCGAGCGCGAGCATCTGCTCCTGCTCGGACTGGGGCGCCCGCCCGAGGTCCGCTATCGCGCGCCCGACGGCATCACGCCGCGCCTGCAGCGCCTGCTCGACACGTTGGAGCACAGTCCGGCCTTCATTCGCACCGCCACCTGGGACGTGATCGCGTGGAACAAGGCGGCCGCGGCGGTGCTGACCGACTACAGCATGCTGCCCGACGGCCAGCGCAACGTGCTGCGCATGATGTTCCGGGACAAGCGCGTTCGCGAGAACCAGCCCGACTGGCGCAGCGTCGCGCGATATGTGGTGGCGTCGTTTCGCGCCGATGTGGCGCGCGCCGGCGCCGCCCGCAGCGTGCAGTCGCTGGTCGACGAACTGTGCGCGACCAGTCCCGACTTCGCGGAGTTGTGGCGCGAAAACGACGTGCTGAGACACGGCGATGCCGTCAAGATCCTGCACCATGCGGCGGCCGGGCCGCTGGCGATGGAAATCTCCGCCTTCGCCGTCGACGGCCGGCCCGATCTCAGCATGGTGGTCTATAATCCCGCGACACCCAAGGATGCGGGCAAGATCCGCGCGCTGCTCAAGACGCCGCCGAAGCGCGCGCGCCGGGCCCGCACGCGCCGCTGAGCAACGATCGGCTCAATAGCGTCCCGAGGAATCCGTCTCGCGCCATTCCGCTTCGGGCGTTCGCCAATAGACTCCGCCGCTGCGCGCCATCATCTTGTGACCGACGAGCTCGCGGCGCAGCGTGGCGCTGTCCCAATGACGGTGCTGGATGATCTCGTTGACCTCGGCTTCGCCGTAGCGCCGGCCGTTCTCGAACTGCCGCACGAGCCATTTCAGGACGACGACGCGCTTCTTGCGGGCGGCGGGAATCGATTTCAGGCGGCCCGCCTCGTCGACGAAGCCCGACAGGATCCGTTCGTCCGGCTCCGTCTGCGCCTTCGACAGCGACACCACCTTGCGGTCGTCGAGCAGCTTGCGGTTCATCCGCCGCAGCATGTCGGGATCGAGCGCATGCCAGCGCGTGGTGCCGTCCGCGCGCGCGCTGACGAGGCCGATCTCGCGCAGCACGGCGAGGTGGTGCGACACCGTCGGCTCCTTGAGATTCAGCAGGTCCGCCAGCTCCTGCACGCTGCGCTCGCGCGCCGCCAGGAAACCGACGATCCGCAGCCTGCTCTCGTTCGCCAGGGCCTTGAAAAAGGCCAACAGCGTGGCGCTATCGTCGCCCATTCCGTTCTCCATAGACATCAATCTAATTAGATGGATATCTATATTCCAGGCTAAAGGCAAGCCCGGCCGGTGCCGTGCAAGCGGTTCAGGTTCTCAGGGTGAAGCCGGCGTTGCGCAGTCCGGCGCGGATTTCCTCGGCATGGGCGGCGTCGCGCGCCTCGATCACCATCTCGAGATAGGCCGACTTTACCGGCGTGTCCGTCATCATGCGGTTGTGACGGACCTCGAGGATGTTGCCGCCTGCGTCGCCGACGAGGCTGGCGATGCGCGCCAGCAGCCCGGGGCGGTCCTCGATCATCACCTCGAGCGACAGGATGCGGCCTTCGCGCGAAAGCTCGCGCAGGATGACGTTCGACAGGAGGCGCATGTCGATGTTGCCGCCCGACAGGACGATGCCGACCTTGCGGCCCGCGAACCGTTCCTTGTTCTCCGCGACGGCGGCGTAGGCCGCGGCGCCCGCGCCCTCGACCACCGTCTTCTCGATTTCGAGCAGCGCGGCGAGCGCCTGCTCGATCTGCATGTCGTCGACGAGAAGAATGTCCTGCACGCGGCTCTTGACGATCTCGCGCGTCAAAAGCCCCGGCTCCTTGACCGCGATGCCCTCGGCGATCGTCTGTCCTGCGGACGGCAGATTGGCGCTCTTGAAGACGTCGTACATGGAGGGATAGGCGCGCGTCTGCACGCCGTAGATCTCGATCGCCGGATTGATCGCCTTGGCGGCGATGGCGATGCCGGAGATCAGTCCGCCGCCGCCGATCGGGACGACGAGCACGTCGAGCGGTTCCTTGGCGTCGGCCAGCATCTCGAGCGCGACCGTTCCCTGGCCCGCGATCACCACCGGATCGTCGTAGGGATGCACGAAGGTCAGTCCTTCGCTGCGCGCGATCTCGGTTGCGCGCGCATAGCATTCGGTCAGCGTCGCGCCTTCGACCAGGACGCGGGCGCCGAAATCCTTGGTGTGCTTGACCTTGGTGAAGGGCGTTCCTTCCGGCATCACGATGGTGACCGGAATGCCGAGGCGGCCGCCATGATAGGCGACGCCCTGCGCATGGTTGCCGGCGGACATCGCCGCGACGCCGCGCTTTTTCTCCTCATCGCTCAATGACAGGAGCTTGTTCAGCGCGCCGCGCTCCTTGAACGAGGCGGTATATTGCAGGTTCTCGAATTTGAGATGGATGTCGGCGCCGGTGATGCGCGACAGCGTGTCGGAGTGACGGGTGGGCGTGCGCTCGACCGCACCCTGGATGAGCTTGGCCGCGGCGCGGACATCGTCGATGGTCGGAGCGGTCTTCGTCAGCACGGCCACCTCATCGAAGACGGATGGTAGCAGCGGACGGATTTGAACCGCCGACCAAGGGATTATGATGGCGAAGAGAATGCGACACCTGGCGGAACATCGCGGAACGTTTGGAGTGCGCGGGTTTTGCTACAACTAATTGATATGTATCAAGTAAACGCACATTCTGGAACGTGGACGAACATCCGTGAACGACCCGTCCGGGGACCCCGGGTGGTACCCTGATTGGGTTTGTTGTAAGGTTCAGCGTCACAGGATCTACCGCAGCGTGAGCTTGCGCGGTCCCGAGTAACGGAGAGCAGCCCTTGCGTCAACGACTGACCGATTTGGGAGTTGAGCGCATCAAGGCGCCCAAGTCGGGACGGCTCGAGATTTGGGACTCACTGCTGCCTCGCTTCGGTCTGCGGGTGACCGCCAATGGCCGCAAGAGCTGGGTTGTGATGTACCGGATGGGAGGACGCAAAGCTCCCAAGAGAAGGCTCACCCTTGGTCCCTACCCTGCTCTTTCGCTCGCTGCTGCACGCAAGCTCGCGAAGGGCGCGTTTGAGCAGATCGCAGAGGGCAAGGACCCGGAACCTCGCTCGATCACACCCGTAGACGGACAATTCTTCCCCGCGGTCGCGGTGGAGTTCATCGAGCGTTACGCCAAGGAAAACAACAAGGGCTGGAAACGCCAGGAAAGCGACATCCAGAACGAGCTCATTCCCCACTGGAAGTTCAAGAAGATCACGGCGATCAACAGGCGCGACGTCATCGAGGTCTTGGACCGTGTTTGCGATCGGGCGTCACCGGTGCGCGCGAACCGGGTGTTGGCGCTTATGCGCAGGTTCTTCAACTGGTGCATCGAGCGGGACATTCTGGCCACGTCGCCGGCCGCAGGACTTAAGCCACCAGGCAAGGAAGTCTCTAGGGATCGCGTCCTGAGCGATGACGAGTTGGACTATATTTGGCGGGCTTTTGACGCCCTGGGCTACCCGTTTGGGCACGTCGGCAAGCTGCTTTTGATCACGGCTCAGCGCCGGGATGAAGTGGGCCACATGCGCTGGGAGGATTTGGATCTCGTCAACGCGATGTGGACGGTGCCCAAGGAGCGTTCCAAGAACGGCGTTGCCAACGAGGTGCCACTCCCCTCCATCGCACTAGAACTCCTCGCCGCGCTGCCGAAGCAGACCGACAATCCGTATGTGTTTCCGGCGATGAAGAAACATAAGTCGCCGGCCAAACTGGGGCACGCCGCGGCTGACGCCCGCAAACGTTCGACGTTGGAAGTTGCCGAAGCGCCGCGTCCGATCTCGGGTTATGGTCGCGTCAAACGTCGTCTCGACAAACTGATCAACGAGTACCGCAAGGCAGATGGCAAGTCCGCCATGCCGCCTTGGTGGTTCCACGATCTTCGCCGCACGGCGGCGTCATCGATGGCTCGCCTGGGCGTCGCTCCGCATGTGATCGAACGTGTGCTCAACCACATCTCGGGAAGCCAATCAGGCGTTGCCGGCATCTACAACCGGTACGGCTATCTGCCCGAAAAGAAGTCCGCTCTCGAACTTTGGCAGCAGCATCTGGTGGAGTGTGTTGGCACGGGAGTCGGGCAGTAACCGAGCATAAGCGGGGCTCTCGGGACACTTCCGAACTGCAAGAAAGTTTGACGAGCGAAGTCTGCATCGTGGGCTCATTGCGAGAATCTGACAGTTTTCCGCGCGCGCCATCGCTCCAGAAAGACAGCCGGTTAGGCAAGCGCGGCTGCAGAGTACGAAAGTCCGCCATGGGTGGCGGGTGGGCATTCGGCTGCGACGATTACGAAACGCCTCATCGAGCGGCGAAAACGTGTCAGCTCAAGTGCCGCACCCAATCGGACCGGCCCCGCACTGAGAGTGAGAAACCCTATAGCGATCCGTCATTTTTCTCCCGCCGCACGCGCCGTTGAATCCAAGCTCCTCCGCATACCAGGCACGAACTACTTGCTGGCCGGCGTCGCCGCGTGATCGTGGTTGTGACCAGTGAGTTTGCTGACGAGCCCAATCAGCTCGTCCAGGCGGGAGTCGTAAAGACCGCGAGGCGTAGTGTCGTGGGCATTGCAGAGATACGCCGCGGCCGCAGTGGCAATACCGTGCTGCGCGCCGTTGCCCATGAGCTTCACCGACGAGCCAGCGACGTGGGTGACGCTGATGTGCTTGCCCGCCATCAGCAGGTTCTCGGTGTTCGCTGAGTAAAGGCACCGGAACGGGATGCCGTATGGCTTTTGGTCGCGAAGGTCCATGATCCAGTCTTTCAGACGGAAATCGTATTTCCCTTCACCAGGCTTCCACGCGCAGTGGATGCAGAAGAACCCGTCGTTTGATACCAGCATGTCATTGTATCGCGTATGGTTGCGGATATCGTTTTCCGTGAGCACGTGATCGCCTTTGTATCGCCGGAACTCCCCTTGCGCCGCCACGAACGCCATCCAGTCGAACTCAAGGTTGGCGTATTGCTCCGGTTCTAGCTTCTTAACGTTCGAAAACGTCCCGTAGAGAGCCCGCATGAGGTAGTCCCGGACGAGTTCGCCCGACTCGTAGGGGTCAAGCCATTGGCCATACTCCCAGTAGTGCGTGGCTGGGAACTGCATCATCCAGGCCTGGCTCGGGTCAGCGCTGAACTGAAAGGTGGGCGTGTCGGGGTTCGTATTGACGACCGGCCCGGCCCCGTTCTCGGCGCCTGGCTTCATCAGTTGTCCGCTGAGATTGGCGTAATCCTTCGATACCTCGGTTGCCCAGGGCACATCCGGAAATGGAACGGGATGATCCGCCATTCGCGTGCGGAAAAAGAGCGTGTTTCCGTGGTGCATCCGGTCCGCTTCTTCCGGTGCATAGGGCTCGTTGTACTCAGACCGCCCCTCTCGTCCGAACATCGTTTCTGCGCCGGCCAGTACTCCGAGCACGGCCACGCCGCTGGCGTCGATGAACATCTTTCCGGCAAACCGGCGCTCCAGTCCACCGCGTGCCTGCACCGCGTCCACTGAAACGATCCGGTCGCCTTCGCGCGCCGCCGCGACAATGCGATGCTCGAGAAATACCGTCGCGTTCGGCTCAGCCCTGAGCAGTTGCAGCGCCACCAGATCGCCATCGTCCGTTCGTGCCGCGAGCTCCTGCAACAGTGTGCCTTGAGCGCCGCGCGGCATGAGGCCGATTTCCTTGCTCGCGTTGCCGCCAAGGACTGGGCGGTCGTGGATCAGCGCGACGCGTTGGCCGAGGCGTGCGGCCGTCAGAGCTGCCGCGCATCCGGATACTCCGCCGCCAACGACAACGACGTCATACTCACCGGCGTTGGCTGGAGCTTCGGGCAAACCGCGCAGCCTTTTGCGCCATGCGCGGCTCGCACTATCTACCGAATTCGGCGGCGTCTCTCCGTCTTTACTGAAGTAGATCGCGTCGCAGCGGCCGTCGAATCCCGTTAGATCGTGCAGGACCAGCGTTGCGTCGCCCTTCGCAAGCGAGATCTTACCTGCAGACTGCCAGGACCAGTCCTTACCGTTCGCACCGAACTCTGTTTCGAGCGTGGTGCCGTTTATCGACAGCGTGAACCGGCCCGGATGGTGCGACGGCACCCAGTCCTTCGCCCGCACCCACACTTCGTATTCGCCGGCATTTGCAACGGCGATCACAGTTGTCGCATCGGCTACCGGTCGTCCGAGCCCATGGGCGAGCAGGTACGGTGAACCCATCTGCGTCTCAAACTGTGAGTCGAGCACCCATCCGCCATAGTTGGCAAAATCCTCGGCCTCTACCAAGATTCCGGACGAATGCTCCGACTGCTTCTGGGGATTACTCACTGTTCTGGCTCCGCTTCGTGATTGAATGAAATCGCAAAAAAGTTTGGTGAACCCGTCGCTAGTCCGCGATGGCGCGCGCGTGTTTGCCGACCATCAAACCTTCGATCCTCGAACCTTCGGCTCGCAGAACCGGTTTCAATGCGCGATAGAGCTTCGCATAGTTGTAGAAAGGTACGCTCGGCCAAAGATGATGCATCAGATGCAGATTCTGCTGCAGTAGCGCCAGTGTGCCACCGAACCACAAACTAATGCGGGTGTTGCGATAGCGTTCTGTTCGGTCAAACGGATGGTGCGGCAGCCATTGGAAAAAGATATTCAGGAGCAGGATGCCCAGGCGGGTCGGAAGAAACCACAGGCACAGCCAGTCAACGAAATGTCCGGTCACGATTGATGCCACCAGCAGCGCAAGTGTGAAGAGTGATACCGCCGACGATTGCATGATCTCGGATGGGCTAAGGATGCTCCCGATCTGCTTGTAGCGGTTAGGACTGATGAGACGCATGACGAACATCGGCAGCAGCGACATCGGCATCATGACTAGCCACTTCAAAAGTAGCTGGACAAGCGTTCCCTTTACGATGATGTCTGGATCGCGTTCCGTGTTAGTGAAGGAATGATGCAGGACGTGCGTGCGCTGTAGCGGCGGCCATCCCGCGCCCATCCCCAGCGACCCGATCCAGCCAACGACGGTGTTGACCCAGGCAAGGTTGCGCGGACTGCTCACCACGTTTCCGTGAATGGACTCGTGCACCAGCGTGTAGTGGGCATAAGACACAATCGCCAGTAGAGGCGTGCAGGCCCACAGCGGAAGTGTTCTCACAAAGCCGAGCGCCATCACCGCGACGAGCGTCAATGGCAGAACAACGGCCAGCGTCAGTGTCGGCCACGCAATTGCTGGTGCGAGGTCGCGCGCGATTTGCTTCTCCTGTGCCTGCGATATCCCGCACGCAGCGCGCGCCGCTTTCGCGTCGAGCGCTATCTCTGTTTGGAGACGGTTTGATGCCTTGAACCTGTTGCCAACGACCGCGTTCATTCCCACAATCTCTGCTTGCAAATAACATACATTCATGTATGTATGTGTTATGATAGCCAAACTTATTCGGACTCGCAACCAGACCAAGGAGCCAAATACCCAGGCAGAGCGCAGCGCGGCCATGCGGGCGCGCTTGATCGCAGCGGCCCGGGCGTCGCTGATGGACACTGGTTATGGCCGCACCACAGCTGTCGAAGTATGCGCCCGCGCGGGAGTAACGCGCGGCGCGCTGTTTCACCACTTCTCCGGATTATCCGAGCTGTTCGCGGCGACGCTGGAGGAAGTCTGCGCCGATATTGGCATACGCTCGCGCAATGCAGCCGAAAGCGGCGATCCGCGCCATGCCGCGGCCGCCTATATCGAAACCGCGTGGGCGGGCTTCGGCCATCCGGATTTTAAGATTGTCATTGAGGTATGGATGGCCGCTCGCAATGATCCGGCTCTGCGAAAAGAACTTGACCCCGTGATCGAACGCTTTCGCCGGGCCGCGACGCCACAACTGAACGCGGATTTGGCTGCGAAGGTCGGGCGCAATCCAGACGACGTTGCGTTTTATCGCCTTGCGCTGGAAGCAATGATTGGCATGGCGCTCGGTCGCGCAGTCGCTCCTGGCTCAAAGCCGATGGGACATGAGGGTGATGTTATCGCTTTGTTGAAACAGCTCGCCCGCACGCGCTCGAAACGCTGACACCCGCGAACTAATGAGAATGTCTTGCTGCGAGCTAACCCCGAATACGAATATCCCCCTCGGGTCGAAGCCGGACATTGACTTACCAAGTTTGTTAGCTACGCCTGCTCAGATTTGAGCCCAATACCTTCGAGCCGCTTGTCGACGGCTCGCAACGTCGCGACCAGGTGGTCGCAGAGGACTGAGACGCGTTTTGGTCGCGAGCGGGCCGCGGGCAATACAATCTGTAGATCGACGTCGACTGGGCAATACTCTAACAGCAGTGGCTCCAATAGGCCCCGTTCAATATCAAGCGCAACATCCCATGCGGACTTGAGGATTATGCCTTTGCCCTCGATGGCCCAGCGCCGCAACAGATCGCCGTCATTGGCGTCGCGATCACCAGAGACCTTGAGCTGGCTTGGGATGCCGTTGACGACGAACGGCCACAGATCGAATCGACCGACGTCACGCAGGAGCGAGATGCAATTGCGCGCGAGAAGGTCTTGCGGTTTTGCTGGGCGGCCGACGCGGTCGAGATAAGTTGGAGATGCCACCGGCAAGCGCCTGTTCGTAGAGATGCGGCGGAGTTGAAGAGAGCTGTCGGGCAGTCGACCGTATCGTATAGCCAAGTCTACGCCATATTCGTTTAAATCGAGTGTCGCGTCCGAAAGCATCAGGCTAATCGTGAGACCCGGATTGGCGTTGATAAAGTCATTGATCGACGGAGCCAGGTGATTGCGGCCGATGTCCCATGGCGCAGTCACTCGGATCGGACCCTTCAGCTCGCCACGATCGCCCGCAAGTGACTGCTCAAGATCATCGATCTCGCTGAGAACGCGCCTGGCAGTTTGATAGAATTGATCGCCCGCTTCGGTGAGTTGCAATCGACGCGTCGTGCGCCGGAGAAGCTGCGTGCTTAACGCGTTCTCCAGCGCTGCGAGGCGCACCGAGACCGCTCCCTGTGACAGACCGATTTCACGGGCTGCCGCGGTGAGCGAACCGCGTTCGACGATCAGTGCAAATAGTTTGAGGTCATCTAGCCGATCGATCATTCATTTATTTTACTAATGAATATTATTAAATCAACGATATTTATTACGATCGTTCGATCAATCAACTTGGGCTCGACGCCGAGCCTAAGGGTTGACCCGTGAACAGTTGGAACCTCGACCACATACTCATTCTCGCAAGTGATGTAGCGCGCATGCGCAAGTTCTTGGTATGTGCAGCCGAACTCACGGAGGGAGCACGCCCAAGTTTCCCATTCGGCGGACACTGGCTCTACAGCGGCGATCGCCCCCTCATCCACCTCGCATCTGCTGACGACGATCTAACAAGAGGCTATGTCCGGACCAATCTCAGAGGTGCTACCGGCGTAGTCGACCACGTCGCGCTCTCCGGATCCGGCTATGACGCGCTCATCGTGCGCCTGCAACAGCACAGTCTCGACTATTTCGAGCGCGACCTGCCGGAGAGCGGCGAGCGCCAGGTTTTTGTGCCGGGGCCCGAGGGCGTGAAGCTCGAGTTCGTATTTCGTCGACACCAACCTCAACGAGGACACCATGACGAGTTCGCTGGCAGCGCCGCTTAGACTTCCGTCCGGAACGGTTCTTTCCAACCGCCTTGCCAAAGCGGCGATGAGTGAAGGACTTGCGGATGCAGACAACTTCGCCACCGCGAGGTTGGAAACTCTCTACATGCGGTGGGCGTCGAGCGGAGCCGGCCTCTTGCTGTCGGGCAACATCCAGGTCGACCGCTGGCATCTCGAGCGCCCTGGCAACGTAGTGCTTGAGGATGAGAGCGGTGTTCCAGCGCTGAAGAGAATGGTCGCTGCCGGCCGGTCGCAGGGAGCACATTACTGGGCGCAGATCAGTCACACCGGACGTCAGGTGGACAGCGCAATCAACAATGAACCTCTGGCTCCATCAAGCGTGGAAATCGATGTCGTCCGGGGAATCGGTTTTTCCTTCGCAAAGCCCAGGGCTATGACCGAGCGTGAGATTGAACGGGCGATTTCGCAGTTCGCAACGACCGCTCGGCTCACGAAGGCAGCCGGCTTCACGGGCGTACAAATTCACGCAGCCCATGGCTATCTGCCATCACAGTTCTTGAGCCCGCTGTCCAATGTTCGCACCGATCGATGGGGCGGCTCCCTCGAGAACCGTTCGCGATTCCTAATCGAAACCATTGCAGCAGTACGCAGCGCGGTTGGACCCGACTTCCCGGTCAGCATAAAGCTCAACGCATCGGACTTTCAAAAAGGCGGTTTTACCAATGCAGAATGTATTCAGCTCGTGACATGGCTGAACGGCTCGTCGCTCGATCTCCTCGAGCTTTCCGGCGGTTCGCTCGAGCAACCCAAGCAGGTTGGAGCGTCGCTGAAGGATGAGGGCATTGATGGTCGCAAATCCAGCACGGTCAAGCGGGAGGCCTACTTTCTGGAGTTTGCTGCTGCCGTACGCGCCGTGGCCAAAATGCCTGTCATGGTCACGGGGGGATTCCGCAGCGTGCCCGCGATGACGACTGCCCTCAAATCCGGCGAGCTCGACCTGATCGGCATGGGACGTCCATTTCTGTCAGATCCCTCTATCGCCGCGAAACTATTGTCAGGTGAAGTTCTCCGAGCCCCGGAACCCGAGTTGAATCTTTTTCACCTCATGGGATGGAACAATATGCAGCTCGAGCGGCTTGGCGATGGTTTGGAACCGGACTTCTCGATGAAGGGCGAAGAAGCTGTCGCAGCATTCAAGCTCGTTGAGCAGGCCAATTTTGCCAAACTCCTCGATCGGCGTGAGCGCAAAGCTGCGTGACGGGCAGGAAATTGTACGAGAACAGCCCGCGGCGAGTTCCGCTTGAATAGCCCCCGCGAACTTTCTGTTTGAGTCAAACAGTAGTCGTTCGGCAAAGCGGTCGCAACCGGCTGGAGCGAACGTCCGCTGTGGGTGGATTGTGTTGAAAAAATCCGAGACGAGCGCTGCGGCGCTGATTTTGCGCAACAACGATTCAAAAGCGGACGAATATTGAATCATTATTGCGCAAATTAGTCCAAGATTGATTGGAAATCGCGAGCGAAAAACGCCCTCCGACTTTTTCAACACAATCGGCGAAAAGCGGGCATTTGTTTTCGGGAATGAATCGCCTTCCAAACAAAGGAACCGCGGTGCGATTTTCGCAAAAAAATGGGTTGAAAGGATTTCTTCACTGCAAGAAGGAACCGCCGCTTCTCGAAGCCCGTAGCGATGTGAACAAGGCATTCTGCGGAGCGGTTGTGGCGGCTCCAAGTGGGCCGCATCGCTGAAATTTCACGACACAGTTCAGGTCCAAGGGACTCGCCACCAGTCCAGACAATCGGGCGCGAGTCCCCGGATATAGACCGAGCGCTCTCGAACGAGATCCGGGGCGCGCTCATAGTCGACGCCCAGTCCACACAGGATCATGGCCGTCAGGTTCTCGACGTAGTCCCGGCTGCGCTGACCGGTGCGCTGGAGGTGCCGAATGGCCTCCATCATCCCTCCGACTACAAGGCTTGCAGCTGCATCGACGTTCCGGACGCGGATAGTTCCATCGGCCTGCGCCATACGGATGTCAGTCACGAGCCCTTTCAGCAGATCCGTTTCCCGGCTCAAATATTCCGTCCGCGATACAAACGCCGCCCAAAGCGGGTCTGTAACGCTACGCATCAAAAATATCTGAATACCGGCGGTCAGACGCAGCAGTGGTTCCTGCCGACGCGGAGATATTAGCTCGAGACTATGGAACATTTCGTCCATGAGCTGTTGGCCAACGATGTCGATGGCCTCGTCGACCGAGCTGAAGTGTTTGTAGAAAGTTGCCCGCGAGACATCGGCCGCTTGGCAGACGTCTTCGACAAGCGGCACCCCGTACTCCAGGCCCTCGCTATAACTTGCCATGACGGCGCTCAGAAGCCGCTGGTGCATCCGGTCGCGCCTTTCCCGGGCTACGCGAACTCGGTGATCGGCCTTCTTTTTCATTCGTGCCTCTGCGCTAGTTCAGTTCGGTCGGAGCGATAAGACGCGACCCACCGAGGAGACACGCACATCGAGCCCAGCAGCCGAGTTCTCCCTTCATAA
Source organism: Rhizomicrobium sp. (assembly GCA_035499335.1). GTDB lineage: Bacteria > Pseudomonadota > Alphaproteobacteria > Micropepsales > Micropepsaceae > Rhizomicrobium. The sequence continues at coordinate 7,836 of DATJZB010000104.1, read as the reverse complement.
TGAACCATCTGTGTCTAGCGTCGAAATCGACTACGGAGAACCAAATTTCAAATTTAGGCGCGTGAACGATTGGATTCTAGTTCAACCCTAATACCAACGCTTGACTCAGGTTTCGTCCCCGCATAAACATCATAATAGACACACTGTCCATTATGAGGTCAAGCAATGAGCGCTGTTCTGAACATGCCAAAAACGCAGACATCCGACATTCTGGACAGGGCTCGGGCCATCGTGCCGCGACTTCGCGAAGGACAGGCAGAATCGGACCGACTCGCGCGCGTTCCACCCGCGTTGGTCGCGGAACTTGAGGAAGCGGGCTTTCTGTCGATGACAACGCCGCGTGCCTACGGTGGGCTGCAGTCAAGTCTCACCAAATGGATGGAGGTCAACGCAGAGCTTGGTCGTGGCGATGGCGGTGTTGCCTGGGCCGTCGCTCTCGTGAACACCGGCAATTGGACCGTTGCGTCAGTCTTCCCACGAGCGGTGGCAGACGAGGTCTTCTCCACACCCAATGCGCGCGTCGCCGGAGTGTTCAGCCCAGGAAAAGGCTCGTCAGTGCGACTTGTCGATGGGGGCGTCATAATCGAAAAGGGCTTTTGGCCGTTCAACTCCGGCGTACATCTCGCCCACTGGAACCTGCTCGGAATCCTGCTTCCCGACGAAAACGGTAAGCTCACGCGCCCCAGTCTCGCACTGATGCCTATCAGCGAGTGCAAGATCCTGAATGATTGGGACACCGTTGGACTTCGCGGCAGCGGCAGCTCGTCTGTCACAGTGGAGAACGTCTTCGTTCCCTGGGAACGAATCGTCGATACCCGTGCCTGCATCGCTGGAGATTATAAGGGCGGCTTTCAGGATCAGGCTCTCTATCGCTGCGCCTTCAACCCGCTCGACGCCATCATCCTGAAGTTTGTGGCCGTCGGCCTCGGGCAGGCGATGATCGACGAGATTTTGAGCCAGATTCCTTCGCGAGGCATTCTTCTCACGCAATACGGCAAGCAGGCTGAGGCTGCCGTCACCCATTTGCAGTTGGGCGAGGCGAGCGGCCGCATCGAAGCGGGCCGGCTTATGGTCGCCCAGTGTTGCGCCGAAGTCGACGCCTGGGCCGAGAAGGGCGAGTTCATGCCCTTCGCGGAACGCGCGAAAACCCGACTCTATACCGGCATGGCAGGCCAGCTCCTGTGGGAAGGCGTCGACCTCTTGGCCGGAGCCGGAGGCGGTTCGTTCGCTCGCAGTGGCAATCGGTTAAGCCGTATCTGGCAGGACCTCCGCGTCGCCAACATGCATGCCATGGCGAACCCAGCGAGCAACTACGAGCTCTATGGCCGGATTCTTTGCGGCCTTACGCCAAGCATGGCGGTGTGAGGGGCTTCGCCCAGCCAATCCCGAGCGCTTCCCCTCGCCACTTTTCCAATCCCGCACGCTCGAGCACAGGCAGGAGATTGAAACCATGTCCAAGCAGGCATTGAGCCGCCGTCCCGGAGTGACGGGCGTCCACTCGATCGATCACTTCGGCCTGGTCGTGCCAGATCTCGAGGTTGCGCGGAGCTTCTATGATCAGTTCGGCCTCGCGGTTCATGTGGAGCCGCGTCGCCTTGTGCTCCACACCCGCGGCAATTCCCACCGTTGGGGCGTCGTCTCGCCGGGGCCAGCGAAAAGGCTGAGTTATCTGAGCTTCGGAATATTCGAAGACGATGAATTGGCTCTCCAGCGGAAGCTGGAAAAGCGCGACGTGAAGTCGGCGGCTGCGCCCCCGGGCGCCGAGCCTGGAGGCTGGTGGATCGAAGGCTTTGACGGCCTCCCCATCAATATCAGGATTGCGGACAAAAGCTCGCCGAACGAGAAAAGCGTTTTCGCCGCCGCTTCTACGGCACCCGGCGTCTCCGGCGCTCTTACGCACGCGAAGGCTCCGAAGGTCCATCCGCGCCGGCTGTCACACGTCGCGATCTTCACGACATCAATTACAGAGGCGATTGCGTTCTACGAATCCGCGCTCGGACTTCGCCTCTCCGATCGCAGCGGCGAAGGCGTCGCCTTTCTGCACGGCGTACACGGAAGCGATCACCACATGCTCGCACTTGTGAAGTCCGACCATCGTGGGCTGCACCACCTAAGTTGGGACGTGGGCTCGGTCCAGGAGGTCGGGCTCGGTGCCGCACAAGCCGCACGCGGCGGCTTCGAGGCGGGATGGGGCCTTGGGCGACACGTCCTCGGCGCCAACTACTTCCATTATGTTCGCGATCCATGGGGCAGCTACTGCGAATACTCCGCTGACATCGACTATGTCCCGGCCGACTGTGACTGGCCTGCCGGCGACCACGCGCCTGAGGATGCAATGTTCCTCTGGGGGCCGCCTCCACCAGCTGACTTCGCCACCAACTACGAGCCATCAGAGGTTGCTCGATGACTCATCCTCACTGCGCGGCCAATTGCGGCGCCTGCGAAGTCAGCGAGAGAGTTGCATGAAGCTTGCACATTTTGACGCCGGCAGCGGTCAGCGGGTTGGGGTTGTGAAGGACGCTGGAATCGTCGACCTGCAAGAGTGTGGTTTCGAGGCTCACAACATCCTTGAGGTCATTGAAGGCGGGCCGGACATGCTCGAGAGCATCCGTGTTCGGACCGCATCCGCGCAGCCAAAAGTCCCCATCTCCCAAATCCGCCTTCTCGCGCCCATCCCGCGGCCGGGAAAATATCTGGCCATCGGCATGAACTATCGCAAGCATGTCGAGGAAGCGGCGCGGCTCGGCATTGCAACCGCGCAGCATCAAGTTTGGTTCAACAAACAGACCACCTGCATCACCGGTCCATTCGATCCGATAGAACCGGGTGTAACGGAGGCGTTAGATTATGAAGTCGAACTCGGACTTGTAATCGGACGTCGCGCGAAAAATGTGAGGCCGGAAGACGCGCTTCAATATGTCTTCGGTTACTTCGTCGCCAACGATGTCTCGGCGCGCGACTGGCAGCGCCATTCGCCCACCTTCACCATGGGCAAATCGTTCGACACCCATGGGCCCACGGGACCGTGGATAGTGACTGCAGATGAGATTCCAGACCCCCAGGGCTTGGATCTCGAATGCCGGGTGAACGGCGAAATTCGTCAGCATTCGAACACGAGCCTGATGCTGCACAAAATCAAAGATCAGATCGCGTACTTGTCCACTGCCTTCACTCTTGAGCCCGCAGACCTGATCGCCACTGGCACGCCCGAGGGCGTCGGAGCCGGTATGGATCCTCCGCAGTTTCTTAAAGCGGGCGACGTCGTCCGCTGCGAGGTGGCCGGGATCGGCGCTATCGAGAATGTCGTCGCTGGGGCGTAGGACCGCATCGGAAGCGCGACGCACCCGTGCGAAGGCGCAATTGACTCGCGCATCTCGCGAATTTTTTGCGGTAGGCCGATAATTGCGAAACTGACGTTGGCAACGGATCAACACGAATGTCCGCTAATGGGATGGACCGGCTGCTTCCCCCTCGGGTTAGCCTTTCGAGGCGCGCCCGCGAACCACAGGAGAAGCAGTCATGACACGCAAAGCAAGTACGGAGATCCCGGCACTCGCATCGATTGGGATCGATCTTGGCAAGGAAGTCTTTCACGTCGTTGGCTCTGGTACCGACGGGAAGATTGCATTCCGCTGGAAGCTGAAGCGGCTGGCGTTTGCCGAAGCCTTCAAGAAGCTGCCACCCTGCATCGTCGGCATGGAGGCCTGCCTGAGCGCCCACTTTGTCAGCCGGACGCTTCGGGCGCTAGGACATATTCCGCGGACTATCCCGGCGTTCTACGTCAAGCCGTTCGTGAAGGGTCAGAAGAACGACTACAACGATGCAGAGGCCATTGCCGAGGCGGCGTTGCGGCCCAACCTGCACGTCGTGCAAGAGAAGACGCAGGATCAGCTCGACCTGCAGGCCTACCATCGGGTGCGCTCGCGCCTGGTGTCGCGACGGACGGCGACGATCAATCAGGTCCGCGCCTTCCTTATCGAGCAGGGGATGGCGGTCAGGTCCGGTTCAAGCGCCTTGCGCAAGTCCCTGTTTGAGATCCTGAAGAACCGCAAGGACGAGATTGGCCTGACGGATATTTTGTACCAAGTCGATAGAGACTACATGATGGCCGATGTCCCATCTAGATGGGACATCGGTGGCGCGAACGTTTGCGGTGCCGGCGGCCGATATCGCAGCGATGAGTGCGGCCGGATGGTGTTGTAGTGCTCTCGCCATTGCTCGATGACGATCCTGGCTTCCTTGAGGCTGTAGAAGATCTCGCCGTTAAGCAGCTCGTCGCGGAGTTTTCCGTTGAAGGATTCGCAGTAACCGTTCTCCCAGGGACTGCCGGGCTCGATGTAAAGGGTCTTTGCTCCCACGTTCGCAAGCCAGCTGCGCACGACCTTCGCGGTCATCTCGGCGCCGTTATCAGAGCGGATATGCTCTGGAACGCCGCGCGCGATCATGACGTCGGCCATGGTCTCTAGCACGCCGAGGCTGTTAATCCGGCGTGCGACGCGGATCGCCAGGCACTCCCGCGTGAACTCGTCGATCAACGTCATCAATCGCACTTTGCGGCCATCATGGGTTTGGGCTTCGACGAAGTCATAGGACCAGACGTGATTGCGCCGCTCTGGTCTTAACCGGATGCAACTGCCGTCATTGAGCCATAGCCTTCCTCGCGGTCTCTGTTTCTGCGGGACTTTCAGCCCCTCCCGGCGCCAGATGCGCTGCACGCGATCGGTCCCGACATCCCAGCCCGCGCCTTGCAGCAGAGCCGTGATCCGGCGATAGCCGTAGCGGCCGTACTGCGCGGCAAACTGTGTCACCGCCAGCGTCAGCGCATCTTCGTCAGCCCGTGCGATCACACTGTAACGCTGCGTGCCGCGTGGCTGGCCGACGATCCGGCAGGCTTGGCGCTCGGAGAGACGATACTTCGCTCGCACCTGCACCACAGCCCGCCGGCGCCGTTCGGGGCTTACAAGTTTCCCTCGGCGATGTCCTTGAGCACCTGCTTCTCGATCGACAGATCCGCCACCAGCCGCTTCAGCCGGGCGTTGTTCGGCGGAAGAACGATCCGCCGGATCGTTCTCTCTTCCGCCTCACTCTCCAGGTCCTTGAGCTTACGCGCCTGCTCGAGATCGAGCCCGCCCTTCGGCGAAGCGCGCGGACCAGTGGCGCGCTCACGCCTCAGCCTTGCGCCACCGGAAATAGCTCTGATCCGATATCCCCGCTTCCCGGCAGGCGACCCCGATCGATTTTCCCGAAGATGTCGCCACCTCAATCTGCCGAAGCAGCGTCACAACCTGCTCCGGGCTAAACCTCTTCTTCGCCATGACAAAACTCTTTTCCAAGCCAATTTCTATCAATTCGCTCGGTCCAAAAAGAGCCGGTCAGGTCAGGATCGTGCGCGTCATTTGTTCCCCATTACTTTCAGGGTCAATGCTCAGGCCTGTTATGTCGAGGGATAGGATGCCGCATATTGGACTTCCTGATTGGACGTTCTCTGGTCAGCTGGCTGTATTTGAATGCGAAGCAGCGTGCGCCATTGGCCGCGATTCTTCGCAATGCCATAAGGAACCCCGTCACAGGACTGTTCATTCGGTGACGGACATGCTGCCGACCCTCCGACGCTAGATCTGCAACAAGACGAGAATTACCGCGCCCCAGAATATTGACGCCGTAATCACGATCAAACTCACGGTTCGTATGGGGGTCCACAGGTCGTTATTGGGGCAGTTGGTAGAGTGCCGGTTCCGCGTGCGCAACAACTTTTGTTCGATAACAGATTGCATGACATCACCTGCGTTCAGTTTTGGTTTGCGCTCCCGCGCGACCAACAGGTTCAACTGGCTCTGTTGCCTCCCCCGAGCTCGAATGCGGCGCTTGCTAACTTCAATGTTTGCGAAATCCGAACGTCTCCACACTTGCTCATTTCTGGCTGCAGCGCGGCGACAAATGTCTGGTCTAAGGCGCATTGGATCAACTAAGCTCTACAACGATTACTACATTTTGGTGAGCGACGCTCGTCGCAGACGCGAGTTTGCTACGATCGCTCGTCTCGACTTGGTCCGCAAACTGAATCACATCTGGTACTCCAAGTGCGATTGGGATCCGGCAACTCGAGGCGATCGTCAATTCTCCTTTTCTGCGACGTTTATGAGCCGACCGCATGCAACGCCCGAAGCATAGGTCAGGGTGTGCGTCGTCGATATCGGACGGATGGTTGTCATAGACACCGCGTCGGGAGGGCCAACCTATACATTCGTCTAAGGCGCACGGTCACCCGCTGGCCTCTGTCAGCCACCCAGGCGGACGCCGCCGGCAATTGCCGACTCTAGTCTGAGGCGAGCGGCAAGCCGCAATTTTGATAGTGCGAAGTCAGGCACTGATCAGTCATGAACTGGGCCAGATCAATGTCGCCGGATGCCATCCGGCGAGCTATGACGTCGCGATTGGTTCGCGCGACAGTGGCGATTGCACTGGTAGACCGCGCGGCAAGGCTGAACCACATATAGGCACGAGCCCAATTCTTCCCAACGCCATTGCCGAAATAGTACATCGAACCGATGGCACTTTCTGCTGAAGCATTGCCCGACGTGGCAAGGGGTTCGTATAGTTCAAAGGCCCGCGAATATTCTCTCCGATCAAATGCCGAGTTTGCTCGCGTCAGATCGTCAGCATGCGCGCCGCGAATTGCAAGAAGTGAGATGACCATTAGCAAACCAACTCTTATTGAGCCGATGTCACACCGGTGGCGCGGCACAGTGACAAACGGGCTGCGGGGTGAAGAAGTCATCGGACTTTCCGTTCAGAGCCTGTTCGCTAGGTTCTTGATTCAAGCGTGCCTGAGCCTGAGCTTTGTACATTTCGAGACAGACGATCCATTGTGCCTTAAGGTCGGAAAGCTAAACCAACGTATGGCCCGGTCGCGCAGTGTTGCGTTGGTGTCCACGACCGGTGGAATGTGGCTTGTCGCGAAGGCGGCGTTGATGGATTTTAGGGCGCCACCCAAGAAATGGGCCCGCTCGGCAATTCGGTGGGAGAAAATGTCAGCTCTATCTCGAGGCCGTCCGGGTCAAGAAATTGTACCAGGTGACGGTCGCCCACGGTAAATTCGCGCACGGAAATGCCGCGCGCATCCAACCGCTTCCTTGTCGCGACGTATCCTTCAGCCCTCAGAGACACGTGCATTAACACTCCGGTTCGAGGTGTTGGCAATGTTTCGAATTGCGCTCTCTGCTCGGCGGTCGCCTCGAAGAAGTGGAGGCACCATTCGCCGTCTGCAAAGCAACCGATCGCCGCGCGCGGGTAGCCTTTGGGCAATTTCCTGTCGGAAATGCTCATCTCAAGAACATCGCGGTAGAATTCCAAAGACGTTTCAAGGTTTGCGCAGTAGATGGTGACATGGCTGAAGCGGGTAATGCTCATCGTCCAAATGATCTCCTGTTGCACTAGGCGCCGCCCAGGTGAGTATCACCGGCATTAACACCGGTCCGGAGCGTCTCAGCGTTTTGCCTCAAGTGGCAAACTCGACAGAACGCCGAATATCGCAAAGTTGGGACAGGGTCGATAGCGGACACGCAGTAGGCACCTGATACATCCGGATCGCATGAATGCCCCGCAGGGAAAGCTGCCATCGGAGCGCGAGTTGTCTCATTGCGGCGATGACCGCAAGCCAATATTTGCCAAAACGCAGCCAAGCACCGGTCCATGCTCGGAATGGAACCGACTGTTGAGTTGAAGAGCCCGTCAACTCACTTCAGTCACTCACTTTCGTGCCGCGCGGGCATAGGCGATTTTGGCCTCGCGCGCGATCATGCGCGCGGTTACGCGCGCCTCAATCACGAGGCTGAT
>DATJZB010000103.1:0-17972 GCA_035499335.1 Rhizomicrobium sp. | reverse complement strand
TTCGCCAAGTACATCAAATCGCGCTGGGGCCGTCCGGTGCCCTGCGGCGCGGCGCTGAAGGCGCTTCTGATCGAGATCATCGAAAGCCCCGCCGTATACAAAAAGATCATCGGCATGCAGATGCTGGTCGAAGGTCTCGCCATGGGCGCGTTCGCCAACGGCTTCCGCTACAACCGCGATCCGCTGGCCAAGAAGCTTTTCCAGCTGGTGATGACCGACGAGGCGTTCCACCACAAGTTCGGCAAGATCTGGGCCGACAAGACGATTCCCAAGCTGACCGAGTCCGAGCGCAACCTGGTCGAGGACTGGGCGGCGCATTGCGCACAGTCGTTGCTGTTCAACAACGGTTCGCCACAGCAGCAGCAGGTGATCTACGGCGAATTCGGGCTCGACCCGGAGCGCGTCGTCGCCGACATCATGGAGCGGCGCAAGAACAAGGATCCGCAGAAGCGGTTCAAGGGCGAGACCAACATCTTCCGGGTGCTGATCAAGACCCTGCTGAACGCCGGCCTGATCACGGCGCGCACGCGCGGCTTCTACGGAATGTATATCGACATGGACGAGCTCCAGGCCGAAGGCACCCGCATGGTCGGCGACGACATCGCGGAGGAGGGCATCCGCTATCTCCAGGCGATAAATTTCAAGGACCAGGGCAGAACGGTTTCCATCGCGGCGGAATAGCCGCAAAATCGGGCTCTGCGGTAGGCGCAGGTTAACGCTTGGCGTGCACACTGGCCCGGCTTTGGTGGGGCCGGTCCGGCCATGTTCAGGCTGATCATCGAACTGCTTTCGACATACATGCAGCTCATGTACCTGGTGGCGGGTTCCGTCTGCTGGGGCATCGGCGTGCTCGTCCTCGGCTACGGCGCCTGGGTTCGCATCCGCGAGCGCAGTTACACCGGCGAAGTCGTGGCGTTGCGCAAGGACGGCGATTCCTATTGGCCGGTTCTAGCCTACACTGACGCACAGGGCACGCGTCACGAGGCGTTGTCCAGCACGGGATCTTCCGGCATCCTCGACCGCGCGCTCGGAACGAAGGTCAGACTGCTCGCCGATCCCGCTTCGCCGTCCGCGCCGATGATGATGCGCGACTGGTGGGTGCTGGTGGCGATCGGCGTCTTCCCGCTCGGCGTCGGCTACCCGTTCGTGCATATGGGTCTTCGTGATCTTCATTTCACATGGATGACATTCGCGGTCGGGGCCGCCATCTCGGCCTGGTTCTCGATCAAGATCTTCCGCTTCGTGCACCCGCTGCTGGACGCGCGAAAGTCGGGCGCCTCCGTGTTGGCGCAGCGCGCCTTCTTGCAGGCGAAGCTGCAAGCGCGTGAAAATCTTCCGCTGGTCAGCGCCGGCGACGTGCAGGCGGCCGTGAAGGTGCAGACGCTCCGAACGGCATCGACGCGCCCGTTTTTCACCGCGCTTGGTCTTGCGCTCCTGCTGGGCGGAGCGATCTGGCTCGAACGCGAGATCGATTTTCTCGCGCACGCCGCGCCCGCGCCGGGCGTGGTCGTCCGGAACGACATGTCGGAGGGCGGCGGCAGCTCGTCGAGCAGCTATCATGCCGTCGTGGCGTTCACAGGGCCCGATGGGCGTGTGGTGCTCTACCGCGACACGGTCGGCACGTCGCCGCCCTGGTACCGTGCGGGCGACAATGTCCGCATCCTCTATCTGCCGGCCGAGCCGAGCAGCATCATGATCGATCGCGGCGTCTGGAACTGGCTGGTGCAGTTGGCGATGGTCGCGATCGGCGCGCTGATGTTCGGTGCCGGCGCATTGCACTATCTGCGCGACCGCAGCCGCCCGGCGGCGCAGCCGCTGCCGCAATAAACATCCGCCCCGCCGATGGCCGCGCGACGAATTGCGGCGTATAGTACCGCTTTCGAAGGTTGCGGGACGACTCGCGACCGACGGCAGTGGGGCCGCCTGGCCGGCAGCGATCTCCGACCTCGAACCAAACGTTCGGGAGAATCGCACTTATGACCATCAGAAATCCCATCGAATGGAGCGGCGCGCAGCTGGTGCAGGCTGCCCACACGCTCAGACTTGCGGGGCAATCGCTCCACCACATCCAGGACACGATACACTCGCCCGCGCCCATCGTGCGCCGCATTCGCGTCGCCGATCTGCGCGACGCGCTGGCAAAGGGCTTCGTGGACTTCGAGGCCTATCGCAGCGACGTGCTGTTTCTCGGCGTGGTCTATGCCGTGATCGGCCTGGTGCTGGCGCGCGCCGCGTTCAGCATGGATCTCATACCGCTCCTGTTCCCGCTGGCGTCGGGCTTTGCGATCGTCGGTCCGTTCGCCGCCGTCGGCCTCTATGAGATGAGCCGCCTGCGCGAACAGGGCAGCGAGGCGAAATGGGCCAATGCCTTCGACGTCTTCCGCTCGCCGGCGATCGGGGCGATCTCCGTTCTCGGGCTGGTCCTCATCGTCACATTCGGTCTGTGGCTCGCGGCGGCGTGGGGAATCTATCTGGCCACTTTCGGTCCGGCGCCGATCGACTCGATCGGACAGTTTGTCCATGACGTCTTCCGCACGCCCGGCGGCCAGTTGATGACCGTGATCGGTATCGGCGTCGGCTTTCTCTTCGCGCTGTTCGCCATGACGATCTCGATAGTGTCGTTCCCGCTCCTGCTGGACCGCGACGTTGGCCTGGACACTGCGCTCGTGACGTCGGTGCGCGCGGTGGCGGCGAACCCGGGGCCGATGGCGATCTGGGGTCTGATCGTCGCCGGCGGGCTGGTGCTGGGATCGATCCCGCTTTTCGTCGGGCTGATCGTCGTGCTGCCGGTGCTCGGCCACGCGACCTGGCACCTGTACCGCGCGCTCATTCCGCGCTGAACGGGACCCGATCAGTTCTGCGAGCGCTCCAGCGGGCGCCTGCCGGCTTGCTCGAAGCTCATGCGGCCGGTTTCGGTGATCGCCGTGCGCGTGGTCGCGCCTTCGATGAGTTCGTAGCCCATGAGCGCGAACGTGCGTCCGTCGATGAAAATCGGCCGCGCATTGCCGTACCAGTCGTCACAGGAAGCGACGCAGGAATCGTCCACAATGCCCTGCGTGCCTGCGGCGAGCTCGCCGAGCGGCAGGAACTTCCCGCCGCTGCGGCGCAGGAACACGATCGCCGCGGAGTTTTCGAACAACTGTCTGTAGGCGGGTCAGGCGGGTCGCGAGACGGGCAGCCCAAGCACGCCGGAGCCAGCGTCGGCCGGCCCCGGCTCGGGGTTGAAGAAGAAGCCGTGGCTGCGGGTCTCCGACTGGGCGGCGCCCGTGAGGACGTAGCGGTCGCCCAATTCCGGCGGCTTTGTCCGGCCGAGCAGGACGGACGAGAAATAGAGGTTGGCGCTGTCGCTGCCGATGGCGACAGCGTCGGGCCCCATCGCTTCGATGCGATCGACGCCGTGCGGTAAAATTAGCGTCGTGACCGGCCCGCCTGCGATCGGTGCGGCGACCAGCGCGGAGCGGAGATCCTGCGGCGTGCCCCAGCCGTTTCCTTCGCCGTACAGCACGTAATCTCCGACGAAACGGTTCTGGAAGGAGCGATCGCTCATCGGCGCCGGCAGGACGCGATAGCGACCGCGTTGCGCCTCGTACAGCCCGTCGCCGAACGAGGCGAGCGGAATGCGCAGTAGTCCGACGGCGCCGTGCGCAAATTCGGATGTCCACATCGCATCTCCCCTGCCTTCGGAGCGCACGAGCACGTTCAGCGTGTCGGCGTCTTCGCGGAACGAAAATTGATCGGTCGGCGCGCCTCTGACGCCGATCGCCGACGGAGCGGCGCCGTCGAGCGGCAATCGATACAGCAGCGACGCGGCGCGCGAGCCGCCGTCCCAATTGGGCGTCACCCAGATGTATACGGCGCGGGCCGAGACGTAGAACACGCGGCCGTCCGGGCCGAACACGCTCGTCGCCTTGCAGGCCAGGATCTCCGCCGCGAGGTCGCAGCTGGTGACCGTGTGAATCGTATCGATCGACTCGTCTGGCAGTTGCGGCGGCATGTAGATTTCGCGGGCCGATCCGATGGGACGGAACGTCGAGCGCACCCCGGTCCAGCGCCGCAAGGCCGGCAGCGCGCTCATCGGATCGGCATCGAACGGAATGTAGCGCGGTGAGTAGAGTACGAGCTGATGTCCGATCAGGCGCGACGCGTAGTTGCGCGCCGAGTAATAGTCGTTCGAGCGGAGCTGGTAGGCGTCTTCGAAGGTCAGGTGACCGCTCCGATCCAGCAGGAAGCGGTTGATTTCCGTGCCGCCGCGGCCGTAGCTGTAGCCGATGACGATGACGCGATCGCCCGAGATCAGCATTTCGTCGTACCAGTCCGCGTTGGCGTCGACGCCCGGCGGATAGGCGGGGATCATGTCGACGCCGCGCATGCCGCCTCCCGCCAGCGAAACGGTGAAGAGCCGGCCGCGCCGAAGGATCACGAGCGTGTCGCCGTGCCGCTTGACGATGTCGCCTTCGTCGACTCCCTGCGTCTGGTTGTTGGTGATGCTCCCGCCGGCGGCCCTTTCGGCCGTTACGACGACGGACGGGGCGGCGCTCACGGCAGCGGGCGGCGCGGGCGCCATATCCGCCATCGGCATGCGCGGGCGCAACGTCTGGAGACGCTTGAGATAGTCGCGCAGTTGCGCCTCCGACTGGAACGCGGTGAGGGTGGCGCGGGGCGGCCCGGATGCGTCCGCCTGCGGAATGGCCAGCAGGGCCAGCGATGCGGCCAGAGATGCGACGACAAAACGGTTCATGTCCCAACTCCTCGCCCACTGACCGGGCCCGCGGAACTTCCTCTCCCCGACGCTGAGCCCGAATAAAGGCCGAATTTCGCAGAGGGCGCGGCGCGATGATGGCGAGGCGCTTCCAGCGTGGGTATGCCCTTTACCTTCAATTTACGTTGTTCTCGGACAATGCGGCTCCCCGGCGAGTGGTGTGACAATGACGTGGCGTGTGCGCGACAGGTTTCGGCCGACCGTCCGCCATGAGCTCGTCGGCGCCACCCGGACGGCTGCGCGAAGGCGTTGCCGATGAAGCCGCAACAGATCGTAGGGCCCGCACGCGTGCGGGGCGGCGTGCTGACCGCCGGCTCGGCACTCTTCATCATGGATGCGATTCTGATCGCAGGCGCCTGGCCGGCCTGTCTCTGGCTCGCCGACAGCCGATCCGGCGCTCCGGTCGATCCCTTTCAAGCCTACGCATTCGCGGTCATCAACCTGGCGTTTCTCTTCGCACTCGGACTCTATCGCCGCGACAGCATCGCCGACACGACGCGCGCGCTCGGGCGCGTGCCGCTCGTCGTGGCGATCGGCGTGGCGGCGTCGAACGTCCTGACGGCGGCCTTCGGCTCGGTCGTCTCGCCCGTGCTGTTCATTGCCGCCATTCTCTGTTTCACCGCTTGCGCCATGATCGCGCGCCTCGTCTTTCGCGCCTTGCGCCATCTCCGGCTGTTCCGCCCCCACCTGCTCGTCGTCGGTGCGGGCGAGCGGGCCTGGGACCTGAACTGGATTCTGCGCGGGCAGGGCGAGCACCTGCAGTACGACGTGACGTTCGTGCATCAGGAGAGCTTCGGCACGATCGATCCCCGCCTTGCCGCCGATCCCGCGAACCGCATCGTCTCGACGTCGGGCAGCCTGCTGGAGATCGCCAATCGCGTGCGCGCCGACCAGATCGTCGTCGCTCCGGATGAACGGCGCGGCATGGCGCTCGAGACGCTGATCATGTGCCGCTCGGCCGGCTTTCCGGTCCTTCAATATATGAGCTTCATCGAGAAGGAGGTCCGTCGCATCGACATCAAGCGGCTTGACCTCGCCTGGGTGCTCTATTCCGAAGGGTTCAATTTCGGACTTCTGGACCGTGCGTTGAAGCGGCTGCTCGACATCGTCGCCAGTCTCGCGATCCTCATTCCCTTTTCACCGTTTCTTCTGCTTGCGATGGCGGCCGTGTGGTTCGACGATGGCGGCCCTGTCCTTTATCGACAGACGCGCGTGACGCGAGGCGGACGGCACTTCCGCATCATGAAGCTGCGAACGATGCGGACGGACGCCGAAACCGGCGGCGCCGTGTGGGCCTCGGCGGGCGACAGCCGTATCACGCGTGTCGGCAACTTCCTGCGCCGCACCCGGCTCGACGAGCTGCCGCAATTGTTCAACGTGCTCAGGGGCGACATGTCGCTCGTGGGGCCGCGGCCCGAACGGCCGGAATTCATCGCCGATCTGTCGCGGCAGCTGCCGCTCTACGACGAGCGGCACGCGGTAAAGGCAGGGCTCACCGGCTGGGCCCAGATCAACTACCCCTATGGCGCCTCGCTCGACGACGCACGTTCCAAGTTGAGCTACGATCTCTATTATGTGAAGAACGTCAGCATCTTCTTCGACGTACTGATCCTGATGCAGACGTTGCGGGTCGTGATCTGGCCCGGCTCGGGTGTGCGCTGAACGCGGCTAAACCTCCCCATTTCAGGGACGCGGCGGGCAGGCTGGCATCCAGATCGCCACCTGATACGCGCAGACATGGCTCGGCGTCACGATGCTGTAGATTGCGAGCCCCTTGATCGAAATCCCGGTCTCGCCCTCCACGCCCGTGTTGAGGCTCGGATCGTTGACGCTGATCTGGCCAGCGCTCGGCGGTCCGCCATCCGGTCCCGAAACGTTGAACCATATCCGCTTGCCGAAGTCCTGCAGGACGCTTCGCGGCACGCCCCGGTCGGCGCAGGCGACATCGATCCAGCCGAGCAAGGGCGTGTCGCGCAATTTCGCCTCGCCATATTCCCACAGTTTTTCTTGGATCACGCCGGCGCCCGAATTGCTGAGCTGGATGCCTCCGACCGTGCAGAAGCGGCCCTTGGTCTCGTCGCCCGAAGCTGCGCCGATCGACGTCATCAGCGCGACCGCGGTACACGCGATCATGGCCAGCTTGTTCATGTCACCCTCCGTTGCTGCGGTTCGTCCTCGAACGGTTCAAAGGATTCGCCTGTCGGCCGGAATGAGACGCCCGCCGAGTCGACGAATGTTGACCTGGATCAAGGCGCGCAGGCCGGCGTCGCGCGGCGCAATGACGCCTGAGGCGAAGTCACCGCAGACGCGGCGCGTTGCAGGCGACGTGGACGTATCCGGACTGGTCGGTCGGAACGTTGCTTTGGCGCGGGACGGCGCCATAGGCCGTGTAGCCGCTCCCCACCAGGTGATAGCCGCGCGGGCATAGCTCCCTGGCGAGGCGCGCGCAGCCGCGCATATCGTCGACGAGCCCCGAACATTTCATGACGTACTCCGGTCGGCCGTCCGCACCCTCGATCTGGGTGAACGGGACCGAGCAGGATGCGACCAGAAGTGCCGCAGGCAAGATCGTCCATCGCCACCACATCGTGCGCTCTCCGTCCGTACGTCGAAGCCAGTTTGTCAGTCGTTGCCGAGATAGGAAATGAGGGCATCGATCTGCGAATCGGTCATGTCCTTGGTGTTGGCGTGCATGACGTCGCTTTCGCGCAGCTCCTGACGGAACGCTTCGAGCTGGCGGCGCAGATAGTCGGCGTGCTGACCGGCGATCCGCGGGATGACGCTGGCGCCCTCGCCATGGTCGCCGTGGCAGGTCTGGCAGGCGGGCACGTTCTGGGCCTCCACGCCGTTGGCGTAGATTTTCGCACCGGTCGCCGCGAGTTCGCCGCCGCTTTGAGGCGGTGTCGGCTTCTGGCTCGCATAGTAGTGGGCGAGGGCGTCGATGGAGGCGTCGTCGAGCTGGGACGCCATACCCCACATATAGGCGCGGGCATGCGGGTCGGAGCGGCTGTGGTCGCGGAAATTCTTGAGTTGGGCAACGATGTAGTCCGCCTGCTGCCCGTTCAGTCGCGGGAAGGTGGCCGACACGCTGTTGCCGGACGCCCCATGGCAGTTCTGACATACCGTCGTTGCCGTCGTTTCGGCGCTGACCGACGGCGGCTTCGCGGCGTCTTCCGCAAAGGCGACTCCGGCTCCGATCAGACAGGTCAGAGCGGCGAGGGTCACGGCAGATTTTCTCATGGCGATCTCTCCTTTTTGACGTGACGCTCTAGAACGAGACCCACAGATAGGCGAACAGCATATTGTTGTCCGAAGGGTTGCGGCCGAGTCCGTCATAGTTCGACGTGGCGCCGTCGAACTTGGTGTAGAAGGTGTACTGAAGACCCAGCTTGACGTTGAGCCACGGCACGTAGTCGACCTCGGCGACGCCCCAGTTGCTGTCGGGATTGCCGCTCAAGGTGCCGAAATAGGTGGCATCGTGCGAGCCGTTCACGCCGTAGAACCCGAGGCTGGCGCCGAAGCGGCGCTCGAAATAGTAACTCGCGACGATATCGTAATTGTCCAGGTCGTCGCTTGCCCGGTCCGAAAAATCGTTCAGGAAGCTGGCGTTGAGAGTCGCGTGCTCATGTGTCCATGCGCCCGTGACGGTCAGTTGGTGCTCGTCGGTGATGTACTGATACTGGCCGTCGATCCCGTAGTCGGTGAAATCGTCGGTCAGCGCATTCTGCAGCGACACGTTGATCGCGTTGCCGGCGGGCGTGGTGGGATTGCGCAACTGTGCATAGATGCCGGACGTGCCAACTTCGACGGATTGATTGCCCCAATCCATTTCATAAGCGACGCGCCAATAGGGCGCGACGTTGGAGATGATATTGTTGGTCGTGTCGCCGTTGTTCGCGACCGATGCGCCCTGCAGCGCCGAACGGTAGCCGCCGACTTCGGCATAGAAAGACTGGTCGACGAAGGCATAGGCCGACAAGCCGGCGACCACTCCCGCCAGCGCGCCTTCGATCTGCGCGCCGGCCGCGGGCGTCTGCATCGCCGGCGACGAGATGAACGGCTGGCTCCAGGCCGGGGTGCTGTTCCACAGATCCTGGACCGTCGGGTTGTTGTTCAGGCTGACGCCATAGATCACCGTGTGACCGTCGATGTTCGTGACATCGGCGAAGCGGATGTCGGTATTGTCCATGCCAAACGAGCCGCTCTGGTCATCATACGTGATCTGGATGAACGCCCCGATATTGTCGGAGATGCGGCCGGCATAGAACAGGCTCGCCTGTTGCGGGAAATCCGTGGAACTGGCGGAGGAGTTCGCATCGTTCGCTTTCGACGCCATGCTCGTCGACGCCATCACCATGGCCGAGATCGGCGGCAGGTCGCTCAGCGACAACGTGCTGTGCTTCAGCTTGTCGATGTCCTGGACCTTGAGCGTGTTGAACAGCGTATAGCCGCTGGCCTTGAACGTGCGGCCGAAGGGCGTCAGCTGGGGAAACACGGTATGGCAAGCCTCGCATGCGAGCCCGGTCTGGCGCGCGAAACTCGGAACCGCCGAGGCCGATTGCGGCGCGAGGGCCGCGGCCAGGGCAGCGCAAATTGCGGCGAGCGCGAGCCGCCTGCGTTGAACCGTCATCGTTCAGTCCCCTTCTTTCGTGCGGTTATGTCCAGTATCTGTCCCGGCCCCGAAACGCGAATACCAATCAATAATAACAGTTTCGGCGTAGGTCGCCCCGCGTTCATTGACCGCGGTCAAAGAGGAAGCGTCTTAGAGGCAAGCCGAAAGGTCATGTCCGAGGCGACGATCGATGCAATCCAGCCAAATATTCGCGATTTCGGGTAGTACGACACACTGTCGACAGGGCGACGGACGTCATGCACTGCCGCGCACGGAATAGCCGAGGGGTGGGGACCGTCGGTGCGGGGGGAAAGCTGGTGCCGGAGGAGAGAATTGAACTCTCGACCTACCCCTTACCAAGGGGTTGCGCTACCACTACGCTACTCCGGCATCCCCGGGCAGCGCCCGAAGGCGGCTGCTATAGCCTACGATGTTCCATAGGGAAAGAGCCGCCGCCCGCCCATGTCGACCAAGGCTTCCGACCGCGAAAAGCGCCGCGCCGCGGCCCTGCGCCAGAACCTCCGGCGCCGAAAGACGGCGACCCGCAAGCGGGCCGACTCGGCCTCCGTCCCGGCAGAGGACGGCGCCTTGGAGACGGCTCGGGAGCGCCCGAATAATGCCCACAAGCCCCTGTAGATGGCGGCCGTAGCGCGCCCGTTCGCCGGACGCTACAAGAGGCCGAGAACGCGGCGTTTCCCGCCGCCCGAGGGACTATGGACAGAATACGCATACGGGGCGGAAACCGCCTGAACGGCGAGATTCCGATCAGCGGCGCGAAGAACTCGGCGCTGAAGCTGATGGCCGCCTCGCTGCTCACGGACGAGCCGGTCACCCTGCGCAACATCCCGCGCCTCGCCGACATCGGCGGGATGAGCGACCTGCTGATGCAGTTCGGGGTGTCGATGAACATCCGGCGCGGCGGCGGCCTGGGCCAGAGCGACACGATGAGGCTGCATGCGCCGACGATCGAATCCGCGCTGGCTCCCTACGACATCGTGCGTAAGATGCGCGCCAGCTTCCAGGTCCTGGGACCGTTGCTCGCGCGTCACGGCGAGGCGAAAATCTCGCTACCCGGCGGCTGCGCGATCGGCGCGCGCCCGGTCGATTTCCACATCCAGGGTCTCGAGGCGCTGGGTGCCAGGATCGATCTCGAGGACGGCTACGTCATCGCCACCGCGCCGGGAGGACTGAAGGGAACGACGTTCACGGTGCCGCGCGCGTCGGTCGGCGCGACGGAAAACCTGATGACGGCGGCGACCCTCGCCACAGGCCGGACCGTCCTCAAGAACACGGCACGCGAACCGGAGACGGCGGACCTCGGCCACTTCCTGATCGCGATGGGCGCCAAGATCGGCGGCCTCGGCACCGGTGAGATCACGATCGACGGCGTCGACAGGCTGCACGGCGCGGACTTCACCGTGATGCCCGACCGGATCGAGACCGGCACGTACGCCATTGCCACCGCGATGACCGGCGGGGAAGTCGAACTCGTCGGCGCGCGCGCGGAAAACAATGCGGCCCTGTACGGGCTGCTGCGCAGCATCGGGACCGAGGTCGCCCAGACGAACCGCGGCGTTGCGGTCCATCGCAACGGCGTGCGTCCGACGTCGGTCGATGTCACGACAGACGTTTATCCGTCCTTTCCCACCGACCTGCAGGCACAGTTCATGGCCTTGATGGCGATCGCCAGCGGCACCTCGCATATCACCGAGACCGTGTTCGAGAACCGCTTCATGCACGTGCCGGAATTGGCGCGCATGGGCGCGAACATCAAGGTCGAGGGCGATCGCGCCACCGTGCAGGGCGTCGAAAGGCTGAAAGGCGCCCCGGTCATGGCGACCGATCTCCGCGCCTCCGTCAGCCTCGTGCTCGCCGGCCTCGTCGCGGAAGGCGAGACGATCGTCAACCGCGTCTATCATCTCGACCGCGGCTTCGAACGGCTCGAGGAAAAACTCTCCGGCGTGGGCGCGGAGATCGAGCGGCTGTCGACATGAAGCCGGCCCTGACACTCGCCGCCGAGGATGCGGCAGATCTCGAAGTCATTTCGGCGCGGCTGCAGGACGCCGTGGCGAAGGTGAAGGATCTCGTCTATCTGCCCAAGCGGCGGCGCTTCGCTGCCCTGTTCAACCGGTTCCAGTGGGAAGCGGGCGCGCGCAGCGGCGATCTCCGCATCCAGTCGGGCCTTCATTTCGACGGCGTGCTTTCGGTCAAGTCGAGCCACATCAAGCGCGGCGCGCCGGACGCGGTGGTTTCGCTGCTGGCGATCAAGTTCACGCCGAAGAGCGCCGACGATCCCGGCGGGACCGTCGAGCTCATCTTTTCCGGCGGCGGCACGCTGAAGCTCGAGGTCGAATGCATCGACGCGGGCCTCAGCGACGTCAGCGGCGCCTGGGCTGCGCGCGGACGCCCCGCGCACGAAGACAGCTGACATGGCGCGCCGGCTGGATTCACGCGCGCCCGGATTTGCGGCGCAGTTCGATGCTCTTCTGAACGCCAAGCGGGAGGAGGAAGAAGATGTCGCGCAGGCCGTGCGGGCCATCATTGCCGACGTGCGCGCGCGCGGCGACGCGGCTCTGGTCGAGCTTTCCAACCGGTTCGACAAGGCAGGACTGACGGCGGCGACGCTGCGCCTGCCGCAAGCGGACATCGACGCGGCGGAAGCGCACTGTGGGAAGGACGCGCTCGCGGCGCTCGACGTGGCGGCAAACCGGATCGAGACCTATCACCGGCGCCAACTGCCGCAGGACGCGTGGTTCACGGACGAGATCGGTGCCGGGCTGGGTTGGCGCTGGACGCCGCTCGACAGCGTCGGCCTTTACGTCCCGGGCGGAACGGCATCCTACCCCAGTTCCGTGTTGATGAATGCCGTGCCGGCGCGGGTGGCGGGTGTCGGCCGAGTCGTCATGGTCACGCCCGCAAGCGGCGGAAAGATCAATCCCCTGGTGCTCGCCGCCGCCAAGCGCGCGGGCATCGGCGAAATATATAGAGTGGGCGGCGCACAGGCCGTGGCGGCGCTCGCGTATGGCACCACATCCATAGCGCCCGTCGACAAGATCGTTGGGCCGGGCAACGCGTATGTCGCCGCGGCGAAGCGAGAAGTCTTCGGCAAGGTCGGGATCGATTCCGTCGCTGGGCCGTCTGAAATTCTCGTCGTCGCGGACGGCGCGAACAATCCGGACTGGATCGCGGCGGACCTGCTCAGCCAGGCCGAGCACGATCCGTCGTCCCAGAGCATTCTCATCACCGACGACGCGGCGTTCGCCGACAAGGTCGCCACTTCTGTCGAAGCTGCCCTCAAGCTGCTGCCGCGTCAGGTAATCGCGCGCGCCAGCTGGACGGCCAACGGCGCGATCGTCCTTGTGGCGAATCTCGATGACGCTCCAGCGCTGGTCGACGCGATCGCGCCGGAGCATCTGGAGATCGCGACGGCTGAGCCCGATCGGCTTCTTGGGCGCGTGCGCCACGCCGGCGCCATCTTCCTCGGCCGGCATACGCCCGAGGCGATGGGCGACTATATCGCCGGCCCCAACCATGTGCTGCCCACGTCGCGCACGGCGCGCTTTTCATCCGGTCTTTCGGTGCTGGACTTTCTGAAGCGGACTACGCTCCTGCGCTGCGGGCCGGACGCCGTAGCCGCCATCGGTCCCGATGCCATCGCGCTCGCCGAAGCTGAGGGACTAGACGCGCACGCCCGTTCGATCGCGGCGCGGTTGAACACGAGGGACGGGCGCTAGAGGATGACGGGTCAGACGCCCTTTCGCGTAGCGGCGATCACGCTGGACGAACAAAGCATCGTGCGCCGGACGCGCGAGATCGAGCAGGAACGCGACATCGCCATCTACGATTTGCTCGAGACCAACAGCTTCCGCCCCGAAGGTTCGCACGGGGGACCCTATCGCCTGACGCTCGGCGTCGAGGAAAACCGTCTCACCTTCGACATCCAGCTCGAAGACGGGACGCCGCACGGCAAGATCATGTTGTCGCTCACGCCGTTTCGCAAAGTGATTAAGGACTATTTCCTGATCTGCGAGAGCTACTACAAGGCGATCCGCACCGCGCCGCCGTCCCAGATCGAAGCCCTCGACATGGGCCGGCGAGGATTGCACGACGAAGGCTCGTCGTTGTTGCGCGAACGGCTCAGGGGCAAGATCGAAGTCGACCACGACACGGCGCGCCGGATCTTTACCCTCATCTGCGTGCTGCATCTGAAGGGCTGACGCCATGCGGGGCCCTCATGGCGAGGATCTGCCCGGAGCGATCCTCTTCGCCTGCACGATGAACTCGGTGCGTAGCCCGATGGCCGCCGCCATCATGAAGCACCTTTTCGGCAAGTTCGTGTACGTCGACTCGGCCGGCGTGCGGGCCGGTGCGCTCGATTCCATGGCGGTCGAGGTGATGGAGGAAATGGGCATCGAAATCGGCAAGTACCACCCCAAGCGCTTCGAGGACCTTGTCGACAGTTCCTTCGACGTGTGCGTGACTCTCTCGCCCGAAGCGCAGCACCGCGCGGTCGATCTGGCGCACACTTCTGCGATCGAGATCGAGTACTGGCCGACGATGGACCCGACGCTGGTCGAAGGCTCGCGCGAACAGCGTCTCGACGCATACCGCGCCCTCCGCGATAATCTGCTCAAGAAGATCCGCGATCGCTTCGCCGTACAGCACGCATCCGACACGTAGGCGCCGGTCGATTCAACCAGCCACAAATTCGCCCGAATTGGTTCATGCACAGTTCACTTCGCGCGCGTCAGCTTGGGTCTCGCTCGTCACGCGCCCGGCCGGAAGTCTGCGGCGCGGCGGCGAAACCCAAATGGACGACGACGCGTTGAGACAAGACGACTGACCAGTCAACCGGGAGACTCACCATGCGCACACTGATTCCTTTGGCTCTTTCGGCGGCCGCGTTGCTGTCTGCCAGCACCGCGCTGGCCGATCCGATCCGCATCAACGACAATGACGAGGGTTATGCGCGCCTGATGCGTTGGGAACAGCACCTCGACGATACCATTGCCGACGGCGTGCAGCGCAGGACCCTGAACCCGCACAACGCCTGGACGATCCAGAAGGACCTCGATTCCGTTGAGGCCCATGTCCTGCAAAGCTACTACGAGAGCGACAACGGCATCGATCAGCAGACCTTTCGCCGGTATGCCGGTCAGTTGCGCGACATCGGCGAACGGCTCGGCGACACCAACTGGGCCGACAGCAACATTTACGGCGAGGGTTGGCATGACGACCATGGCGACGCGAACAATGCGCCGCCGCCCGACAACTACTACCGGCAGGGCGATTACGAACGATCCTGCCATCGCGGCGGCACAGCGGCCGGCACCATTTTCGGCGCCATCGCGGGCGGCCTGATCGGCGGCGCAGCGAGTCACGGAAACGGCGGCGCGGTCGCCGGCGGCGTGATCCTCGGCGGACTGCTCGGCAATACTCTCTCGCGCGACATCGACTGCGACGATCAGCGCTACGCGTTCGATGCGTACGGTGCGAGTCTGAACGGCGACATCGGCCGCGACTATGACTGGCGTCACGGCGGCAGTTACGGCACGTTCACCTCGCTTCGCGAATATCGCGACGGCGATCAGCTGTGCCGAGATTTTCGGGCGGTGACCTTTCGCGATGGTCAGCGTTTCGAGCGTTCTGGTACCGCCTGCCGCGATCGTGACGGCAATTGGGATACGCGCTGAGTTTCGGCGCGATGCGCGCAAGGTCTGAAGGCCCCGGTGTCCTCGCGCCGGGGCCTATCGGCGTTAGGGGCGCGTCCGGTCCGAACGCGGGGGCAGGGCCTTCCGGCCGTCGATCGCCCCCAAACCCTTGCTTTTGGCCGGTTTCGGTGCAATCTCCCGGCCGGTTTGGGAGCCAAAATGAGGACGAATGGCCAAAGAAGAACTTCTTGAATTCGAGGGCACGGTCAGCGAGCGCCTGCCCAACGCGACTTTCCGCGTCATGCTGCAGAACGGCCACGAGATCATCGCCCACACGGCCGGGAAGATGCGCAAGAACCGCATCAGCGTGCTGACGGGCGACAAGGTGATGGTTGAGATGACGCCCTATGACCTCACCAAGGGGCGCATTACCTATCGCTTCAAGTAAGACCGTGCAGCTCGTTCTGGCGAGCGAAAGCCCCCGGCGCCAGGCGCTGCTCGCCCAGGCGGGCATCGCGCCCGATGCGATCGTCGCCGCCCGGGTCGACGAAACTATCCACAGGAACGAAACGCCAAGGCGCTACGGATTGCGTCTCGCGGCGGAGAAGGCACGGGCCGTGGCGCACCGCTGGGAAGGTACGCCCGCCGTCATACTGGCCGCGGACACGGTCGTCGCCTGCGGGCGCCGCATCCTGCCCAAGGCCGAGAGCGCAGAGGATGTCCGCCGCTGCCTCGAATTGCTCTCCGGTCGCAATCATACGGTGCTGACGGCGATCGCGGCGCAAGGTGCGGACGGAAGAGTCCGTACACGGATCGTTGAAACGCGCGTCGGCTTCCAGCGGCTGACGGACGCCGACATCGAGTCTTATGTGCGATGCAGCGAAGGGCTGGGCAAGGCGGGCGGCTATGCCGTTCAGGGCCGGGCGGAAATTTTCGTACGCCGACTCAACGGATCGTATTCGAATGTGGTCGGCCTTCCCTTACGTGAAACCGTCACATTGCTTCGTACAAGCGGATATCCGTGTTAGCGTTTCGCGTCGCTATCGCCTGAGTACGAGCATGCCAAAGGACATCCTGATCAACGCAGGAGCCGGGGAGATTCGTGTGGCCGTCGTCGAGGACGGCAGACTACAGGACCTGATGCTGGAGCGCACGATCGGTCTCGACGATGGCGGTCCGCGCAAAAAGTCCAACGGGCGCTCGGGTCACAGTATCATCGGCAACATCATGCTGGGACGGGTGCAGCGCGTGCTGCCCGGCATGCAGGCCGCCTTCGTCGACGTCGGTCTCGAACGGGCCGGTTTTCTGGGCGCGCGCGAGGCGAGATGTCTCGCTGATCTGCCCGGCTTCGAAGAGGACCGCACGCCGAAAATCGGCGATTGCGTCCGGGAAGGCGAGGAGGTCCTGGTCCAGGTGGTCAAGGATCCGATCGGCGAAAAAGGCGCGCGCCTGTCGGCGAACATCACCATCCCTGGCCGACTGGCGGTTCTCGTCCCCAATACCCCCGGCGTCGCGCTCTCGCGGCGGATCGAGGAAGACGGGGAACGCGAGCGCATGCTGGCACTCGGCGAGGCCATGATCGCGGAAGGCGGCGACAAGCTGGTGCCCGGCGCCGGTTACATCCTGCGCACGGCCGCGAGCGATGCGAGTCTCGCGGACCTGACGGAAGACGCCGAACGGCTCGCCGAAGCCTGGCGGCCGGTTCTGGCACGGCGCCAGGTCGCGCGCGCGCCCGCGACGCTCTATCACGACCTCGATCCCGTCGAACGGACGATGCGCGACACAGTTCGCAACGACACGGCGAAGATCCTGATCGACGACGCAACCGCGTTCGAGGCGGCGCGCGCCTATTGCCGGCGCGCCATGCCCGAAGCCGAACACAAGATCGAACTGTTCGGCGGCCCCGGCGCGCTGTTCGACGCATACGGCCTCGAGGATGAGATCGATCGCCTGATCGACCCGAAAGTGCCGTTGCCGTCCGGCGGCTGGATCACCATCGAGGGCACCGAGGCGCTCACAGCGGTCGATGTGAACTCGGGCAGCTTCACGGCGTCGACCGGGCTCGAGGAGACGAGTTTGCGCGTCAACCTGGAGGCGGCGGACGAGATCGGCCGCCAGGTCCGACTGCGCGGCGTCGGCGGCCTGATCGTCGTCGACTTCATCCATTTAAGCGAGCCGTCGAACATCGAACGCGTGCTCGACACGTTGGCGGAGAGCCTCTCCAAGGATCACACGCCGACGCAGATCTCGCGCATGTCGGAGTTCGGCCTCGTCGAGATCACGCGAAAGCGGGTACGCGATCCGCTCTTCAAGCTGGTGAGCGAATGCTGCCGCGCCTGCTCGGGACACGGTCGCAAGCGCACGCGCGACAGCGTGGCCCTGGAAGTGCTGCGCAGCGTGGAACGGACGGCGGCGGCGGCGCCGGGCAAACCGATTGCTGTGCGAGCATCGGCCGAAGTGGTGCGCTGGCTGGACGAGCATGGCGAAGAGGTTCGCGCGGCGCTCGCGCGCCGCGGCGCCGCCCGCGTGTCGTTCGAAGCGAACGACGCATTTGCGCGCGAGGGGTTCGATGTCACAACCGGGTGACGCCGGCGCCTGCCCGGTCTGCGGCAAGCCCCGCGATGCCAAGCTGCGTCCGTTCTGCTCGCGCCGCTGCAAGGACGTCGATCTGGCGCGCTGGCTGTCCGGCGACTACGCGATTCCGGGCGCGCCAGCAGGAGAGGGAAACGAGCCGCCGCCTGAGGAAGACCCTGAATTGCATTGATTTTCGGGCCGCTGGACAGGGCCGCCCGGCTCGCCTAAAAAGCCCGTCCTTTCCGGACATTGCCGGTTAGCCCAGGTAGCTCAGTCGGTAGAGCAGTGGACTGAAAATCCACGTGTCGGCAGTTCGATTCTGTCCCTGGGCACCATCCCGCTTCCGAGCTGGTTCCTTAGAGCTCAAAGATATTCG
>DATJZB010000102.1:0-23346 GCA_035499335.1 Rhizomicrobium sp. | reverse complement strand
GCTGCCCGTGAGCCGAGGTTTGAGCATGGCGAGGTCGTTCTCGATCTTGCCGATCCGCTCATAGGCGAAGGAAACCTTGTCCGTCTGGCGCGGCAGCAGGGCAAAGATGATGACGATCGCGATGAGCGCACCGGCCGCGATCGGCAGGGCCCGTTTCATCACCGTCACGAACCGCGAATAGCGCAGCGCGTTGAACGCCGTGTCGCGCGTGCGGGCGGTCCAGTCGCGCCGCGCGCGCGTGCCGGGGATCGGCTCCGCCATCGCATCCGATACGGCCGGCCTGCGCGCCATTCAGGTCAGCCCCGCGCGAATGCAGTCGTAGAGATGGATGATGCCCAGCGGCTTCTTCGACTTGTCGCCGGCGTCGACCACGAACAGACGCGAGATGCCTTTTTCGTTCATCATGGCCAGCGCTTCGGCCGCGAGCAGCGAAGGCGCGACGGTCTTGGGGTTGCGGCTCATGACGTCTCGCGCGGTGCGGTCGAGCAGACTGCGCTCCATGTGGCGGCGCAAATCGCCGTCCGTGACAATGCCGACGAGCGCGCCCTTGCGGTCGACGACGCCGACCACTCCGGCGAAACCCTGACTGGCGGCGGTCATGGCGATCAGCACGTTCTTCATCGACGCGTCTTCGGCGACGAGCGGCGCATCCTTGTGCATGATGTCGCTGACGCGGATCAGCTTCTTGCCGAGCGAACCGCCGGGGTGGAAATCGCGATACTGGTCGGCGGAAAAGCCGCGGCGCTCCATCAGCGCGACCGCCAGCGCGTCGCCCAGCACGAGCATCATCGTCGTGGAGGTTGTCGGCGCCAGACCCATCGGACAAGCCTCCTGCGCCTTGGGCAGAAGCAAGACGACGTCCGAGGCCTGGAGCAGGCGCGACTCGGCGTTGTTGGCCATGCCGATGAGCGGAATCGAGAGACGCTTGGCGTACGTGATGAGATCCGACAGTTCGGCGGTCTCGCCGGAGTTCGACAGCATCAGCAGCGCATCGGCGCGCGTGACCATGCCGAGATCGCCATGGCTCGCCTCTGCCGGGTGCAGGAACAGGGCCGGCGTCCCGGTCGAAGCCAGCGTGGCGGCGATCTTGCGGGCGATGTGTCCGGACTTGCCCATGCCGCTGACGATGACCCTGCCGCTGACCGCCAGGATCGTGTCGATGGCCCGCGAGAACTCGCCGTTGAGGGAGCTGCTCAGCGCCGCGATGGCGTCCGACGCGTGCTGCAGAACGCGGCGCGCGGCAGCGAGATCGCGGTTCCGGACCGCCGCCGGCTTGATGGCCTTGACCTTGGCAGGTGGCATGATGCCCTTTTGTAATTGTCGGCGGTGATCAAAGGCTTACCGCTCTGCGTCGGGTCGTCACCATACATGGTTTTCGAGCCACGCGAAAATCGTGCCAAATGTGGCCCAGCGGCGCCGCGGCTTCAAGTTGCTTTATTGCAGTGCGGCGAAGAGCCGGGGCCTAGGGGGTGCCGCGCTCGGCATAGGGCGCCTGGGCAAACGCCACCATCATGCTGCGCAGCCTTTCCTTGCCGCGGACGGTGAGGTCGCTGACCAGCGCGAACTGGTCCCGGCTATCGCTGGCCGTCACCTTGACCTTGTAGCGCGTCCCCCAGGGCATCTCGGCCACGCCGACGACGACGGGCGATCCCGGTTTGCGATAGGCGCTCTTTTCCGCCACGTCGGCGAGAGCCTGGCGGACCGCCTCGCCGTCATGGTCCGGCTGCAGATAAAAATTCGCAACGCATGTCAGGAAGTGGCTGCCGCGACTGGCGTTGGAAACGCGGCTCCCCCAGACTTTGGAGTGCGGGATGATCACTTCGTCATCGTCCGCGGTGACGAGGTGTACCGCGCGCATGCCGATCGTCTTCACCTCTCCATAGCTGCCGTCGATCTCGATCCAGTCGCCCGGCTGGTAGGTGTTTTCCAGGATGGTCACGACGCCGGCGGCAAGACTGCTGGCGTAATCCTTGAGGGCGAAGGCAAGCGCGATGACGACCGTCGCGACCAGCGCGAAGACGTCTTCGAAGGTGGGCTCGACAAGAACCGGAACGATGATCGCGATCGCCGCGACGGCGATGAGCAGTTTCGCGATCGGGGCCAGGCGAAGGATGAGCAGCCGCCGGTGCGACGGCGCACTCTCGGCGGCCTGGCGAACGACGCGGCGGACGACTTCGATCAGGACGCGGGCGACAATCAGCACGCCAAGAACGATGACGACATGCTGCCAGGTCAGGGACCGAACTGCGACCAGCTCGCGAATGGCTTGCATCATTCCGCTCGCTCCACGTTCGGCGCGGCGCCCTAGTGGGCGAAGATGTCGACTCCGTCCCAGCCTGCCAGATCGAGCCGGGCGCGGGCCGGCAGGAAGTCGAAGCAGGCCTTGGCCAGTTCGGTACGATGTTCGCGCGCGAGCATCGTATCGAGCACGTCCTTCAGCCGGTGAAGGTAAGCGACGTCGTTGGCCGCATAGGCGAGCTGCTTTTCGGTAAGCTCCGGCGCGCCCCAGTCCGAACTTTGCTGCTCCTTCGAAAGATCGACGCCGAGCAGCTCTTTCACGAGGTCCTTGAGGCCATGCTTGTCCGTATAGGTGCGCACTAGCTTCGAGGCGATCTTGGTGCAGTAGATCGGCGCCGTGGTGACGCCAAGATAGCGCTGGAACATGGCGACGTCGAAGCGCGCGAAGTGGAACAGCTTCGTCACGTCCGGATCGGTCAGCATCTTGCTGAGGTGCGGCGCCGCATAGTCGTTCGGCGCGAACTGCACCGCGTGGCACACCCCGTCGCCGGACGAGAGTTGCACGAGGCACAGCCGGTCGCGCATCGGATTGAGGCCGAGAGTCTCGCTGTCGATGGCGACGAGCGGGCCGAGATTGAGACTGGCGGGCAGATCACCCTTGTGCAGTTTGATCTTCATGCGCTTTGCTCTCCAAATCCGCGGTTACGGACCGGTACAGCCTCCAATATAAGAGCGGCACGGATATGGCCAGAATCTCCGCCGTTAGCAAGGCATAGCGCGGCCCGACCCGGTCGGCCAGCGCGCCCAGGGCGTAGACCACAAGCGCGAACAGGAGATTGCCCCCGAACGCGATCAACGACGCCATCGTCGCCCGCTGGGCGTCGGTAAATCCCTTCTGCATCAGGCTTCCTTGCGCGATCACGTTGGGTCCGAAAAGCAGCGAGGCCAGCGACGAGACGGCGGGGCTGGTCGCGTTGGGAATGGCGACCGCCCCGAGCACGAGCACTTTACTGGCAACGCTCGACCAGACGAGAACGCGCAGCTCGCCGAAGCGTCTGATCGACCGGCCCGCGGCGCGAAAGCCGAGCGCGGCGAATCCGTGCGTGAGAAAGCCGGCGATGCCGAGCGCCCAGGACGGCCACAGCAGCGCGAAGAACGCCGGATAGAACATGTGATTGGCCTCGCCGATCGCGAAACCGAGGATCGACGCGACACTGAGATCGCGAAGCCGCGCATTGCGGGCGAAGGCGACGAAGGCGTCGGTCAGATGCGCGAACAGGTTGGTCTCGAACCGCCGGTCGTGCTGCGCCGGCTCGTGGAAGAGAAACGCGACGACGAGTCCGACGACCTGCGGGATCACGGAGAGCAGAAAAAGCAGGCGCATGCCGAAACCGAGCAGCGCGACGGCCGCGAGCGCCGCCGATGTCGCCAGCGCGATCTGGAACATCGAGCTCACGCGGCCTTGATAGTCCGCATACTGATCATGCCGGTTCTCGTCTTTCAGCGTGTCGTAGAGCAGCGCCTCGTTGTTGCCGCTGAAGCAGGAGAAGGCGAGACCTTCAAACGCGGCGCCGACGGCCAGCATCCGGAAGTCGCCCGCGAGCGCGTAGCAGGCGATGCTCACGATGCTCGCGAGCTGACCGGCGATGATCGTCAGCTTGCGGCCGACGCGATCCGAAACGATGCCGGTCGGCACTTCCAGCGCGGTCGACGAGATCTTCGCGATCGAGAACAGCAGCACCGCCAGCGCGTAGGAGCCGGTGACGTGGGCGAAATAGACGACCGCGATCGGCGCGTAGATCCTGAAGTCGCAGCAGAAGTTGAAGATGCCGAGCAGCGCGATGTTGCGCCGCGCGAGCGGACTCACGGGCGCACCAGCGTGAAGAGCTGCCGCGTGCCGCCTTCGGGTCCGCGCGGCTGCATTTCGCCGGCGGCGAACCCGAACCGCTCGTAGAGCCGGCGCGCGGCCATTCCCGCCGCGATGTCCGGACCGAACGTCGTCAGCGAAATGCGGCACGGCGCCGGCGCGCGGCGCAGCGCTTCGGAAATCAGCGCCGCGCCGATCCCCCGTCCGCGCGACGATCGGCGAACGGCGAGCCAGCGGATCCAGACGTCCGGCCGTTCGCCGCCCAGGAGCAGGCCGCCCTCGACGCGCCCGCTCGCGCTGCGCACGCAAAGCGCCTGTGCCTCGTCCATCTTGGTCCGGAGCGTGATCTCGAACATCGGCATCGGGCCGAACAGGGGTTCGACCGCCCGGACGATCTCCAGCCAGGAGGGTATGTCAGCGGGCGCGGCGAGGACGACCTTGTGCTCCATGCGCACGAAGTGACGCGCAAGCGCCGGGCGCGTCAACGGCTCAGCGGTCTTCGCCGGTCACCGGAGTCCAGCTCGGCGGGTCGCTGGCCGGAAAGCTTTCGTCGGAGGTCTCGTCGACGATGTCGCGTCCGGCCGGGCGCTTTTTCCGCGCCGGCTTTTTCCTGGCGCCACGCCGCTTTGCGGTTTTCACGGTCTTGCGCTTCGGCACGGGCTTGCGTCTGGCCGCCATCGATCCTGCTCCGCTGCGGTTGGCCGAGCATGACTCAAGACGGTGGAACAGGCCACCCGCGGGACCGAAGGAACAGACGGGGATTTTCGCCGGAAACTGGTGCCCAGAAGAGGACTCGAACCTCCACGCCTTGCAGCGCTAGTACCTGAAACTAGTGCGTCTACCAATTCCGCCATCTGGGCCGATGGGCGGCGATGTTTAGTGGCGCTTGGCCGGGGTGTCAACGAAGAGCCGGTACGGCACTTTTCTGATAGGCTCCCGCGCAGCCGGAGATTCCCGGCCGGTCGCACGCCGCGGCGCCGCGCCGGCCGAGCGGATCCGCCGTCGCGAGGCACTGAAAGGGTCGTCCAGCATGCTCGTCACAACCACCGAAAACGTTCCGGGCCAACGGCGCAAACAGACGCTGGGCCAAGTCTTCGGCGTCGTCGTCCGCTCGCGCGGGCTGGGCGGCAACATCATGGCGGGACTGCGCTCGATCGTGGGCGGCGAAATCCACGAATACACCCAGCTGCTCGAAGAGACGCGGCGTCAGGCGATCGACCGCATGGTCAAGAACGCGACCGTGATGGGCGCCAACGCCGTCGTCATGATGCGCTTCGACTCCTCCGAGATCGGCCAGACCATGAGCGAGATCGTCGCCTACGGCACCGCCGTGATCCTCGAGCCCGAAAGTTGAGCGTGCTGCGCGCCGTCCTGATCGCCGTCGGCGTCGTCGCCCTGCTCTGCGGCCTGATCGCGCTGGCGACCGGCGCGTTTCCGCCGGCGGCCATATTCGGCGTGTGGGGCGTACTGCTGGTGATCGGGACGGTGTTCGAACGCGTCACCTACAAACCGACCCATGCGGAGGCGCCCGGGACGGGATGGGTTCGCACCGGCGAGCGTTTCGTCGACGATTCCAGCGGTCGCAACATTACCGTCTATATCGAGCCAAAGTCCGGCGAGCGGCGCTATGTTTTCGAATAGCGGCGAATTGCGGCCTTTTCCTCTTGCGCGGCCTTGGGTATGTAGCCGGTCATGAGCAATCCCCTGATCACGGTTTTCGGCGGCACCGGATTTCTCGGCCGCCACTCGGTTCGGGCGCTGGCGCGCGCCGGCTTCCGCGTCCGCGTCGCTGTCCGTTATCCCAATGCCGGCTTCTTCCTTCCGCCGATGGGCAATGTCGGCCAGATCGCTCTCGTGAAGTGCAATGTCCGCGAGGCCGACCAGGTCGCCGCCGTCGTCCAAGGATCGCACGCCGTCGTCAACCTCACGGGCATTCTCTACCAGCGCGGCGAGCAGAGCTTCGAGGCCGTGCATGTGGAAGCGGCGGAAGCGATCGCCAAGGCCGCGCACGATGTCGGCGTCGCCGCACTCGTCCACGTCTCCTCCATCGGCGCCGACAAGGATGCCGAGAGCGGTTACGCCGCGAGCAAGGGCGAAGGCGAGCAACGTGTGCGCGCCGCATTCCCCGACGCGACCATCCTGCGACCGTCGCTCGTGTTCGGGCCCGAAGACAAGTTCTTCAACCGGTTCGCGTCGCTGGCGCGGATATTGCCCTTCCTGCCGCTCATCGGCGGCGGCCACACTAAGTTCCAGCCGGTCTTCGTCGGCGACGTGGCGTCGGCGATCGTTCGCGCGATCGACGATCCTGCCGCGCGCGCCAGGACGTTCGAGCTCGGCGGTCCCACGGTCTACAGCTTCAAGGAGCTGATGCAGCTCATCCTGCGCGAGACGTGCCGCACGCGCTTCCTGGTGCCCGTGCCGTTCTTTCTGGCGTCGATAAAGGCGTTCTTCCTGCAGTTCCTGCCCAACCCGTTGCTCACGCCCGACCAGGTAACGCTGTTGCGGTCGGACAATGTCGTCACGTCGGAAAACAATTTGGCCAGCCTTGGCATCGTTCCGACGTCGGTGGAAGCCGAAGTGCCCGCCTATCTCTGGCGTTTCCGTCCCAAGGGCCAGTATGACGAGCTGGTGCGCGACAAGGCTATCGAAGCAGCAGCACCGCGATAATTCCGAGACCCGCCGCGATCCGGTACCAGCCGAATGGCTTCAACCCGTAGCGGCCGATGAACGCGATGAACGTCCGCACCACCACCAGGGCGACGAAGAACGAGACGACGAAGCCGATCGCGATGTCGAGGCCGGCATCGAGATTCAGAACCTGCCGGTTCTTCCACAGGTCGAAGACGGTCGCGCCGAACATCGTCGGCACGGCCAGGTAAAAGGTGAACAGCGCGCCGGCCTTGCGGTCGACGCCGATCAGCTCGCCGCCGAGAATCGTCGCGCCCGAGCGCGAAACGCCCGGGATGATGGCGAGAACCTGGAACATGCCGATCCAGAACGCCTTCGCGAGCGGCAGCCTGTCGCCGTCGAGATCGCGCGGCGGCGGCGCCAGGCGCTCGAATACCAGGATGAGGATGCCGCCCAGAATGAGCGTGGTGGCGATGACCTTGGGGGCGACGTCGGGGGCGAAGAGAACGTTCTTGATGAAGCCGTGCAGCGCGGCACCGAAGACGGCCGCCGGCAGGAACGCAACGAGCACGCCGAGCGCAAACTTTTGCGAATCGCGCGAGCTGCCAAGCGTGATCAGCACATCCCAAAATCGGCGCCAGTAAACGGCCACAACCGAAAGGATGGCCCCGAACTGTATGACGATCGGGAACACATCCCCGGGCGGCGTAAACCCTAACATATCCTGAACGATGAGCAGGTGCGCGGTCGACGAAACCGGCAAGAACTCGGTAAGTCCTTCGACGATACCGAGGATCACGTCATTCACGATGTTATGCATGCCCTCTTCCCTCGCAGCGCGGTCGGCCCGCCCCAGGAAGCGGTACGTACAATTCCGAAGATTTGCATCCCGATTTCGGACAATTCAATTCGTTTCGTCGTGATAGTCGTAAATAAAAATAAAGACCTCTGCACCATTCTGGCAGCGCGCCGCTAGGGGGCGCAAATGCATCGCTTCAGAATGGAGTTGGGAATGATGAACCTCGTCAAACAGTTTGTCCGCCATGACGGCGGTGCGACGGCCATCGAATATGGTCTGATCGCCGCTTTGATCGCGGTAGTCATCATCGGCGCGGTTACGGCCGTCGGCACGAGCCTGTCCGCGACGTTCAATACGGTCGCCACGAGCGTCAAGTAACCTGTCCCCCGCCCACTTGCCTCGGCATGGCCTAAGATTGCTATGCTGGGCTAATGGGGCGGAAGGGAATCGATGCCGGACCGGGAGGATTCTTCCACCGGCTCTGGTACGGACACACGGGCGGTAGAACACCCTGGGTACGGCGCATTTGCGCCGTGCTCTTTTTTTTCATCCTGCCCGCCCCCGTGGCACTGCTGCTGATCTTCCGTTTCGTTCCCATTCCCTTCACGCCGCAGATGGCGATCAGGCTCATCACGCTCAACCCCGTGCACTATTCCTGGCGCGAAGCCGACGACATCGCGCCCGACCTGGGCCGGGCCGTGATCGGCTCGGAGGACCAGAACTTCTGCAATCACAACGGCTTCGACTGGAAGCAGATCCACGATGCCTGGCGCGACTACACCCAGCGGCATAAGCCTTTGCGGGGCGCCAGCACGCTGAGCCAGCAAACCGCCCGCGAATTGTTCCTCACGCCCGTGCGCAGCTTCGTGCGCAAGGGAATCGAGGCCTGGCTGACCGTGCTCATGGAGGCGCTCTGGCCCAAGCAGCGGATCCTCACCGCCTATCTCAACGTCGTCGACTGGGGCCACGGCAATTTCGGCGCCGAAGCGGCGGCCGAAAACTACTTCGGCGTCGATGCTTCGGAGCTGAGCCGGGCGCAGGCCGCCAGGCTGGCCGCCGTCCTGCCGAATCCGGAACGCTTCAAGGCCGACAGGCCGGGCCGTTACATCCGCCGCCGGACCGGCACGCTGGTGTCGCGCCAGCACCAGGTCGTGCGCGACGCCCTCGACTGGTGTCTGAAGTAGCCGGAGCCGCCGCAGTCGACTAGATTGCGCGTCACAATGCGCAAATTGATTCACCTCACGCTGTCGCCGGCCTCGCGTCTCGTCCGGCTCATGATCGGCGAGAAGCGGCTGTCCTGCGATCCGGTCCAGTCCGACGACCCGGCGGCCCATTTGCCCGTGTTCATCGAACTCGACGGTTCGCGGACCGAAGGACTTTGGGCCATCGTCGATCATCTCGAGGGGACCTATCACGATCATCCGCTCACGCCGGAGGATCCGCTCGAACGCGCGGAGGTCCTGCGCTGGCTCGATTGGGCGATGGGATCGTTCCACGACCTGGTCACCCGCCGGATCGTGTTCGAAAAGGCGGCGCAGCGCTTCACCGGCGCCGCCTCGCGCAGCGCGCCGGACATGAATGTGATCCGCCAGGGCCGCGAGGCCTTGCGCGTCATGCTCAAGGCCATCGGCCAGGCGGCCGAGACGAACGGCAACCTCGCGATCCGCGAATGCACGCTCGCCGACCTCGCCGTCGCCGCGCACCTTTCGGCGCTCGACTATTTCGGCGAAATTCCGTGGACGGAGTATCCCCAGACCGCCGAGTGGTATGTGCGGATCAAGTCGCGGCCGTCGTTCCGCACGCTCCTCGGCGACCGCGTGCCGGGCCAGCCGCCGACCATGACCTATGCCGAGCTCGACTTCTAAGGACGACGTGCGCGCCGCCATCGCCAGGCGCGCGCGCGACGAAGGCTTCGATGCCGTGCATTTCGCGCGCGCCGATGCGCCGCCGCAGGCGGGCGTGCGGCTGAAGGATTTTCTCGCGCGCGGGCGTCACGCCGGCATGGAGTGGATGGCGCGCAACGCGGAGCGACGCGCCGATCCGCATGCGCTTTGGCCCGAAGCGAAAAGCGTCGTCATGCTCGGCTTGAACTACGGGCCCGGACACGATCCGCTCGCAGCGCTGGCCCTGCGGGACAGTGGCACGATCTCGGTCTACGCCCAGGGCGACGACTATCACGACCTGATCCGCAAGAAGCTGAAAAGCATCGCCGGGCACATCGCGCGAACTTATGCCGCCGACGTCAAGATCTTCGTTGATACCGCGCCGGTGATGGAGAAACCGCTCGCCCAGTCCGCCGGACTGGGCTGGCAGGGAAAGCATACCAACCTCGTCAGCCGCGAATTCGGCTCCTGGCTGTTTCTCGCCTCGATCTTCACGACGCTGGACATCGAACCCGATGCCAAAGAGACCGACCATTGCGGTGAATGCCGTCGTTGTCTCGATGTATGCCCGACCCAGGCCTTCCCGGCACCCTACGAGCTCGATGCGGGACGCTGCATCTCCTACCTCACGATCGAGCACAAGGGACATATTCCGCGGGAGTTCCGCGCCGCGATCGGCAATCGCATCTACGGTTGCGACGATTGCCTTGCCGTTTGTCCGTGGAACAAATTCGCCCGCTCGGCGCGCGAAGCGGGACTCCATGCGCGACAAGAGTTGAGGGTCGTTCGTCTGGCCGAACTGGCCCGCCTCGGCGACCAGACTTTCCGTGCACTGTTCCGCAAGTCTGCGATCAAGCGGATCGGACGCGACCGGTTTGTGCGCAACGTACTCATCGCGATCGGAAATTCGGGCGACATCGCGCTCGCTGCCGAAGCCGAGCGACTGCTCGATGATTCATCGCCTCTGGTGCGCGCCATGGCCGTGTGGGCGTTGCGCAAGCTGGGCGCGACTTGCGCCAGGCGCGACGACGACGATCCGCAGGTGGCGGCGGAGTGGACGGCGGTCGATTGACGCTTCAAGCCGCCTTGAGGACGCCCCTGCGGTTGCGGCGCAGAAGAATTCCCGCGCCGAGCACGCCAAAGCCGAAGAGCGACAAGCTGGCCGGTTCGGGGACTTCGGAAACGTCGAACGACGCGGTGCTGTTGACCTGCGTGTCGTATGAGCCCGCCGCGGTGCCCGTGTAGTAGCTGTAGCTGCCCGGGCCGGTGCCCCAGATATTGCCTTCCTGACCGCCCGCGATCGTGAAGAGCACGCCGTCGATGTCGAACGATTGCGCACCGTTGTAGAGGATATTGTCGTAGTAGAACGCGCCGGCCGGCGACGTCGCCTGACCGCCCGGCTGTCCGCCGAGAAGCCCGGTGATCGTGACACCGTTGATAATGCCGTCGAACGCGACGATATCGAAGCCGCCGGCGTCAGGATTGCCGGTCGTCACGTGTCCCGTGCCCAGCACGTCGCCGTGGATCGTCCACACATAAGTCGTGTGCGCCAGGATCGGCGTCGCGAGCGCTGGCGCCGCGGTCAACGCCGCAAACGCGGCTCCAATCAGCAGGGGTTTCCATGCGTTCATGCTCGTCACCGTCACGCCGGGCCGCATACGGGCCGTTTGGCTAATGCCGTGTGAGTTTCGGCCGTCAGAATTTACGGAAGCATGAACGCTTACCGGACTTTTTCCGCCTATTCCCGCTTCGGCACGCCGCGACGTGTGGCGAAATGCCGTTGGCGCGGCCGGTTAACGCGGCTCGCCCGGCTTTTCGGGCGCCGGCGGCTTGGCTGGCGCGGTCGCAGCCAGCTGCTGGCGCGCGGACTCCGCCGCGGCGCTGCCCGGTGAGGAGAGGACGATTTGCGACCAGTCGGCGCGCGCGCCCGCAATGTCGCCGCCTTCGAATTTCATGTTGCCGCGCTCGACGAGTGCATCGGGGTAACCGGGGCGAATTCTAAGCGCGAGTTCGTAGTCGGCTAGCGCTTCCTTCTTGCGGCCGAGGGCGTGCAGGGCGCTGCCGCGCAGCACCAGCAGATCGGCGCGGTCGGGATTGACCAGCAGCGCTGCGGAGAGATCGGATGCCGCGGCTCCCCAGTTTTTCTTCATGGCGTCGGCGCGCGCACGGTCCGAAAGAACGTCCTCGTCGGAGGGATCGATCGAAAGTGCGGCGGAGAAGGATCCGATCGCGTTATCGGGCTTGCCCGCGAGCAGCCAGGCGTTGCCGGCCTGGTCGAAGAGCGAACGCCGCATGCCGGGATCGTTCGGAAAGCTGCCATGCGCCAGGCCGTCCAGCTTGTTCGCCGCCTCGACATAGCGGTGCAGCGCGACGAGCGCGACGGCCTCGCAATGTTCGGACGCGGGACCGCCGCCGGCTTTCTGCCATTCGCTCGCTTCGCGCAGGGCGTCGGCCGGATTCGACGCGGCGCGCGACAGGCACTGTTCGTACTGTGCAGCGCCACCGGCCGGTGCGGCGTTCGCAATCGCGGGAACGAACGGAACCATCGACAGACTTGCAACCAGGAAGAGACGGCGATGCATCGGCTCTCTCATGTGCGATCGGCGACGAGTGCGGACAATGTTCGTTGGATCAGCGCGATCTCGTGCGGCTTGGAAAGCCGATGGTCGCCGTCCTTGACGAACGTGATCTCAGTGTCCGGCCCCAGCCTGTCCACCAGTTTCAGCGCATGTTGCCACGGCACGTCCGGGTCGCGCATACCCTGCACGATGCGCACGGGACAGGACAGGCCGATCGGCGCCGCGAGCAGAAGATGCCGCCTTCCGTCTTCGATAAGCGCGCGGGTGATCGGATAGGGACTGAGATCGTAGGCGGACGGTCTCAGCCACTCGCCCCGCTCCTGTATCTGACGCCGCACATCGTCGCCGAGCGAGGCCCATAGAAGGTCCTCCGTGAAGTCGGCCGCCGGCGCGATGAGAAGCAACGCCACGATGCGTTCGGGGACTTTCAGCGCCGCGAGAAGCGCCAGCCACGCACCCATGCTCGATCCGACCAATATTTGCGGACCAGTCGTCAGCGCGCCGACAACGTCCAGCGCATCGTCGCGCCACCGCGAAACCGTCCCGTCCCGGAAGTCTCCGGACGACGCGCCGTGGCCGAAATAGTCGAACCGGACGAACGCGCGACCCTCCCGCTCGGCCCAGGCGTCGAGCGCCGTTGCCTTGGTCGCCGTCATCTCCGACTTGAAACCGCCAAGCCACACGATTCCGGGTGCCGCGCCATCACGTTTCCGATAGGCGATGCGCGCGCCGTCCGCTTTCGTCAATAAACCTGCCTCGGGTTCGCTCATGCGTCACGCTTAACGCAACATCCCGTGTCCGACAAACTGGCACCCATCCCGGCTTCTGATAAGGTCGCGCCGCCGGAGGGCCGAATGAACAAAATTTTACAACTCATTGCGTTCGCGAGCGCACTCCTGGCATTGACCGCCATATCCGCATCCGCGCAACAGGCAGGACCTTCCGCCGCACCGACGACGACGATCGAAACGCATGCGCTCGCCTCGCTCGATACGGCCAAACCGTTCGATGCGAAAAAGGCGACGGACGCCTACCTCCGGCAGGTCAGCGGCGCGGCGCGTGAACGATCGGATGCGTATTTCGAGGGCGGCTATGGCCTGCTTTTCGGCGATGCGCTCTATGCCGTGATCGTGTCCGGAATCCTTCTCTGGTTCAGGATTTCTGCGCGCATCCGGGACATCGCCGAGGTGCAGACACGCTCGCGGTTCTGGCAGGTACCGATCTACATTCTGATGTACGTGCCGCTGGTCGCGCTGATGACGTTGCCGCTGACGGTCTACGAAGGTTATTTCCGCGAAAAGGCTTACGGGCTGATGAACCAGACGTTCCTGTCCTGGCTACTCGATCAGACAATTGAGCTGGGTATCTCGATCGTCGCCGCCCTGTTCGTCGTCACGCTGGTCTATGCGGCGATCCGGCGTGCCGGTAGAGCCTGGTGGATTTGGGGCGCCGGCATCGTCACGGTTTTTCTCGTCGTCGCGCTCGTCGTCTCACCTGTGTTCATCGCTCCGCTGTTCAATCACTATTCGCCGCTGCCGCCGGGCCCGCTGCGCTCCGACATTCTGTCCCTGGCGCGCGCGAACGGCATCCCGGCGCAGAACGTCTATCTGGTGGACGCCTCGCGACAGTCCGACCGGATTTCGGCCAACGTTTCCGGCTTTCTCGGCACCATCCGGGTGTCGCTCAACGACAATCTGTTGCACAAGGCCTCGCACGACGAAGCCCTGGCCGTTCTCGGACATGAGATGGGCCACTACGTGATGGATCATGCGACACGTCTGCTGCTCCTGAACGCTCTTGTGATCCTCGCCGCCTTCGCCTTCCTCAACGCAGGGTTCGGCGCGCTCACGAACATTTTCGGCGGCAACTGGGACGTGCGCACGATCGACGATCCGGCCGGCATTCCGCTGCTCGCGGCTCTCGCGACGATCTTCTTTCTCGCGGCGACGCCCGTGACCAACACGATTTCCCGGACAACCGAAATCCAGGCCGACATGTTCGGCGTCAACGCGGTGCGCAAACCGGATGCTTTCGCGACGGTCGTCCTCAAGCTCAGCAATTACCGAAAGCTCGATCCCGGTCCGTGGGAGGAAGCCATATTCTACGATCACCCTTCGGCGCGCACGCGCATCTGGGAAATGATGCGGTGGAAGGCCGAGCATCTGAACGATGCCGACATCAAGGCAGGTCCGGTATCGCCGCAGTGAATCAGTGTCCGCCGAGCGCGGCGACGAGTCCGGCATGGAGCGGATTCGCCGTGTCGAAGACGTAGTCGGCGTCCTGCGTCGTCGCGGGCGCATCGCAGCCCTGCCGCCGCAGGGACGCGATGGCGTCCATCAGCCTGGCGCGCGGACACAGGATCGCATATTCGCCTGTCGGATCCGTCGGCCGCGACAGTACAGATGCGCCCGCGTCCGCCGCGAGCGCCGCGAGGATCTTGTCCGCGCTCTTGTCGAGCCGAACCCGAAGGATTTGTGAGACACGCGCGCGCTCCCGAGCCCAGAGCCGGGCCAGCAACCCCTCGGCCGCGGCGCGCGCGGCGTCGTTCCAATCGGCAGTCAGCGAGGCCGCTAGCTGCGCCTGGCTCTCGAGGATCGTGCCGTCCTCCAGAATCTTGAGGCCGTTGGCGGCAAGAGTCGCGCCCGTTGTGGTGATGTCGACGATCGCCTCGGCGGTGCCGGCGGCCGGCGCACCCTCGGTCGCGCCGGCGCTCTCGACGATGCGGTAGTCCGAAATGCCCATATGCGCGAAGAAACCGCGCGTGAGCTGCAGATACTTCGTCGCGATGCGAAGGCGACGGCGATGCTTGGCGGCGAACGCGGCGCAGACATCGTCGAGGTCGGCCATGGTCGAAACGTCGATCCAGTACTGCGGCACGGCGACGACCACGTTGGCGAAGCCGAAGCCGAGCGACTTGATCAGGTGGATTCGCCCCGCAAGCTCGGGCGCCTGCTCACGCAACAGATCCTCTCCCGTCACACCGAGATGGACGTCGCCGGATATCAACGACGAGGCGATCTCCGAAGCTGAGAGAAGCATGACCTCGATGTCCGGGAGGCCGGCAAGCGTGGCGCGGTAGCCGCGCGCGCCCGCCGCCTGCTTCAGCGTCGCACCGGCGTCGGCGAAGTAATCGTTGA
Organism: Rhizomicrobium sp.; assembly: GCA_035499335.1. GTDB lineage: Bacteria > Pseudomonadota > Alphaproteobacteria > Micropepsales > Micropepsaceae > Rhizomicrobium. Next base: position 8,215 of record DATJZB010000102.1, on the reverse strand, counting down.
CCTGTTCCTGGAGGCGGCCCTTGGAAGGAACGGCGAGCGTGAGAACGGCCATCACGCAGCTCCCGCAAAGCGGCGTGCGGCGAGCAGGCGCTCCGTCCGCAGCGCGCAGCCGATTGCCGGGATGGCGCGTCCGGCGCCTAGCGCCTCGAGCAGCGTGTCGTAACGCCCGCCGCCGGCGATCTGCACGGCGCCTTCGGAATCGCGCGACCAGAGTTCGAACACGAAGCCGGTATAGTATTCCATGTTGCGGCCGAACCGCGCGGCGAACGTCACGCGCGCAGGATCGATCCCGAGCGGTTTGAGCGCCGCGAGCCGCGCCTCCATCGCCGCCAGCGGCGCGTCGAGTTTGATGCCGGCATTGTCCGTCAGCGCGCGGATCTCGGTGAGCGCGGACTGCGCGGTGCCGGATATGTTGAGGAGGCTGGTTATCACCTGCGCGATGCGGGGATCGAGGCGCAGCGCCGCCGCGTCCGCCGCCTGTTCCATCAGCCGCTCGACGATCTCCTCGCGCGTGCGCGCGCCCTGCGGCGCATCCGCGACCATGTCCATGAGGCCTTCGATCGCGGCCCGCGACTCGGATGCGTTCAGTCCGCCGAGCGATCCGAGCAGACGCTGCGTGTCGGTCGCCGCGCCGTGCGTCAGTCGCGCCAGCAGCGCTTCGAAGTAGCCGGCGCGCCAGAAGTGGCGCTTCAGCCGCGAGCGCCACTGCGCCGGAACGTCGAGCGCATCGACGAGCGCGCCGAACAGGGCAAGATCGCCGATCTTCATATCGAAATCGTTGAGCCCGGCGGCGTGCAGCGCTTCGACCGCGAGCGTCATGATCTCCACGTCGCCGGCGGCGCGATCCTCCACACCCAGCAGTTCCGCGCCGGCCTGAAAGAACTGCGTCGGTCGCTGCGGCTCGTTCGGCTGGTGGCGGAAGGCAAGACCGTTGTAGGAGATTCGCTGCGGAAACGCTGCGCCGGAGGCGACGGCCATCCTGCAGATCGGGATCGTCAGATCCGGGCGCAGGCACAGATCGCGTCCGGAAGGGTCGGTCAGGGTGAATGTGCGGCGGCGGATCTCTTCGCCAGAACGGTCCAGGAAGATGTCTGCGGGCTGGAGCACGCTCGGTTCCTGGCGCGTGTAACCGCGCGCCGCGAAGCATTTCAGGATCGCGACCGCCTGCGTGTTCAACGCGTCGATGGACGCGGTGTCGTAGAAGGGAAAGGCGGCCATCGTCAGTGCTCGCGTTTCAGCGCGCGGCGGACCTCGTCGACGAGGTCGGCGCGCCTGGCCGGAAATTGCGCCTGGCGGTTGGCAACCCAGGCGGCGCGGCTTTCCACCGACTTGGCCAGTTCGGCGCCGAGCGCCAGGTCCTTGATCGTCACTTCGCCGCGCGCGCGTTCGTCGGATCCTTCGATGATTGCCAGCGCGGCGCCGCGCTTGTCGGCATATTTGAACTGGTCGCCCATCTTGCCCGTGCCGACATAGGCTTCGGCGCGGATGCCGCCGGCGCGAAGTTCACGCACCATCGCGAAGCTCGATGCGACTTCGGCCCTGTCCATCACCGTGACCACGACCAGCGGCGCGGCTTGCGCGACCGCCGCCTTGCGCATCTGCAGCGCGGTCAGCAGACGGCTGACGCCTATCGAAAAACCGACGGCCGGAGTTTTCTGGCCGGTGAAGCGCGCCACGAGATCGTCATAGCGTCCGCCGCCGCCGACCGAGCCGAACACGACGTTCTGGCCCTTCTCGTTCTCCACTGGAAAGGTGAGCTGTGCTTCGAACACGGAGCCCGTGTAGTAGTCGAGACCGCGCACAATCCCGGTGTCGAATTGGATTCGATCCGAGCCATAGCCGCTCGCACCGACAAGCTTCATGATTTCGGCGATCTCAGCGGCTCCGGCGCGTCCGGTCTCGCTGCCTTCGACTGCGCGCGAAACGATCGCCAATTGTGCATCGACATCGCTGGCTGCCGCCTGCGGCGCGATAAACGAGATGACGCGCTCGACTTGTCCGAGGGTGAGCTGCGCACCTTTGGTGAAATCTCCCGACTCGTCTTTGCGTCCGGCGCCGAGCAGCGCGCGTACGCCGTCCGTGCCGACCCGGTCGAGCTTGTCCATCGCCCGCAGGACGATGCCGCGGCGTTCGCGATCCTCGAGCGAAACACCCGCGGCCTCGAGGACGCCGTCGAGCAGTTTGCGGCTGTTGATCTTCACCGCATATTCTCCGCGCCGCAGCCCGACCGCTTCGAGCGTGTCGGCGAACATCATCACCATCTCGGCGTCGGCGGCGGGCGAAGCGGTGCCGACCGTGTCGGCGTCGCACTGGATGAATTCGCGGAAGCGGCCCGGGCCCGGCTTGTCGTTGCGGAAGACGGTTCCGATCTGGTAGCGGCGGAACGGCCGCGGCAGGAACTGCTGGTTCTCCGCCACGTATCGCGCCAGCGGCGCCGTCAGGTCGTAGCGCAGCGAGACCCACTGCTCATCGTCGTCGCGGAAGGAGAATACGCCCTCGTTCGGGCGATCGACGTCGGGCAGGAATTTGCCCAGCGCGTCGGTATATTCGAGGAACGGGGTTTCGAGCGCATCGAAACCGTAGGACTCGTAGGTCCGCCGGATCGTGTCCAGCATCCGTCGCTCGGCCGCAAGTTCGCCCGCGGCGCGGTCGCGGAAACCGCGCACCGTCCGTGCCTTAGGCCGGGATTTCTTGTCGTCAGCCATGGGAGCCCTGGAGTCGAGGCGGCCTTGTAAAGCTTGAGGAGTCCCGGGGCAAGGAACCGGGCGCGGGACCGGAGGTTAATGCGCGGCCGCGACCGGATGCTTGGCGGCGTACAAAGCCTGGGCCTGCTGCAGGGCGTAGGCGCGGATCGCCTTCACATCGTCCGCATCGAGCAGATCCTTGAAGCTGCCCATGCCCGTGTCCGACAAGGCGCCGTCGAGCAGGATCTGCTGGTACTGGCTCCAGATTTCGGGCGCTACGATGCGCAGGTCCGGCACTTCGCCCGACGAGATCATCAGCACGCCGTGACAGACGGCGCAGTTCTGGTGATAGAGCGTGAAGCCGCGTGCCGCGAGTTTCGCATCGACCTTCTCGGCGGGCGGCTGCGGAACCGTGTCCGGCAGATCGGGCGGCAGGGGCTGAATCGTCCCGGCGCCGCCGATCTTGAACGCAAAGATCCGGCCCTGGTTGCTGCGCCACTTTTGCAGGGCCGTGTTGGGATCGCTGGTCGCACCGAGGCCGCCTGATCCGCCGAAGGCCGCGGCGACGGCGACATATTGTTCGCCGTCGACCATGTAGGTGATGGCCGGCGCGGTGATCCCGGTCTTGACGTCCGTCGACCACAGGCGCGATCCGGTTCGCGCATCGTACGCGGCGAAGAGTCCGTCCGAACCGCCGGCGAACACCAGACCGCCGGCCGTCGCCAGCATGCCGCTGTTCCATCCGCCGGTCATCTGCACCTGCCACACCATCTTCTGCGCCACCGGATCCCAGGCGCGGATGTAGCCTTTCGCCGGCGCGGGCGTGATGCCCTTCGCGATACCGGCCTCGATCATCTGGCCGAGCTGGGCGAAGTCGCTCGTGTTCCAGGCGCCGGGCGTGTAGCCGAGCGTGCGCTGCTGCGCGTAGATGAAACTGCTCTCGATCACCGGAATGTAGACGAGTCCTGTTTCAGGATCGTACGCCATGGGCTGCCAATTGTGCCCGCCGACCGGTCCGGGCATCTGAACTGACGGGCGCCGGCCGTAACGCGAGGCGGGATTTTCGATCGGCCGGCCCGTCTTCAGGTCGACGCTTTTGGCCCAGTTTATGGGCGTGTAAGGCTGCGCCGAAATTAGTTTCCCGTTGGTGCGGTCGATCACATAGAAGAAACCGTTCTTGGGCGCCTGCAGCAGGACCTTGCGCCGTACGCCGTCGATCGTGATGTCTGCAAGAATGATGTGCTGCGTCGCGGTGTAGTCCCAGTCGTCGCCCGGCGTCGTCTGGTAGTACCAGACGAGCTCACCTGTCTCCGGCTTCAGCGCGACGATCGAGGAGAGATAGAGATTGTCTCCGCCACCCGGCGAACGAAGATTGCGGTTCCAGGAAGCGCCGTTGCCCGTGCCGACATAAAGAAGATCGAGGTCGGGATCGTACGCCATCGAATCCCACGGCGTTCCGCCGCCGCCCTGCTCCCACCATTTGTGTTTTGTGCCGCCATCGCTCCATGTCTTCAGCGCATCGGCCATGGCTTTATTTTCAGGCGGCTGCCTGGGATCGCCTGGCACGACAAAAAACCGCCAGAGCTGGCGACCCGTATCGGCGTCGTACGCGGTCAGATAGCCGCGCACGCCGTATTCGGCGCCGCCATTACCGATCAGCACCATGCCTTTGACGACACGCGGCGCGCCCGTGATCGTGTAGGGACGATTGCGGTCGATCGTATTGATGTCCCAGACCGGTTTGCCGGTCCGCGCGTCGAGCTTGATCAAACGTCCGTCGAGCGTTCCGACATAGACGGCGCCGTTCCAGACCGCGACCCCGCGATTGACGACGTCGCAGCAGGCGAAGCGACCCCATTGACCCGGCACTTCCGGATCGTAAAACCAGAGCTGGCGTCCCGTTTTCGCGTCGAGCGCCCAGACTTTACTCCACGATCCGGTGACGAACATGATGCCGTCCGACACGATCGGCGTCGCTTCCAGTCCGCGCGAGGTGTTCGTGCGGAATTCCCAGGCCTCTCCGAGCTGCTTGACGCTGTCCCGGTTGATGTCCTTGAGCGGCGAAAAACGCTGTTCCGAATAGGTACGGCCATGCGCCAGCCAGTCGCCCGGCGAGTCATCGGCATGGATGATGCGATCGCCGTCGATATTGGCGGCATCCTGCAGCCGATCCGCCGGGTTGTTGTCGCTATTTGCTTCGGCGGCGGGCGCCGGTTTGGGCGGCAGCGGTTTTTGCGCGTTGTCCCTGGGGCCGCAGGCGGCGAGCGCGACCAGAAGGAGCCCTGCCAGACCGGCATGCCAGCGCGAAAACATCCATGTCCCCTGTCGCACAGCTTTCCGGGAGCGGGCGTGCGGCCGGGGCAACCTAATCAGCGGCGGGGCCGCCGACAAGGCGGCGCTTTAGCCGCGCTCGAGCGCCACTTTCATCGCCCGCACGCCTTCTCCCATCTGGGAGTCGATATAGCTCGCCAGCGTGTCGGGAAGAAAATCGGTCGTCCAGACGAAGCGGCAGCGCGCATCGCCCTCGGCGACGATTTCGGCGGACGCATTGTGATGCGTCAGCCGTTCGCTGGCGACGACATAGACAAGGCGTCGCCGGCCGGCGTCCATCGTCACGAGCGTTTCGGTCGCCGTCGTGCCGTTCGAGAAGGTGATGATCCGCGCCGTGTCTCCGGCCGGCCTGCTGTCCGTGACGAAGCCGGGCGCGAGGCGCGTATGCACATTCTGGAAGTCGGCGAGAGCGGCCCACACCTTTTCCGCCGGGACGTCGAGATGCATTTCCTTGCGCACTGTTGCCATGTCGCTTTCCTCCGGGTCGGCGACCGAGAATTGGCATGGCGCCGGGTGACGCGCTGGCCGGATTCGGACGCGATAGGCACGCGGGTTGCCCCCCTTCGCGGGACCTGCGAGGCTTTGCGCGCCGCACGCACTGGGGAGAGCGCGATGGAACTCTGGCAATTCGACGCGACGTCCATCGCGGCCATGGTCCGCGCCGGAAAAGTCTCGGCCGTCGAGGTAACGCGTTCGCAGCTCGAACGGCTCGACGCGGTCAATCCGATGATCAACGCCGTGGTGCGCGTGCTCGGCGACGAGGCAATGGCGCAGGCGCAAGCGGCGGACGAGGCGCAAGCCAGAGGCGATCCGCTCGGCCCGCTGCACGGCGTTCCGGTCACGACGAAAATCACGGACGACCATGCGGGCTGCCCGACCGACAACGGCATCGTGTTTCTGAAGGACTTCGTCGCCGCGGAAGACAGCGCGGTCGTCGCGAATCTTCGGCGCGCGGGAGCAATCTTTATCGGACGCACCGCCTCGCCCGCCTTCGCCATGCGCGGCATGACGAGCAGCGCGCTGCACGGCCTGACCCTCAATCCGTGGAATCCGGAACTGACGTGCGGCGGGTCGAGCGGCGGCGCGGGCGCGGCGACCGCCGTCGGCATCGGCGCCATCGCCCAGGGTTCGGACATCGGCGGCTCGATCCGCTGGCCTGCGCATTGCAACGGCATCGTCGGATTGCGGACGTCCACGGGCCGCGTCCCTTCCTTCAATCCGAACGCCCGGGCGCCGCGTCCCCTCATCTCGCAACTCATGGCCGTGCAGGGGCCGCTGGCGCGTTCGGTGCGCGACCTCCGGCTTGCCCTGGCGGCGATGTCGGCTCGCGATACGCGCGACGGCATGTGGGCGCCGCTGCCGCTGACCGGCCCGCGCAAACGCCGCCGCGCCGCCATCGTCGCGGCACCGGAGGGCATCGCCGTCGATCCGGTCGTGAGCGAAGCCGTGCGGGCCGCGGGACGCTATCTCGCGGCCGCCGGATTCGACGTCGAGGAAATCGAGCCGCCGCAGTTCCGCGAAACGACCGAACTCTGGCATCCCATCGGCCTGCCCCAGCTCGCGCTGTCCCTGGTGCCCGCGCTCGAACAGGTCGCCGATCCGGCCCTGACCAATTTCATCCGGCACTGGATCGACGCGAAAGGGGTGGCCGATTTCGCGGGCTTCAGCGAGGCGCTGGCCCGCCGCAACACGCTTCTGACTCTTTGGAACCAGTTCTTCGAAGACTATCCGATCGTCGTGATGCCCAATTGCGGCGAACCGTTCCTGCCGGTCGAGCTCGACACGCAGGGACGCGAAGGCGCCTTGCGCACCATCGAGGGACTGCGCTTCCAGCTGGTCTGCCCCGTGCTCGGTCTGCCTGGACTCTCGGTACCGGTCGTCGAGTATGCCGGCCAGCCGCTCGGCGTGCAGATCCTGGCCGCGCGCTATCGCGAGGATCTTTGCCTCGCAGCGGCCGAGATCATCGAAGAGAATGTCGGCACGCCGACACCGATCGATCCGAGAAGCTGAGCGCCGCTACAGCCGTTGCGCCTTGCCGCCCGGCGCGTCGACCATCATTTTCACGAGCTCCTCGGTGACGTGCGGCTCAAGCCCCTCGGTGTGGCCCTTGTCCATGCGCACGACGTCGGCGATCAGCCGGCCGCCGCGCGCGTTCGGATAGACATAGACCTGCGCCACGCCCGGTCTCGGCTTGAGACCCCACCCCTTGGTCGAGTAGCTCTCGCGCGTCGTGTCGTGGATCTTGCCGGGCTCCGTGTCGACGATGTCGGGCCGGCGTTCGCGCGGACCGGCGCCGTACATCTCCGCCCAGGGCGAAGTCGAAGGCAGGCCGGCGATCTCGTGCTCGCCGACCGCGAAGATATGCGAGATGTCGCAAGTGAGTTCGGGCGGCGGCGGGAACGCCGGCGGCGTGAACTTCACGCCCGGCGGCATCGGAACGGAAAAACCCGCCGCGCGTTCGGCGTTTCCGATGCGGCCGCCCGACAGGCTGAGCCAGCCATCGACCCTGTTCTGGAAGAACGGATCCGTCGCCAGCAGCCGCCGGGACGTCATCCCGCCCTGCGAATGGCCGACCAGCCAGAAGCTCTTGATGTTCTGCTTGCCGTATTTGGCGAAGACGAAGTTGACGATGTTGTGCAGATGTTCGTCGTCGGCTTCGCCCACCCACCGCCGCGCCGGCTCCTTCGTCGCTGCCGAAGGCGTTGCGATGACGAGGCGGTATTTGTCCCGATAGTCGATTGCCGGAAAGTAGGCGCGTTGCCAGGCGCCGATCGAACCGCCGCCGTGCAGGCTGAGAATGAACGTGACTTTTTCGTTGGGCAGGAGTTCGTCCGCATCGTCCATGTAGAACTTGCGACCGGTCTTTTCGTCCAGACCCGTATAGCTGGCCATACCCGCACCTCCTCTGTTGCGCGCCGTTCGCCGCCGGCGCCGCACCCGGAAAGTCTAAGCGGTGGCAGCCGCGCCTGTCATGCGGGTGCGGCTTTTGCGTCCATGGGTCAGCGTCGGCTTAGCTGCTTGCGATAAACCAGGAACCCGGAGCGCTCCGCGACCTGGTTGTACAACACCATGGCCCGGGCGTTCGTCTCGTGCGTCTGCCAGTAGACGCGCTCGGATCCGGCCTTCCGCGCCTCCTCGTAGACCGCTTCGATCAGCTTGCGACCGACCCCTTCGCCGCGCGAATGCTCGCTCGTGAAAAG
>DATJZB010000101.1:0-37090 GCA_035499335.1 Rhizomicrobium sp. | reverse complement strand
GCGCGCTGCGCGCCGACCCGGGTACCTTCGGCCTCGTGGCGGCGAATGGCGGTTTCTTGTCGAAATATTCCGTTGGGGTCTATTCGACCACACCGTCGCGATGGAAAGGTTTCGACAGCCATGCGCTGCAGGCGGAAGTGGATTCATGGAAAGCGCCGACCGTCGAGACCGGAAAAGGCGACGGAATCGTGGAAACTTATACAATCGATTATAGCGGGACAGTTCCGAGGGGTGTCGTGATCGGTCGCAGCGCTTCGAACGGAGCCCGCTTTGTCGCGATGACCGACCCGCAGGAACAGTCGATCGCGCGCGCGATGATGGAGGCCGATCCGATCGGCGCAAAAGTTCATGTCGAGCCGAACGCCGAAGGCCGTTCTATCGTGACCCGTTTCGTACCGGCCTGAGCGAAAACGCAACAAAGGGGAAGATGTCATGAAACTCGAAGGCGGCTGCTACTGTCACAAGCTTCGCTATGTTGCCGAAGGCGAACCGATGATGAAGGCGCAATGCCATTGCCGCGAATGTCAATACATAACGGGAGGCTCTCCGAATGTGTTTGTCGCCATGCCGATTGCGGGCTTCAGATACACACAGGGGACTCCCAAGCAGTTTGCGCGCACCGACATAGCCAATCCCGTGACTCGGGAGTTTTGTCCGGACTGCGGGACGCATGTGGTTACCCGGCCCCAGGGTTTTCCGGCCGTCATCATCAAGGTGGGTTCGCTAGACGATCCCAAACAGTTCGGCAATCCGGACATGGCGATCTTCACGATCGACAAGCAAAGTTTCCACCAGATCCCGCCGGGCATGCCGGCGTTCGAGCGGCTGCCCAGGTAGATCGCGTTCAGACGACGGAGAGACCTCCGTCGACATGCAGAACCTGACCTGTCGTGTAGCCGCCGCGCATGAGGTACAGATAGGCTTCGGCGGCTTCGCTCGGTTCGCCGACGCGCGACAGTGGCTGGCGCTTTGTCATGCGCTCGAATTGTTCGGCGCGGCGGTCTTCCGGGATGCTTTCCCACACGCCGGTGCGTATCAAGCCGGGGCACACGCAATTGACGCGAACGGGTGCGAGATCGACCGCAAGACCGCGCGTCAGATGTTCGACGGCGCCAGCCATGGCTGTGGCCACGGCGGATCCCTTGCTCGGACGATGCGCGACCATTCCGTCCGTGAGCGTGATGGACCCGTTCGGGTCGATGAACTTGTGCGCATGTTTGACCGCCGCCAAAGCGCCCCAGAAGCGGACCGCGAAATTCCACTTCGCTGCGTCCAAGTCCATATCGGGGACCGGGCCGCGCTTTGCTTTCCAGTCTCCAGCCGTCGTCACCAGGTGGTCGAACCGTCCGATCTTGGAAAAAACGGTCTCCACCGAGGCTTCGCTCGTCACATCGATCGTGAAACCCGTCGCCCTGCCGGAAAGACTTTTGACGGCAGCTTCCACCTTGGCCGGGTTGCTCGAGGCTACGACGACGTTGGCGCCCTCCGACTCGGCATTTTCGGCGATGGCGAAACCGATGCCCGAACTACCCCCGATGATGACGATGCGTTTCGAATTCAAGCTCATGACGTCCTGCTCTTCTCTGGCCCCGACAGGAGCTTCGCGAAGTTTCTGGGGTTCGGCAAGTGTGCTCGCGCCGCGCAGCGCCCGACTTCGACGGACGTTCCGGCCAGCAACTACGTAGTTTTCCCTAGGATGTCTTTCAACGCGATTTAACTTCTATTGCCCAACGTGCGCATGGATTTGCACGCACGCCTGCGTCTCCCTCTTGAGGCACAAATTGCTGACGCCTTCGGACACACCGCATCGAGACCTTCGCGGCCCAGCCGACGGGCCAGAAGGGCGGCGTGCGCGCGGGCGGCGGCCGTGGTTCGGCCAACGCCCGAATTCGATGGCCAGCATCATGCTCATGGTCGTGTGCGTGTTGGCGACCATGCTCGTTCTCTCTTACGTTTGGGAGTTCTACGGCGAAGCGATCGCGATGCGCGCGCTGGCGCTGCCGTACGACGAAGTTGCCGAGGCGAGAGACAATTGGCGGTTTATTTGGACCTCTTTCGGGTTCGCGATCCTCTCTCTCGGCGTTCCGACGGTTGTGATGTTGCGCAACGCACGAAATCTCCAGCACATGATCGAAGGTCTCGTCGCGGCGCAGAATGCCGAGCGTTCGGCGAATGAGGCGCAAACCCGATTTCTCGCCAACATGAGTCACGAATTGCGCACGCCGTTGAACGCGATTATCGGCTTTTCCGAGCTGACCGAGATGCAAATTTTCGGCCCCGTCGACGAGCGCTATCGTAGCTACGCCCGCGATATACACAGCTCGGGCGTGCACTTGCTCACGATTGTGAATGACATCCTCGACCTGACAAAGTCCCAGGCGCAGAACATCAGACTCGATATGAAGAACATCTCTATCGGTCCAACGATCGACTCGGTCCGCCGTATTGTCGCCCCCCTCTGCGAGAAAGGTCAGGTCGCGCTGACGGCCTCACTGCAGGAGAACCTGCCGGCCATATGCGTCGACGAAGTTCGCTTCCGGCAAATACTCCTGAATCTGGTCTCAAATGCCGTCAAATTCACGCCTGCTCGCGGTCGCGTCTCTATCCAAGCAAGGGAAGAGCGGGAATCGGTCGTCGTATCGGTTACCGACACCGGGACGGGAATCTCCGACGAAGACCTGCCGAACGTCGTTAAGCCCTTCTTCCAGGTCGACTCCAGCCTGAGCCGAAAACATAACGGTACCGGGCTCGGACTCCCCATCGCGGTCAAGCTGGCGCAGATGATGGGCGGACGCCTCACACTCGAAAGCGAGCTCGGTGTCGGCACTCGGGTGACCGTTCGATTTCCCGCCGTGTACCTAGCGGTCACGTCAGCGGCATGAAGAGAGGTGGAGATTACTCCGCGGCGTTCAGCAATCCTGCGGCAGCGGCGGCCCGCTTGCCATTGTCGAAAATCAACGCGCCGTCTTCCAACGCGCCGAAGCGGATCATCTGCTTGTCTCGCCTGTAGTTTTGCGGGTTGATCCACGGTTCGCGATCGCCCTGTTTGGGGAATCGTTCCATTACGCGCTGCATATAGCCCGCCGAAAAATCGTCGATCCAAGGCCTCTGCGGCATGTTCCTGTCCGCCTCACGAAGCCTCGGCGTCACCTGGCGCGCACCTTTCGCGTCCAGATGATTGACCAGCCTGCAGACAAATTCGGCTGTGAGATCGGCGCGCAAAGTCCACGATGCATTTATGTAGCCGAATGTCGAAACGAGATTCGGTACGTCGGAATACATCATCCCCTTGTACGACCAGGTCTTGGAGAAATCGACGGCGGCGCCGTCGACACGGAACTGCGTCTCGCCCAATACGACCAGATTAAGCCCGGTAGCGGTGACGACGACGTCGGCATCCAGGATCTTGCCGGATTTCAGCCTTATGCCTGTCGCGGTGAACGTGTCTATTTCGTCCGTGACGACGCTTGCCTTGCCCGAGCGGATGGCTTCGAACAGATCGCTGTTGGGAACAAGACAGAGACGCTGATCCCAAGGGTTGTACTTCGGCGTGAAATGCGTTGCGACGTCATAGTCCGGCCCCAACTCCTTCCTGACCATATCGATCAGCGCCTTCTTCACCTTTGCAGGATTGGTGCGCGTCTGGCGGTACATGAACTGCTGAAGGACGACGTTCTTCCAGCGCGTCAAGGCGTACGCCCAACCCGCAGGCAGGAATGCGCGGAGCGCATTCGCGACGGCATCCTTGTCCGGTCGCGACACGACGTAGGTCGGGGATCGTTGCAACATTGTGATGTGCGCGACGTCGTTGGCCATCGAGGGAACGAGCGTCATCGCCGTCGCACCCGATCCGATCACCACGACGGATTTGTTTTTATAGTCGAGATCTGTCGGCCATTTTTGCGGGTGGACGATCTTGCCCTTGTAGTTCTCGATTCCTTTGAATTCGGGCGTGTAGCCTTCGCGGTAGCTGTAATATCCCGTGTTCATAAACAGGAAATTGCATGTGAAGCGAACCGTTTCGCCCGTGTCCTTGCGCTCGGCTTCGACCGTCCATAGGGCGCGATCGGACGACCAGGAAGCACTTTTCACCAAATGGTTGAAGCGGATGTGCTTGTCGACTCCGTACTCCGCCGCTGTTTCCTTCACATAGTCGAGGATGGAGGGACCGTCGGCGATCGCCTTTGCGGCGCGCCACGGCTTGAATCGATACCCCAACGTGTGCATGTCGCTGTCTGAGCGTATGCCAGGATACCGGAAGAGGTCCCAAGTGCCGCCCATCGCGGGACGGCCCTCGAGAATCAGATAGCTCTTGGACGGGCAGTTCTCGTGCAGATGCACGCCCGCTCCCACGCCCGACAATCCGGCGCCAACGATCAAAACGTCTACGTGTTCCAATGCCATGTCCTGTTCGCCCCTGCCCTGGCCTTCGTCCGCGCAAACCGCGCGGATGTCCAATTCCCGCCGGTCCGCCTACTTACAGGACATTGCCTCATCTTGCACCTCAGACGACTGCCATTCCCTAGCGACAGCCGGAACGTGCAAACTGCGGCAAACGCGCCGATTCTTCGCTAACGTGCCTTCTCGGTCGTGCTGGGGATAGCTGTCATGAGATCCATCGTTAGCCCTGCCGAGGCGTTAGGGTTGTCGGGCGCCGCGCTCGAAAGCCGCGTGAAACGCGCCGCTCACCACATTTCGGACCACACCTACCGGCAGATTGCCGAGCGCATGCGTCTCGATGCGGTCGCCAACCAGATGATCTACGAGCATGACGGCGTGCCCGAGGCGGTGCGAGTCATGCTGCGGCCAATCCTGGCACGACGCGAGCAGCTCACCTACGTCCACTATGTCTGTCAGCAGATCACCGAAGCGCTGAAGCGGTTTCCATCGCTTTTTCTTCAGGACCCCCGCATCCGCGAAGCGCTCGCCGTCAGTCCCGAAGAGGAGAACTGGCTGCGGGAGATCTGGACGCCCGATCACGCCAAGTACAATCCCGTCTATGGTCGGCTCGACGCCGTGTGCGATTTTGCCAGCGCTGCGTGGCAGGACACTCTGAAATTCATGGAACCGAACCTGTCGGGCGTCGGTGGCATCCACTATTCGCCGGTTGCCGAACAGATGGTGATGCGCGACATCGTCCCGACGCTTGTTGCCCATGATCCCGAACTTTCGATCGAGCTTCTGCCGGACCAACGCGACCTCTTCGTGCAGCTCCTGATTGATCATGCCCGCGCCCTGGGACGCGACTCCTGCCGCATCTGCTTTGTCGAACCCAAATATGAGGAAGACGGACCGGCCGAACAGTCGGTGTTGATCGAATTCCTGGCCAAGAAATTCGGCCTCACCATCGAACATGCCGACCCGCGTGAACTTCGCGTCGAGGCTGGTGAGGTGTACTACGGCGACACGCAAATCGACATTGCCTACCGCGACTACGAAACCCGCGATCTCATCGCGCTGGAAAAGGAGATCGGCAAACCGCTCGACGGAATGCGGCTTTTGCTCAAGCAAAACCGGATGATCTCGTCGCTGACCGGCGATTTCGATCATAAGAGCTGCTTTGAGATTCTGACCGATCCCGAGTTGGCCGAGCGGTTCTTCTCGCCCGACGACTGCAGGCTCTTCGAGCACCATGTTTTGTGGACTCGCATCGTCGGAGAAAGGCGCACCAGTCTGCCCAACCGCGCGACCGGCGATCTCATGGACTACGCGCGGCGAAATCGTGAGCGTCTGGTCCTTAAACCCAATCGGGCCTATGGCGGCGAAGGCGTCGCGATCGGAGCTCTCTTGTCCGGTTCAGAGTGGGAGAGCCGGCTGCATGAAGCCGCGCTGGCGGCGCACGATCCCAATCTGTCGTGGGTGCTTCAGTCGGCAACACGCCTTCCGATCTGCGAGTTTCCGGTTACGAGCGGAAATGGCCGGGTGTACGGGGAGCCATACTATGCAGTGATGGGCTTCGCGCCGACGGACAATGGTATCGGCGTCCTGTGCCGGGTATCCCAAAAGCAGGTCGTGAACGTAGCGCAGCATGGAGGGCTCGCGGCCGTATTGGTCGCAAATCCGTTGAAAGACCTGCGCCTCCCACAGCGGTCGCAAAAGCGAGCCCATGATGCGATCCGCACGTTGCGGGCCCGGATCGCCGAGCTGCATCACATCGACCAGGCGGTCGCCCTTCTGGAATGGGATGAGGAGACCTACCTGCCGCCCAAAGGGCGTGAACAAAGAGGCGAGCAAGCCGCCACCCTGGAGGCCATACGCCACAATATGCTCACGTCGGACGAATTTGCCGACATTATCGAGGAAGCGGCACTGGAGAGCGGTGGGGATGCCGACATCGATCGGGAGCTGTTCCTCGTCCGCCGCGAGAGGCGACATGCTCTGGCGCTTCCTGAAAACCTGGTCCGCAGCTTCGCAAACGCAAAGGCGCGCACGCTCGGCGCATGGGAAGAAGCGCGCGACAAGAACGACTTCACCATATTCGCCGCGCCTTTTGCAGACCTCGTTGAACTGGTGCGCCAACGCGCATCGTGTTTGTCGTCGGGCGAGGACATCTACGATGCCCTGCTGGATCTTCATGAGCCGGGCATGACGCGTTCCAGACTGGAACCGCTTCTGGGCGAAATGCGCGAGCGTCTGATCCCGCTCGTGCAGAACGCGACCGAGGCCACAGCCAGATTGGCGAACCCAATCAAGGGGCGACATTTCCCGGCTGCCGCGCAATGGGACCTCAGCCGCCGGATGCTTTCGGCGATCGGCTTCGATTTCGCTCGCGGCCGACTCGACCCGACGACGCATCCGTTCACGATGCTCGTAGGACACAATGACGTCCGCGTGACCAGTCGAGTGGTTGAGGATGATGTGACCGTGAACATGCTGTCGACGATGCACGAGGGTGGACACGCCCTCTACGATCAGGGCTTTTCGGCATCGGATCTGGACACCTATCTCGGCGACGGTCCAAGCATGGGGTTGCACGAAGCACAGGCGCGCCTTTGGGAAAACCACATCGGCCGCAGCAAACCCTTCATCGAATGCTTCTTTCCTCAGATGCTCGAACTGTTTCCCGACGCGCTTGCGGGAATCGACGCAGAAGCTTTCTGGCGCGGGCTCAATCGCGTCCAGCCGGGAACGAGCCGAACGAACGCCGACGAGATGTCGTATCACCTTCACATCATCCTGCGCACGGAGCTCGAAATCGCCCTCTTGCTCGGTCGCCTTGACGTCAGGGATTTGATGCAGGCCTGGAGCGAGAGAAGTCACGCCCTCCTTGGCATCCAACCCCGCTCTGCGCGCGAGGGCGTGCTGCAGGACGTCCACTGGGCGGTAGGCATGTTCGGCTATTTTCCGACGTACACGATCGGCAGCTTATATGCGGCCCAACTTGTGGAAAGCTATGGCCGGGCCAACCCGCTCGGCCGCGAGGTCCGCGCCGCAAATTTCACCGGACTGCGCGACTGGCTCGCGGAAAAGGTGTACAAACTGGGCAACCGCCTCACGGCCGAGGAGATCATCGAACGGTCAACGGGAGCTGGACTCGAAACGGACGCCTTTTTCCGTCACATCGAGTCGCCTGAGCGGGCCTGGAGTGGACGGTGACACGAATTTTTTGCAATTTCCGATTGATCGACATCAAATTACCCAAATGTCGGTCTGATTTGCTCGTCTGGGGATTTGGCTGGTCGCCACGGTCCGTCACAAATTGAGAGGTCTGCGCATGTCGTCATTTTCCGGGGTGTTTGGGGCGTCAGCCTTGCTGGGTATCGCGCTTTTGGGCGCTTCTGCGGCCGTCAGTTCGGCGCAGGCTGCAGAGGTGATCACGCTGCGCGCGTGCAATCACACCGACAAAACGGTTCTTGTCGGGAGTAGCTACATCCCCATCGGTGGCTCGGACTGGAGAAACAAGGGATGGACTGCCGTGAGCCCAGGTCAGTGTGAGAACATCTTCAAGACCGAGAACCGCACGTTTTACGCGCGCGCCGAGGTGAAGGGTGACTCCGACCACTATTGGGGCAACGACATCAAGCAGTGCGTCGAGTATCCGGGCCCCTATGACTTCTTCACGGGTTCGGACGAGACCACCTGCCCGGAAGGCGAACCCGCCGAGTTCACGACGTTCCACTCGGATGGTCGGCCGGTCTATGTCTGGAATCTCGACCCGGCGGACGACTAGGATTCAAGCCCCCGATGCCGAGAGGCCGATCTTTAGGTCGCTCTGCATTCAATGGTTGTGGCGCGGGGTCTTTCGCGCAATCGCCCGGTATTTGACGGCCGGTTCCATCACCGCCCCGCTGTCCATCTGGCCGACGGTCGAGCGAAACATTTCCTCCCAAACGGTCGCCGACTCCGGCACGGACGGCAGTCCCTCCATTTTGCGGCGTGCGATTTCCTGCTCCGACACGAGTGCATCGCAGCGGCCACGATTTAGGTCAACTTGAATCACATCGCCGGTGCGGAGCCAGGCCAGTCCGCCGCCGACCGCACTTTCGGGCGAGGCGTTCAGAATCGAGGGGCTGTCCGCCGTTCCCGACTGTCGCCCATCGCCGATAGTCGGAAGACTCGTGATGCCCTGCTTCAGAAGCGCATCAGGCGGCTGCATGTTCACGACTTCGGCTGATCCGGGCCAGCCGACCGGCCCGGCACCCCGGATAACGAGAATGCTCCTGGCGTCGATGCCAAGCGCGGGATCGTTGATGCGGCTGTGATAGTCATCCGATCCGTCGAAAACGACCGCCCGACCTTCAAAGACATTTTCTTTTCCTTCGCGCGCGAGATAGCGCTTACGGAATTCCTCCGAAATGACGCTCGTCTTCATGATCGCGAAATCGAATAAGTTCCCTTTCAGAACCAGGAAGCCGGCGCGCTCCATCAACGGACTTTCGTAACTCGCAATCATCTCGCGGTCGCGGGTTTCGCGCCCCTTCACATTTTCCGCGATCGCTTTACCGGTGACACTCAGCGCCGTCCCGTCAAGTCGGCCCGCACTGAGCAGCTCGCACAGCACCGGCGGCAACCCACCGGCGCGATGGAAACGCTCGCCGAGATACTTTCCCGCCGGCTGCATGTTCACCAACAACGGGATGTCGTAGGCCGCGCTCCAGTCGGCAGCGGACAATTCCACGCCCGCATGGCGGGCCATCGCCACGATGTGCGGTTGCGCGTTGGTCGAACCGCCGATGGCGGCGACCGTCACGATCGCGTTGATAAACGAGGCCCGCGTGAGAATCTTTGACGGCGTCAGGTCTTCATAGGCCATCCCGACGATACGTTTGCCCGTTTCGTACGCCATTTGGCCCCGTTCGCGATAGGGCGCAGGAATGGCGGAGCAGCCGGGAAGCGACATGCCCAGAGCTTCGGCGACGGCGTTCATGGTCGACGCCGTGCCCATCGTGTTGCAGTGACCGGCGGAGGGCGCCGACGCGCACGCTGCTTCCATGAACTCGTCTTTGGTGATTTCGCCCGCCGCGAGCTTGCGGCGTGCGCGCCAGATAACCGTCCCGGAGCCGACCAGTTCGCCTTCGTGCCAGCCGTCCAGCATGGGTCCGCTCGACAGGACGATGGCCGGAATATCGACGGCAGACGCGGCCATGATCGCAGCGGGGGTCGTCTTGTCGCATCCGGTCGTGAGCACCACCGCGTCGATGGGATAACCATGCAGAATTTCGACAAGCGTCATGAACGACAAGTTGCGGTCAATGGCGGCGGTGGGACGGCGACAAGTTTCTTGGATCGGATGAGTCGGAAACTCCAATGCGATGCCGCCTGCATCGCGGATGCCCTCGCGAACCCGCTGCGCCAACTCGAGATGAATTCGATTGCAGGGGGAAAGATCGCTGCCGGACTGTGCGATTCCGATGATCGGCCGTCCGCTACGCAACTCTGCCGACGTCAGGCCGTAGTTCATCATGCGTTCGAGATAGAGCGCAGCCATATCTTCTCGCCCCGGCGCGTCGAACCAGTCGCGCGAACGGAACGGCCGAACCGGAGTGCGATCAGACATGCAGAACTCCTTGCGGCAGGCCCGGGACGTCGGTTTGGAAGCAGAATAGTGCCCCTGCCAGCGGCTGTTCCGCGCGCTGACGGGAATTGAGCGCGTGGCACGCCGTCGTGACATAGGCCGAGCGCAGATCGCCTCCGCCAAAAGTCAGCTTTGTGATGTTGGAGCAGGGAAACTTCACCGTCGCCACGAGCCTACCGTCCGGCGCGTAGCGTCGCGCTTCCCAACCAAAGAAAAGGCAAGTCCACAAATGCCCCTCTGCATCCGTGACCGATCCGTCCGGGTGTCCAGCGCCGTCGTCGATAACAACAAAAACGCGCTTGTTACTGACGCTTCCGTCGTCGCCGACATCGAATTTAAAAATCGTGTTGGCTCTCGTGTCCGTGTGGTAAAGCGTGCGCCCATCCGGACTGAAGCAAGGTCCGTTGGGAATTTGATAGCCGGGGTCGACCGGAACCGGCTCGCCGCGATCGAGGCGGTACAGGGTCCCTGTCTGCTGAACCTCCCCGTCATCCATTGAACCGAACCAGAGCCGCCCTTCACCGTCGAGCGCGCCGTCATTGAGGCGATTTCCCGTCAGCTCAGGTTCGACTTCACACAGCAACTGAAAATCGGCGGTCGAGGGATCGAATCGGTTCAGTCCAGACCGCAGTCCTACGACGAACTTTCCGTCCTCGCTCGGTACGATGAAGCTCGGACTGGGTGGCGCGTCGTAGCTGCGCTTACGGCCGCTTTCTGGTTCGTACCGGTGAATTCGGTTCTTCTTGATGTCGACAAACCAAACCGCCCGGTCCGCTGGCAACCAAATCGGCCCCTCGCCCAGCTCGGCCTGAAGCGACCAAACGCATTCCACGGCTGACCTCATCGCTGCCCAGTTTCCATTCTTCCTGGCCTCATCGCATTACGGAGACCCGCTGCTTTATAAGCAACCGGGCACGAATTCCGAACAGGAAAATGGCGGCAGCGCTAGTCCGCGCGCAGCCGGTAGCCGACGCCCTGTTCGGTCAGAATGTGAACGGGACGTTCGGGATCGACTTCGATCTTCTGCCGCAGCGAGCGAATGTAGACCCGTAGATATTGCACGTCGGTTGCGCTTCCCCACACCTCTTTCATGGCGAATTTGTGGGTGAGAACCTTGCCAGCGTGCAAGACCAACAAGCGAAGCAAGTCGTATTCGCGCGGCGACAGTTTCACCTCGGCCCCACGAACCGTCACGATGCGTCGGACGAGATCGACGGTGAGATCGCCGCTCTTGAAGACCGGTGCAGTACCCTGAACCTGCAATCGGTGGCGCAGTGCGGCGCGCGCGCGCGCCATCAACTCGTCAACACCGAACGGCTTCGTCACATAATCGTCGGCGCCCAGATCCAGAGCCCTGACCTTGCCCGATTCATCGTCGCGGCTCGACAAAACGACGATGGGAACAGTCGAGCCCTGGTCGCGGAGTTGCTTGAGAACTGCGAAGCCGTCCATTCCCGGCAAGCCGAGATCGAGAACGACCAGGTCCGCAGGCCCGGCCTTTATTGCCTGCAACGCCGCCTCGCCATCACCCGCTTCGACGACGTGATAGCCCTGCGCGCCGAAGCTCGTCCTGAGCAATCGGCGGATGGGCGGTTCGTCGTCGACGACCAGCACGGTGAGATGCGCAGACGCGGCGCTCATGCGGCAGAATCCTTGGGTGCGGCGGGCAGGATAATCGTGAAGACGGCACCCGGTCCGTCGCCGCGATTGGCCGCGGTTATCGTACCACCCATCGCCTCGACAAAGCCGCGGCAAATTGCAAGGCCCAGACCGGTGCCGGCGCGTTGGGTGTCGGCGGCGTGCACCCGATAAAATTTGTCGAACACGCGCTCGCGCGCATCTTCGGGAAGACCGGGACCTTCGTCCGCGATCTGAAGCGAAATCCTCTCTCCATCGCGGCGCGCCGCCAGCGAAATCGACGTGCCGGCCGGCGTGTATTTCGCGGCGTTGTCGAGAATGTTGAACAACACTTGCTCGAGGAGCACCGGATCGCCCCGCGCCATAGGAAGGCCGGCGTCGAGATTCAGCTGGATCGGGTGTTTCGCCAGGACGGCCGTGGCGCGCTGGAGCGCGCTGCCGATCACGTCGCCGATGTCGACCGTTTCGTTGCGCGACTGCACAGCGCCGGACTCGAGGCGAGTCATGTCGAGAAGATTGGCGATGAATCGATTGAGTCTCTCAGCTTCTTCCTGAATTACGGCGGTGAGCTCGTCTTGCGCCTTGTCGTCGAGAGACTTGCGATAGGTCTGCAGGCTCGTCGCCGAGCCCAGGATGGAAGCCAGCGGCGTGCGGAGATCGTGCGAAATCGACGTCAGGAGGGCATTGCGAAGCCTCTCGGTCTCGGCCGCCAGCCGGGTGCGGTCAACATCGGCGACGAGGTTGATCCGCTCGATGGCGAGCGCCGCCTGATCGGACAGGGCATCGAGAAGGCGCCTCTGGTCGGGCGAGAGAATTGGACCAGTCGCGTCGCTGTCGAGACCTATGACGCCGACCGTGCCGCGCCCGGTCTTCATGGGCAGAAATAACCGCTTGGCGCCGGGAAGCGTGTCGGCGCCACGTCCAGCGGGCTGCGCATGCTGCCAGGTCCACTTGGCAGCGGCCAGATCGGCATCGTCGATCATGTCCTCGGGCGGGAAACCGGCTCGTACCTCGATTGTCTCGCCTGCGGGCAGCAGCAGTACGACGCGGACCATCAACATTTGTGCAATCTGGTGCGCCGTCGCCCACAACAGATCGTCGAGTTGCACGACACCGGCCAACTTGCGACTGAAAAGATAAAGATCTTCTGTCATCTTCGCGCGTTGCCGCGCCGCCAGGGCCTGGAGTCGAACGCGACCCGTCAGGTTGCTCGCAATGACCGCGACAATGAGAAACACGATCAAGGCGAGAACATTTTCGGGATCGGCAATCGTAAACGTGTAGAGCGGAGGAAGAAAAAAGAAATTGAACGCGAGCATCGCTATGAACGATGCGAAGAGTGCCGGCCAAAGCCCGTAGGTAACCGCGCTCGCGAGCACGGCTGTCAGAAAGACCAGCGCCACGTTCGACACGCCGAGCGTGCGCTGCAGAGCGAGCCCGACGAGGAGCGCCGCCGCCACCATGACCGTGCTTCCGCCGTATGCGCCGAAGTCGAGTCGCCGCGGGACGCGCGGGCGCGGTCGACTGGAAACAGTATCGTCCTCGATGTTCTCCACGTGCCGCTCGGGAACCACGTGAACGCTGACATCGCCAGCGCGGCGAATGACCTCGTGCGCAAGTGAGGAACGAATAAGTTCAAACCAGAAGGGGCGTTGCCGGGTCGAAACGACAATATGGGTGAAATTGTTGGCGTGGGCGTAGTCGATGACACCGTCCGCTGTTGCCGCGGCGGGTACCGTCACCGCTTGCCCACCGAGCTGTTCCGCCAGCCGCAAGGCAGCCGCGACGCGATCGCGTTCCTCTTCGGATAACCTTTGTGTTCGCGACGTCTCGACATAGATCGCCGTCCAGGAAGCTCTCAGGCGATCCGCCAAGCGACGCGCGTACCGCACCAGGGCCGCGCCGCCGGGCCGGTCGCTGACGCACACCAGAACCCGCTCACTGGCTTCCCATGGGCCTTGGATGGCGTGGGCGCGCATATAGTCGACCATTTGCGCATCCACGCGCTGCGCGGTGCGGCGCAGCGCCAGTTCGCGGAGGGCAGTAAGATTGCCCGGCATGAAATAGCTGCGAATGGCGCGCTCGGCCTGTTCCGGTACGTAGACTTTGCCTTCCTTAAGCCGCTGGATGAGGTCTTCAGGCGTCAGATCGATCAGTTCCACGTCGTCGGCGCGGTCGAGGATGGAATCTGGTACAGTCTCCCGCACACGTACGCCGGTAATTTGCGCGACGACGTCGTTCAGACTCTCGAGATGCTGGACGTTTAGCGTGGAATACACGTCGATTCCGTTCGCGAGGATCTCCTCAACGTCCATGTGACGCTTGGGGTGACGGCTGCCTGGGGCGTTGGTATGGGCCAGCTCATCGACCAGCACGAGTTTCGGCTTGCGTTGCAGGATGGCGTCGAGATCCATTTCCGCCAGGACGTGTCCCTTGTAGGGGATGCGGCGCTTGGGGATCTTTTCGAAGCTCTTGGTGAGCATATCCGTCTCGACGCGGCCGTGCGTTTCCACCACGCCGATCACGGTGTCGACGCCGTCCAGCCGCCGCTGGCGGCCCTGCATCAGCATTTCGTAGGTTTTACCGACACCGGGCGCGGCGCCGAGAAAGATCTTAAGCCGGCCGCGACCTTCTTCTCCTGCCTCACGAAGCAGCGCTTCGGGGGATGGGCGGTTCTCACGATCCGTTCTGTCGTCTGACATGCGAAGCGAGTGTACGCCGTTCGCTCTCGGCTTTCACCCTCAGTGGATGGCGTCGAGCGCCATATTGAGCTTGAGAACGTTTACATGGGGTTCGCCGATGATTCCCAGAAGACGCCCCTCGACGTGGTCCGCCACGAGTTGACGTACTTTGTCTTCGGACAAACCCCGGGCCTTGGCGACTCGCGGCACCTGGAAATAGGCGCCGGCCGGAGTGATGTCGGGGTCCAGGCCACTCGCCGACGACGTCACCAGATCGACCGGAACGGGTACGCCGGGATTCTCCTTTTGCAACGTAGCCGTATCGCCCTTGACGCGCTTCAGCAGCGCCTTGGACGTCGGGCCGAGGTTGGAGCCCGACGAGTTCGCCGCGTCGTAGCCATTGCCTGCGGCGGACGGGCGACCGTGGAAGTATTTCGGACTGGTAAAGTTCTGTCCGATCAGTTCAGAACCGATCACCTTGCCGTTGACCGTAACGAGGCTGCCATTCGCCTCGTGCGGAAACAGGAATTGGGCCAGGCCCGTCATGCCGAGAGGATAGGCGAGGCCCGTCAAGAGCGTCATCAGAATGATCATCAGTACAGCGGGACGAATTTGGCGAAGCATGATGGGCCCTCCTTAAATCAGGCCGGTCGCGGTGATGAAGAGATCGATCAACTTAATTCCTATGAACGGCACTACAATTCCGCCGAGTCCGTAAATCAGCAGGTTGCGCCGCAGGAGCGCCGCGGCACCGACCGCGCGGTAAGCGACGCCGCGCAAGGCGAGCGGGATCAGCGCGATGATGATCAGCGCGTTGAAAATGATCGCCGAAAGAATCGCACTCTCGGACGAGTGCAGATGCATGATGTTGAGGGCCCTGAGCTGCGGATAAAATGCGAAGAACATCGCCGGAATGATCGCAAAATATTTGGCGACGTCGTTGGCGATGGAGAACGTCGTGAGCGCGCCGCGCGTGATCAGCAGCTGCTTGCCGATTTCCACGACCTCGATGAGCTTGGTGGGGTCGCTGTCGAGATCGACCATGTTGCCGGCCTCGCGGGCGGCCATGGTTCCCGTATTCATCGCCACGCCGACATCGGCCTGGGCAAGCGCCGGCGCATCATTGGTTCCGTCGCCGCACATCGCCACCAATTTGCCCTTGGCCTGCTCGTCGCGAATGAGTTTGAGCTTGGTCTCAGGCGTGGCTTGCGCCATGAAATCGTCGACCCCGGACTCGGCCGCGATCGCTGCCGCCGTGAGAGGATTGTCGCCCGTGATCATCACGGTGCGAATCCCCATCTTGCGCAACGCGGCAAAGCGCTCCCGGATGCCGCCTTTGACGATGTCCTTCAGATGGATGACGCCAAGGAGTCTCCCGTCCTTCGCGACGGCGAGCGGCGTTCCGCCCGATTTGGCAATGCGTTCGGACAAAGCGGTTAACTGCTGGGCCTGGTCGGTGCCGACGGCCTGGATCGCCGCGGCCACCGCGCCCTCGGTCCCGCTTCCCGCCGGAATGCCCTTCTGCGCCCGGACATAGTCAAGCACGGCGTCCACCGCGCCTTTGCGGACGGAGGAACCGTCGACATCGATTCCGCTGATGCGGGTCTGCGCCGTGAACGGGATAAAATGCGCCGAGAGAGACGCCATCTCACGACCCCGGATACCGTACTTTTCCTTTGCGAGCACGACGATGGAGCGGCCCTCGGGCGTCTCGTCCGAAAGTGAAGAGAGCTGCGCGGCATCCGCCAGATCGCGCTCGTTCACGCCTGTCACTGGAAGAAACTCGGTCGCCTGTCTGTTGCCGAGCGTGATCGTCCCCGTCTTGTCGAGAAGCAGAGTGTCGACGTCGCCGGCCGCTTCCACGGCGCGCCCCGACATCGCGAGGACATTGAACCGTACCAACCGGTCCATTCCCGCAATTCCGATCGCCGAGAGCAGTGCGCCGATTGTCGTCGGGATGAGCGTAACGAACAAGGCGACCAGAACAAGCACGCTGATCGAGCCACCGGCGTAGGCCGCGAAGCTCGGTATCGTGGCGACGGCGAAAACGAAGATGATCGTCAGGCCCGCGAGCAAAATGTTCAGGGCAATTTCGTTCGGTGTCTTTTGCCGTTCCGCTCCTTCGACCAGCGCGATCATGCGATCAAGGAAGGTGTGACCTTGCGCAGCAGTAATTTTCACCTTGATCCAGTCGGATATCACGGTCGTCCCGCCCGTTACGGCAGAGCGATCGCCGCCGCTTTCGCGGATCACCGGCGCAGACTCACCCGTGATCGCCGCTTCATTGACCGAAGCAACGCCTTCCACCACATCGCCATCGCTGGGGATGAGATCGCCGGCTTCGACGAGCACGATGTCGCCCTGCTTCAATTCCGTCGCGGGCACCTTACGTGGGGACGCCGCACCCTTTTCGAGCACCTTGGCCATGGCGTCGGTCTTAGTCTGACGCAGAGCCGCCGCCTGCGCTTTGCCGCGTCCTTCCGCCACCGCTTCGGCGAAATTGGCGAACACGACGGTGAACCAGAGCCAGAGATTGATCTGAAGTGCAAAACCGAGGTGTTTGACCCCGGTCAGGAGGTCCCGGAAGAAGAGAATCGTCGTCAATGTGGCGACGATCTCCACCACAAACATGACCGGATTGGCGATCATGTGGCGCGGGTCGAGCTTTCGGATCGACGCCCCGATCGCCGGAATCAGGATCTTGGGGTCGGTCATGGTGGAGGCTGCCGAACGCTTGTTCAGCTTCTCTATGCCCATTGGACGATCGGTCGTAGTGTTCATCGCTTCAGTGCCCTTAGAACAGTGTGCCGTTGAGCAGCGCGAGATGCTCGACCAACGGCCCCAGCGCGAGCGCCGGGAAGAAGACCAGTCCGCCGACAATCAGAATTACGCCAATAAGCAGACCGACGAAGAGCGGCGAATCCGTCGGAAATGTCCCGGCCGAAGGCGGCACGATTTTTTTCGCGACGAGCGAGCCGGCAACGGCGAGCATCGGTACGATCATGAGAAAGCGTCCGATGAACATGGCCAGGCCAAGCGTCGTGTTGTAGAAGAATGTGTTGGCTGTCAGCCCGGCGAAGGCACTGCCGTTGTTGCCCGTAGCCGACACGTACGAGTACAGAATCTCGCTGAAGCCATGCGGCCCGGCGTTCTCGGTGCCAGCCAAGCCCGCCGGCAGAACTGTCGCCAGCGCGGTGAAGCCGAGCATCGACATCGGCAACACGAGAATAGCCAACATCGCCATTTTCACGTCTTTTGATTCTATCTTCTTGCCCAGATATTCCGGCGTACGGCCGACCATCAATCCTGCAATGAAGACCGCCAGGATGGCGAAGAGCAGCATGCCGTAAAGACCAGACCCGACACCGCCGAAAATGATTTCGCCGAGCATAATATTGAACATCGGCACCAGACCGCCCAGAGGCATCAGGCTGTCATGCATCGTGTTGACCGCACCGCACGACGCATCCGTCGTAACGACCGTGAAGAGCGACGAGTTCGCAATGCCGAAACGAACTTCCTTGCCCTCCATATTGCCGCCGGCCTGCAGGGCACTCGGCGCCTGATCGATGTGGAGAGCCGCGAACGCGGGATTGCCGGGCGCCTCGGCAGTGTAAACGACAACGACACCCGCCAGGAACAATAGTCCCATGACGGCAAAAATCGCCCAACCCTGCTTCTGATCGCCGACCATGCGGCCGAACATGTTCGTGAGCGCGGCGCCGAGAGAGAAGATTAGTACAATCTGAACGAGATTGGTCAGAGCGTTTGGATTTTCGAACGGGTGCGCGGAGTTGGCGTTCATGAACCCACCGCCATTGGTGCCCATCATCTTGATGACTTCCTGCGAAGCCACGGGTCCCTGGGCGATTGCCTGTTTGACGCCCTCAAGATTTATCGTGTCGGTGTAGGCGGAAAGATTCTGGGGCATGCCCTGCCAGACGAAGAACAGGCCGACGACGATCGAAATCGGCAGCAGGATGTAGAGCGTGCAACGGGTGAGATCGACCCAGAAATTGCCGACCCCCTGCGCTGACCGGCGCGCGAAGCCGCGCACGAGCGCGACCGCCAACGCAATTCCGGTCGCTGCGGATACGAAATTGTGCACTGTCAGGCCCGCCATTTGGACCAGATAGCTCATCGTCGTTTCGGGTACGTAGGACTGCCAGTTCGTGTTGGTGATGAAGCTGACCGAGGTGTTGAACGCGAGATGTTCGCCGACGGCAGGAAATTTTTGCGGATTGAATGGTAGGACCGCCTGCAAGCGCTGAATGACGTACAAGCTGACAAACCCGGTCATGGTGAACGCGAGCATGGCGATCGCGTAGATCACCCAGTGCTGATCCTCGTCTTCTCTCACACCCGAAATTGCGTAGAACAGACGCTCGAGCGGGCGGAGCACAGGCGAGAGGAACGTTCGATCGCCGTTGAACACGCGCGTCATGTAGCCGCCGAGCGGCTTCGCAATCGCGATGATGATCACGCAGTAGAGCGCTATCTGAATCCAGCCATTCGCAGTCATAGATGTTCCCTCAGAACCGCTCCGGGCGGATCAGCGCGTAGACAAGATAAACGAGCACGACGAGCGTTACGGCCGCTCCGAGCCAATAGTCGAGAATCATCGAGTTACCCCTAAAGACGATCGCAAGCGACGGCGTAGAGCATCGCACCGCCGAGAAAGGCGAGCCCGATCGCGATGAAGAGAAGGTCAAGCATAAGAACTACTCCAATCCGAATTGAGCGGCTTTGCAAATGAACATTTGACTGCCGCTCAAACGCCCAGAATGATTTCGATCAATGCTGCGAGTGCGAGCGGGATGAGGAGTGCCAGGCCGGTTTCGAACAAGATCTGCTGAGCAGAGTTTTCGTCTGGCGGCGACGGCCTCACCTTCGGCGCGAGATCGGGGTCGCCCGCGGCAAACCAGTCCCAGCGCTCGTGGTCGATCCAATGAAAGGGCTGCATGTTGTGCTCCTGGAACATCTGTTCCGAGCAGAAGATGGGGGATAGCGGCGTATAAATTCGAGCGCACCAACGAAGATGGGAAATATAAGAATCATAAGCTCAGGTGGAACCGCGTAAGCCCAAGAAACCATGGGCGAATTTCTGCGATGCGCGGGGCTTGGACTTACATGCCTACCCCGCCGATGTGTCCGACTTCGAACGGTTCTGCGAGCGGCGGTGAACACCAAGCCGCGGCTCACCCAGGCAGCGCTCAGCGTGCCCTCAAAGCTCTGTAGCGGAATGCAAAATCGACACGCTGACGTCGAACGCGATTGTCAGGGCGGATATCTGCGCGCGAAGGATTCTGACACAAAGTCAGCGACGACGCCCGAGTCAAACCTCCTTCGGCTTTCGCGTATTCGACTGGGCAGCTGAGATGGCTGCACGCGTCTCTTGGATCACCCGGTTCGCGACGGCGTCCGTCTGAATGGCCTTCCAGTATGCGGCGAGCTTCGGGAGATCGCTCTCGGGACTCGGCTGGCCGAACAAGTTTGGCGCCCATTCGAAAGCCAGTATCAGTTGCGGCGCGAGCGCTCCGTCGGCCTGCGTGAGCGATCGACCGACGGCGTATCCGTCTGTCCCGATGTAATGTTCGATGTATCCGAGCGCTGTTCTGACGGCCGCAAGCGCCACACTAATGCGGCCAGCATCCCACTTCTTTCTCGGCATACCGGACGCCGTGAAAAGAGGAACCATCGCCATCACCAGGTAGAAATCGCACAGACGTGAGATCAGGCGCACTTGCGCCCGGGCCCATGGATCGGCGGGCCGCAACGTCGGCTCCGGAAATTTGTCCTCCAGATATTCGCAGATGACTTCGGATTCGGGCAACGTGCGCCCGTCGTCGAGCTCGAGCGTCGGCACGCGCCCCACCGGATTGATCTTGAGATAGTCTCCCTTGCCGCTGCTATCGTGGATTCCGTTCGGCTCGACAAAATCGACTTCGATGCCCTTCGCATAGAGGACAAGGCGTACGCGCGTCGGAAATGGCGACAAAAAAGTCTGATGCAGCTTCATATGACCCTCTGCGGTCACGCCAGGTTCCGATCTTCCCCGGCGCGGTTTTGATGTCCATTATCTCGTCATTGGGGAATATCACCTTTGAGCGTGATCCGGTGCATCACGCGTCGATACCCATGATAGTCATTGACAGGATTGTGAATAACACAGCGGTTGTCCCAAAGCGCGATGGAACCGGCGCGCCAGGACAATCGGTAGGTGAATTCCGCGCGACTCTGATGGCGAAATAGATACGCGAGAATCGACTCGCTCTGTTCAACGCTCATGCCTTCGAACCGTATAGTATGTGCTGGATTGACTTAGAGAGCCTTCCGACCGGTCTCGGGGTGGGTCCGAACCACGGGGTGCACAGCGAGGTATTCCGCCGGAACGTCGGTGCGGCCACTCGTGCGAACGCGGTCTTCGCGGGTCTTTGTCGCGTCAGCCTTGGCGGAACTGCTGATTGCCTTCAGGCTCCCAAGCAATCGCTTCATCTCCGGAGAGAGTGCGTCGTAGGCCAGATACTGGTTTGCGAACAAAGTGTCGCCGCCGACCGGCGGGACCACTCTCGCGATCAAGGCCGTGGCGCTCGGCGGCTCGGGCAGGTACGTCGTGTCGGAATGCCAGACTCCGCCGAAGTTCACCGTTTCATCCTCGAGCTTGACGACTGGGGTGATCATCGGAAACTCGTCCAGGCCGGCGAGAAGTGGATATGCCATCGGTTCGCCGAACCGCGACGCGAACGCGAAAAATTGCGCCGGCGTAAGCGGCTGATCGCGAAAGAACAGAACCAAGTGATCGAGCCAAAGCCGGCGCAATTCGGCGACCTCGCCCGGTGCTAATTCGGACGAGAGGTCCACATCGGTAACCTCCGCTCCGAGAACTCCGGCGACACGCGCGATCTTCATGGTTCGCAGGCTAACCGCCGGCGCTCCGACCTGCAAAAATACGTCGAACCGCCTGGATTTCATTCTCCAGCGCGGACAGGAACCGCGACCGGTCACGTGGCAAAAATCCGGCATTTGAGGTCTGTTGACCGCTCGATTCACGAAGGTGCCGATGCAGGTCCCGCAAACCGAGCGCCAGTCCGATGCCCGCCTCGGTGAACGGCCGGCCGGTAGGCGCCAGTACGCGGGCACCGCGCCGGAGACAACGCGAAGCGAGCGGAATGTCCCCAGTCACGGCGATGTCGTTCTCACCAATGTGTTCGGCGATCCAATCGTCGGCCGAGTCGGCGCGCTCACGGACGATAACGTAGCGCAGAAGCGGATTCCGACTAGGGCGCAACCCGCCGTTGCTGACAATAGTAACGGAGATGCCATGGCGCGCGGCGACACGTTCGATCTCGGCCTTCACCGGGCAGGCATCGCCATCGACATAGATTTCAAGCACGGTAGTGGCTCATCGCAATCGGCTCTCCATCCTGTAGAGTAACGCATGGCGGGAGGATACTGTGGCGCTTAATCCGGAAGACTTGGACTTCATATCGAACTTCAGCACGCTCTGGGCGGTGTTTCTCGGCGCCATCCTGGCGACTTTGGGAGGCTTTGCGGCTACCCAAGCCGAGTGGATACTCGAACGCAGGCGCCGGGAGCGAAACGCTGCCATTTTTTTCGGCGAATTGCTGACGACGATGAACATAATTCTCACGATCGCCGACGAAACACGCGCCGTCGGAGATCCGTACGGTCCGATCACGCTGCGCATGCTGCGCTCGGCCGTCAAGGAAGCGGACATCTACAATCGAAACCGGGAAACCTTGTTCGACCTGCGTGACGCCGAGTTGCGCGCGCGCATTCACACGCTTGTTCTGCGCATAGTCATGCCGGCCGACGGGGTATTCGACACGACGAACGAAATAACGCATGTGGAGGGCCTGCTGAAATCCGCCGGGCTGCCGGAAGGCGAGCGCACGGATCTTGAAGCGCGGCTCGCCCATCTCAAAACGAGCAGAGCTAACAGCTTCGACACGGTCGTGGAGAGTTCGGCCCAACTCAAGAGTGTAGTTCGGCAACTCGAACCGATCGCGAAGTATTCCTATGAAAACCTGGACAAGGTCGTGCGCGACACCTGAGCGGACCCAAATCGCCGCTTCAGACTTGCGACCCGAATTTCAGCCGGCTGCCAATATCAGGCAGCGCGACGATTGCCGCGCGGATGGAAACGACGCTTCGGTTTCTTGTAGCTCCGTGCCGGAGCCCCTGGCGCGCGGGGCATCTCGTTCGCATTCGCAGGCGACCGGACTCCCGCGGGCAGAGCCGAACTGATCACCTCGATCTCATTTCTCACAAGGCGTTCGATGTCCCGCAGGTAGCTGCGCTCTGCCGGATCGCAAAATGAGATCGCGATTCCCGCCGTGCCCGCGCGGGCTGTCCGTCCGATGCGGTGGACGTAGCTTTCCGGCTCGTTCGGCAATTCGTAGTTGATCACGTGGCTGATATCGTCCACATCGATGCCGCGCGCTGCGATGTCGGTCGCGACCAACACGCGCGCGCGCCCGGCCTTGAACGACTCGAGTGCGCGCTGACGCGCGTTTTGCGACTTGTTGCCGTGAATCACGCCCGACGAAATGCCCGCTTTGTCGAGATGCTCCGACACCCGATTGGCCGCATGCTTGGTGCGCGTGAAAACGATCACGCGCTTCAGGGCCGCGTCCTCGAGAAGGTGCGAGAGCAGCGCGCGCTTGTCCTTCTGCTCGACGTGTATAACGCGCTGCTCGATCTTGTCGCCGGTCTTGGTAGGCGGCGATACTTCGACGCGCTCCGGATCGTGAAGCATCTCCCGGACCAATTTTGCCACATCATCGGGCATGGTTGCGGAAAACAGCATCGATTGCCGCTGCTTGGGCAGCATCGAGACGATCTTGCGTACGTCCCGCACGAAGCCCATGTCGAGCATACGATCGGCCTCGTCGACCACGAGCACACTCACCTCGTCGAGCTGAATATGACCTTGATTGACAAGATCAAGCAGTCGACCTGGCGTCGCGACAAGAACATCTACACCCTGCCTCATCGAACCGATTTGCGGGCTTTGACTGACGCCGCCGATAATCACCGCATGACGAAAGCCGTAGTGTCGGCCGTAAGTTCGCAGGCTCGTGTCGATCTGCACGGCAAGCTCGCGGGTCGGCGCAAGAATAAGGGCACGCGCACTGCGATGCTTGGCGCGGCCTCGATGTTCTGCCAGCCGCTGTAGAAGCGGAAGTCCAAACGCGGCCGTCTTGCCCGTGCCGGTCTGAGCGATGCCGAGAAGGTCGCGCCCGGCGAGAAGCGCGGGAATCGCCCGGTACTGGATTGGCGTCGGCGCTACGTAATTCTCGTCGGCGAGCGCGCGAAGTAGCGTGTCGGACAGCCCAAGCGATGCAAAAGTCTGAATAGTCACAAATATAGTCCCAGCCGCGCAACGGCCTTTGGCGCGTGAGCAACGGCTTGTTGCCGTCTTCCACGCACATCTGGAGCTAACGGGAGTTGTCATGAAGTTCGCGGAGGAAGCGCCCGATACTCCGGCGCCGCGTGCGACCGCGAACAATTTGGACGCTATACGGGGAAGCTTAATGAAAAGTCAAGCCGCCGTTTGCGCTGCCGCTTTGTCCCGCGCGCAAACGCGCTGTGCATGGTGCAGAGGACTGACAAAGGGGTGAACGATGACAGCCCATCGAGTTGCACACTAAGATTCAAGTGCTGTTGCGATCTGCATTCGGCTAATCGTTAAGTCGACGGGCGCAACGCGACAAAACGAGGAGGTGGACATGGCCGACGCAATGGAGTTGCGCTTTACGCGACGCGCCTGCAACGGCGTTACGTTGCATGTCGCGGAAGCGGGGCCCGATGAAGGTCCGCTTGTCATTCTTCTCCACGGCTTCCCGGAATTCTGGTTCGGGTGGCGCCATCAGATCGGGCCACTCGCGAATTCCGGATTTCACCTCGTGATGCCCGATCAACGCGGTTACAACCTCAGCGACAAGCCCTCGGGCATTGCGAGCTACGACGTCGACAAGCTTTCAGATGACGTCATCGCTCTTGCCGCGCACTACACGAGCGGACCATTTCACCTCGTCGGTCACGACTGGGGTGCGGTTGCCGCATGGTGGACCGCGACGCGCTTCCCGCAGCGGGTTCGCACTCTCTGCGTCTTGAATTGTCCACATCCTGCCATCTGGCGAAGCGCGATGGATAGCGATCCGGCGCAGCGCCGCGCGAGTTGGTATGTGCGCGCCTTTTCCGTGCCATGGCTGCCGGAGATGATGATGCGGAGCGGAAACTATCGGGCGCTCGTCGGAGCGATCCGAGGTTCAAAACGCGCGGTGTCCGACGCAGACGTGGACAAGTATCGTACCGCCTGGCGCCAGCGAG
Source organism: Rhizomicrobium sp. (assembly GCA_035499335.1). Taxonomy (GTDB): domain Bacteria; phylum Pseudomonadota; class Alphaproteobacteria; order Micropepsales; family Micropepsaceae; genus Rhizomicrobium. Next base: position 12,400 of record DATJZB010000101.1, on the reverse strand, counting down.
GTGCTCTCACCGCGATGGTAAACTGGTACCGCGCGATCCTACGGCGGAAATTTGCGCCCGTAGCGCCGCGAAGTATCGGCATGCCGGTCCACATCATCTGGGGTCGCAATGATCCGTATGCGCTTCCGGCGCTGGCCGAAGCCAGTAAAGCGCTCTGCGCCAATGCACAACTCACATTCCTACCGGACGCTACGCACTGGGTCGCTCACGACGAACCGGATCGCGTGAACGCGCTGCTTCTGGAGACGCTCCAAAATTGAAGATAAGCAGTCACCGCTTATGCTGACGTCGGCTCTGCGCGCGTACGCGCCGGGAACGTAGGCGTGCTTTCGGTTGCCGTTCACCAATTGATGAAATTCGACCCGACGATGGCCAACTGGGCGCGCTGTAGGTCTCCAATCGCGTCCGCTAGCGCGCTCAGTTGGCGGGACGGTACCCAGAGAGCGTAGGCCGAAGCCCGGTTTCCTGCGGTGTCCCCCGTTGCGAACCAGACCCAGTTTTGCGCATGATAGTATTGACGTGTCCTTCCGTGCCGGACGTGGGGATGCGCGACTCGGTGCATCCGGCAGGGCAGCGGCATTCGGCTACACATGGCAAACTTCGACAATGGCGGCTCGCGGTCACTCTCGCAGGCTTCGGTAAAAGGCACGGTCAAGTGGTTCAACTCGACCAAGGGGTACGGCTTCATCACGCTTGAGAGTGGCAGCGACGCTTTCTGTCACGCCTCAGCGCTTCAGGCCGCGGGACACGCGGATTTGCCCCAGGGCGCGACCATCGTTTGCGATCTTCAGGACTCGCCGCGCGGTCTCCAGGTCGTTGCGGTCCACAGCGTCGATACGAGTACGGCCGACCCGAGTGCCGGACGCGGGCCGAGGCGCGATTTCGGCGACCGCGGCCCCCGCGGCGGGGGACGGTTCGGCGGCGGCGACCGTTTCGGTGGCGGCGACAGGTTCGGTGGCGGCGACCGCTTCGGCGGCGGCGACCGCTATTCCGGGGCGCGCGAAAGCGGACCCAGCGGCCCCATGGTTGAAGGCAAGGTCAAATTCTTCAATGACCAAAAGGGCTTCGGTTTCGTGATGCCGGACAGCGGCACGGGCGACGTCTATATCCATGCCAGTGCCTTGCGACGTTCTGGCATCCAGGCGCTGGAGCCCGAGCAACGCATTCGCTACTCGACCCGACAGGGCCAAAAGGGTATCGAAGTAGACCGTGTAGAAGTCATTTAAGCCCTTTAATGAAATCAGTTTTTTACTAGTCTGGACGGTTGCCTCGGCTGCAACCCCCTGCCGCACGTTTCTGGCGGTTTGGTAACTTGAATTTTGCACCTGCGAACATATATAGCGTCGATCTATATCGGACCTATATAGATTGCAGGGGCTTGCCATGGACGTCCGCACGATTTGCCTGGGAATTCTGACCCGCGGCGACGCGACCGGGTACGAAATCAAGAAACTCTTCGAGGATGGCGGCTATGAGCATTTCGTAGAGGCAAGCTTTGGCTCGATCTATCCGGCGCTCAATCGGCTGACGGAGGAAGGCTATGTCTCGGTTCGCGAGGAGAGTCAGGAGAAGCGCCCGGATCGGAAGGTCTATTCCATCACGCCGGCGGGTCGCACCGCGTTCCTTGCGTCTCTCCTGAAGCCGCTGCCGGAGGACCGCCATCGCTCACCGTTCGTTTTTGCGATGCTTTTTGCAGATCTTTTGCCGCCAGCCCGTGTCAGCACCATGCTCGATGCCTATATCGGGCAGGTAGAGGAGAAATTGGCGCATCTGAACGCGCATGACACCGCATCCAAGTCGGGCGGCGAGAGATTCGTGACCGGATTTGGACGCGCGGTTTATTCCGCCACCTTGGAGTTCCTGCGCACGCATCGTGCGGAAATCGAACAAGAACAAGCGGCTGAGGCTGCCGAATAGCGGAGTTTGGTTTTCATGTTCGGGCAGATTTTCTCAACGGTCAGCCGCCTGTACGACACGTACATGCCCGGATTCTGGCTGCGCCTGAAGCCCCGCTATCAGTGGGCGGGCGGGATCGCGATTCTGGTCACTCTTTGGGTCGCGACCGGAATTTTCAATAGCCGCGCGCAGTCCGCCGACGGCGCGGGAAACGTCGCCAAGCCAGACGACGTGGCCCGGGTACGGATCAGCGAACTCGTGGCGAGCTCGCGCGACGCAACCATCACCGTGCGGGGCCGCACTCAGGCCATGCACGAAGTCGATGTCCGGGCGGAAGTCGAGGGCGTCGTCGAGGCCATTCACTTCGACAAGGGCGACAAGGTCAAAAAAGGCGACGTCTTGTGCGAGATCAAGCTGAATGATCGCGGCGCCAAGGCGGCCCAGGCGTCTGCATTGGTCGCACAAACGCTGAAGGAACTGCAGGTCGCCCAGGAGCTGTTCAAGCAGGGATTCCGCTCCAAGACCCAATTGGCGCAATCGGAAGCGGCCTACGCGCAGGCGCAGGCCGCGTTGGCCACGATGAATATCCAGCTCGCTAACACGCGGATCCGCGCGCCGTTCGATGGCTTTGTCGACGACCGATACGTGAATGCCGGCGATTACATGCGGCCGGGCGACCGCTGCGAACTCGTGATCGCGCCCGAACCGTTTCTTGCGGTAGGCACGGTGTCGGAACATGAAGTCGGCGAAATACGCGTCGGAGACACTGCGAGCGCATCGCTCGTCACAGGCGAGACGGTGCCGGCGAAAGTCACATTCGTCGCCGACCGTGCCGATCCGGCAACACGCACGTTCCGCGTCGAAGTACAGCTGCCCAACCCCGATGCAAAGCTGCGCGACGGCGTCAGTGCGGACATTCACATACCCGTCAGGCAACTCAAGGCGCAGCACATCTCACCGGGAATTCTTGTATTGGACGATTCCGGATCGGTTGGAGTGCGTGCTGTCGTCAACGGTATTGTGCGCTTCATGCCGATTCAGATTCTTTCCGACGGTCCTGACGGGATGTGGGTGTCTGGACTGCCTGATCGCGTCAGCGTGATCACGGTCGGACAGGAGTTCGTGACGAACGGCGAACATGTGAAGACGGTCCTCGACAAAGGCGGAGTGGCGACATGACTGGCATCGTCGAATGGGCCGTCAACAATACCAGACTCATTATCGCCCTGATCGTCGTCGCGATCGTGACGGGCGTGATTGCGTTCATTCAGATTCCCAAAGAAGCCGACCCCGACATACCTTTCCCGATGTTGATGGTGCAGGTCACCTACCCGGGGATCAGCCCGGAAGATAGTGAGCGTTTGCTGGTCAAGCCGCTCGAAACAAACCTTCGCTCGATCGAAGGATTGAAGACGATCACGGCGCGCGCATATCAGGGCGTGGCCGTCATCCTGATGGAATTCGACGTCAACTTTAACAAGCAGAAGGCGCTGGAAGACGTCCGCGCCCAGGTCGATGCAACCCGTGCACGGCTACCGGTCGACGCTAATCCGCCGATCGTTCAGGAGTTCAACTCCAGCCTGTTCCCGGTCATCACGGTTGCACTGTCAGGTGACGTACCCGAACGTACGTTGCGCAAGCTGGCGCAGGATCTTTCGGACGACATCAAGACCATTCCGAGCGTGCTTGACGCAAGCCTGTCCGGTGCGCGTCCGGAGATGCTTGAGATAGTCATCGACCCCGCCAAGCTGGAATCCTATGGCATCACCCAGAACGAAATGTTCAACGCGATCTCGCAGAACAACCGATTGATCGCCGCCGGATCGCTCGACACAGGTCACGGCAGCTTCGCAGTCAAGGTCCCTGGCGTGATCGAAACCGCGTCGGATGTTCTCAATCTCCCAATCCGCGCCACAGCGGATTCGACCGTCACGCTCAAGGATGTCGCCGACGTACGGCGCACATTCTACGACGCGACCGGATATGCGCGCGTTGGCGGACAGCCGTCGATCGCGATCGACGTCACCAAGCGCATCGGCGCGAACGTCATCGCCAACAATCTTGCGGTTCGCCAGATCGTCGACGCGGCCGCCAGAAATTGGCCGCCCGGCGTGCATCTGACGTACATGTTTGACGAGTCGACGTTTATCCACAATGACCTGAACTCGTTGACCGACTCGATCGTCCTCGCGATCGTGCTTGTCATGATCATCGTGGTCGCGGCGCTCGGTCTGCGTTCGGGACTTCTGGTCGGCGTCTCGATACCGACTTCGTTCTTGATGGCGTTCTTCGTCCTCAACGGCGTCGGTTACACGCTCAACTTCATGATCATGTTCGCCCTGCTTTTGGCGGTCGGCATCCTGGTCGACGGAGCGATCATCGTCGTCGAATATGCAGACCGAAAAATGACGGAAGGCCACAAGCCCAAACAGGCGTTTGCCGAGGCGGCCTTGCGCATGTTCTGGCCGGTGGTCAGCGCCACCCTGACGATGATCGGAGCGTTTCTGCCGATGCTCTTGTGGCCTGGCATTCCGGGCAAGTTCATGAGTTTCTTCCCGATCACGCTGATCATCGTGCTCAGCGCGGCGTTGATCGTGGCGCTCATATTCATGCCGGTGTTGGGCGGCATCTTCGGTAAAGCCCCTCCGCACGACGAGGATCATGAACGCGCAATCGAAGCGTCCGAGACGGGCGATTGGCATGACATACCGGGCATCACCGGCTGGTACGCGAGGCTGGCGGAGCGTTTGACGTTCTTCCCGGGCCGCACCCTGATGGGCGCCCTCGGCATCGTAGCCCTGGTGTTGAGTCTCGTGGTGTTGTTTGGCAGAGGCGTCGAATTCTTCGTCGACACGGATACGGACGAGGCAACGGTTCTCGTGTCGGCGCGCGGCAACCTGTCGGCCGGCGAGAAGCGCGATCTGATCATGGGCGTCGAGCGCATCGTAGCGACCGTCAGTGGCATAAAATCGATCTACGCGGTCAGCGGCGGACAGATATCGACGAACAACCGCGACGGCGGCGTGCCGGTCGACAATATCGGTCGCATCATCGTCGAACTTAAGGACTACAAGGATCGGCGGCCCGGCAAGCAGATTCTGGCCGAGATCACGCGCAAGACCGAACAGCTGGCAGGCATCAGCGTCGAGGTTCGCCAACCTCAGCAAGGCCCGCCGACGGGCAAAGACGTCATGATCGACGTGTCGTCCGACAATCCGTCCGACTTGGCCGCCGTCACGGCCGCAGTTCGCGAGCACATGGACGGACTGAAGGAACTGCGCGACGTCGAAGATACGCGGCCGCTTCCGGGCATCGAATGGGATCTCGACATCAATCGCGAGATGGCCAGCCGCTTCGGCGTCAGCACCCAGACGATCGGCACGGCCGTCCAGCTTGTGACGAACGGCATTCTTGTCGGCAAGTACCGCCCTGATGACTCGACGGACGAAGTCGACATCCGCGTGCGCTACCCCGCCAGTCAGCGCGGCGTGCATGCGCTCGACGATCTGCGCGTCGCCGTGCCGGGCGCACAGGGCGCGTCGGCGATGGTACCGCTCAGCAACTTCGTTCAGCTGAAGCCGACGCAACAGGTCAACTCGATCGAACGGATCGACGGCCACCGCGTCTTCCATGTCCGCGCGAACATGAAGAAAGAATTCGGGATCCTGCCGAGCGCCGAAGTGGTCAAGCTGAAGCAATGGATTGCGCAGCAGCCGTTCCCGCACGACGTGCGCGTCGCGTTCAAGGGCGCCGACGAACAGCAGAATGAGTCCGGCGCGTTCCTCGTCGAAGCGGCGTTTCTGGCGCTGTTCCTGATTGCCATCGTGTTGCTGGCGCTCTTCAACAGCTTCTACCATGCGGGCCTTATCCTGCTTGCGGTCGTGCTGGCCATGATCGGAGCGCTTCTCGGCATGGTGGTGATGGGGCAGACTTTCTCCCTGATCATGACGGGCACCGGCATGTTGGCGCTGGCGGGCATCGTGGTGAACCACAACATCGTGCTCATCGACACGTTTCACCGTCTGCTCGAATCGGGAATGGATCCGATCGAAGCGGTGATACGCTCGAGCGCCCAACGTCTGCGCCCGGTGTTCCTGACGACGATCACCGCGATCGGCGGCCTGTTGCCGATGATGTTCGCGATCGAGATCGATTTCGCGACGCGGCAGGTCACGGTGGGCGGTCCGAACGCCTCGATGTGGGTTCAGCTGTCGACGGCCATCGTCTTCGGCCTCGGTTTCTCGAAGATGATCACGCTCGGCCTGGTGCCCGCTCTTCTTGCCCTCCCCTACAGGCTCCGCGAGCGCGGTCTGACCTTCGGCGAGGTCATCGCCCGGGGCGCGGGCGCACCGGCGCGAGCGATCCGTCGCTGGCGCGGCGGCGCCTCGCCGGAGCCCGAAGCGCAGCCGGCCGAATAGTCACTTCGCGGCAACCGGCGTGGCGCGGGCCACGCCGGGAACCACGTCGGGATCGTTCTCGACCTGCTTGAGCTTTTCGAGAGCTTCGGCAGCCTGCTTCTGCTTGTTCCACATCGCCGCATAGTGGCCGCCCATGGCGACGAGGTCTCCGTGGCGGCCGCGCTCGACGATCTCGCCATGGTCGAGAACCAGAATCTCGTCCGCATCGACGACGGTCGACAGCCGGTGCGCGATCACGAGCGAGGTGCGGTTTCGCGACACCTCGGACAAGGCGCCCTGGATCTCGCGCTCCGTATGGGTGTCGAGCGCCGACGTAGCTTCGTCGAGGAGCAGGATCGGCGGGTTCTTGAGGATCGTCCGCGCGATGGCCACGCGCTGCTTCTCGCCGCCGGAAAGCTTCAGGCCGCGCTCTCCCACCATCGCATCGTAGCCGAGCGGCAGTTCGCGGATGAACTTGTCGATCTGGGCGTGACGCGCCGCGTCCTTGACGTCGGCTTCGGTCGCGCCGATGCGGCCATAGGCGATGTTGTACTTGACCGTGTCGTTGAACAGCACCGTGTCCTGGGGAACGATGCCGATCGCCTTGCGCAGGCTGGCCTGAGTCACGTCGCGAATGTCCTGGCCGTCGATCGTCACCGAGCCCGAAGCGATGTCGTAGAAGCGGTAGAGGATGCGCGAGATCGTCGACTTGCCGGCGCCGGACGGGCCCACGACCGCGACGGTCTTGCCCGCGGGAACCGTGAAGCTTATCCCCTTCAGCACGGTCCGCGCCGGCTCGTAGCGGAACACAACGTTGTCGAAGCGGATCTCGCCGCCCGTCACCTTCAGGTCGGGCGCGCCGGGCTTGTCCGTCACCTCGACCGGCTGGTGCAACAGGCGGAACATGGCCTCCATGTCGACCATGGCCTGCGTGATCTCGCGATAGACCGTGCCGAGCAGGTTCAGCGGCTGATAGAGCTGGATCAGGATGGCGTTGGCGACGGTGAACAGTCCGACGGAAAAGCGCCCCTGCGAGACGCCAATGGCCGTCAGCCAGAGCACGACGCCGAGCCCGACCGCCATGACGAAGGCCTGGCCCATATTCAGCAGCGAGAGTGAAATCTGCGACTGGATCGAGGCGCGGGAATATTTCTCCATCGACTTGTCGAAGCGCTGCGTTTCATGCGCTTCGTTGTTGAAGTATTTCACGGTCTCGTAGTTGAGCAGGCTGTCGACCGCCTTGGTGTTCGCGTCCTGGTCGGACTGATTCATGTCGCGGCGGAACTGGATGCGCCAGCGGGTGATGGCGAACGTGAACCAGACATAGAACGCGACCATGACCGCGGTGGCGACGGTGATGGCAAGGTCGAACTTGTCGAGCAGGATGAAGGTGTAGAAGACGAACAGCAGTATCGTCGGGAAAATACTGAACAGGGCGAACGAGAGGAGATTGTCGATGCCCTTGATTCCGCGATCGATGACGCGGCCGAGGCCGCCGGTCTTGCGCTCGAGATGAAAGCGCAGCGACAGCGTATGGACATGCGCGAAAGTCGAAACCGCGACCTCGCGCATCGCATGATACTGGACCTTGGCGAACACGCCGTCGCGCAATTGCGCCAGCGCCTGCATGAAGATGCGCGACACCACATAGGCGGCGATCATCGACAGCGCGTAGGGCAGCACGATGTCGACGAGGACGACATGGCCATGGACCGTCTTGCTCGTGGTCAGCGCGTCCGTCGCGTAGCCGAGAAACAGCGGCGAGAAGCTCGTCGCCACCGTCGCGAGGATGAGAAACACGATCGCGACGAGAACGCGCAGCCGGAGCGCCGGCTGTCCCTTCGGCCACAAATAGGGCAGGAGCATCCAGAGCGGACGGAAGGACGGCGCGCCGTCGCCTTCCTCAACGATCGGCCGGGCCATCTCAGTGTCCCATGTTACCGCCGCCGAAGGCGAGAAATCCGGCGATGAGCGCGAGCAAGGCGATGGCGGCGATGATGACGAGCGTGCGCGGCACGGCTAACCTCTCAATTCCCGAATCTGTTTAGAAACTGCCGCGCAGGCGCGCAACCCCGGGCGCACCATGGATAAAAGAAAGCCTTCGATTTGCGTGTTCTGCGGTTCCTCGCACGGGTCGCGCCCGCAATATGCCGCGGCAGCCGCAAAGCTCGGAACATTGATCGGGGAAGCGGGATTTTCTCTGGTTTTCGGCGGCGGCAATGTCGGCCTGATGGGCGACACGGCGCGCGCCGCGCACGCCGCCGGCGCGCCGATCCTCGGCGTGCTGCCGTCGTTTCTGCGCCATCTCGAACAGCCGCTCAAAACGGCCGAGGAGCTGATCGTCGTTCCGGACATGCAGCAGCGAAAGGCGATCATGCTCGAACGCTCTGACGCGTTCGTCGCCCTGCCCGGCGGTCTCGGCACCTTCGACGAGATCTTCGAAGTGCTGTCGACGGCGCAGCTCCAGGTGCATCGAAAGCCGCTGGTCCTGGTCGACACGGAAGGCTACTTCTCGACCTTCGTGCCGCTGATCGCGCGGATCGTGCGCGAGGGCTTCGCAATCCGCAGCATCGAGAATTTCTACCGCATCCTGCCGACGCCCGAAGCGGCGATGGAGTTCGTGCGCGCATCGCTAGGCGGTCCTCCCGCTCCATGAGGCGATCCGGCCCTCCAGGCTGACAAGCACGAGCGCGGACCACACGCAGGCGAAGGACAGCACGTTGGTGCGCGTGAACGGCTCGCCGAGAACCAGCGTCGCCACCAGCAGCGTGATCGTCGGCGAGAGGTATTGCAGGAAGCCCAGCGTCGTCATGCGGATGCGCCGCGCGCCGGCCGCGAACAGCACGAGCGGCACGGCCGTCAGCGGGCCGGTGCCCAGCAGCAGCGCATCGCGGCCGAGGGCGGGCGACGGGAACGCCGCGGTCCCCTGCACCGCCCAGAACGCCAGCAGCGGCACGGCGACGGGCACGAGCAGGCAGGTCTCGATCGTCAGCCCGTCGAGCGAATCCACCGGCGTCAGCTTGCGCACATAGCCGTAGAAACCGAAGGTCAGCGCCAGCGCCGGCGCGATCCAGGGAATGCTGCCCAGTGCGATCGCCTGGACGATGACGGCGGCGGTCGCGAGCGCGATCGCGGCCAGGCGGACGCGCGAGACCTTTTCGCCGAGCAGGACGACGCCGAGCGCGATCGAGACGAGCGGCGTGAGATAGTAGCCGAGGCTGGCCTCGATCAGGCGATGGGCCGAGACGCAGTAGATGTAGATGGTCCAATTGGAGGAAATCAGCAGGCTGCTCGCCGCCAGCGCCATCATCAGCCGCGAGGTCCGCAGCACCGTGATGAAATGCAGCAGCCGCCCGCGCAGCAGCGTCACGATCAGACCGGTCAGCGCGCACCAGGCGATGCGATGGAAGGTGATCTCGAGCGGCGGCACATCCTCGAGATAGTGCCAATAGAGGGGCACGATCCCCCAGATGCAATAGGCGCCGCCGGCATAGAGAATGCCGCGCGTCTCGTTGTGCCCGCTCCCGCTCATGCGACCAATGTAGGGGCCGGCGCCGCGAAATCACCGCGCGCGGAAGCAGGGCTGTTATGCGCGCGCGCCATCGCGGAACAGCTTGTAGCAGATCGAGTCGGTCAGCGCTTCGAACGAGGCATCGACGAGGTTCGGCGAAACGCCGACCGTCGACCAGCGATTGCCCTTGCCGTCCGCGCTCTCGACCATGACCCGGGTGACGGCCTCGGTGCCGCTCGTGAGGATACGCACCTTGTAGTCCACCAGCTTCAGGTCGGAGAGATAGCTCGAATATTTTCCGAGATCCTTGCGCAGCGCCGCGTCCAGCGCGTTGACCGGGCCGTTGCCCTCGCCCGCGGTGTGAAAGATCTCGCCGTCTATCTTCACGCGAACGGTCGCTTCGGACACGGTCACCAGATCGCCGAGCGCGTTGTGCCGCCGCTCGACGATGACGCGGAAACTTTCGACGTCGAAATAGTCCGGCACCTGGCCGAGGGCGCGCCGCGCCAGCAGTTCGAACGACGCCTCCGCGCCGTCATATGCATAACCGAGAAATTCGCGCTGCTTGATGTCTTCGAGCAGGCGGGTGATGCGCGCATCCTTGGCGTCGAGGTCGATGCCGACCTCCGACAGCCGCGACAGGAGGTTGGAACGCCCGGCCTGGTCCGAAACGAGTATCTTGCGCGCATTGCCGACCGTTTCCGGCGGCACGTGTTCGTAGGTCCGCGGATCCTTGGCCACGGCAGACGAATGCAGGCCGCCCTTGTGCGCGAAAGCCGACGGCCCGACATAGGCGGCGTGCCGGTTCGGCGCGCGGTTGAGAATCTCGTCCAGCAGGCGCGAGATCGAGGTCATCCTGGCGAGCTGTTCGCGGCCGACGCCGGTCTCGAACTGCGAGGCGAACGGCTCCTTCAGCAGCAGATTCGGCAGCAGCGAACAGAGATTGGCGTTGCCGCAGCGCTCGCCGAGCCCGTTCAGCGTTCCCTGCACCTGGCGCGCACCGCCGCGCACCGCCGCCAGGCTCACCGCCACCGCCTGTTCCGTGTCGTTGTGCGCGTGGATGCCGAGCGCCGCCGACGGCAGCTTCGACTTCACTTCCGAGACGATGCGCAGCACGTCATCGGGCATCGTGCCGCCGTTCGTGTCGCACAGCACCAGCCAGCGCGCGCCCGCCTCGTGCGCCGCCCGGATGCAGGCAAGCGCATAGTCGGGATTGGCCTTGTAGCCGTCGAAGAAATGTTCGGCGTCGAACAGCGCCTCGCGCTTCCGGGCGATCACGGCCGCGATCGACTCGGCGATGCCGTCGACGTTCTCGCCGCGCGGGATCTCGAGCGCGACGTCGACATGGAAATCCCAGGTCTTGCCGACGAGACAGGCCGCATCGGCATGGGAATCCAGCACCATCGAAAGCCCGGGATCGTTCGCCGCGCTGCGCCCCGCGCGTTTGGTCATGCCGAAGGCGGTGAAGCGGGCCGTCTTCAATGGCGGCCGTTCGGAGAAGAAGGCCGTATCGGTCGGATTGGCGCCGGGCCAGCCGCCTTCGACGTAATCGACGCCCAGCGTGTCGAGCGCCAGCGCGATCTGGCGCTTGTCCTCGACCGAAAAGTCCACGCCCTGCGTCTGCGCGCCGTCGCGCAGCGTGGTGTCGAAGATGAAGAGGCGTTCCCGGCTCATGGCGCGCGACCTTGGCATTGCCGATTGTCGCTGGCGAGTGCGGCGCGAGCGCCCGAGCCGTGGCGCGCATCAGCCGGCAATGCGCGCGCGCCTTGGCGAGCAGCGCCCGGAGTACCCGGCGCCGGTCGCGAGAGGCCTTCGAGCGCAAGCCGTGCCGAAGGGCGTTGCGGTTTCCCTTGCGGGCGCCGGCGCCCTTGCGATTGCCGCACGAGGGCGCTTCGGCAACAAAATTGTTCGTCGCTTTTTCGCGCTTCCCGCGGCCCCCTCCCCGCCGCGGCGCGCGCGCCAGCGCTGCCGCGACGATGGGCGAAAGCGGATGGGTGCGCTGGTCCTGGCTCATCCGGCCAATATGGGAATTGTTTCTGAAATGGGAATATCGTCTGGAAGAAAAATTTTATCCCGTTGATTTTCAAAGATAACTTCGAGTGCTGACCCGAGCTTGAGGCAGTCATCGCTTCACCTCCCAGGTCGTTCCGGAGGGTCCGTCCTTGAGCACGATGCCCTTGGCCAGAAGCTCGTCGCGGATGCGGTCGCTCTCGGCGAAATTCCTGGCCTTGCGGGCGGCGTTACGCGCGGCGATGGCGTCGGCGATCGCGACCGTGTCGACCTCCTTTTTCGCCTCGATGCGGATCTGGGTGTTGGAGAAGCCGAGCAGTCCGAGCCCGCCCGCCAGTTCGAGCTCGCCGCCCTTGTGCAGCTCGGCGATCGCCTGCGGCGTGTTGAGGTCGTCCTCGAGCGCGGCGACGAAGGCGTTCGACGGCGGCGCGTCGGAAGCCGGCACGCCGGCGAGCCGGCGCAGCGCCAGGTAGAAGCGGTCCATGGTCTGGCGCGCGCCCTGCAGGCCCTCGCGGGTCCAGTCGAGCGGCTGGCGGTAATGCGCGGTCAGCAGGTAGAAGCGGATCGCCTCGCCCGGCGCCTCGCC
>DATJZB010000100.1:0-12637 GCA_035499335.1 Rhizomicrobium sp. | reverse complement strand
CAAAGCGGTCCGCTGGTTGTGCTTTCGACGGCTCACCCGGCGAAGTTTCCGGATGCCGTAAGGGAAGCAACGGGCGTCAGGCCTGAACTCCCGCGGCGACTGGAAGGCCTCTATCAGGCCCGTGAAAGGTTCACCGTTCTGGGTAGCGACAAGGCCTTGGTCCGCGCGCTCATCGACGCTACACTCCGCTCTTCATGACCCCAGAAATAACAAGACTTTCCAACGGCTTGACTATCGTTACCGATCCGATGCCTCAGCTCGAGAGTGCGATGCTGGGCGTGTGGGTGAATGCCGGAACGCGCAACGAGACTCGCGACGTGATGGGCGTGTCGCACATGCTCGAACACATGGCGTTCAAAGGCACGGTGATGCGCAGCGCTCGCGACATCGCCGAGGAGATCGAAGCGGTCGGTGGCTATCTCAACGCTTATACGAGCCGAGAACAGACGGCGTTCCATGCCCGCGTGCTGAAGGCTGACGTGCCGCTCGCGATCGACCTGCTTGGGGACATCCTCACGCAGCCAGCTTTCGAGCAGGGCGAGCTGGAGCGCGAGCGTCAGGTCGTACTGCAAGAGATCGGTCAGGCGCGCGATACACCGGATGATATCGTATTCGATCACCTGCAATCGGTGATCTACCCAGATCAGCCGATGGGTTGGTCGATCCTGGGTAGCGACGAAACCGTCAGTAACTTTACGCAGGATGAACTTCGGACCTACATGGCGGCCAGCTATCGCGCGGGCGAGATGACGCTGGTTTCATCGGGATCGGTCGACCACGGGACGATCGTGCGCCTGGTCGAGGAAAAGTTCGCGGCCCTACGCAGAGGGCCTGCGCCGGCGCCCGTTCCGGCGCGCTATGTCGGCGGCGACTACCGCGCCAACCAGGATCTCGAGCAGGCGCACATCGTCTATGCACTGCCGGGCATCTCGAGCTCCGATCCCGACTACTACACAGCCCAGGTCTATGTGATGGCCCTCGGCGGCGGCATGTCCTCGCGCCTTTTTCAAGAAGCGCGCGAGCGACGCGGACTCTGCTACGCGATTTCGGCATTCGCCCAGGCACACCGAGACAGCGGAACGCTCGGAGTCTACGCCGGGACGGGCGAGGCCGAAGCGGGCGAGATCTCAGCCGTGATTGCGGGAGAGATGGAGAATTTGGCGAGCGGCGCCACGGACAAGGAAGTGTCACGTGCCAAGGCGCAGATAAAGTCGAGCCTGCTGATGGGTCTCGAACGCCCCGGCCAGCGGGCGGAACAAATCGCCAGCCAAATGTTTTCCCATGGCCGCGTCTTCCCCGTCGAGGAGATGACGGCGAAGCTCGATCAGATCGATTCCGCCGCCGTCCGCCACTTCGGCGAACGCGTGATGCAGGGCGTCAACCCCGCGATGGCGGCAGTGGGACCCGTGGGTCGCCTCGAAAAACACAGCGTCTTCGCTGGCCGCTTCGGCGGCGCCTCGGCTTCGCGCACCGCCGGCGCAAGATCGCGCGTGGGGAACGAACAGGACCGTTCCGCCCTGGGATTTGCGAAGGCCGAATGAATACGGGTCCGATGGCATTCATGCGGGGACTGACGTTTCCCGGCGGCCAGCAACCGATCATCAAGGGCCGCGGCGTCTATTTGCGCTATCCACGCATTGCCGACTTTCCGGTCTGGGCACGCCTTCGCGGCGAAAGCCGCGCGTTTCTCTCGCCTTGGGAGCCCGTGTGGGCGAGCGACGAGCTCACAAAGGGCGCATTTCGCCGCCGCATCAAACGGTACCAAAAGGAGGCGCGGCTCGATTCGGCCTATGCCTTCTTCGTCTTCCGGGAGGAAGATGATGTGCTGATGGGCGGCTGTACGCTCTCAAACGTTCGTCGCGGCGTCACGCAATGCTGTGCGCTCGGCTACTGGATCGGCGAGAGGTTTTCGCGTCAGGGCTACATGTATGAGGCGGTACGGGCGCTCGTGCCGTTCATTTTCTCGACACTCGGCTTGCACCGGATCGAGGCGGCCTGCCTGCCCTCTAACCAGGCATCGCAGAATCTGCTCATGAAGGTCGGCTTTCGCCAGGAAGGCGTTGCGCTGCGCTATCTTCAGATCAACGGCGAATGGCGCGATCACGTCCTGTTCGCTTTGCTCTCGGACGAGGCGCAGGTAAGTTAGAGCAGGTTCGGCCGCCGAGGGGGTTGGCCGGCAGGAAACCCGAGAATCAAACAACGCGCCTACCGGGCCGTCACAAACCAGGACTGTATATACGCCCGTGAAGACAGGGTTGGCATTGCTCGCGGCGCTGTCCGCTTTCCTGTTCGCCTCACCGGCGACGGCGCAAACGCGCGACGCCCCATTGTTCGACTTTGCAAACCCCGCCCCGGTCCTCGAACTCGGCAGCGAGCTTGAGCCCTATCACGGACCCTCGAACAGCCAGCCGGACGGCACGAACTGGTATCTGATCAAGGCCACGAACAGCGCGGTGCGGCCTTCGAGTCGCGTCTTTCTCGCCACGCAGACCCCAAGCGTCAGTTTCCGCATCCTGCCGCGCCCGACCCGCCCTGCGATCATCGGCGTTGCGAGCTCCGACTCGGCGGTCAACATCGAGAATTTGAACGCGTACGGGCGACGGGCCTACAGGGTCATCATCCCGCCGGCGACGTCGGTCGCGATTGTCGTGCAGCTCGTCAATGCAGGTGATCCCCCGACATTGCGCGCCTGGACCGAGCCGGCCCTGGCCGCACACAATCGCCAACTCGCCATGTTCACGACCGCCGTGTGGGCCTTCATCGGCGCCGCCGCGCTGCTGGTCGGCGGCCTGGCCGTCATGCTGGGTCACGCACCGGCACGGTGGGCGGCATTCACGCTCGCTCTCGTCCTCTGCGAACGCCTCGCCGAGACGGGGCTGTTCGACGGTAGTCTGGCGACAGGCGTTGGCGGCCCATACGGGTTGATCGCCATGTTCGCGGGCTTCTCCCTCGCTGCGGCGACCGAGCTTGCCGACGCCATCGTGCCGCTGCGCGATATCTGGCCTCGTCATGTGCGCTGGCTCCGACGCGGGCAGGGCGGCCTCGTCGCGCTATCGGTTTGTGCGTTTGTCGGAATACCTGGCGCGACAATCCTGTGCGACATCCTGTTGGTCGCCGGCACGGCAGCGATCGCGGCCTATCTCTTCCACAACGGCCGCCTGGGATCGCGCGCAGCTCGCGTGTCGTTTCCGAGTGCCCTGGTATTTGCCTTTGTTACGTTCGCCTCGGCGCTTGCCATGGTCGGCGGCGCCAGCGACTCGGTCGCCAATTTCGCCGCCGGCGCTTTCGCGGCAGCAGGCTCGGTCCTGCTGGCGCTCGCCGTGGCGGCAGGCGAGGGCATAGCCATACTGCCCTTTCAGTCCGTGGCCGCCCTGCCGCAAGGCCCGAGCCAATCGAACGACGCCGAAAATGCTTCGGTGCGCAGCAGCGTGACGGGTGCCGCGCTCCAGGCGATTTCCGCGTCGCATCAAGGGATCTTCGACCTAGACTTCGGCGCGGACACGATCAAGCTCTCGCGCGAGGCTGCGGGTCTGATGGGACTGTCCGAGTCCAGCGCGCGATTGCGTCACGCGGACTGGATCGCACGTCTGCATCCGGACGACCGCGAGATCTATCGCCACGCGATTAACGATTATCGCGAACATCCCGGGCTCGCGTTCCGCATCGAATTCCGCGCCCGGGCCGAGAGCGGCCGATTTCCCTGGCTCGAGCTGCGCGCGACGATGATGGGCGACGACGCCCGTGCCAGCCGATGCCTCGGATTGCTCGCCGATGTCACGACGCGCAAGGAGACCGAAGCCGAGCTTCTGAATCGCACGCTACGCGATCCGCTCACGGGCCTCGGAAATCGCGTCTCGATGATGGAGGAGCTCGAGCAACGCGGACCTCACTTCGCAGACACCACCTTTGCCCTGCTCGACATCGACCGGTTCAAGTCGATCCACGCGAGCCTCGGCGACACGGGCGGCGATGGAATCCTCAGCCAGGTCGCCGAACGGTTGACCAGGCGTTTTGCCGGCGTCGCGGAAGTTTTCCGCGTCGGCGGAGATGCTTTCGCCATCATCTTTTCCCACGGAGTGAACGAACCCTCGGCCGTCGGCAGCGAACTAATCGAAGCGTGTAGTGCGCCGTACGAACTGGACGGGCGCAACATATTCGCTCCGGCCAGCGTCGGTGTCGCGCTCGGCCGCGACGCGCGCGACCCGCTGGATCTGCTCAAGAACACGGAACTCGCGCTCATGCAGGCTAAGCGGCTGGGTGGCGGCTGCGCGCGCTGCTACTCTCGCGAACTCGAAATGCTCGCGCCCGAAGATGCGGTGACGCTGGAAACGGACCTTCGCCGGGCGATCGAGGACAAGCAGCTCGACGTCTACTACCAGCCGATCGTCCGGCTTTCCGATGGAGCCATAGCCGGTTTTGAAGCGCTGCTGCGCTGGAACCACCCGTCCAAAGGGCTCGTGACGCCCGCGGACTTCATCGCCCACTCCGAAGAGACGGGAACCATCGTCACGCTAGGCCGCATCGCCCTGGAGCGCGCGGCCAACGACCTTGGTCATTGGCAGCGCTATTTTCCGCTCGATCCGCCGCTCTTCGTGAGCGTGAACGTATCGCGCCGACAGTTGCGCGACGAGGATTTCGGCAAGTTCGTGTCGGCGGTCATCGGTAACGCCCGGATCGCCCCGGCTTCGCTTAAAATCGAAGTCACCGAAAGCACGGTCGCGGCGCACCAGGACGTGCGCGAAGCGTTGGAACATTGCCGTTCTCTCGGCGCAGGAATTACGATCGACGACTTCGGAACCGGAGCGTCGAGCCTCAGCCAGCTCAAAGATCTGCCGTTCGATACGATCAAGATCGACCAGAGCTTTCTCGCCAAGCACAAGGATCCGCTCGCCAAGGCCGACGGTGACGTCGTGCTCAAGTCGATCATTTCCCTGGCGCATGACCTCAAGCGAAGCGTCGTCGTCGAGGGTGTCGAGAATGCGCAGGATGCCGCCTGGCTGGCGCAGCTCGGCTGCGAATATGCGCAGGGATTTCATTTTTCACAGCCGCTGCCGTCGGCCGAAGCGCTGAATTTCATCGCCATGCACTTCGACGGCCAGGCCGCTCGATCAAGCGTGGCCGACGTCGCTGGAAAGGCCTGAGACGTTCGCGCCCAACTTTGCCAGCGCGAGTTGCCACTTCGCGGCTGCATCGCCGCGGAAGATAATGTCGGCGTCGGCGTCGCAGTGGATCCAGCCGTTACCGGCGATCTCGTCCTCGATCTGGCCGGGCCCCCATCCGGCGTAGCCCAGGGCAAACAGAAACTTCTGGGGGCCGGTCCCGCGCGCGATGGATCGCAATATGTCGACGGTCGGCGTGAGCGAGATTTCCGACGTCACGCTCATCGACGCCTGAACGTTCCGGCTCTCGTTGCTGTGCAGGACATAGCCGCGATCGGTCTCCATCGGTCCGCCGAACATCACCGGCACGCTCGGCGTAGCGTCGGTAACGGGGATTTTCATCGTCGACATCAGTTCGCGGAATGGAAGCCCTTCCAGCGGCTTATTCACGATGAGCCCAAGCGCGCCATCGGCCGAGTGCGAACAGATAAAGATCACACTCCGTTCGAAACGCGCGTCCGGCATGCCGGGCATGGCGATCAGCAGCTTTCCCGTCAGGAAGCCGTCGCTGTTCCTCCCGTGCGGCGAATCTAGCGATGCCATGGGCTTAACTTACGACTTTCCGGGCCCCTTTGCGACCGGACGAACTGTGCGGTAAAACGCCCGCCACTTCGAAACCTCAAGGAGCAGGACATGACCATCAAAGTCGGCGACAAGATCCCAACCTCCACGCTTATGCAGATGAAGGATGGCGGCCCGAAACCAGTGAAAACGGACGATCTGTTTGCCGGCAAGAAAGTCGTCGTATTCGCGCTTCCCGGCGCGTTTACGCCGACCTGTTCGGCGAAGCACTTGCCTGGCTTTGTGCAGAATGCCGACGCGCTCAAGGCCAAGGGTGTCGACGCCATCGCTTGCGTGTCCGTCAATGACGCTTTCGTAATGGGTGCCTGGGGCGATCAGCAGAAAGTCGGCGACAAGGTCATGATGCTCGCGGACGGAAACGGCGACCTGACCAAGGCGCTCGGACTCGAAATGGACGGCAGCCGGTTCGGCATGGGCAAGCGCAGCCAGCGTTTTGCCATGATCGTCGACAATGGCGTCGTCAAGCAGCTCAATGTGGAAGAGCCCGGCGCATTCGCTGTCTCGAGCGCCGAGCATGTTCTGACACAACTCTAGGGCAATCGTTTTGCCGGGATGGCCGCGCGGGCGAGAGCGTCTGCGCGGTCGTTTTCCGAATGGCCGGAGTGCCCGGCGACCCATTTCCAGGCAATCGTGTGCTCACCCATGGCCGCATCGAGCACGCGCCACAGTTCCTCGTTCTTCACGGGCTTTTTGTCGGCGGTTTTCCATCCGTTCGCCTTCCAATTCTTCATCCACTTCGATGCGCCGTCCATGACGTAGCGCGAGTCCGTGTGCAACCGGACGGCCGAGGGGCGCTTCAGGGCTTCCAGTGCGCGTATGACCGCCATTAGTTCCATGCGGTTGTTGGTCGTATGTTCCTCGCCGCCCGAGATTTCACGCTCATGGCCGTGCGCGCGGAGGATCGCCGCCCATCCGCCCGGACCGGGATTCCCCGAACAGGCGCCATCGGTGAATATGTCGATGATGCCGTCCGTCACAGCCCATACTCGGCGGGATTGCGGATCGTGCGATGGAACCGCAATCGCTTGCTGAAATCTCGCGGATCCTTCGGGCGCACCAGTGCCATGGGATCGTGGTTGAGGCGGTCGTAAAGTCGGGTCAGGAGGAAGCGTAACGCCGCGCCCGCGGCAAGCGCCGGCAAAGCGGCGATCTCTTCACCCGTCAATTCTCGCCTCTTGCGGTACGCGGAAATCAGGCTCTTGCCCTTGGTGATGTTGTATGCGCCGTCCGCTTCGAAACACCAGGCGTTCAGCATGATCGCGAGATCGTAGGCAAAGGCGTCATCGCAGGCAAAGTAGAAGTCGATGAGTCCGGAGACCTGCGAATTCATGAACAGAACGTTGTCGGGAAACAGGTCCGCGTGGATGACACCGCTGGGCAGTCCGGCGGGCCACTGCGCGGACAATTCCCGATAGCTGGCGGCGATGAGGTCGCTCAGACCCAATTCGATGCTATCCGCGCCGCTCGCGGTTTTCTCGACCAAATCGCGCCATCCCGCCACGCCCAACGCGTTCGGACGCTGGATCGCGAAATCCTTCCCCGCTTCGTGCAGTCGCGCCAGGGCGTCGCCCGCAGATGCGCAATGCCCAACCTCCGGCCGCCGCACCGAAAGGCCGTTCAGGAAGCTGACAAGCGCCGCAGGGCGACCGTTGACCTGACACCACTGCCCGCCGTCCTTGCGGCGGATCGGCTGGGGGCAGGCGATACCGCGCTTGGCGAGGTGCTCCATCAGGCCCAGAAAAAACGGCAGGTCGCTTTCATGGACGCGTTTTTCGTAGAGCGTGAGGAAATAGCTGCCGCGATCGGTCTGGAGGTAGAAATTGCTGTTCTCGACCCCCTCTGCGATGCCCTTGAAGCTGAGCGGCTGGCCGACGTCGTAGCCGGAGAGGAGGACCTCCAGCTCCTCAAACGATACGTCGGTGTAGACCGCCATGGTCCGCGCTTCCCATTCAAGGCCTGCTTGGCTACAGTCCGGCCCGTTTTGCGCCGCTTTTCAGAAGTCGGCTGCGATCCGAGAAATGTCAAGCGAAGGGCAAAAAATGGCCACTCCGGTCGTCGCACAGAAGTCTCCCTACTCGGCGCAAGTCGAGGCCGGCAAATCCTATTGGTGGTGCGCCTGCGGCCAATCGAAGAATCAGCCCTTCTGCGACGGCAGCCACAACAGGGAACGCCTGTTCACGCCGGTCGAGTACAAGGCGGACACGACGAAGACCGTCTGGTTTTGCGGCTGCAAGAACACCAAGTCGGCCCCGCTTTGCGACGGCACGCACAAGACCCTGTAGAATTCGTCATGAACCGATTCGTGCGTATCTCGGCCGTCGTCCTGCTTTCGACGCTCGCGCTTTCCGCCTGCTCAACCGACCGAAAGCACGGAATGTGTCCCGGCGCGAGCGTGCTCGCCAACACCGCCGATGCGTCGTTCTTCCGCGACAAGGCGGTCGGAGATCCCTCGGGCATCCTCTATGAGGTCGTCGCCGGCGGCGTCACCACCGACTGCACATTCGACAGGGACGAAGGCACGACGGACTCGAGCCTGACCATCACCTTCCGCGCGACGCGGACGCCGACAGGTGACGCGGCGTCCTACTCGCTTCCCTATTTTGTCGTCTTGACGCGCGACGGGACCAGGATCGTCAGCAGGCAGATTTACGCGGCGCCGTTCACGTTCCAACCGGGGGAAGCGACCACGACGTTCACGGCCGATATCCCGTCGCTCGTCACGCGGCTCGACAACGGCAAGCTGCCCTACGACTACGGCTTCCTCGTGGGCGTGCAAATGACGCAGGATCAGCTCGACTACAACAAGAAGATGGGACGCTTCTCGCCATGACCGCGCTCAGCGCCGAGCTGAGCGCGATCGCGGGCGCCGCGTTCGCCGCAGAGGGGCTTTCCGCGTCCTTCGGGTTGGTCACATCCTCGGACCGACCCGACCTCGCTCAGTTCCAATGCAACGGCGCGCTGGCCGCCGCCAAACAGGCCAAGGCCAACCCGCGCGCCATCGCCGAAAAGATCGCGGCGCGTCTGAAAGCCGATCCGCTTTTCGCTAAGGTCGAGATTGCCGGCCCCGGCTTCGTCAATCTGGACGTCACGGACGCGGCGTTGACGGCGCGCGGCGTTGCGCTCGCGGCGGATGCCCGCCTCGGCGCGCCGCAAACAGGACTGGGACGAACCATCGTCGTCGACTTCGGCGGTCCCAACATCGCCAAGCCCATGCATGTCGGCCATTTGCGTTCAGCGATCCTGGGCGATTCTCTGCAACGCCTGTATCGGGCCAACGGCTGGACGGTCGTCAGCGATGTGCACCTCGGCGACTGGGGCCTGCAGATGGGCCAGCTCATCTCCGAAATAGGTCACCGCGCGATCGCGCCGATCTACTTCGATCCGGACTTTACCGGGCCCTATCCCGAGCAGTCGCCGGTGACGATGGACGATCTCGAAGAGCTGTACCCGGCAGCGGTCGCGGCCTGTAAGGCGGACGAAGCGCGCCTTGGCGAGGCACGTCAGGCGACAGCCGATTTGCAAGCCGGCCGGGCCGGTTACCGGGCGTTGTGGAAGCATTTTTTCAACGTGTCCAAGTTCGGCCTCGACCGCGAATATGAGAGTCTCGGCGTTCATTTCGACCTCTGGAAGGGCGAAGCCAGCGTCGATCCCATCGTCGGTCCGATGATCGAGGACCTGAAGGCACGACACGTCGCCTCCGAGAGCGAGGGCGCCCTGGTCGTGACGGTCGAGCGGAACACCGACAAAAAGGAAATGCCGCCCTTGATCCTCGTGAAGCAAGACGGTGCCGTGCTCTACGGAACCACCGACCTCGCGACGATCATCGACCGCGTCCGCGAGCAAAATCCGGACTTGATTCTCTATGTCGTCGACCAGCGCCAGCACCTGCATTTCGAGCAGGTCTTCCGCGCCGCCGAAAAGGCGGGCATCGCGGGCAAGGCCGACCTCGAGCATGCCGGCTTCGGCACCATGAACGGAACCGACGGCAAGCCTTTCAAGACGCGCGCCGGCGGAGTGATGAAACTGTTCGACCTCATCGCGATGGTCACCTCGGAAGCCGAAAAGCGGCTGGCAGAGCAGGGGATAGGCGCCGACTACCCCGCCGACGAACGCGCCGACATCGCCAGGAAAGTCGGCATCGCCACGCTGAAATTCGCGGACCTGTCAAATTACCGGCTTACCGACTACGTTTTCGACCTCGAGCGCTTTTCGCGGTTCGAAGGAAAGACAGGCCCCTATCTGCAATATGCGGCGGTCCGCATCCAATCGATTTTGCGGCGCGCCGCCGGCGAAGGATATGCGACCGGCGCACCGGCGATCCGTTCGGCCGAAGAACGCTCCCTGTTTCTCCAACTCCTCGCGCTGCCGGACGCCATGGCGAACGCCGAGAAAGCCCGTGCACCGAATATTCTCTGCGATTACGCGTTTACCCTTGCACAGCAGTACAGCCGCTTTTACGCCGAGCACCATATCCTGTCCGAATCAGATCCCGGCGTGCGCGCGTCGCGGTTGGGACTTTGCCAGCTCACTTTGGCCGCACTTGTCAAAATCCTGGGCATTCTGGGTATCGAAGTGCCCCAAAGAATGTGAGTAAAACCGGCTTCTTTCCGCCTTTCGTTGACTCGCCGAACACCCCCTTTAAAATGCCTCCAACACCGCGTTCCGCCGTGAGGCGCGAGGCCGTGGCCAACATATGATCCCTCGCGGGAGACATCGGGAAAATCCCGAGGCCGAAGGAGCAACCGCCCCGGAAACTCTCAGGCAAAAGGACCGCGATTGGAGATGAACTTCTGGAAAGCGCGGTCGCCGGTGGGGCGGTCGCCACCGAAGGGGTAACCGCCGCCCGATTCATCGATCGGGCAGGGCGGGAAATCTCTCAGGTCCAATGACAGAGGGGCGCGAGTGCCGCAGAAGTGCGGGCGCGCCGTCGTAAACTCTGTACACGGACCTTTTATGGCCGACACGAACGAAGTCCTCTTGAAGACGCCGCTGCATGCTTTGCATGTCGAGCTCGGCGCCAAGATGGTTCCGTTCGCCGGCTACGACATGCCCGTCCAGTATCCAACAGGTGTCCTCAAGGAACATCTGCACACGCGCGCCAAGGCGGGTCTCTTCGATGTTTCGCACATGGGTCAGCGCACCCTGGTCGGCCCGGATCACGAGACCACGGCTCGCGCTCTCGAAACCATGGCGCCGTCCGACTTCCTCACTTTGCGGCCGGGGCGGATCCGTTACGGCCTGCTGCTCAACGAGGCGGGCGGCATCGTCGACGATTTCATGGCGACGCGCCCGGCCTCTCCTGCGGAAGACGGCGCCCTGGGCCTTGTGATCAACGCCTCCGGCCGCGGCGTCGACGACAGCTTCATCCAGGCGCGCCTGCCCGCGAACGTCAGGCTTCAATTCGCCGACGATAAGGCATTGCTTGCGCTCCAGGGACCCAGTGCCGAGGCTGTGCTCGTCCGGCACTGCCCCAAGGCCGCGACGCTGAGTTTCATGACCGCGACGAGCGCCGAGTTTGACGGCATGGCATGCTCGGTCGCCCGTTCGGGCTACACCGGCGAGGATGGCTTCGAGATCTCCATGCGGGCGCGTGACGCGGAGACGTTCGCGCGCCGTCTTCTGGACGATCCGGACGTCCTGCCGATCGGACTGGGCGCGCGCGATTCCTTGCGCCTCGAGGCCGGGCTCTGCCTCTACGGCCACGACATCGACACCATGACGGATCCCGTATCTGCCAACCTCGTTTGGTCGATCGCGAAGCGCCGCAAACTCGACCGGGACTTTCCGGCCGCCGCCCGGATCATGGACCTGATCTTCAACGGCAGCGCAAAAAAGCGCGTCGGCATCCGCCCCGAGGGCAAGGCTCCGGCGCGCGAAGGAACGACGATCGCCGACAAAGCCGGTCGCGTCATCGGCACCGTTACCAGCGGCGGCTTCGGCCCGAGCCTGAATGCGCCGATCGCCATGGGCTATGTCGAGACCGCTTTTTCCGCCGACGGCACCGAAATCGATCTGATCGTGCGGGGCAAGCCTATGCCCGCGCGAGTCGCACCCATGCCGTTCGTTCCGCACCGCTACCGCCGAGCCGTTTGAGATCCAGGAGCCAGTCATGAGCGAAGTCCGTTTCACCGATCAGCACGAATGGGTCCGCCTCGACGGCGACGAGGCGACCATCGGCATCACGAAATATGCCGCCGAGCAATTGGGCGACGTCGTTTACGTCGAACTGCCCGAGGCCGGACGCAAGGTCGGCGCGGGCGGCGAAGCCGCCGTGGTCGAAAGCGTCAAGGCGGCAAGCGAAGTCTATGCGCCGGTCGGCGGCGAAGTGACGAACTCCAACACGGCGCTTAGCGACGATCCGGCCAAGGTCAACGCCGACCCCGAGGGCGATGGCTGGTTCTTCAAGCTCAAGCTCGCGGACAAGAGCGAATTCTCCAAGCTGATGAGTGCCGACCGATATCGGGAATTCCTCAAGGGACTGTGATTTTCGTTCGTGCATTGGATCCAGAGACACCGGGAGTAACACCGTGAGATACCACCCCCTGACGCCAAACGACCGGCTCGCGATGATCGAGCGCATCGGCGTAACCAGCGTCGACGCGCTGTTTCGCGACGTGCCCGCTTCGGCGGTCGTTCCGGTCTCGGCCTTCGATCTGCCCGATACGCAGGGCGAACTCGAGGTCGAGCGCAAGCTGACGCGCATGGCCGCGAAGAACATAGCGGCAGGCGCGGCGCCGTCCTTCTGCGGCGCGGGTGCCTACAAGCACCATGTGCCCGCTGCCGTAGACCATCTCATCCAGCGTTCCGAGTTCCTCACCTCCTACACGCCGTACCAGCCGGAAATCGCGCAGGGCACGCTGCAGTACATGTTCGAATTCCAGACCCAGGTCGCACTG
>DATJZB010000099.1:0-28403 GCA_035499335.1 Rhizomicrobium sp. | reverse complement strand
CAAGACTCCGACCTGTGTGTATCTCGCCATCCGCGGAGTGCGCGCGGCGAACGTCCCGCTGGTCCCCGGCATCGCGCTCCCCAAGGCGCTGCTGAGCGCAAAAGGGCCGCTCATCGTCGGCCTGTGGGCATCGCCAGACAGGCTGGTGCAGGTGCGTCGCAACCGGCTGAACACGATGGGAGAGGTGCGCGATACCGACTATGTGGATGTCGAGTCGGTGCGCAACGAAGTTGGCGCGACCCGCAAACTCTTCGAGCAATATGATTGGCCGGCGATCGACGTTTCCCGCCGGTCCGTCGAAGAAACTGCCGCCGCTGTGATCAATCTCCTGAACGAGCGGCGGTCGTGAAGCTGATCCTCGCGTCCGCGAGCGAATCCCGCGCCCGGATTCTCCAGGCGGCGGCGGTGCCGTTTGAGGCCGTTCCTGCGGCTATCGATGAGACCGCAATAAAGACGGAATTCCTGTCACGCGGCGACGAGCCCGGCTCGATCGCGGCGCAGCTCGCCGAAGCCAAAGCGCTTCAGATCTCGCGCGCGCATGCCGGCACGCTGGTTCTGGGCGCCGACCAGGTACTGCTGTTCGAAGGCGAATTGGTGAGCAAGTGCGAGAACATGGCCGCCGCCCGCCAGCTTCTCGCCCGGCTGCGCGGAAAAAAACATTCGCTGATCAGCGCGCTGGCGCTCGCCGAGGAGGGCCGGATCGTCTGGTCGCACGTCGATACGGCGACTCTGCGGATGCGGACGTTCGGGGACGGCTTCCTGGAGTCCTATCTGTCGCGGGAAGGCGAGAGACTGCTCGCCGGCGTCGGCTGCTACCGGCTGGAGGGTATGGGTGCGCAACTTTTCGAAACGGTCGAAGGCGATTATTTTTCCATTCTCGGTCTGCCGCTCCTGCCGCTCCTGGCGGAGTTGCGCCGAAAGGGTGTGATCGCATCATGAGCCTCAGCGGCGCCGCAAAACTCGCCGGCATCATCGGTTGGCCCGTGTCGCAGGCTTTCTCGCCGCGGCTGCACGGTTTCTGGCTCGCCGAGTTGGGGATCGACGGCGCGCTGGTTCCCCTGCCTGTAAGGCCGGAAGATTTTTCGGTCGTGATACGCGGCCTGATGAAGGCCGGATTCCGCGGCGTCAGCGTCACGATCCCGCACAAGGAAGCCGCATTCGCGATCTGCCATGAGACGGACCTTGCGGCGCGCGCGGCCGGGGCGGTCAATTTGCTGATCTTCCGTGAAAATGGCCGTATCGAGGGCCGCAACACCGATGCCACCGGTCTGGCCGCTTCGCTGCGCGAGAGCCTCGGCGCGGATGCGCTGAAGGGGAAATGCGCCGTCATCCTGGGTGCGGGCGGCGCAGCGCGGGCCGTCGTCGTGGCGCTGCACGATCTCGGCGTGGGGGAAATCCGCATCGTCAATCGCAGCCGCGGCCGGGCAGACCAGCTCGCCGCCGCTTTGGCGCCGCATGTCGCGCCGAAGATCGCCGTTTTCGACGACAAGGATTGGTCCAACGCCGCGCAAGGCGCCGCCCTCGTCGTTCAGGCGACCAGTGCGGGGATGAAGGGTGCGCCGTCGCTGGACATCGCGCTCGCGCCGCTGGCGAAAACTGCCGCGATTTGCGACATCGTCTACAATCCTTTGGAGACGCCGCTGCTGAAACGGGCGCGCGCCGCCGGCTACGCCACGATCGACGGTCTGGGGATGCTGATGCACCAGGGTGTTCCGGCGTTCGAGGCTTTTTTTGGCGTCGTTCCGAGAGTGACGCCGGCGCTGCGCAAGACACTCGAAGAGGCGCTCGACCGTGGCCCATAAGCGTCCGATCCATGTCGGCCTCACTGGCTCCATCGGCATGGGAAAATCCGAAACGGCGCGGATGTTCGCCCAGCTGGGCGTGCCCGTATACGACGCCGATGCCGCCGTGCATCGGCTCTACCAGCCCGGCGGCGCCGCGGTGTCGGCGATCGCGGCAGCGTTCCCGGGATCGGTGAAAGACGGCGCGGTGGACCGCGTCGAGCTTTCCAAGCACGTCACGGGAAACCACGACGCCACGCACCGGCTTCAAGCGATCGTCTATCCGCTGATGGCCGACGAGAGGCGTAAATTCCTCGAAGATGCCGCCAGCAAGGGCGCCGACATCGTGGTTTTCGACATTCCGCTCCTCTTCGAGACCCGGGGAGAAGCCAATATGGATGCGGTTGTCGTCGTCAGCGCACCTTCCCATATCCAGCGCGAGCGCGTCCTGGCGCGGCCCGGCATGACGCCGGAGAAATTCGACTATCTCCACTCGCGCCAGATGCCGGACGAAGAAAAACGTGCAAAAGCGCATTTCGTGGTTGTGACGGACAAGGGGCTCGAGCACGCTTTCGAGCAGGTGAAGATGATTTTGAGCGTGCTGCGCGAGCGTCGCGCGGCCGAGGAAAAAGCGGACAATGCGTGAAGTCGTCCTCGACACCGAGACCACGGGCTTCGAACCGGCGGACGGTCACCGCATCGTCGAGATCGGTTGCGTCGAGCTCGTCGAACATCTGCCGACCGGCCGGACCTATCGCAGCTATCTCAATCCCGAACGGCTGGTGCCCGTCGAATCCCAGCGCGTGCACGGTCTGACCGACGCGTTTCTCGCCGACAAGCCGAAATTCGCCGACATCGTGGACGAGTTCCTTGAATTTGTCGGCGACGCGGCGCTCGTCATCCACAATGCCAGCTTCGACATGAAGTTCGTCAATTCGGAACTGCATCGCATCGGCCGCGCGCCCATCCCCTATGCCCGCGCCATCGATACGATCGAGATCGCCAAGAACAGGATTCCCGGCGCGCGCTACTCGCTCGACGAATTGTGCAAGCGGTTCTCGATCGATCTGTCGGCGCGCACGAAGCACGGCGCGCTGCTCGACGCCGAGCTGACCTCGCAGGTCTATCTGGGGCTGCTCGGCGGCCGCCAGAAGAAGCTCTCGCTCAGTCCCATCGACCGCGCCGACACCTTGGAACCGGGAGGGCGCACGGCGCGTGCGCGGCCCGTGCCGCTGGCGTCGCGTCTCTCCGACGCCGAGGCCGCGGCGCACGCCGATTTCGTCGACAAGGAACTCGGCAAGGATGCGTTCTGGAAGCTCGGCTCAGGCGGTTCCTGATTCCTGAACGCCGCTGCGCGCCTGCTGCATCTGCGCCTGCTTGCTGCGATAGAGCCCGGCGAAATCGATCGGTTCGATCATGAGAGGCGGCATGCCGCCGTCGCGCACGGCGTCGGAAATGATGCGGCGGGCATAGGGGAACAGCATGTGCGGCCCTTCGATCAGCAGTATCTGCTGGAGGACGTCGTCCGGCACGTTCACGATCTGCATCAGTCCCGCATAGACGAGCTCGAGCAGGAACACGGGCTTGTCTTCGGCGGACTTGGCGTTGACGCGCAGCTTCAGTTCGACCTCGAACAGGGCGTTCTCCATGCGCCGGGCCTGAAGATCGACGCCGAGCTCGATGGCGGGACGAACCGTGATCGAGGACGGCGCTCCCGGATTTTCGAAGGACAGGTCCTTGACGTATTGCGCAATGATCTGAACGCGCGGCGCATTGGCCTCGCTGCCGCCGTCTGGTAGCCCGCTCATCGTGTTTTCCTTGGAAATTCGCGCCGGGCGGGTACCACGGATCGCGCATGGGTGACAAGGCGAGCGACGGGTTACCACACCCGGTCGCGCCTATATCGGGACGAGAGTGCTGGACCCTCCCGGCAGCCGGGATTACTGTTGCGGCCTTGCGGTGGGCCGGCCGCGGAAGGTTTACCAACAATGCCGAATTCCCCGTTTTTCGAGATTTTGCTCTTCGCGGTGATCGCCGGCGTGATCCTGTTCCGGCTCTACACCGTGCTCGGGCGCCGCACGGGCAACGAGCGTCCGCCGCAGGAAAGCTACCGCCTGTCGGGCGTCGACGCAGCGCCGCCCAAGGACAACGTCGTTCCGCTTCCGGTCTCGGCGCGCGGCGGACAGACGGCGGACAAGCCGGCCGACCCGGTGTCCCGCGGCCTGATGGACATCAAGCTGGCCGACCGCGCATTCGAAACCGATCACTTCATCGCCGGTGCCCGCAGCGCCTATGAGTCGATCGTCACGGCCTTCGCGCGCGGCGATCGGGCGCAGCTCAAACCGCTGCTCAGCGACGAGGTCTTTGCTGCCTTCAACCAGGTGATCGGCGGGCGCGAGCAGCGCAAGGAAACCGTCACCTTCACCTTCGTCGGCTTCAAGGACGTCAAGATCGTCCATGCCGCGCTCAAGGGGCGTACCGCCGAGATCACGCTCGCCTTCGGCTCTCAGTTCATCTCGGCCACGGCCGATGTCGCCGGCGCCGTGATCGAGGGCGATTCCAAATCGGTGCGCGACGTGACGGACGTCTGGACCTTCGCACGCGACACGCGCTCCCGCGATCCCAACTGGACGCTGGTCGCCACTTCCGGCGACGCTCAATAAACCCGGAGGCGGGAATGCGTTCCCGTCTTCCCGGCCTGATCATCCTGTTCGCCTTGGCCGCGGCCGGCATCGCCGGCTGGTTCCTGCTGCCGCGCGCATCGGTGCCGCCGGAAAAGCTCGTCCTTTCGCCCATCGCGTTCGATGCCATTCCCGGCTGGAGCAGGTCCGATCCGGCGCCGGCGCTGGCGGCGTTCCGTAGATCCTGCGTTGCGTTGCGCACCCTGCCGCCGGCAGCGGAACTGGGCGCCTATGCGGGGCGCGTATCCGACTGGTTGCCGGCTTGCGCCGGAGCCGCTTCAGCGAAAAACGCGCGTAAATTCTTCGAAACCAACTTCGTCGCCGAAGCCGCGGAAGGCGAGGGTCTCTTCACCGGCTACTACGAACCGATGCTGCACGGGAGCCGCACGCGCCATGGCGCCTATCAGACGCCGGTCTATGGCGTCCCGTCCGATCTGGTCAGCGTCGATCTCGGCCTGTTCCGTCCCGAATGGAAGGGCGAGCGCATGGCGGGCCGGATCAGCGGCCAAACGCTCGTTCCCTATCCGACGCGCGCCGACATCGACGCGACGCCGCCAGCCGCGCGCGTCCTGTTCTACGGCGACGACCCTGTTGCGGTATTCTTCCTGCACATCCAGGGCTCGGGTCGCGTCGCGCTCGACGACGGCTCGGTCCTCCGGGTCGCCTATGCCGGACAGAACGGCCGTCCCTACACGCCGATAGGCCGGACCCTCGTTCATTCCGGCGCGCTGCCGCGCAATGCGGTGTCGATGCAGTCCATCCGGACCTGGCTGAAAGCTAATCCTTCGGCTGCCGCGCGGGTGATGGAATCGGACCAGTCCTTCGTCTTCTTCCAGGATTCGCCGGTCGGCGATCCGGCGCTCGGCGCCTCGGGGGCGGAACATGTCGCGCTGACGCCGATGGCGAGCATCGCCGTCGATCTGCGCCACCATCCGCTCGGCGTGCCGATGTTCATCGCCACGACGATGCCCGACGGGCGGCCGCTGCAACAGCTGTTCGTTGCGCAGGACACGGGCGGCGCGATCCGCGGTCCGGTGCGCGCCGACATCTATTTCGGTTTCGGCGACAAGGCGGGCGATGTGGCAGGCGGGATGAAGGCCTCTGGGCGTCTCTACGTCCTGCTCCCGAAAACGCTGGCGGGAACGCGATGAGCCGGCGCAAGACGACCACGGAGGAACGGGTCCTCTTTGAAGAAACCATCGCAGAAGCGCGGCCGCTGGCGATGCCGGCATCGCAGCTCCCTCACAAGAAACCTGCCGCGCCGGCCGCGGCGGGCGTCAGCGGTCTCGACGGCCGCACGGAGGAAAGGCTTCGCCGCGGCCTCCTCGAACCGGACGCACGGCTGGATCTGCACGGCTTCACCGAGCGCGATGCGCATCATGCGCTGCTCGGCTTCCTGCGCGCCGCCCGGATGCGCGGGCACAAGCTCGTCCTCATCGTCACCGGAAAAGGCGCGCGGGTAGCGCCCGATGCCCCATTCGACATGGAGTTGAACTATCGCGCACGCGGGATCCTCAAGGCCGTGGTGCCGCGCTGGCTGCGAGAGCCCGCTTTCGGAGGCATGGTCGCCGGCACGCGGCCGGCGCACAAAAAACATGGCGGCGAAGGCGCGCTGTACGTCTATCTGCGCAAGGTGCGCTAGATCAGTCCGGCCTGCGTCGCCAGCGCCTTGAGGGACGTTTCCGGGCGTGCGCCGTAATGCGAGATCACTTCGGCGGCACAGAGCGCGGCCAGCTTGCCGCAATGCGCCAGTCCGCGGCCGCGCGTCAACGCATAGAGGAATCCGGCGGCGAACAGATCGCCCGCGCCCGTGGTGTCGACGACGCGCGCGACCGGAGAGGCGTCGACGACATGGACTTCGGAACCCTGGGCGATGACGCAGCCCTTCTCCGAACGCGTCAGCGCGGCGATGCCGTGCCAGCGCGACCGCGCCGCCTGCAGCACGGTGTCGAAACTGTCCACTTCAAAGAGCGATTTCGCCTCGTCTTCGTTGGCGAAGATGATGTCGAGATCGCCGAGCAGCTTGAGAAACTCGTCGCGATAGCGTCCGACGAGGAACGGATCGGACAATGTGAACGCCACCTTGGTGCCCGCCTTGCGCGCGTCCCGGATCGCTTTCAGACAGGCGGCCTTGGCCTTCGGCGCATCCCACAGATAGCCCTCGATGTAGAGCACAGCGGCCGAGGCGATTTCCTTCTCGTCGATGTCGTGGGTTGAGAGTTCGCGCGCCGCGCCGAGATAGGTGTTCATGCTGCGCTCGCCGTCGGGCGTCACCGCGATCAGGCACATGGCGGTCGAGGGACCGTCTTCTGCCGGCTTGGTCGTGTAGTGCACGCCGAGATCCTTGAGGCTCGCGGCGAAGGCCTCGCCCAACCGGTCGCGCTTCACTTTGCCCTCGAACACGCCGCGCCCGCCGAGCGAAGCGAGTCCGGCCATGGTGTTCGCCGCCGATCCGCCGGCGATCTCGCGCGGATCGCCGAGCGCGGAATGCAGCTGCGCGGCGCGATGATCGTCGATCAGCGTCATCACGCCCTTCGCGATGTTGTGATCGAGCAGGAACCTGTCGTCGACCGGCGCGAGAACGTCGACAATCGCGCTGCCCAGCGCCGCCACGTCGTAGGAATGGGCCATTAAAAGTCCCCGTCACTTCGCCTATAAGTGGATTTCAGTTAGAGGACCCACCGCATGTTCGCAAGCGTCGGCAAGGCCGCGGCCATGCTTCTGGACCGCGACTTTATCGGCATGGTGCTGTGGACGCTGCTGCTGACGGCGGTGCTGTTCGCGTTGCTGTTTTTCGGAATCGAGTACGGCCTGGCGCACCTGCCGCCGCTCGGCTCGATCTGGGTCAACCGCTTTCTGGAGCTGACGGCGCCGTTTGTCCTGATTCTGGCGGTTTTCTTTCTCGGTGCGCCCGTCGCGGCCATCGTCGGTTCGCTCTATCTCGACCGGATCGCAGCCAGGGTCGACGCCCATTTCTATCCCGACGATCCGAAGGCGCCCGGAACGCCGCTGGCGACGAGCGTCGGCGAGGCGCTGCGCCTGATCCTTCTTTCGCTGGTGATCAACGTCGCGCTGCTGCCGGTCGATGTCGGCGTCCCCGGCCTTTCCGAGGCCGCGACCATCATCGCCAATGGCTGGCTTCTGGGCCGCGAGTTTTTCGAGCTGGCCTCGCTGCGCTATCTGTCGCGGCAAGAAAGTGACGCCCTACGGCGCCGGCACGCCGGGCGGATATTCCTCGCAGGCCTGCTGATATCGATTCTGAGCGCGATTCCGTTCGTGGATCTGATCGCGCCTTTTTTCGGCTCCGCTTTGATGGCACACCTCTTCAAACGCCTGTCCCACGAGGGAAGTCCGACATGAAAAGACTCGCATGCCTCCTGATGCTCTGCACCGCGCTTGCGGGCTGCGCCACGCGGCCGCCGCCGGTCGCGCCGACACAGGTCCGGCTGCCGGAGGCTCCGCCGCCTGGCGAACCTTCGGGCACGACCGGACTACATGAGACCGAACTGCGCGCGGTCTATGGCGAGCCGGCGATGGTGCGCCATGACGGCACCGCCCAGATCTGGCGCTTCGATGGGCCGAGCTGCAAGGCGTTCTTCTTTCTCTATTCGCGCGAAGGCAGCACCGCCGTCTGGCACGTCGAGACGATGCCGCGCGGCGCGAGCATCGCGGCGGACGAGACTTGTCTCAGCGCGCTGCGCGCGAAGGCCGCCGCGCGACCGGTTTCCTGACAACCGCGCCTTCCTTCGTCTTGTGTTTGAAGCGGCATAGATCGGCGACGACGCAGGTCGGGCACAGTGGCTTTCGCGCCACGCAGGTGTAGCGGCCGTGCAGGATCAGCCAATGGTGCGCGTGCAGCTTGAAGTCTTCCGGAACTTTTTTCTCGAGCCCGCGTTCGACGGCCAGCACGTCCTTGCCCGGCGCCAGTCCCGTGCGGTTGCAGACCCGGAAAATGTGGGTGTCGACCGCAATCGTCTTCTGGCCGAAGGCGACGTTGAGAACGACGTTGGCCGTCTTGCGGCCGGCCCCGGGCAGAGCCTGGAGTTCCTCGCGCGAGCGCGGCACCTCTCCGCCGTGACGCTCGATCAGAAGTTTTGAAAGCGCGATGACGTTCTTGGCCTTGGTGCGGAAGAGACCGATGGTCTTGATGTAATCGCGGAGCTTGTCCTCGCCGAGCGCGACCATTTTCTGCGGCGTGTCGGCGACGAGGAAGAGCGGCCCGGTCGCCTTGTTGACTCCCTTGTCCGTCGCCTGGGCCGACAGGACCACGGCTACGAGGAGCGTATAGGGATTGAGAGATTCGAGTTCCGTTCTGGGCGCGGGCGTTTGCTTCCTCAACCGCCGGAAGAACTCCTCGATCTCGTCCTTGCTGAAAGCGCGCACCATGTCCATCGCCCGTGAATGAGCGGCGCAGACTGTTGCGGCGACGCCGTCCGCGCAAGTATCCTGGGCAGCATGGCGTCCGAAAACGGTGTAATCCTCGATCAGGTGTTGCGGCCTTCGCCGCCCATGAGTCCGCGCGCGCTGCTGGTCATCCTGTCGTCGGTCGTGCTCGCCAATCTGGCGGTCGCGCTCTACTTCGTTCTGCACGGCGCGTGGCCGATCGCGCCGTTTCTCGGGCTGGACGTCGGGCTCCTGGCCTGGGCGTTCCGCGCCAGCGTGGTCGCGGCCCGGCGGGAGGAGCGTGTGACGCTGACGCCCGCGCTCTTGCGCGTCGCGCGTCGCCCGCCCAACGGAACGAGCGACGAAATCCGCTTCAATCCCTATTGGGTTCGCGTGCAGATGGACGATCCGCCGGATCATTGGAGCCAGCTCGTGGTCTGGAGCCATGGACGGGGCCTGAGAATCGGCAGTTTCCTGGCGCCGGAAGACCGCGCCACCTTCGCGCAGATCCTCAAGGATGCGCTGCGGCGGGCCCGTGAAACGCCGGCCTGAACTGCGCAAGAAACGGGTCGAAAAGCGGGCCGCGAAGGCCCATGTTCGAGCCATGACGAACATACTTTCCTTCGACGAGAACGACGCCAACTGGCGCCGCATGGGCCGCGCCATCCGCTACCTCAGCGAACGCTATCGCGATCAGCCTTCGCTGGAAGACGCGGCCGCCGCGGTGCATCTGTCGCCGTTCCACTTTCAGCGGCTGTTCACCCGCTATGTCGGCGTGAGTCCGAAAAACTTCGTCGGGCATCTGACGCTCGGCCACGCCAAGAACGATCTGGTCGCAGGAAAGAGCCTGCTCGATACCGCGCTCGATGCGGGCCTTTCCGGCCCGTCACGCCTGCACGATCTCTGCCTCAAGATCGAGGCGATGACGCCGGGCGAATATGCGCGCGGCGGTGCCGGCGTCGACATCGACTACGGATTTCACGCATGTCCTTTCGGCATCGCGTTGGTGATGGCGACGGACAAGGGTGTCTGCGGCCTCGCCTTCGGCGACGAGGGCGAGGAGAAAGCGATTTTCGCCGACATGCGCGCGCGCTGGCCGAAGGCGACTTACCGGCCGGCGGCGGAGCGCACCGCGGCGATCGCGGCACGGATCTTCGTGGCGAGAGCGGACGGTTCCGATCTCCCCATCCACCTGCTCGGAACGCCGTTCCAGGTGAAAGTCTGGGAAGCGCTGCTCGCGATCCCGCAGGGAAGCGTGTCGAGCTATGGCGCGATCGCCGGCCGGATCGGCGAAGCCGGCGCCGCGCGCGCTGTCGGTACCGCGGTCGGACGCAATCCCGTCGCCTGGCTCATCCCCTGCCATCGGGTGCTGGGCAGCGACGGCGGACTGCACGGTTATCATTGGGGGCTCGAGCGCAAGCGTGCGATGCTCGCGGTCGAGGCGGCGCGTCAATCGGATAGTCCGAGGACGTCGGCCATCGCGTAGAGTCCGGGCTTCTTGCCCTGTCCCCACAGCGCTGCACGCACGGCGCCGTGCGCGAAAATGCTGCGGTCCTCGGCGACATGGGCGAGCACGATGCGCTCGCTTGGGCCGGCGAAAATCACCTCATGTTCGCCGATTACGGTGCCGCCGCGAAGACTGGCGAAACCGATCGCGCCTTCCGGCCGCGCGCCAGTGTGTCCGTCG
Organism: Rhizomicrobium sp.; assembly: GCA_035499335.1. Lineage (GTDB taxonomy): Bacteria > Pseudomonadota > Alphaproteobacteria > Micropepsales > Micropepsaceae > Rhizomicrobium. The sequence goes on along the minus strand of DATJZB010000099.1, from coordinate 17,871 downwards.
CGGGCGCGCACGGAATGCGCGTCGAGGGAGATGCCGCGGCTCTCGGCCGCCGCCTGCCCGAGGAGGAGCGCGGTGCCGCTGGGCGCATCGACCTTTTTCCGGTGATGCATCTCCACGACTTCGACGTCGAAATCGGGAAGAGCCTTGGCGGCGCGGCGCACGAGCGCGGCGAGAAGGTTTATGCCCATGCTCATGCTGCCGGACTTGACGATGATGGCATGGCGCGCGGCGGCGCGGATCCTGGCGTCGTCGTCGGCCGAGCAGCCGGTCGTGCCGATGACGTGGACGATGCGCGCCTGCGCCGACAGCGCGGCGAGCTCGACCGAGACCTTCGGCGTGGTGAAGTCGACCACGGCCTGTGCTTTGGCCAGCAGGGGCAGGGGATCGTCGGTCAGCGGAACGCCGATCGGCTTGAGTCCGGCGAGGGTGCCGACATCCTGGCCGAGATCGGGATGGCCCGCAGCTTCCAACGCGCCGCAGACGAAACAGCCGGGCGTCTCCGAGATGATGCGGACGAGGGTCAGGCCCATGCGGCCCGCCGCGCCCGCGACGACGATTCCGATATCGCTCATGGCGTTATCCTAGCGGCGATGCTCAGCCCGGGATACGGCCCAAATGGTCGATCAGATATTCCGCTGCGGCACGCCCCAGCCACGGCACGACCAGAATGAACGCCGACGCCCCGAGCCGGACAAGCGTCGACTGGTCGAACGGCCATTCGTGCGCGTCCGCGATCCGCTTTTCATAGGCGAGCAGGCCCTGCAGGCGCATCGCCGCGCTTTGGTCGTCATGTGCGCTCGCGCGCAGCGGATCGATCTGTCGGCGGACGCGCTCGAGCTCGGCATTCTTGGCGGCGACGATCTGGCGGTGGATGCGCAGCATGATGCTGGCGAACATGCCGATGCCCATCGCCGCGCAGGAGACGATTAGCGCGATGGTCAGCCAGTTCAGGTCGCCGCTGACGAAGAACAGGCATGCGACCGCGCTGACCACGAACCAGATGAGCGCGGAGCGCGCCGCCGAGCGGCCGAGCACGGCGAGCGTGTCGATGCGCAGCAGATCGATCTTCAACTCGGACTTCAGCAAGGCCGCGTAGGCGCGATTTCCGGCGCTGCTCTGTTCGACGCCGCGGGAGAACAGCACCGCGACGAAGATCGTCGCCACGGCGAACCAGACCATGGCGCCCCAGTGCAGCGGATGACCTTCGCGGATCTCGCTGTAGCGCACGACCGCGCTGATCAGGAGCCCGCTGACGACTCCGATTGCGCTGGCACGGCCGAGTTTCGCGCCGCGCGCGGCTGCGCCGGTGACGGCCTCCGCACTCGCCAATCCTCCGGTCAGGATGCCGGCATAGCTCGGACGGGCGGCAGCCTCCCAGTTGCGCGCGTAGCGCTGCATGGCCAGCGCCGTGCAGCACAGCAGCGACAACGCCAAAGCGGACCAGGCCACGGGCGAGATGCCGAGCTCGTAGACCGCGGGATTGAAGAGCGGCACGCCCTGGAGCAGGGCAACGCCGACGAAGCTGCCGAACAAGAGCAGGAACAGTATGCCGGCCGTCGGCAGGATGCCCACCGGCGAACGCAGGAATATCTGCTGCTCGAACGGCAGGTCGGCGTTCGGCGGGGATTGCGCAAGCGCGGCGGCCGTATCGCTCATCGCCCGGAGCTTCGCGCGCGTCGGCGGCCTTGTCGAGTAGGCCGTCTAGGCTCGGGTGTCGAACGTGCCGCCGGGCGCGCCGCCGCCGCCATCCTTGCGGGCGACCGTGACCATCGCGGGGCGCAGCAAGCGCTCGCCGATCGTGTAGCCGGTCTGGACGACGTTGACGATCGAGCCGCCCGGCTTGCCTTCGCCAGGCACTTCGGCGATGGCCTGGTGCAGGTTGGGATCGAATTTTCCGTCGCTGGTGTCGATCTGCTTGACGCCGTGATTGGCGAGCACCTGCAGGAGCTGGCGGTCGGTGGCTTCGACGCCTTCGATGACGGCCCTGACCTGCGGGTCGGCCGCCTCGCGCACAGTCGGCGGCAGATGGGCGAGCGCGCGGGCGAAATTGTCGGCGATGGTCAGCATGTCGCGCGCGAAACGCGTCACCGCGTAGAGACTCGCGTCGCTCCGCTCGCGTTCGGCGCGGCGGCGCGTGTTCTCGGTCTCCGCCAGGGCGCGCAACAGGCGGTCCTTGAGCTCGACATTCTCGGCGTTCAACGCCGCGATCACATCGGCGGGATGCGGCTGACCCGGCTCCGGGCCGTCCTGTTCGTTCTCGTCGCTCATCATGTCTTCCTAACGCGTCAGCCCAGCAGGCGGCCGACGACTTTCGCTGTGTGATCGACCATCGGGATGATGCGACCATAGTTCAAACGGGTGGGGCCAAGCACGCCGATCACGCCGATCACCTTGCCCTGCGCGTTGGCATAGGGCGCGGCGACGATCGAGGAACCTGAGAGGCTGAACAGGCGATTTTCCGAGCCGATGAAGATGCGCACGCCATCGCCGTGCTCGGCGAGCTCCAAGAGGCGGATCAGCTCGTTTTTGCGCTCGATGTCTTCGAACAGGTTGCGCACGCGCTCGATGTCGGTCTGCGCTTCGACCGTGTCGAGCAGGTGCGACGCGCCGCGCACGATCAGCACTTTCTCGTCGCTGTTGCGCGCGCCGGCGCCCGAGGAGGACAGCGTGGCCAGCCCCTCGGCGACGATCTTCGCCGTCAGCTGGTCGAGTTCGAAACGCTCCTTCTCGAGTTCCTGCTGGAATTCGATGCGCGCCTGGTCGAGCGTGCGGCCGCGCAGTCGCGCGTTGAGATAGTTGGACGCCTCCGCGAGCGCGGACGGCGGCAGCCCGATCGGCGTGTCGATCAGGCGGTTCTCGACCTGTCCGTCCTCGCTCACCATGACGACGAGCGCCTTGCCCGGCGCGACGCCGACGAATTCGATGTGCTTGAGCGCCGAATCCTGTTTGGACGAAACGACGAGGCCGGCGCAGTTGGAAAGACCCGACAGAAGGCTGGTGGCCTGGGTCAGCACATCCTCCACCGCGCGGCCGGTTCCGCTCATGCGCGCCTCGATGGCGACGCGCTCGTCCGGCGCCAGCTCGCCGATCTCCAAGAGGCCGTCGACGAACAGCCGAAGGCCCTTCTCGGTCGGGGCGCGGCCGGCGCTTGTATGCGGCGCATAGAGCAGCCCCATCGACTCCAGATCGGCCATGACGTTTCGGATCGACGCCGGCGACAGCGTCAGCGGCAGGCGCTGGGACAGCGTGCGCGAGCCCACCGGCTCACCGGAGGCCAGGAACGCCTCGACGAGATGGCGGAACACCTCCCTCGGCCGCTCGCCAAGGGCTTTGTTCAGGGCTTGTGCACTCACCGAATCCAAAGAATTAAGATCCTGATTTCGCAAAGTTTATTCTAGCCGACGCCGAAACGTTTGCACCTGCGGCGGCAAAGCCGCTAGGTAACGGCGCTACGCCGAAACTTCAAGGCAGACAACCATGCGCCCATCCAGCCGCGCGCTCGACCAGATGCGCAGCGTGACCCTCGAACCGGGCGTTGCCAAGCATGCCGAAGGCTCTTGCCTCGTAAAGTTCGGGAACACCCACGTGCTGTGCACCGCCAGCCTGGAGGAGACCGCGCCCGGCTTCCTGCGCGGAACCGGCAAAGGCTGGGTGACGGCCGAGTACGGCATGCTGCCGCGCTCGACCCACGAACGCATGCGGCGCGAAGCCGCGCAGGGCAAGCAATCCGGCCGCACGCTTGAGATCCAGCGCCTGATCGGGCGCAGCCTGCGCGCCGTGACCGACATGACCGCGCTGGGCGAGCGCCAGATCGTCGTCGACTGCGACGTCATCCAGGCGGATGGCGGAACGCGTACCGCCTCGATCACTGGCGGCTTCGTCGCGCTGCACCAGTGCGTCGCGTTCATGAAAAAGACGGGCATGGTCACCAGGCCGGCGCTCAAGGACCATGTCGCCGCCGTGTCTTGCGGCGTGTGGAAGGGGGAGGCGGTTCTCGACCTCGATTATGACGAGGATTCGACGGCCGAAACCGACGCCAATTTCGTGCTCACCGGCTCCGGCGGACTGGTCGAGCTTCAGGGCACGGCCGAAGGCGCGCCTTTCACCGATGATCAGTTCGCGCAGATGCTGCGGCTGGCGCGCAAGGGCATCGGCGAACTGGTGACGCTGCAGAAGGCGGCGATCGGCGCATGAAGCTTGCGGCCGGCGAAACGCTCGTGGTGGCAAGCCACAATCCGGGCAAGGTCCGCGAGATCCGCGATCTCCTGGCGCCGTTCCGCCTGCACGTCGTCGGCGCCAACGAGCTGGAGCTGAGCGAGCCGGAAGAAACCGAAAGCGATTTCGCCGGCAATGCGATCCTGAAGGCGCGCGCGGCGGCGAACGCGACGCACCACATCGCGCTTGCCGACGATTCGGGACTCGCGGTTGCCGCGTTGGGCGGCGCGCCGGGAATCTATTCGGCACGCTGGGCGGGCCCGGAGCGGAATTTCGCCGAGGCCATGGCGCGCGTCGAGCGGGAGCTGCGCGACGGCGGCGCGACCGATCGCTCGGCCAAATTCGTCTGCGCCCTCGCGCTTGCCGCGCCCCATGGCGACGTCGAAGTGTACGAAGGCGAAGTGCACGGCCATCTGGAATTTCCCGGCCGCGGCACCCAGGGCTTCGGCTACGATCCGATCTTCGTCGCCGACGGCATGCGCCAGACGTTCGGCGAGATCGCGCCCGCCACGAAACACGGCATGAGCCATCGCGCCCGCGCGTTCGAGAAACTGGTCAAGAGCGCCGTCTTCGCGCCATGAGCGGCTTCGGGATCTATGTGCATTGGCCGTTCTGCGCGGCCAAGTGCCCCTATTGCGACTTCAATTCCCATGTGCGGACGCGGATCGACGAAGCCGGCTGGGTCGATGCGATCTTGCGCGAGCTGGAATGGACCGCGCAGCGGCAAGGCGCGGAGCGTCCCATCGTCGAGACGATTTTCTTCGGCGGCGGGACGCCGTCGCTGATGCAGGGATCGAGCGTCGCGCGGACTCTCGACGCGATCGCGCGGCTGTGGCGCACGGCAAACGACGTCGAGGTGACTCTCGAAGCCAATCCGGCGAGCGCCGATGCCGCGCGGTTCGCCGACTACCGGTCCGCGGGCGTCAACCGGCTGTCGCTCGGCGTGCAGGCGCTCGACGATCGGGACCTGAAGATGCTGGGCCGCCTGCATGACGTCGCCGAGGCGAAGGCGGCGCTGGCGCTCGCGACGAAGACCTTCGCGCGCGTTTCGCTCGATCTTATCTACGCGCGGCCCGGACAGACGGTCCGGTCATGGCGCGCGGAGTTGGACGAGGCGCTTGCCTTCGGCACCGAGCATCTGTCGCTCTACCAACTCACCATCGAGCCGGCCACGCCCTTCTTCACGCTCCACAAAAACGGCACGCTGCGCCTTCCCGACGAAGATCTCGCCGCCGAATTGTTCGAGACGACGGCGGAGATGACGCAGGCCGCCGGCCGCCCGGCCTACGAGATTTCCAACCACGCGCGTCCCGGCGCAGAGGCGCGGCACAATCTTCTTTATTGGCGCTACGGTTCTTACGCCGGCGTCGGCCCGGGCGCACATGGACGTCTGGACGTGAACGGCGCGCGCCTTGCGACGCAGACCGAACGCCTGCCGGAGCGCTGGCGCGAAGCGGTCCTGCGCAACGGACAGGGGCTGATCGAGCAGACGACGATCGCTCCTGCCGACGCGGCGCGCGAGCACCTGCTGATGAATCTTCGCCTCGCCGAAGGCATCGACCTTGCCGACTATCGCGCGCGCTGGGGCACAGAGCCGGACCGCGATCGGATGGCGCCGCTCCTGGAGCAGGGGCTTCTCGTCCTTGACGGCGATCGGCTGGCCGCATCGCCGCGCGGCCGCCTGCTCCTCAACAGCGTGATCGCGGCGCTCGCGGGCTGAAACGGAACGCGGGCCTCTCGTTCAGGTTCCCGGTTTGACGAATGTCTTGGGCGCCGGATCGACCTCGTGGAATCCGCTCGGTGTCACCGCGATCACGGCTAGACCGCGCTCGGCGGTCCCATCCGGCAGGAAGCGGAAGATGCCGTCGACACCCGCGAAACCGTTGGGATCGGTCAGCGCGGCACGCGTGAAGCGCTTATAGGCCGGTCCCTTGGCCAGCAGCGCGACCAGCGAGACGGCATCGAACGACAGGGCGGCGAGCTGCGGGGGATTCACGCCATAGGCCGCCTTGTACTTGGCGATGAACGCGTCGTCGTCGTCGGGCGACGGCGCGGCAAACCAGCCGCCGGTCAGCGTCGGTTCGGACAGATTGCCCGCATCGCTCCACAAACTCGTGCCCAGCAGCTTGACCTTCTTGGGATCGAGGCCGCTCGCGCCCAGCGTGGGCGAAACGGCGCGCAGTACCTGGCCGCCGAGCGGAATGAAGACGGCATCGGCATCGGTCTTGGCGACATCCTGGGCGGGCTTGATCGCGGCATCGGCGGAGTTGGCGAAGCGCTCGACGTCGACGATCTCGCCCTTGGCCTGCACCACCGCGGCCTTGAAGGAATCGATCGTCACGTCGCCGTACGGCGTCTCGGCCGACAGCGCGGCGAATTTGTGCAGACCCTGCGCGGCGGCAAAGGCGATCACGCGCTTCACGTCGTTCTCGGGTTGGAAGCTGAGCAGGAAGATGCCGTCGCCGGCGACACTCTTGTCCGTCGAGAAGGCGAGCACCGGGACGCCGCGATCGCGCGCCTCGGCGGAAATCGCCTTCACTGCCGGCGCGAAGAGCGGGCCGAGCAGGATCTCGGCGCCCTGGTCGAGAAGCTTGACCGCCGCGGCCTGCGACGTTTCGGGCGTCGTCCCCTCGTCGGCCGTCATCAGGACGACGTCCTTGTTCCCGCCTTCGTAGAGGGCGAGCTGCGCCGATTTGAGCATGGCGGCTGCCAGCGCTTTCACGCCCGGCGCGTTGTTGTCGAAGGGCAGGAGAATGCCGACCCGCACGGGCGTATGATCTGCCGGAATGTTGGGCAACGTGAGGAATGAGGGCTTGTTCTCGGTCAGCGGTCGGGTGGGCACGGTGCCGTCGGGCACGGCCGGCGCCAGCGGCGGGGGCGCGGGCGGACGGGCCTGGCACGCGCCCAGCGCTATCGCTGCGCCCACGGCAATGGCAAAAAGGCGTGCGGCGCGCACGGCATCGGTACGAAGGTATGGAACGGGCATCAAAAGCTCCTCTGAGCGGCGACCCTAAGGTTTTGGGCGCGTTCCGTAAATCGGGCGGGACCGGCGACCTGGCCCCCGGCCTTTACATCACCGCCACGCCGATCGGGAATGCCCGGGACATCACCCTCAGGGCTCTCGATGTACTGGCCGGTTGTGACGCGATTGCGGCGGAAGATACGCGCGTCAGCGCCAAGCTGCTCTCCATCCATGGCCTGTCGCGCCCGCTCAGCGCCTACAACGACCATAATGGCGCGCGCGAGCGGCCGAAGCTCATCGAACGGTTGAAGCACGGTGCGCGGATCGCGCTGATCAGCGACGCCGGAACGCCGCTCGTCTCCGACCCGGGCTACAAGCTGGTGCGCGCCGCGATCGCGGAAGGCATTCCCGTACATGCCATTCCCGGCGCTTCGGCGACTCTCACGGCGCTCTCGCTCGCGGGTCTGCCGACAGATCGTTTCCTGTTCGCTGGGTTCCTGCCGGCGAAAGCGGGCGAGCGCGGCACGGCCCTGGGCGAACTGAAGGACGTCCGCGCGACGCTGATCTTCTTTGAGTCGGCGCAACGGCTCGGCGAAAGCCTGACGCAGATGGCCGAGCTGCTCGGCGACCGCGCGGTCGTCGTGGCGCGCGAGCTGACCAAGCTGCACGAAGAGGTGCGCCGGGGCACGCTCGCAAGGCTCGCGGCGCAGTATGCGCAGGAGCCGCCTCCCAAAGGTGAAGTGACGATCCTCGTAGGTCCGCCGCCGGAACACAGATCCGATCCGGCGCGCATCGACTCGCTGCTCGACAAGGCGCTGCCGTTCATGCCCGTGCGCGCGGCGTCGGAGCTGATCGCCGAGGCGCTCGGAATGTCGCGCAAGGAGATCTACCAGCGCGCGCTGGAGAAGAAGCGCGATGACGGCTGACCGCTTCGCCGATCTGCGCCGGGCGGCGGAATCGCGCGGGCGCAGCGCAGAGTCCCTGGCGGCGCTGCTCCTGCGGCTGAAGCTCTACCGCATCCTTGGGCGACGCGTGCGCACCCATGCGGGCGAGATCGACCTCGTCGCACTATCGCCGTTCGGCGTGCTGTGCTTCATCGAAGTGAAAGCGAGAAGCGACGATCGCGCGGCGCTGGAATCGGTCGGACCGCGCCAGCGCGCGCGCATCGCACGCGCCGCCGCACTTTTCGTCGCCTCGCGGCCCGGTCTTGCCCGCAGGCCGATGCGCTTCGACATCGTCGCGGTGGCGCCGTTTCCGCGGCACATAAGCGATGCCTGGCGGCCATGAGCGAGGATCCCTTCGAGTATCTGAGGCGGTTGGGCGAGAAAGGCCCCGGTCCGCACGACATCGCGCACGCGGCGCTGATGCTCGCCTTACTCGACCATCCCAAGATCGTGCTCGAGCCGTATCTCGCGCATCTCAAACAGATCGAGGACATGATGCGCGCGCGGTCGCGCCTCATCCTGCGCGTCGAAGACGGCGGTCACGCCGTCGCCGACCTGCTCGCGGGGCAACTCGGCTATGACGGCGACCGCCTCGATTACGACAATCCGCGCAACGCCGACCTGATCTCGGTGATCGACCGGCGGCGCGGCCTGCCGGTGGCGTTGGGGATCCTCTATCTGCATGCGGCGCGCGCTGCCGGCATGGAGGCGGCCGGGCTCAACACGCAAAGCCATTTCGTCCTCCGCCTGGCGCTCGGCGGCGAGGATATGATCATCGACCCTTTCAACGGCGGCGCCGCCGTCAACCAGGCGCACGTGCCCGTCGAACTGCGGGCGGACGATGCGGGACTTGCAGAGCTGGTCAGCGATACCGATGTCTTGCTGCGGCTGCAGAACAATTTGAAGCTGCGCGCGTTGAATGCCGGCGATCATGCGCGCGGTCTTGAGCTGTCGCGCCGCATGGTCTTGATCGCGCCGCGCCGGTCTGATCTGTGGTTCGACCTGGCGCGGCTGAATGAAGCGCTGGGCGTGCTCGGCGCGGCGCGCAGGGCCTACGAGACGTGCCTGGCACTCGCGCCGCCGGGCGAGACGCTGCACAATGAGGCCGCGATTTCGCTGTCGCAGCTCAAGCGAAGATTGAACTAGGGGACCGTCATGCTCACCGTCGCGATACAGATGGACCCGATCGAAAGGATCGACATCTCCGGCGATTCCACCTTCGCTATGGCGCTCGAGGCGCAGGCGCGCGGACATTCTCTGATTTACTACGGCCCGCGCGACCTCACATTCCGCGATGGCAGGGTCACGGCGCGCGTCCGTCCGCTTTCCGTACGCGCGGTCAAAGGCGATCACTTCACGCTCGGCGAGACGCGGGTCTACGATCTCTCCCAAGCCGACGTCGTGCTGATGCGCCAGGACCCGCCATTCGACATGGCCTACATCACGGCGACGCACGTGCTCGAGCACATCCATCCCAGGACCCTCGTGGTGAACGACCCGGGGCATGTCCGCAACGCGCCGGAAAAAATCTTCGTCACCCAGTTCCGCGATCTGATGCCGCCGACGCTGATCACCTCTGACCGGCTGGAGATCGACGCGTTTCGCAAGGCGCATGGGGACATCATCCTCAAGCCGCTTTACGGCAATGGCGGCGCCGGGGTGTTCCGCGTCAAGCCCGATGACGAAAATCTCGGCTCGCTGCTCGAAATGTTCACACAGTTCTACCGCGAGCCGGTGATCGTCCAGCGCTACGTGCCGGAAGTGCGCAAGGGCGACAAGCGCATCATCCTCGTCGACGGCGATTTTGCGGGCGCGATCAACCGCGTGCCGGCGCAGGGCGAGGCGCGCTCGAACATGCATGTCGGCGGCAGGCCGGAATCGACGACCCTGACCAGGCGCGAGGAGGAAATCTGCTCGGCCCTGGGGCCCGAGCTCAAGAAGCGCGGACTTATCTTCACCGGCATCGATGTGATCGGCGGCTACCTCACGGAGATCAACGTCACGTCGCCGACCGGAATCCACGAAGTCCGCCGGTTCGGCGGACCGGATATCGCCAAACTGATCTGGGACGCGATAGAGCGGCGGCGCAAGGTATAATCGCTGTGCCTTTAAGGCCGGATTTTCGGCGCCTATATCGGCGTCGCAACCCTAGACCCCACTTTCTTCCATGATCACCGTCCGCAAGTCCGCAGAGCGCGGCACCACCAGGATCGGCTGGCTCGATTCCCGGCATTCCTTCTCGTTCGGCGACTACTACGACCCCAAGCACGTCCATTTCGGCCCCTTGCGCGTCATCAACGAAGACTGGATCGCCGGCGGCGGCGGCTTCGCACCGCACGGCCACCGCGACATGGAGATCGTCACCTACCTCGTCGACGGCGCGCTTCAGCACCAGGACTCGAGCGGCGGCGGCGGCATCATCCGCCCGGGCGAGATCCAGCGCATGAGCGCCGGCCGCGGCATCGTCCATTCCGAATTCAACGCCTCGCCTGAGCGCACGGCGCACCTCTTGCAGATCTGGATCGTGCCGTCGAAGGAAGGCCTCGAGCCGTCCTACGAACAGAAAACGATCGAGCCGCGGGCCGTGCACAACAGGTTCGCCCGCATCGCCGCGCCCGATCCGACCGACTCGGAGGTACGTATCGTGCAGGACGCGGAAATCTGGGCGGGAAAGTTCGAGGCGGGCAACCAGGCGAACCACGCGCTCGGCCGCGGCCGGCGCGCCTGGCTGCAACTCGTCTCGGGAGAGCTCTTCGTCGGCGATCAGACGCTGACGGCCGGGGATGCGGCCGCGATCACGGACGCGGAGAGCGTGAATCTGCGCGCGACCAAGCCGAGCGAGGTTCTGTTGTTCGATATGGCCTAGCCGCCGAGACCGAAGCGGTGCTTGTAGCGCGCATCGATCGCGGACAACGGGAAATAGATGAACACGTCGGTGGTGCCGAACTGGCGATCGATCACCGCGCCTTCGCCGATCGTGGCGCCCGCGCGCAGATAGCCTTTGAGAAGCGGCGGCAGGGAGAGCATGCCCTCTTTCGGGTCGATCGCTTCCTTCGGCATGCGGTTCATGGGGACGTAGAGCTCCGGACGCGCGCGGACTGCGACCTCGCTGGGCATCGGATAGAAATGATGCAGGAACGATAGCGGCAGCGCGAGACCGTCCGGATCGGTGCCCGCGAGCGAGGCGCAGCCGAACATCAGATCGATGGAAAAGCGGGCGACATAGGCCATCAGGCCCTTCCACAAGAGCTGCATGGTCGTGGTGCGATTGCGATAGGATTTGAGCACACAGGAGCGGCCGAGCTCCAGGAAGCGCATCCCCGGATTGCCTTCGAGCATTTTCGACATGTCGAATTCGCCGGCCGTGTAAAATCCGCCGGCGCGTGCCGCGTCGACATCGCGGGTCAGACGGTAGGTGCCGACGACGAGCGGCTGTCCGTCGTCCGAGTGGGCGGCGCGGTCGACGACGAGAAGGTGATCGCAAACCTCGTCGAACTTGTCGAAGTCGCGGCGCTGCGCGCGCATCTCGTCCGACGGCACCGCCGCCATCTCCTCGTAGAAGATGTGATAGCGCAGCCGCTGGGCCTGTTCGACTTCCGCGTCGGTCTCCGCCAGGCGCACTTCGAGCGCGCCCGCCACCGCCAGCAGGGGCCACTGTTCAAGTCGGCCCTCAAGAAGGCCAGGCTCGTGAATGTTGACCAAGCAACCGGATCCTTTTGGGATGGCGCCGACTCACAAGCCAGCTGGCCGGTTCCCGAGACGAACGCGGCAATTTTACCGAAGTGAGGGGCGGCAAGCAAACGAAGTTGGAGACAGACTTAACCGGTCGACGCCGCCGGTCTGCGGCCATGCTCTCGGATGATCAGGGCAAAGAGGATCAGCGCCGGGACGCCGATGGCGCCCGCGCCGACGAAGAACAGGCTGTAAGCCTTCATCAGGCCGAAGGAGGCACTCAGGGTTTCGACGACGGTTCCGGAAAGGCCCTTGAGAATCTTGCCGAGCCAGACATAGGCGGAGGCGAGCAGCGCATACTGAGTCGCCGTATAACCAAGGCTCGTCAGGCTCGACATGTATGACACAAGTGCGACACCTGCAAAGCTTGTGGAGAAACTGTCGAATCCCATGATGGTGCCGAACAGAGCAAAGGGAGGATGCGGCGCCGCGAGCAGCGCAAAGGCCGCGATCGACACGCCTTGCAGAATTCCGCCGGCGATCAGCGCGCGTTCATAGCCGAATCGCAGCGCCGCAAAACCACCGGCCGCGATGCCGGCGAGCGAGGCGAGCAAACCGATCGATGCACGCACCGTGCCCACCAGATCCTTGGACAGGCCGATGTCGTGATAGAAGGGATTGGTCATCGGGCCCATCACGAAATCGGGCAAGCGGTACAGGCTGATGGCGGCCAGCATCAGCAAGGCCAGAACGCCGTGCGTTCTGAAGAACACGATGAACGGCCCGGCAATGGCGTCGAACAGGCCGCGGCGCGACCAGAGCGGCATCTCTTCGGTCTTCTCCTCGATAACTTCGTCGGCGCGCAAGGGCTCGCGCGCAAGGAACGTCGCCGCCAGACCGACGGCCATCAGCGCACCATAGAGGCCGTACGAAAACGCCCAGCTCGTATGTTCCGCGACCACGAGAATGACAGCGTCGGTCGCGAGCAGGGCGATGCGATAGCCGAGCTGGTAAGCGGACGACAACAGGCCGAGCTCGTCGGGATCGGACGCCGACTCGATCCGCCACGCATCGATCACGATATCCTGCGTCGCGGCGGCGAAGGCGGCGACGAGCGCGAAGCTGCCGAGCGCGATCAATCCGTGCGCGGTTCCCAGCAGCGCCATGGCGAGGAACGCCAGTCCGACCGCGATCTGCGAAACCGCCATCCATCCGCGCCGCCGCCCGAGCCGGCCGAAGAACGGGGCAGCGACCCGGTCGATGATCGGCGCCCAGAGCACCTTCAGCGAATAGGCGACGCCGACCCAGGAGAGGAATCCGATGGCGGCGAGCGACGTGCCCTCGTCGCGCAGCCAGTAGCCCAGCGTGTTGCCGACGAGGAGAAACGGAAGGCCGGACGAAAAGCCCAGCACCAGCATCATCAGCGTCTTGGGCTGGAGATAGGCGGCGAGAGTTCGTTTTCCGGGCGCGGTAACGGCGTCCGCGTTCATGCGGCCGCGATGCGCGGTGTCGTCGCTGTCGGGAACAGGATGATGAGCATTTCGTCCAGCTGCGTCGGTTCGATCGGCTTGGTGAGAAAACCATCCATGCCCGCGTCTTTGCAAGCCCGCATGCCGGTTTCGAGTGCGTCCGCCGTCAGAGCCACGATCGGCGTGCGGCGCCGTCCCGTTCGCGTCTCATGCGCGCGAATCGCGGCCGCCGCTTCGATTCCGTCCATTCCCGGCATGTGGATGTCGGTGAGCAGAAGGTCGAACGTGTTCTTTTCCATCGCCCGCACCGCCGCGTCGCCGGAGGCGACTTCGGTCACCTTGTGCCCGCGGCGACGCAACAGCTCGCGGGTCAGAAGCGCGTTGATGGCATTGTCTTCGGCCAGAAGGATGGCGAGCCCCGTGGGCACCGGACGATTTGCGGCCGGCGCGGGCGCGCGCGCATCGGACGACGCGCTCTGGGCGCTCGGCCGCTGGGTCAATTGTTCGATCAGGCTCGCCTGGCGGACCGGCTTGACCAGATAGCCCGCGAATCCCATGCGCTTGAGCTGCGGCAGGCTGGTTCGCGCCGCCGACGTGATCATCACGATCGTGGGAACCGTTCTGTCCGGTTCGGGCGGCGGATTGGAATCCATGCCGGTTCCGGCATCCACGAGGATGACGTCGGGCGAGCCGGCCGAATCGACGCTGCCGCCCGCAGCGACGATCTGCTCGGTGAGCCCGGCGCGCAGCACGCCGTTTCGGGTGACGATCGCCACACGCATGCCGTGCAGCGGCGCGGCCAGTGCGACCGGCGCCGGCCGCACGACGACGGCCGGAATGGTGAACCAGAACTGGCTCCCGCCGCCCGATACGCTCTCGATGCCGATCTCGCCGCCCATCGCTTCGACCAGCTTGCGCGAAATGGCGAGGCCGAGCCCCGTGCCGCCGAACTTGCGCGCATGGCTCGAATCGGCCTGGACGAATTCATTGAAGATCTCGTCGCGCTTCTCGAGCGGAACGCCGACGCCGGTGTCGCTCACCTCGAACCGCAGATAGCGGCGTTCATTCGCTTCGACGACGTGGCCGTGGATCTGCACGCCGCCCTTTTCGGTGAACTTGACGGCGTTGCCGACGAGGTTGGTCAGAATCTGGCGCAGACGCACGCTGTCCGCGCGAATGACCTCGGGAACGTCGGCATCGAGTACGGCGATGATCTCGATGTCCTTGTCGTGGGCGCGCGGCCCTGAGAGTTCGACCACGCCTTCTACAAGGGGACGCAAGTCGACCTCGTCGTCCTCGAGCGTGAAAGTGCCCGATTCGATCTTGGAGAAATCGAGGATTTCTCCGATCAGCGCGAGCAGCGCTTCGCCGGACTGACTGATCGCTTCGGCATAGGTCCGTTGCTCGGCGCGGAGATCGGTTTCGAGCAGAAGCCTGGCCATGCCGAGCACGCCGTTCATCGGCGTGCGGATCTCGTGGCTCATCGTCGCGAGGAAACCGGATTTGGCCCGGCTCGCCGCCTCGGCCTTGTCGCGGGCGACGGTAATGCCTTCTTCCAGCGCCTTGCGTTCGGTGACGTCGCGACCGACGCTCTGCACCTCGATGATCGTCCCGCTATGGTCGCGCACCGCGAAATCTTCCCAGGAGATCCAGCGCCAGCCATAGGCGGTTTTGACGTGCTGATCGTAGCGCACGCAGGCGCGGCCGGCCTGCAAGCTCGCAAAGCTGCCGAAGCTCGCTTCATGGCTGTCGAAATGCAGTTGCGGCGCGAAAGGCTGGCCGATCGCGCGCTCGGGCTTGAGGCCGAACAGTTTGAAGAAGGCGTCGTTGCCGTAGGTCAGCCGGCTGTCGGGCGTGCGCCTCAGGATGGCGTCCCCCTGCGCATCGACGAGGCCTTTGTAGCGGGCCTCGCTCTGATTGAGACGCGCGTTCATCGCCGCGGCGGTGGCGAGCGATTGCTGGAGCCGCGCGCCCGCGCTCTTGAGCTGCCTCGCCTGGATGATGAGGAGCTCGTTGCGGCGGCGGGCGCCGGCGAACTCGTGGAGCAGGAAAGCGAATGCGACGACGACGAGGGCGACGAAGACCCAGGGCGACATCAGCGTGAAATGTCCGGTGATCAGGACATCGCCGAGCAGCGCGACCAGCATGGCGAGCGCAACGAGACCGAAGCCTGTCCGAAGAATGACCAAAGCGCTGCCTACTGCATCGTGCCCCGCACTGGTTTGGACCGGCCGCTAAAATCTTGAAAGCAATCGATTTAAGTAAGGTTGAGGATCTCTTAACGCCAGGCTTCGCCGGAAATCTCGTTGGCGCGCGAGAGACAAAGTAAACGTCCGCACGCGACGTCGGGAATGCGTCCGGCGCGGCGATGTCGGCGCATCCCACGCCGGACCTTTCACGGGTCCGGCGGCTGCGCAAATTGGCTCATTTGATCGTCGAATTTTGACCCGCGGCGCGGCGCAAGCGCGGCAGTTTGACGCCAATTGCTCTAATGATTTCAATTGCTTGGTGCCCGGCAACGAATGGGCAGTTTCTCTGTCACAAAAGCTTTGCAAAACTGTGATGGTCCTTGCGCGCAACACCGGTGGGATGAGTTCTGTGACTATTTCCGGACGGCTTCTCGGCTGCCCAATGAACTCGTCTAGAACTGGCGCGCGTAAACTCCCATGGCCGACATCGCCCTTGCAGAGCAAATGAGCAGCGTCCCCGAAAGAGCCGCCGCCGTCCGCAAAGGCGGCGCGCGCGACGCCAGATTCCGTCTCCTCACGCTCAGCGCGGCCGTGCTGGTGCTCGCGATCTTCGCCGGCGTCATGCTGTCGCTGCTGCTCGGCGCCATGCCGGCGATCAAGCAATTCGGCTGGTCGTTTCTCTATTCCGAAGCCTGGAATCCGGTCACCGAAAAGTTCGGCGCGCTCGCGTCGATCTACGGCACGCTCGTCACCTCGGTGCTCGCGATGTTCGTCGCGGTACCCGTCGGCATAGGCATCGCGATCTTCCTGACGGAGATATGCCCGCGTCCGCTGCGCCGGCCCATCGGCATCGCGATCGAGCTGCTCGCCGGCATCCCCAGCATCATCTACGGCATCTGGGGCCTGTTCATTTTCGCGCCCTGGTTCCAGGCGAACGTACAGACCTGGATCGTCGATACGCTCGCCGACGTGCCGTACCTGCAGGACATCTTCGGCGGTCCGCCCTACGGCATCGGCGTCTTCACGGCGTCGCTCATTCTCTCGATCATGGTGTTGCCCTTCATTTCCGCGGTGACGCGCGACGTCTTCGAAACCGTTCCGCCCGTCCTCAAGGAAGCCGCTTACGGCCTCGGCTGCACGACCTGGGAAGTGATGTGGCGCGTCGTGTTGCCCTTCGCGCGTTCGGGCGTCGTCGGCGGCGCGATGCTCGCGCTGGGACGCGCGCTCGGCGAAACGATGGCGGTCACTTTCGTGATCGGCAACGCGCATCACATTCAGAAATCGATCTTCGCGCCTGGAACGACGATTTCCGCGACGATCGCCAACGAGTTCACGGAGGCGGTCGGCGACCTTTACCTGTCGTCCCTCATCGAGATGGGCCTCATCCTGTTCTTCATCACGTTCATCGTGCTCGCCAGCGCCCAGCTGATGCTGCAGGCGCTAGAGCGCAGAGCCGGGAGCGCGAAATGAACGCGACGCTCTATTTCCGGCGCAAGCTGTGGAACGGAATGTTCCTCTCCCTCTCGATGCTCGCGGCGGGCTTCGGCCTGATCTGGCTGGGGTTCATTCTCGGCGCGCTGGTCTATAACGGTTTCGAAGCGGTGTCGCCCAAGCTGTTCCTCGAAATGACGCCGCCGCCCGGCGAAGACGGCGGACTCGCCAACGCGATCTTCGGCAGCGTGACGATGAGCTTCATGGCCGTCGTCGCCGGGACGCCGCTCGGGCTGTTCGCCGGCACCTACCTCGCCGAATATGGCCGCTACACACGTCTTGCCTTCGTCGTGCGCTTCGTGACCGACATCCTTCTCAGTGCGCCGTCCATCGTAACGGGTCTCTTCATCTATGAGCTCGTCGTCTACAATGTGCCGGGCTCGTTCGCGCAGAAGATCTGCACCACGATTCTGGGGTCTGCCTGCTTCATGGGACATTTCTCCGCCGTTGCTGGATCCTTGTCGCTGATGGTGATCGTCATCCCGGTCGTGGTCCGGATCACGGAGAACATGCTGCTGCTGGTACCGAACGGATTGCGCGAGGCGGCGGCCGCGCTCGGCGCGCCGCAAAGCTCCGTCATCCGCGCCGTGACCTGGCGTGCCGCGCGCGCCGGCATCATCACGGGCGTTCTGCTCGCGATCGCGCGCATCTCGGGCGAGACTGCACCGCTGCTCTTCACGGCGCTGAACAACCAGTTCTGGAGCCGCGATATCAGCCAGCCCATGTCGAGTCTGCCGGTCGTGATATTCCAGTTCGCCATGTCGCCTTACGAGGATTGGCACCGGCTAGCCTGGGCGGGCGCACTCCTGATCACGGCCACCGTGCTGACGCTCAGCATCATCGCGCGCGTGCTGCAACCGAAGCGGAGCCACTGATGGACGCAAAGACCCCCGCAAGCGTCGCCGGTACGAACATCAAGGTCGATATCC